>JBJXFE010000042.1:0-115011 GCA_046153875.1 Phycisphaerales bacterium
CTCGTGGATCCAGAACTTCCGCCGCCTGTGCATCCGCTACGAGAAGTCCACCGCGATGTTCCAGGGCTTCCTGCACCTCGGCTGCACCCTCCTCCTGCTCAAACAGGTTCTGGGATAGGCTCTAGCCCAGACGATCGCGAAGACGATCGTGTTCACGATTAGACCAGACCACACCGGGAGGATCGGGAGCCACGCTGGACCCCGGACGGGCAAGTTCACGTATACCAGCCCCCATCGATCGGGAATCGTGTTGGGATCGTGCGAGAGCCACACGCCCCCCCTCAGGCATCGCAGAGGCCATCCGGCCGCATAGAACCCCCAACTCGTCACACCTGAGACGCCGCGAAGTTGTCGCGCCTGTGAATCCACATGCTCGCGCCATCGGTTCCAAGATGGAAGGCGGTTGCGAATCAGATGTTCGTGTACATGCTTAACGTCGGTACCGACGGCGTCGAGGGTGGCGGCCGGCTCGCGAGCGACGCACTGGAGCCCGATGGTCTCGAGCGTCCAAGACTTCGTGGTGCTTAGCCGCCATGTCGCGCCCGATGGCGCCGTGTACTCCCATTTTTCGCTCACGACCCGGCCGAATCGCCCGTTGTAGCCGACCCAGGCAATCACGATTGCCGTGCCTGCGCTGATCAGCAAACACGCAACCGCGAGCATGAACCGGCGCCGCCTCACGACGCCATTCTATCTGAGTTTCTCGTCCACCCTCGCGTGCAGCTCCTTGAGCTGCTCGGCCTTCTCGCGCGGCATAATCAGCGTCGCGTCCTCGGTGTGAACTACGATCAGGTCCTGGCACCCCAGCAGCGCCAGCGTATGCCCCGGCACGGCGTTCACCACGAGGTTTGAGCCGCCGTTGACCAGCACCGCCGGGCCTGCCCCCGCCGTGCGGTTCTTTGATCCGTCAGGCGGGAGCGTGTCGCCGTAGCTGGGCCATGACCCCACGTCGAGCCATTTCAGGTCCATCAGCACCGTCGCCACCGTGAACGGCCGGTCCGGCCCGCCGACCTGGCCCTTGGCCTTCGTCGCCGGTTCCATGATCGCGTAGTCCACGCTGATCTTCGGGAGCGTCGGGTAGACCTCCGCGAGCACCGCGGCCTGGCGGTCCGTGCCCCACGCCTCCTGGATCTTCACGAGCCCCTCGTGGCTCTCGGGCTTGAAGCGCTTGAGGCACTCCATCACCGTCGCGGCCTTCCAAACGAACATCCCGCTGTTCCACCCGAAGACGCCGCTCTGCACGTACGCCTGCGCCCGTGGCAGGTCGGGCTTCTCGACGAACCGCGCGACCTTGTACGCCAGCCCGCTCGACCCCGGCACCTCGATGATCGGTGTGCCGCGCTCGACATACCCGAACCCCGTCGCCGCGTGCGTCGGCTTGATGCTGAACGTGACGAGCCGGTTCGGGTCCGCCTCCACGAGCCGAAACCCCAGGTCCATCAGCTCCTGAAACTTCCCCACCGGTTCGATGATGTGGTCGGCCGTCAGCACGCAGAACACCGCGTCGCTGTCGAGCTTCTGGAACACGGCCGCCGCGAAACCCACCGCGTTCACCGTGTCGCGCCCCACCGGCTCGCCGAGGATGCGGTCGTCGCTGAACTCGGGCAGGGCCGCGCGGATCGCCCCGCGGTACCCCTCGGCCGTGCAGATGAAGCGTCGCTCGGGCGGGATCATGCCTTCGAGGCGCCCCGCGGCCAGGTCGAGGAGCGAGACCGCCGCGCCGTGGTTCCCCGTGGGCTCGATGAACTTGATGAGCTGCTTGGGGCGGTCCAGGCGGCTCATGGGCCACAGCCGCGTGCCCGCTCCGCCCGCCATGATCATCGCGTAACGCATCAATAAGGCCCCGGTTCGTGGGTCGAGACTATACAGACCGTGCGGCCGCGGCTCCGCACCCGGTCTCGCGTGTCACCGATCGCGCATCGGGGCGATGACAACTGACGGGCCGCCCGCCCGCCCTCGCCCCCGGGAGCGACCATCCGCCCGCCGCCTCCTACTGTCCCATCGACACTCGGGAGCCGCCGCGTGAACGAACGCCGCACCACGGTCCAGGTCCCGTCCGACGCCGCCGACGCGCCGGCCCCGGCGCGCTGCCCCGTGCCCAAGTGGGGCCGCCGGCTGGGCGCGGCCGCGTTCCTTTTCTTCCTGATCAAAGGTCTGGCGTGGCTGGTCGTGCCCGCGCTGATCGCCATGGGCATTGCGGGACGCTGACCGCGCCCCGCGACGTGCACAATTCACACCCGCCGCGCGCCGCCAAACAGACCCGTCAGTTCGACCCCGCGGCCGCGGGCGCGGGCTTGTCGACCGCGGATGTCCTCTCAGCCTGGCACGGCGGAGGTGCCGGCAGCGCGGAGTCCGACCGCGGAACAGCCCGCACGGGCGACGCCTGGTCATCGCGCCGCGTCCCGCCACGTCGCGGCATCTTCCGTCCTTCCCAGCTGTTCGTAGAGCGCGCCGAGATCGGCCGCGATCTTCCGTGAGGCCGGGTGGTCTGCGCCCCAGGCGCGCACCATCATGGTGTGGGCATCCCGCCAGGTCGACTCGGCCTCCTGCGTGCGCCCCGTGTCGCGCAGGCGCGCGGCGCAGGCCGCGAGGGCACGCCCGGCCAGCCTGTCGGGCCCGACGCCCGACCGGCAGATCTCGGCCGTCTCAGCGAAGAGCGCATCGCCCTCCGCCGTCCGGCCCAGATGGACGCGGGCGTCCGCGAGCGCGCTCATGAACAGGACGGTCGCTGTGGACCGGGGGCGCGCTCCGCCATGCATCGCGTCGAGGCTCTCGCTGAGCAGGGGCTCGGCCTCCTCCCACCGACCCTGCGCGGCGCGGACCATGCCCAGGCCCGCGCGCACCTGCAGCGACCGCGGGCCCGTGTCGTTCCGGTGACGGTCGGAGTCGATGATCTCCTGGAACAGGGCGGCGGCCCCGTCCAGGTCGCCCGTCTCGCGCCGGGCGACGGCCTGACCGTTCATCGCGCTCAACGTGCGCTCATCGTCGGGGCCGACTGTTGCACGGAAGATCGCCGTGGCGCGCCCCGCGACGGGTTCGGCTTCGGCGAATCGCCCGCTCTTGTTGAGCGTCTGCACCCGTAGGCCCATCGCGTGCCCGACGTTCGGGTTGCTTTCGCCGAGCACATCGAGCAGCCCCTCGATCGCGTCGCGGAGCAGCGGGTCGGCCTCGTTGAAGCGGGCCAGCTCGTTGTAGACACCCCCGAGATTGACCATCATCAGGAGCGTCTCGGGATGGTTCGGACCCTGCACGCGGCGCTTGCCTTCGAGCACTTGCTCGATGATCTCGGCGGCGTCGGCGAGCCGCCCCTGCGCGGCCGCGACGATCCCGAGGTTGTTCAGGACCGTCAACGCCGAGGGGGTATCCTCGTCGCCGTTGCGGCGGTCCATTTCGTGGACCTCCCGCCAGAGCGGCTCCGCACAGTCCACCCGCCCCATTTCGCGGTAGATCGCCGCCAGGTTCGTCATGGTCCCCCTGAGCTCCGGGTCATCGGGTTGAAGCACGCGGCGCGCGGTTGCGTACACCTCGCTCATCAGCCGTTCGGCCTCGGGCAGCCGGCTCTGATCGCCGTACACGCTGGCCAGGAGCTTCTTCGCGGACAGGACTTCCCGCGACTCGGGGCCCGACACGCGCTCGAGGGCGGCGATCACCGGTTCGAGAATCGCCACCGCCTCGTCCCACCGGGACTCGGATCGCTCCAGCTCGGCCAGGTTCCGGAGCGTGCCGAGAGTCGCGAGGTCTTCGTCGCCGCGCTCGCGGCGCCAGAGCGCCACCGCGGCTTCCAAGTGGGCCCGCGCCGGCCCGTACTCGCCTAAGCCACGGTATGTGTTCCCCAGCGTCTGCCGGACCGCTGCTTCGACCTCCGGGCGGTCGCCGAACGCCTCGTCGACCGACGCCGACGCCGTGTCAAGGGCCTCGCGGATCGTGACATCCCGCCCCCGTGCGTTGGCCGGGTCCGCGGACGACAGCAGCCTGCTGTTCAGGAAATCGAGAATGGCGTTCGCCGTGTCCGCCTCCGTGCGCGCCCGCTTGCCGGCCGCATCGGCGTCAGTTAGGCGGGTCGCGGCCAGCTGCTCCGCTTCCTCGGCCCGGTCGCGCTGACCGATGGCAACGACCGTCTGGGCCGTCGTCGCGATGATCCCCGCGACCAGCACGACGAAGACAGCCGCGACACCGCCCACCAGCGCCTTGTTCCGGCGCGCGAACTTGCGGAGCTGGTACAGCGTGGTCGCCGGGCGGGCCACGATCGGCTCATCGCCCAGGTATCGGCGCAGGTCCTCGGCCAGCGCCGCCGCGGACTGGTACCGGCGGTCCGGGTCCTTCTCCAGCGCCTTGGCGCAGATCGTCTCCAGATCACCCCGGAGCACGCGGCTGACCGTGGAGAGCGGGGCGGGATCCTGCTCGCTGATGATCCGGGCGGACTCGGCGATCGCGCGCGCGTTCACCTCGTACGGGAGTCGCCCCGCCAGCAACTCATAGAGGATCACCCCCAGCGCGTACACGTCGGATCGGGTGTCGAGCGGGGCCGAGCCTCCCGCGACCTGCTCCGGGCTCATGTAGTTCAGCGTTCCGACGAGCACCCCCGGCTCGGTGTGCATCGTCGCGCCGGCCTGCGGCTCGGTCAGCCGGGCGACGCCGAAGTCCAGCACCTTCGGCTGCCCCTCGGCGTTCACGAGGATGTTGGCGGGCTTCAGGTCGCGGTGGATCACGCCGTTGAAGTGGGCGTGCTGAACCGCCTCGCAGACCTTCAGGAACAGCTCGACGCGTTCGCGCGTGATGAGCGTCCGGCCGAAGGCCGTGAGCGAACGGCCCTTGATCAGCTCCATCGCGACGTACGGCTGCTCGCCCTGGCCGGAATCGGCGGTCCCCGCGTCGTGGATCTGCGCGATGCCCGGGTGGTTGAGACGCGCCAGCATCTGGCCCTCGTGCTCGAACCTCCGCAGCGCCGCGGGCGAGGCCGCCCCGACCCGCAGGACCTTCAGGGCCACCTGGCGGCGCGGGCGCTCCTGCTCGGCCAGGTACACGACTCCCATGCCCCCCGTGCCCAGCACGGCGCGGATCGCGTACGGCCCGATGCGCACGGGGTGTCCCGCGGGCGTGCCGACGTCGCCCGTGACCACCGCGGCCAGGCTCTGGGCCGCCGACTGCATCTCCCGCGTGTCCAGGGCCCGATCGTCGGTATCGGAATCGAGCAGGGACAGCACCTCGACGCGCAGGGCCCTGTCGGTCCCGCACGCGGCGTCCAGGTACGACTCCCGATCCGGCGCATTCAACGTCCGTGCCCCGAGGAACACGCTCTTGACCCGTTCAGGTGTCACGACCCCTCCTCGCGCAGCTCGCGGCGCAGCCAGGCCTTGGCGATCGCCCAGTCCTCATCCACGGCCCGCGGCGAGATGCCGATCGCCTCCGCCGTCTCGTCGATCGTCATCCCCGCGAACACCCGGAGCTCGACCACGCGGGCCTCACGCGGATACGCGGCCGCCAGCCGCGTCAGGGCCTCGTCGAGCTCCAGCAGGTCCACCTCGGGCTTGGTCGTGATCGCGACGGCGTCGCTGAGCGTGATGCGGCGCCAGCCCCCGCCGCGCTTCCGACGCCCGCGCCCCCGGGCGTGCTCGATGACGGTCCGCCGCATCAGCGTGGCGGCGACCCCGAGGAAGTGGGCCCGCCCTTTCCAATCGACGCGCGTCTGATCCACCAGCTTCAGGTACGCCTCGTGCACCAGCGACGTGGGCCGGAGGGTGGCCTCCGGCGGCTCCCCCCGGAGCTTCTTCTCGGCCAGGGCCCGCAGCTCGTCGTAGACCAGCGGGAGAAGTGCGTCGGCGGCGTTGGGTTCGCGACGCACCAGCCGTTCGAGAATGACAGTGGCATCCTCTTGCATGGAGCTCCGACGCCACTGTACCACCATGGGCACCGTTCCGAACCGCCGGACTCTCGGTCTGGCTGGCCCACGCGGGATTCTGAGGGTAAGGCCGCGAACGTGGGTACTCTGGCGTCGGCATCGAGGCGGAATGTGCACAATCCGCTCTCTTTCTCCTTCTTTGGCCGCGCTCCGATCACCTGGTTGACGCGCTAGGGATAGGACGCCGCTGCGGCACCGGAGACGACTCATGAGCCTCAGGAACAACTCATTCGTTCTTCTCCTGTCGCGCGGGCGCGCAGCGGCCGGGATAGCGATCCTGGCCGCGGCGGCCGCGGTGCAGGCCCAATGCCCGCCGTCCTTCGCCCCGGCGGCCAACTACCCGGCAGGGACCCAATCCCTGGGCCTGGCCGTGGGCGATCTCAACGCCGACGGCAGGCCCGATCTGGCCGTGGCCAACGTAGGCCCCTTCCCGGGCAACGTCGTCATTCTGCTGGGCAATCCCGGGGGCACGTTGCAGTGGGCGGGCAGCTACGCGGCGGGTGAGGGACCGTTTGCCGTCGCGGTCGGCGACTTCAACGCCGACGCCAAGGCCGACTTGGCTGTCGCGAACGACGGCAGCGTCTCCGTGCTGCTGGGGAACGGCAACGGTACGTTTCAGGCGGCGCTGGACTATCCCATCCCTCTTATCTACCTGCTCTGCATCGCGGTGGGCGAGTTCAACGGCGATGGAAAGCCGGACCTCGCTGCCAGCGGCTCCAACTCGTTCGGGGCGGGTGTCGACGGCTTTTACATCCTGCTGGGCAACGGAAACGGAACGTTCCAAGCGGCGGTCGGCTACCCCACCACGAGCAGCGGCCAGTTCTGGGAGATCGGCATCGATGACTTCAACTCCGACGGCAAAGCGGATATCGCTGTGACCAACACGGACGCGAGCGGCGTCTTCGTGCTGCTCGGGAACGGCAACGGCACGTTTCAGCCCGCGGTTCTCTACGTGACCGGCGGGGAACCGACCGCGCTCGGTGTGAGCGATTTCAACGCCGACGGGAAGCGTGACTTGGCGGTAGGGTCTGTCTCCGGTTCTCAAGGCAAGGCGTCAATTCTCCTGGGGAACGGGAACGGCACGTTCCAGCCCGCGGTCCACTTCGCCGTCCCCAGGGGCAATGGCACCCTCCGGATCGCGGTCGGCGACTTCAACGCCGACGGCAGGCCCGACTTGGCTGCAGCGGGCCTCTACGGCCGAGTCTCGGTCCTGGTGGGCAACGGCGACGGCACGTTCCGGGCGGCGGTGTTCTTCGAGGTGGGCCTCCAGTTTCCGGGTGACGTCGCCGCAGGGGACTTTAACGCCGACGGCCAGGTGGACGTGGCCGCTTCTTTCATCAATGGCAGCTGGCCCCAGAACAGCAGCGTCTCGGTGCTCCTGAACACGTCCGGCTGCTACCCGGACTGCAACCACGACTGTCAACTGACCGTGGCGGACTTCGGGTGCTTCCAGACCAAGTTTGTACTCGGCGACATGTACGCCGACTGTAACACCGACGGTGCGCTGACCGTCGCCGATTTTGGATGTCTGCAAAGTGCGTTCGTCCTCGGGTGCCGGTAGTCATCACGGGACACCTCCGGTCGGCAGCCGCCGCTATCAGTACGCCCGCACACCCCCAGGAGACTCGTCATGCACTGTCCCCGACTCGGACTCTTCAGCCTGCTCACCGCCGCGATCTCGGCGGTCCTCGTCCCGCTCACTGCCGCGCACGGCCAGCCCGGCGGCACCGGCGGCACCGGCGGCACCGGCGGCGGAACCATCTACTTCACACTCGGCGGCGTTCCCTGCACCATGAACTCCGACGGGAGCGGCAAGGCGACCCTGCCGCCGGGAGTCTCGGGCGAACCGAGCCGCGGGCCGCACGCCGGGCTGCGCTGGTTCCTCCAGGTGCGCAACATCGCGGGCGAGTTCTACCCGGACGGGAGCCCGCGCCAGGAGGTCTTCGCGGTGCGCGCCGACGGGAATGAAGCGTTCACCCGTCAACTGACGGATCAGGCGGATCTCCAACTGTTCACGTCCGGGCGCGGGTACGTCGGATGGTCCCCCGGAGATGCGCAGGTCTCGTGGGTCGCCGCGCGGTGGATGGGGGGCGTGCTGGTGGACGGCGGGGTGTACGCGGGAACCCTGTCGTACGAGGCAGCCGGGAACGTGGTCGGGATGATCGCCCAGCCCGCGTCGCCGCTCGTTCCGTGCACCATCGTCAACGCGCGGCCGGCGATTCAGAGCCACGACTGGTCTCCCTCGGGGGCGCAGATGGCGCTGCACGCCACGCCGTCCGGCGCGAATCAACTCTTCATCGCGAGCGTGTCGAGCGGTCAGTCCGTGCTGCTGCCGACCTCCGTTCCCGCGTCCGCGCCCGTCTGGTCGCCGGCCGGGACGAAGATCGCGTTCATGCACGCCGCGTTCGGCGGGGGCGTCTCGACCATCAACCCCGACGGGAGCGGCCAGAAGGCGATCGCCAAGCCCGCGGGTCAAGGCGTCCACATCCAGAACCCGGTCTGGTCCCCCACCGGCAGCCACCTGCTGTACAACCACGCCGGGTCCGTGCTCAACGACGCCCGCCAGGACATCTACCGCGTGACCGCGACCGGCGGGAGCAAGGCGAACCTGACCGCGGACGTCAACACACGATCCCTGAGCGGCACGCCGGCGCGCGTCGTCGGATGGCGGTAGCGCGGACGAAAGCGGCCCCCACCGGGGTCGGGGCCGCCTGAAGCCTGCGCTGCTCACCGGGCGTCAGGATGACTTGCCCGCCGCCGCGGGCAGGGGCTTATCCCCTTCCGCCTTGCCCTCGGGCGTGGCCTCGGGCTTGGGCTGCGCGTCGCTGGCCTGGAAGTACAGGTGCTCGGCGGGCTTGCCGTCCGGGCCGTCCTTGCGGGTCACGCGGATCGTCGCCTTGTCGGAGAAGTCGCCCGAGAGCAGCATCTCGGAGAGCGGGTCCTCGACGTACGTGCCGATCGCGCGGCGCAGCGGGCGCGCCCCGTAATCCGGGTTGAACCCCTTCTCGATCAGGAAGTCCTTGGCGGCCTGGTCGAGCTCGAACGTCAGCCCGCGGCTGGAGAGCCGCTTGGACACCTTGCCCACCTCGTACTCGATGATCTGCACGAGGTCGTCCTTGTTCAGCGGGCGGAAGACGATCACCTCGTCCAGGCGGTTGATGAACTCGGGGCGGAAGAACCGCTCAATTTCCTTGTTCAGGATCGATTTGATGTTGTCGAAGTCGGCTTCGCTCGTCCGCTTGGCGAACCCGAACCCGCCGCCGCCCTTGATCAGGTCCGCCCCGATGTTGGACGTCATGATCATGATGGTGTTGCGGAAGTCCACGTTGCGGCCGAACGAGTCGGTGAGGCGGCCTTCCTCCATGATCTGCAGGAGCATGTTGAAGACGTCCGGATGGGCCTTCTCGACCTCGTCGAGCAGGATCACCGCGTAGGGCCGGCGGCGGATGCGCTCGGTGAGCTGCCCGCCCTCCTCGTACCCGACATACCCCGGGGGCGCGCCGACGAGCCGGCTGACGTTGTGCTTCTCCATGTACTCGCTCATGTCCAGGTGCAGGAGCGCCTCCTCGTCCCCGAACATGAACTCCGCCAGGGCCTTGGCCAGCAGCGTCTTGCCGACGCCCGTGGGCCCGCAGAAGATGAAGCTGCCCATGGGGCGCTTGGGGTCCTTGAGGCCCGCCCGGGCGCGCCGGATGCTCTTGGACACGGCCTTGATCGCGTCCTCCTGGCTGATGACCTTCTTGTGCAACTCCTTTTCCAGCTCGAGCAGGCGCTGGGCCTCGCCCTTCTCCAGCCGCTGGAGCGGGACGCCCGTCATCTTGCTGACGACCTCGGCGACGACCTCCTCGTCCACCGTGCCGTCCACCTCCTTGGAGCGCTCGCGCCACTGCCGCTGGATCTCCTCCTTCTGCTTCTTCATCTGCTCGGCCTTGTCGCGCAGCTCCGCGGCCTTCTCGTAGTCGGCGCCCTTCACGGCGTCGTCCTTCTCGACCGAGAGCTTCTCGATCTGGGCCTCGAGGTCCGCCAGGTTCGGCGGCTTGCTCATGCTCTTGATGCGCACCCGCGCCCCCGCCTCGTCGATCACGTCGATCGACTTGTCGGGCTGCACCCGCCCGGTGATGTACCGCCCGGAGAGGTCCACCGCCGCCCGCACCGCCGCGTCGGTGATCTTCACGCGGTGGTGCTGCTCGTAGCGGTCGCGCAGGCCCTTGATGATCTCGACGGTCTGCTCCTCGCTCGGCGGGTCCACGGTGATGGACTGGAAGCGCCGCGCCAGGGCCGCGTCCTTCTCGATGTACTTGCGGTACTCGTCGAACGTCGTCGCGCCGATGCACTGGATCTCGCCGCGGGCCAGCGCCGGCTTGAGCACGTTGGACGCGTCGATCGCGCCCTCCGCCCCGCCCGCTCCGACCAGCGTGTGCAGCTCGTCGATGAACAGGATGACGTTCTTGGCCCGCCGCACCTCGTTCATCACCGCCTTGATCCGCTCCTCGAACTGCCCGCGGTACTTCGTGCCCGCGACCATCATCGCCAGGTCGAGCACCACGATCCGCCGGTCGTGGAGGATCTCCGGCACGTCGCCGCCGATGATCCGCTGGGCCATGCCCTCGACGATCGCCGTCTTGCCGACGCCCGCCTCGCCCAGCAGCACCGGGTTGTTCTTGGTGCGCCGGCACAGAACCTGCACCAGCCGCTCGATCTCCGTGGCGCGCCCGATCACGGGGTCCAGCGTGCCCTCCTTGGCCAGCTCGGTCAGGTCGCGCCCGAATGAGTCGAGCGCCGGCGTCTTGGACTTGCCCTTGCGCCCGCCCTCGGCCTGGCCCTGTCCGCCGCCGCCCCCGCCCGAGCCCTGCACGCCGCCGCCGACGGCCTCGCCGCCGCCGCCCTCGGCCGCCTCGGGGCTCGCCCCGAGCAGGTTCAGCACTTCCTCGCGGACCTCTTCGAGCTTCAGGCCGAGATTGCGCAGCACCTGGGCCGCCACACCGTCGTGCTCGCGCAGCAGCCCCAGCAGCAGGTGCTCGGTGCCGACGTAGTTGTGGTTGAGGTTCCGCGCCTCTTCGATGGCGTACTCGATGACCTTTTTCGCCCGCGGGGTCTGCGGCAGCTTGCCCATCGTCACCATCTCGGGCCCGGCCTTCACGAGCTTCTCGACCTCCAGACGCACCTTGCGCAGGTCCACGTCGAGGTTCTTGAGCACGTTGGCCCCGACCCCGGAGCCTTCCTTCACGAGCCCGAGCAGGATGTGCTCGGTCCCGATGTACTCGTGGTTGAACCGCTGGGCCTCCTGGTTGGCCAGGGCCATCACCTTGCGGGCACGGTCTGTGAAACGCTCGAACATCGTGAGCCCTTCCTGCTTTACTACGGGCTTCCGTCAGGCCCGTTCGCTCCCGGAGCGGAGCGGATGCTCCATTCTTGGGACTCGTCCACCCGATGTCTCGCCCCGGACGCCGTCTTCACACTCTGACAACCCCATCCAACTCCCGGCGGAGCCGCGTGTTGCGCCGGCCGCTCGGGCCTCCCGCTCCCCTGGGAGCTCGCCCTCGCGCCGCCGCGCGAAACCCTCTCATCGGCAGCACGGGCCGTGCCAGTTATGGATTCCGCCCCGACCCACCCGACGGACGCCCGGGCGGGGCCGCATCACCCGCACGCACCCGATTCGGCGGTCGAGCGGGTGCCCGAAACGGGCGGGCTGCCGGAATGGCATGGATCGCCGGGTCAGCGACCGCCGCGTGTCAGCGCCGCGTCCGCGACGACCTCGACGGGGATCACGCGCTCCGCGACCGCCCCGCTCGTCGCGTCGCGCACCGTCACCTTGAAGTTGTACCGCCCGGCCGCCAGCGTCCCCGGGAGCGTCACCTCGGTCACCAGGTAGAAATCGCGCCGCTTCACCCGCGCGGACTCCAGCACACGCTCGGGCGGGCGGCGCAGCACCAGCAGGTTCCCGGCGTCGCTGTACAGATTGATCTCCTGCGAGATCTCCACGGCCCACCGACCGCCCGGCTCGCTCAGCGCCGCCGCGTCGCCCGCGCTCACCTCGCGGTGCGCGAAGCGGTCGATCTCGACGTACACGATCACGCGCTGGGCGCGCCCCGCCATGAACCGGGACGTGCCGCCGTCCCCGAAGGCCGTGAACTGGCCGAACCCGCGGACCCGTGAGCACAGCTGCGCATCGCGGATCCGCAGCGGCTGCCCGCCCGCCACCTTCGCCGCGACCCCGCCCAGCACGTCCGCAAGGTCGCTCCCCTCGACGCCCTCACCATCTTTCGCGGCCGCCCGGGCGAGCGCTTCCGAGGCCTCGCGGTACGCCTCGACCACCGCGGCCTGAACCGGCGTCAGCGCCGAGCCCGTGGCGTCGGGCGGCAGGGGCAGGCCCGGCGTCGAGCCCGGGCGTACCGCCTCCATCGCCGCCAGCGCCAGCAGCGTCGCCATGTCCGGCGTCCGGGCCGCCTTGTCGCGCAGCAGGTCCAGCAGCACGATCGACGCCGCGTCGAGCCGCTCCGCCAGCGGCTTCTCGATCGGCGCCGCGTTCGTCACCATCGGCTCGGCCGGCGCGGGCGGCGGCACGGGAGCGGGCGGCAACACCGACGCCTCCACCGCGGCCGCCTCGACCTCGACCCTCGGCGCAGGGCGATTGGTCCCCAACGGCGCCGACGCGCCCACCGTCGTCGCCTGATCGGCCGGCGGCGCGGGCTTGTTCAGGTCATCGAGAATCCGCTGCGTGTCGATCGCCTGCCGACGGAGCATGTCCCCCAGGTCGGACTTCTCGAAGGGGTCGGGCGGGATCGCCTTCGGCGGGGCCTTCGCGACCGTCGCCGGCGGCGGGCGATCGGACAGAATCGTGTTCAGGCCCGTGTTGACCCGCACCTGATATCGGGGCGGGCCCGACCCGCATCCCGCTGCGAGTGCCGCCGCCGTCAACCACAGACTGCATCCCGGACGTCGCACGGCTCGCCTCCCGCGTGGCCTTGCGGCGTTATCGACAGACCCCCGCCCGCGACTTGCGAATCCACCCTCTGTCTCGCTGCCTCGCTGTTTCGCTCTCCCCCTGCTCTCTAAACTCCCGTCCATGCCCGACGCCTCGGAGAAACTGACCGCCCAGGTCCTGATCGTGGACGACGAGCCCGACCACGCGGACGTCATGGCCGACGCCCTGCGCAAGCCCGGGCACGTCTGCACCATCGTCAACGCCGTCGGCCCCGCCCTCGACGAACTCCGCCACGGCGCCTTCGACGTCATCGTCACCGACCTTCGGATGCCTAACTCGGCGGGGAACGACGGCGTGTCCGCCGACGGGTCGGACGCGGGGATCAAGATCCTCGAAGCGGCCCGTCGACTCCAGCCCCACGCCGAGACCATCATGGTCACCGCCCACGGCGACGTCCCGACCGCCCGGGCCGCGTTCAAACACGGCGCGTACGACTTCATCGAGAAGCCGCTCGACCTCGAGGTCTTCCGCAACCTCGTCAACCGCGCCGCCGAGACCGTGCTGCTGCGCCACGAGTCGGGCCCCATGAGCGACCTCGTCCAGCACGAGGGATTCGCGGGGATCGTCGCGGGCTCCGAACCCATGCGGCGCATCCTGCGCACGGTGAAGACCGTCGCCCCCAGCACCCTCCCCGTCCTCATCACCGGGCAGAGCGGCACCGGCAAGGAGCTGATCGCCCAGGCGATCCACCGCAACAGCCCGCGCGCCGCCAAGCGCTTCGTCGCCCTCAACTGCGCCGCCGAGGCCGAACACCTCCTCGAAGACCAGCTCTTCGGGCACGTCCGCGGCGCCTTCACGGGCGCCGAGAAGGACCGCGAGGGCGTCTTCGAGTACGCCACCGGCGGAACGCTCTTCCTCGACGAGATCGGGGACATGCCGCTCGCCATGCAGGCCAAACTGCTCCGCGTGCTGGAAACGGGCGACATCGTCCGCCTCGGCAGCAACGAGCCGCGGAAAACCGACGTGCGCCTCGTCAGCGCGACCAACCAGGACGTCAAGGCGCTCGTCGCCAGGGGCCGGTTCCGCGAAGACCTCTTGTTCCGCGTCCAGGGCTCGCTCATCCACCTCCCGCCCCTGCGCGAACGCCGCGAGGACATCCCCAGGATCGTCCGCCACGCGATCACCCGGGCGGCCGGCATGACCGGCGGCGGACCGCCCGCCGCCATCCCCGACATCACCGACGCCGCGATGATGCGCCTCACCGCCTACTCCTGGCCCGGCAACGTGCGCCAGCTCCTCAACGTCGTCCAGAACATGGTCGTCACCGCGATGGGAGAGCAGCGCGACGCCGCCGCGCCCGTCGTCCTCGACGTGCGCCACATCCCCGACGACATCCGCGTGGACGACGACCCGGATGCCGACGCCAACGGCGATCCCGCCGCATTGCGCGCCGGGCCGGGCCCGGCCTCTCTCGCCGGCACCAGCCTCGAGCAGATCGAAAAACGTGCCATCCGCGAAACGCTCCGCCTCACCGGCGGCAACCGCGAGCACGCCGCGCGGCTGCTGGGCATCGGCGAACGCACGCTCTACCGCAAGCTGAAGGAGTACGGGCTGCGCTGAGACCGGCGCGCGCCGGATCAACGGGTTGCCGCGCGCCCCGTAAACGGCCACCCCCACAGCCCGCGCGGGCGCTCGCCGCCGAACACCAGCGCCGACCGGCGCGAACCGACCCCCACCATCCACCCGTAGACCGCGAGCCCCGCCACCATCGTCGCCACGGCAATCGCCCGCTGCCGCGTCGTCATCGCCCCGCTGTCATTGGCCGGGAGCGCCACCACGTCCCACGCGAAGTGCAGCGCGACGGCCACGGCGTAGCACCCGGCGATCATCCCGATCACACCCGCCGCCCCGCGCTCCCTCGGGTAGGGCGACGACCCCGAACGCCGGTGCAGCCGCCCGACGCCGAACCCCCCGATCCCGCCCATCACCATGTGCCCGAGCTGGCGGACGACCTCCTGCGGCGGGAGCCCCTCGCCGGGCTCGAGCCGATCCAGCACGCCGATCGATTCCTCGACCGCGCACCCCAGCCCCGCGAACGATCCGTAGATCAGCCCGTCGATCGGGTCGTTGAAGAACCGCCGGAGGAACCCCGCGAAGATCAGCACCACAAGCAGCTTCGCCAGCTCCTCGAGCGTGCCGGCGAGCGTGGACACGACCCAGTGGTTCGCAATCGCGTCCTCGCCCAGCCGCAGCAGCCCGAAGACCTGCACGCGCCCCGCCAGGTGCATCGCACCCGCCCCGAGCAGGGCCGCCAGGAGCAGCATCACCACCGGCTCGCGGTCGTAGAGGTCGTAGCGGTACACCAGCAGGGCGACCGTGATCGCGCACAGGGCGAGGGTTCCGTACAGCAGCACGCGCGCGAGCGTACCACAGCGCGCCGGCACGCGCCGCGCCCCACCCCGCCCGCGCCTCAATAATGCCGCCCCGTGTTCTCCCCCATCCCCGACATCCTCGACGACCTCCGCGCCGGGCGGATGGTCATCCTCACCGACGACGAGCGCCGCGAAAACGAGGGGGACCTCGTTCTGCCCGCATCCTTCGTCACCCCCGAGGCGATCACCTTCATGCTCTCCGTCGCCCGCGGCTACCTCTGCCTCTCGCTCACGGAGGCCGACTGCGACCGCCTCGAGCTCCACCCCCAGTCCGCGGTCAACACCACCATGCGCGGCACCGCCTTCACCGTCAGCATCGACGGGCACCCGAAGCACGGGTTCACCACCGGCGTCTCGGCCAAGGAACGGGCCCGCGCCATCCGCATGGCGATCGACCCCGCCTTCGGCCCCGAAGACTTCGTGCGCCCCGGGCACATCAACCCGCTCCGCTCGCGCGACGGCGGCACGCTCGTCCGCACCGGGCAGACCGAGGGCTCGTTGGACCTCTGCCGACTCGCCGGGCTCTACCCGGCCGCCGCCATCATCGAGATCATGCGCGACGACGGGGAGATGGCCCGCCTGCCCGACCTCGAATCCATCGCCGCACGCCACGGGCTGAAGATGGCCTCGGTCGCCCAGGTCATCCAGCACCGCCTCGCCCGCGAGTCGCTCGTCAAGCGCGTCCCCCCCCTCGCCGGTTCCAGGGTCCGCACGGCCGCGGGCGAGTTCACCCTCTTCGCCTTCGAGAGCCTGGTCGATCCCCTCCCCCACCTCGTCCTCACGACCGGCGGCGTCGGAGCGCTCGACGGGTCGGGGCGGGTGATCGAGTCCGCCGAGCCGACCCTCGTGCGCATGCACCGCCGCCACGTCCTGGGCGACATCTTCGACGACGTCGAATCCTCACCCGAAGGACCGACGGGCCGGACGCTGCGCGCTTCGATGGACGCCGTGCAGCGCGCCGGGCGCGGCGCGATCGTCTACCTCCGCTCCGAGGGCGTCGGCGAAGGGCTCGCGCAGCGCCTCATGCGCCACAAACGCGCCGCGACCAACGCCGACTCGCCCGACTTCACCGACTCCGGCGCGCCGATGCCGGGCTCGGGGCCGATGCCGCAGCGCGAGTTCGGCATCGGCGGGCAGATCCTCCGCTCGCTCGGCCTGCAGAAGCTCCGCCTGCTCACCAACCACACCACCGACCTGCCGGGCCTCGAAGCCTTCGGGCTCTCGATCGTGGAGCGCGTGCCGATCCGTGCCTGAAGCGGTTTTGGCACCTTTTGACCAGCCTTTTCGGCGACTTGACCGCGCTCGCGCTGCGGATAAACTGGTGCCGTTAGGATATTGATCGGCAGCACGCGGAGTTGACGTGTCCAACACGACACAGGAGGAACCCATGAACGTGCGGATGGTGACGGCGGGGATCGTCGGGATGGCGGCGGCGGGCGTGCTCGCCGGCGCAACCTACCAGCCCGCCAAGGACAAGGACAAACCCAAGGGACCGGCCCAGCCCGCGGACAAGGCCGTCGCCCCCGCCCAGCCCGGCGCTGAAGACCCCATGATGGCGGCGATGATGGCCGCCGCGAATCCGGGGCCCGCGCACGCCGTGCTCAACGCCTTTGAGGGCGAGTGGCACGCGACCGTCTCAAGCTGGATGGCCCCCGGCATGAAGCCCGAAGAATCCGAGGGCAAGATGAAGACCCGCTGGGTTCTCGGCCGGCGCTGGCTCCACCAGGACTTCAAGGGCGACTTCGCCGGCATGCCCTTCGACGGCGTCGGCGCCTTCGGCTACGACAACGTCAGGAAGGAGTACATCGGCACCTGGACCGACTCGTTCAGCACCGGCCTGATGGTCACGCGCGGCAGCTACGACGCCCCGACCAAGACCTTCACGCTGACGGGCGAGTTCGCCGACCCGATGACGGGCAAGGACGTGAAGGCCCGCAACGTCTTCAAGATCGTCAGCCCGACCGAGCACTTCATGGAGATGTACTGCCCCGGCGAGGACGGCAAGGAGTTCCTCACCATGAAGATCGTCTACAAGCGCCCCGGGACAGCCGACGACGCGCACGGCACCAGCGACGACAAGGCCAAGCCCAAACCCTGACGCCCGTTCACGGCCACGTTCCCACCAACCGGCGGGCCGACCCGCCGGTTTTTTCGTGGACGGACGCCGCTCCGGGCCTACGACGGCAAGAGCCCGAGAACACCATCCGCCAGGTCGCTCGATCCCCCGACACCGCGCAGCTTCTCCACCCGAAACCTATCGGAATCAGAACAAACAACGCCAAACCGGTTTGTCCGGAACGCTCCGGGTAGACTTGTCCCGAGCGAACACTCGTTCCTGATCATGGTGCGCGCCGAACCAACCACGGATCGAACACCTCACCGACCGGCCCAGCCCGCCGTCGTCGAGGTCGCCGACCGCACCGGCCGGCTCGGGCCCGCGCCGTCGGCCTGGCTGCTCGACCGGGCCCGCGCCGCGGCGAGCGAACTGGGCGTCGCCGGTGAAGTCCGCGTCGCGGTCGTGGACGACCCCGCCATGGCCGCCGCCCACGAGCGCTACGCGGGCGTCCCCGGCACCACCGACGTCCTGACGTTCGACTACGCCGCGGATGCGCCCACCGCTGTCGACCGCGAACCCCACCCCCTCGACAGCGACATCCTCATCTGCTTCGACGAGGCCACACGGCACGCCGCCGAACGCGACCACCCGATCGAGCGCGAACTGCTGCTCTACGTCGTCCACGGACTCCTGCACTGCCTCGGTCACGACGACCACGACGAGGCCGACGCCGCGGCCATGCACCGACGCGAGGACGAGGTGCTGACCACGATCGGCGTCGGGCCGACCTACGCCGCCCCATCGCGCGGCGCCGCCGGGGAGGCCCCGCGGTGAACGGCACCGCATGGTTCTGGATCGCCGCGGGCGCCCTCGTGCTGGGGTCGCTCTTCTCCGCACTCTTCCAGTCGCTGCGCAACATGACGCGCTCCGTCCTTGAGGAGCGCGCCGCCTCCGGCGGGAACGCCGCCGCCGCGCGCCGCATCCGGGCCATCCTCGACGACCCCGACGGGCACGCCACGTCGGTCGGCCTGCCGCGCATCCTCTGCAACCTCGCCGTCGCCGTGGGCCTGGTCTACTGGGTCGCAACCCTGCGCGGCACGGCCGCCCCGGCGCCGCTCGACGCCCTGATCGGCGTCGCCGTCGCCTCGGGCCTCATCTGGGTCTTCGGGCTCCTCCTGCCCAACAGCATCGCGGACCACGCGGCCGAGGGCACCGTCTACGTCTGGTCGTTGCCGCTTCGGGCGTTCTATGTGGTCCAGGCCCCGATGCGCGGCGTCGCGCGTTTCTTCGACGAGATCGTCAAGCGCCTCGCCGGCAAGCAGGACGAAACCGACGCCGAGGCCCGCACCGCCGAGCTGCTCAGCGTGGTCGAAGAGGGCGCCCAGGAAGGTCAGTTCGGCAAGACCGAGCGCGACATGATCGAGGCCGTCGTCCGCTTCAAAGACACGACCGTCGTCCAGATCATGACGCCGCGGACCGAGATGGAGGCGCTGGAGCTGACCAACAACCTCGGCGAGCTGACCAAGTTCATCCGCCACAGCCGCCACAGCCGCATCCCCGTGTACGAGGGCAGCCTCGACAGCATCGCGGGCATCTTCTACATCAAGGACCTGATGCGCTGGCTCGCCGGCCCGGGGACGCAGGGCGCCCAGAAGCCCTTCGAACTCAAAGCCATCCTCCGCCCCGCCCTCTTCGTCCCGGAGACCAAGACCATCCGCGAGTTGCTGAGCGAACTGCTCGAAAAAAAGGTCCACATCGCGCTCGTCGCCGACGAATACGGCGGGACCAGCGGGCTCGTCACCTTCGAGGACATCGTCGAGGAAGTCTTCGGCGAGATCCGCGACGAGTACGAGAGCGACGAGGGGGACCAGGCCGAGGTCCGCGTGCACCCGGGCGGCCGCAGCGCCGAGATCGACGCCCGCGCCTACATCCTCGACGCCAACGATCGCGTCCGCACGCTGGGCGTCGAGCTGCCCGAGGGCGAGGATTACGACACCGTCGGCGGGCTCGTCGTCACCACGCTCGGACGCATCCCCACCGTCGGCGAGTCCGTGCGCATCGGCTCCGCCGTGCTCACCGTGCTCGCCGCCGGGCCCACACGCGTCTCACGCGTGCGCCTCGAAGTCCGCGACCCCGACCCGCCCGAGGGGGAGCCCGCGGCCGAGATCATCACGACCAAGCGCGACGGCACGCCGGTAAGGGAGTAGACCCCGATACCATTGCCCCGTGCCGCTGCGCCTCTACAACACGCTCACCAAACGTCTCGAGAACTTCACCCCCGCCGATCCCGCACGAATCACCTTCTACTCCTGCGGGCCGACGGTCTACGACGACGCCCACATCGGCAACTTCCGGTCGTTCCTGGCCGCGGACGTGCTGCGACGCTGGCTTGAGTCGCCCTTGTGCGAAGTGGGCGACGGCAGGGGCGGAGTCCACAAGGGCCCGCGCAGCGTCGTTCACGTCATGAACATCACGGACGTCGGCCACATGACCGACGACGCCGAGGGCGGCGAGGCCGGCGAGGACCGCATGGCCGTCGCGGGCCGCCGCATCGCCGAGGCGAAGAAGGCCGGGAAGCTCCCCGCGGGCGTCGAGGTCAACCCCAACGACCCCTACCAGATCGCCCGGTTCTATGAGCACCGCTTCAAGGAAGACGCCGAGAAACTCGGGCTCAAGGTCGTCATCGACGCCGGGGGCAGCGCGGCCGCGGACACCGACCCGCGCCGCGTCATGCACACGCCGCGCGCCACCGAGAACGTCGCGGGCATGATCACCGTGATCGCGCGCCTCATCGATCGCGGGTGCGCCTATGTCGCCGGCTCGCCCGGCGCCCGCGTCGTGTACTTCGACGTCCAGAAGTTCCCGCCCTACGGGCGGCTCAGCGGCAACACGCTCGACCGACTCCGCACCGGCGCGGGCGGTCGCGTGAGCACCGCGAACCAGTCGCAGAAACGACACCCCGCCGACTTCCTGCTCTGGAAAGAGGACCCGCGCCACATCATGAAGTGGCCCAGCCCGTGGGGCGAGGGATACCCCGGCTGGCACATCGAGTGCACCGCGATGAGCGTGAGCCGCCTCATCGGCCCGGCCGCCCTCACCGGCCCGCCGCTCACGTCCGATTCCAACTGGCCCGGGGCGATCATCGACCTGCACTCCGGCGGCGAGGACAACATCTTCCCGCACCACGAATGCGAGATCGCCCAGTCCTGCTGCGCGCTCACGGACAGCACGGGCTCGGGCACGTTCGCCCGTTCATGGTTCCACGCCCGCTTCCTGCTCGTCGAGAGCGACAAGATGAGCAAGAGCAAGGGGAACTTCTACACCCCGCGCGACCTCTTCGCCAAGGGCATCGAGCCCGCGGCCATCCGGCTCGAGCTGATCCGCACGCACTACCGGAGCAACGCGAACTTCACCTTCCAGGGGCTGACGGATTCGCAGCGGATGGTCGAGCGCTGGCGGCGCGTTGCCGAAGCCGCGCGCGGTGCGCCGGGCGACGAAGCCGGCGCCGTGCGGTGCCGGCGAGCCTTTGTCGACGTGATGCACGATGACTTGAATGTCGCCGCCGCTATCGGCGCGCTCAACGCGTGGTCGTCCGACTCGCCCAACCCGGGTGCCGCGGAACACCACCTCATCCGCGAGTTCGACGCCGTCTTGGGCGTGCTAGCGCTCGATCGCCCGGCGGCGACGCACACCGGCCTGGGCGTCTACGCGCCCGGTGCGGAGCCGAACCCCGCCGTAGAAACCAAGCTCATCGAACGCCGCGACGCCCGCGCCGCGAAGGACTTCAAGAAATCCGACGCGATCCGCGATGAACTGGCCGCGATGGGGTACGCCATCAAGGACATGCCCGGCGGTAAAGTCGAAGTCCGGCGGGCGTGACCGACGCTACACCTTCGCCCCACCCGCCATCACCTCCACCGGCGTCTTCGGCTCGACCATCTCGCGGTCGTCGACGCGGCGGATGCTCGCGCCGAGGGCCGCGAGCCGATCCTCCATCCGCTCGTACCCGCGGTCGAGGTGATAAACGCGATTGACGACCGTCGTCCCCTCCGCGGCCAGCCCCGCCAGCACCAGGCACGCCGACGCCCGCAGGTCACTCGCCATCACCGGCGCCCCGATCAGCTTGCGCACCCCAGAGATCACCACCGTCGGCCCCTGGCGGAAGATGCTCGCGCCCATCCGCGCCAACTCAGCGACGTGCAGGAACCGCTCGGGGAAAATCTTCTCGGTGATCACGGAGTTCCCGTCCGCCAGGCACAGCAGCGCCATCAGCTGCGCCTGCAGGTCCGTCGGGAACCCCGGGTGCGGCTGCGTCGTCACTTCCACCGGCCTCAGGATGCGGTCGCACGTCACCCGCACCCGCGCCCGCATCGGGTCGCTGTCATCCATCACCGCGATCCGCACGCCGATCGCGTGCAGGCAGTGCGTCATCGCCATCAGCGCATCGAGCGGACAGTTCTCCAGCACCAGGTCACCGTTCGTGATCGCCGCGGCGGCCATGTACGTCCCCGCCTCGATCCGGTCGGCGATCACCCGGTGGTCGGCCCCGTGCAGCTCGCGCACCCCCTCGATGGTGATCCGCGGCGAGCCCGCCCCGCTGATCCGCGCGCCCATCGCCGTCAGCAGGTTCGCCAGGTCCACCACCTCCGGCTCGCACGCCGCGGACTCGATGATCGTCACGCCCTCGGCCAGCGTCGCCGCGGACATCACGTTCGCCGTGCCCAGCACGGTCGAGCCCATCGCCCCGCCCAGGAAGATCCGCGCGCCCTTGAGCCGAGGGCCGGCGCGCGTCATCGGCGCGCGGGCCACGATGTCCCCGTTGCGCAGCGTGATGTCCGCTCCCATCGCCGCCAGGCCGCGCACGTGCAGGTCCACGGGGCGGTCGCCGATCGCGCACCCGCCCGGCATGGCCACGCGCGCCTGCCCACGCCGCGCCAGCATCGGCCCGAGCACGCAGATCCCGGCTCGCATCGTCCGCACCGTGTCGTACGGCGCGTGGCTGGCCGACTCATCCACCGTGCGGAGCGTGACCACGCCCGCCGGGCCCTCCCCCACGCGCTCACACCCCAGCTGCCCGAGCAGCCGGAGCATGTTCGAGATGTCCGCCAGGTTCGGCACGTCGCGGAGCGTCACCGGTTCGGCGCACAGCAACGCCGCCGCCGCCAGCGGCAGCGCCGCGTTCTTCGAGCCGTTGATCGCCAGCGTGCCCTCGAGCCGTCGCCCGCCGTCGATGACGAAGGTGTCCATCCGTGGAACTCCGCGAGGCCCCGCCCAGGGCGCGGAACGCGTCCGCTAACCCGCCCGGGGGCCACTGTGTATCGGCCCGCGGGGGCTTGCGGCTTCTGTTGACAGAACATCCACCGGCCGTGCTTCACACGCCGACCCGCCGGGCACAGCCGCACCGCGCCACGCCGGCGCACGATCGCACCGCTGGGCTCGACGCCGCGCGTTTGTTCCATTGTGGGCACGCTCGGCCCGGTTCAGCGAGAACCGGCGGAGGAGCGACGCTTCCCACACAAAGGAAAGACATGGTCATCAACCACAAGAGCGTGCTCAAGGCCCTGGGTGTCGCCGGTGTCATCGTCGTCGCCCGCCCCTCCTACGCGGCGGATTCCTCGATGAACGCACCGACCGCCGCGACGCCGACCCGCATCGCCGCCCCCGCGACCTCGGACGCCGCGGCGTCCCCGGTGCTCGCGCCCGCCCGCCCCAACGCCTGATCCCCGACCCATCGTCATCAAGGTGACTACTCCTGCGGTTGGAGCCGGACACCGGCCGTGCCTTTCGAGGCGCGGCCGGTGTTGTTTGGTGAACCGCCCGCG
Source organism: Phycisphaerales bacterium (assembly GCA_046153875.1). Taxonomy (GTDB): domain Bacteria; phylum Planctomycetota; class Phycisphaerae; order Phycisphaerales; family UBA1924; genus JBJXFE01. Next base: position 23,135 of record JBJXFE010000042.1, read on the forward strand.
CCGCGGCGGTTTTGCGGCGCGAGCCGCGGTCGAGCCCCCTGCGTCCGATTACCGCGCGATCCAGGCGGAATGAACCCCCGCCCACCCGACCGTCACCCGCCCGTCCTTCACACCCCCGCCCGGGGATCACAGGACCACCGCGAAAGCGCGGCGCGCGACTCCGCGACTGGGTTTGCCCTCGCTTGTTTTTTCCAATGTGGGCACGCTTGGTCCGGTGCTCGGGGCGCCGGCGGATGAGTGGAAGGGAACACGATGACTCTCAACACGATGCGGGTTCTGCGGCTCCTCGGGGCTTGTGGCGCGGCGATGGTTTCGGCTCAGGCGATGGCGCAGGCGCCGACCTCCATGGACGTGGACAAGCTCCCCACGGCCATCACCGTCAACGCGGTCGTCCGCGACTTCAGGGGCGCCAGCCAGACCGGCGGGCACCCGGACTTCGAGGTCTACTCGGGCAGCGCCGCCCGCGTCGGCCTCGTCAACGCCACGCTCGCCGCGGACGGCAAGCCCGTCCTGGCCAGCACGTCGGGCAAACTGATCACGACCGAGTGGAAGGATGCGGCGGGCCGGCCGATCTACCCCGTCCTGACCGGCATCCGCCCGGGCGACACGGCCGGCGCCTTCGCCGCCAGCACGCCCAAGAACATCACCTCGGCCGACAGCTTCGCGTCCTGGTTCAACGACGTGCCCGGCGTGAACATGTCCGCCAACATCCCGCTGCGGATGGTCCGCACGCCGGGAACGAACCGCTACGTGATCGACTCCGCCTCCCACGCCCCGTGGGTGAACCTCGGCGGGTTCTTCCCCATCAACGGGGCCCTGTACGGCAACTTCTCGAGCTGGGGCAAGAACTTCCACTTCACCACGGAGATCGAGGCGACGTTCATGTACGACGCCGACGCGGCGAACATCTTCAGCTTCTCCGGCGACGACGACCTGTGGGTCTATGTGGACGGCAAGCTGGTCATGGACCTCGGCGGCCTCCACCCGAGGAAGGACCAGACCCTCGACCTCTCCCGCCTGCCCTGGCTCGAGGATGGAAAGTCCTACACCCTCAAGGTCTTCCACGCGGAGCGCCGCACCAGCCAGTCGAACTTCCGCATGGAGACCACGCTGAACCTCGTGGCGGTGGACGCCCCGACCGCCGCGGCCCTCCACGACTGATCTCCCTCCTGAGCCTTCATCCCCCACGGCCTGCGGCGCCCCACCGCGGGCAGACCAACCGGACGGCCGGGTCACCCACGACCCGGCCGTCTTCTTGCGCGCTGTGAACCCGCAGCACGGGCGGCGCGCCCGCGCCGCCCACACACCCCGCATCGCCCGCGCCGCCCGCGCCGCCGAACCACCGAAACGCGACCGCGTGACCCCGCGGCTTGGCGCGGCGGCGAATACGCCGCCTATTGAAGACACGCCCGCGGCTCCTCGGAACCGGGCGGGCCACAGCCCTCGGAGAGACAGACAAATGAAGACCACGTGCTCGGGAACGCGAACCCTCGGAGTTCTGGCCGTCACCGCCCTGGCCGCCGCCGCCGGGCACGCGCAGACCGCCTCCGTCAAAGACACGGCGATCCTGACCGGCATCGTCCGCGACTTCCGCGAGCTCTCTGCCCGCGGCGGCCACCCGGACTTCGAAAAGCGCCCCGACGCCGGCTACGGGCTTTACCACGGAGTTCCCGCGGACAGCCTCGACGCGGAGGGCAAGCCCGTGCTCGCCTCCACCGGCCGAAAGGTCATCACGCCCGCATCGGACCGCTACGGGCGGGTCATCATGCCCACCTGCGACTACCTCGACGCGCGCGTCGGCGACACCCCGGCCGAACTCGGCGCCTCCGAGGGCGGCGCCGTCACCGACGCCGCGTCGTTCGCCCAGTGGTTCCGCGACCTCTCCGGCGTGAACCTCTCCCGCCCGCACACCATCGCCCTGCGACGCGACGCGGGCACCGGCGCCTACGTCTTCGACGACAAGCTCGACCCCGCGTACCAGAAAGTCGGCGGCTTCTTCCCCATCAACGGGCAGCTCTATGGGAACAGCGGGGGGGACACCCCGGACCGCAACCATCACTTCACCTTCGAGCTCGAAACCAACTTCGTGTACCGCGCCGACTCGGGCCAGGTCTTCACATTCGTCGGCGACGACGACGTCTGGGTCTTCATCGACGGCAAGAAGGTCATCGACCTCGGCGGCGTCCACGGGGCCCAGGGCCAGACCATCCTCATGGACCGGCTCGGCTGGCTCCTGGACGGGAACGTCTACACCCTCAAGTTCTTCTTCGCCGAGCGCCACCGCACCCAGTCGAACTTCCGCATCGAGACGACCATCCAGCTCTTCAGCGTCGAGCCCCCGGCCGCGTCGGCCCTCTACGACTGATCCCCGCGTGCACCCGGGCCGCGGCCCGCACACCTCCCGCCCGCCTACCCAGAATCACAAACCGCGTGGTGGCCGAACCCGCGTGCCTTCGCACCGCGTTCATTCGGCATTCGTTCGATGCACGCCCGGATCATCGCCTCCGCGCGCAAACCCCCAGTTTCCCTTGACCTGCACCCACAAAACAGGTACACCATGCGCGCTTCGCGTCGGTCGGGTTTGTGGGCGCATCGGCCGGGGCTAGGGTGAGCGGCATTCTGGCCGCTCCGAAAACTTCCCCGCGGCACTCCCTACAGGAAACGGCTACGCCCCCGTTGCACCACTCCGATCGGCGGCGACGCGCGCGGGCCGCGAGTCCGCGCACCCGGAGGATGACGGGCGGCTGCGTCGCCGCCCGAGATTGGCAAGAGGCTCTTTGTGGAGGGTGACACGATGACACGTCGGATGATCGTCATGGCGGCGGGCAGCCTTCTGGCCGCGACCGCCGCGAACGCGCAGAACTACACCTCGGGCTTCGAGGCCCCGACCTACACCGGGTCGGCCGCGGGGACCACCATCACCGGCACCGACGGCTGGTACGTCCCGGTCGTGGTGAACTCCACCGATGGAAAGGCGTACACCTACGCGGGCAACGCCCTGGGCTTCCCGGCAAATCCCAACGGCAGCGACCAGTTCCAGGCCGGCACCGGAACCGCGCCGAGCCTGCTCTCCCGCTCCCAGCACGACGTCAACTTCGCGGCCGGCGGGGTCTGGCAGGTCCAGTACGACTTCGCCGGCAAGTGGTCGGGACCGGCCGTTACCCCCGGACCGCCCGCCGTGGTCGCGGTGGACAACATCGGCAGCTGGTCCACCCAGGACTCCACGATCAGCCGCGGGTTCCAGTCCCTGATGACCTGGGGCTCCACCGTCGTCGGGCCCGTCCCCAACGCCACCCTCTACACCGCCACCGCCGACAAGTTCCACCACGCCATCGGGTACTACGCCACCGCGGCGGCAACCGCGATCACGGCCGAGTCGCCCTCCCCCGCGTGGCGCGACCTCCTCGTCAACAACTGGTACCGCGTCCGCATCAAGTGGGACTTCAACACGGCGCGCATCCTCGAATGCTCCATCCAGGACATCACCGGCGGCGGGGCCATCCAGGTCACCGACGTCAGCGCCAACCCCTGGTACCTCCGCGGCGGGCCGAACTCGACACTCCCGCTCCCCACCGCCATGCGCCTCTTCGGCGGCGGCGCCGTCGCGGCCGGCCTCGCGAACTCCTGCGCCTTCGACAACATCTCCATCAAGCGCATCTGCTACCCGGACTGCAACGAGAGCCGCACCCTCACCGTCGCGGACTTCGGCTGCTTCCAGGGCAAGTATGTCCTGGGCGACATGTACGCGGACTGCAACGCCAGCGGAACACTGACCGTCGCCGACTTCGGCTGCTTCCAGGGCAAGTACGTCCTCGGTTGCCCGTGATCGCGTAGGTCGGCTCTCCGAGCAGACCTGAAGTGACAAAGTGAAGCCAAACCAGAACCCGGGGACTCGGTCCCCGGGTTTTTTCTCGCCCACGCGCCCCGACTATCAAGGTCATGCTTGCGCCCGCCCAGACGTGGTCGCCTATGAGATCGAGATCGCTGAGAATGCCCTTGTGCCCGCCGGCACCGGCTCGTATGGTGGCCCGAGTGACTTCGGCCGGATCGCGGCCACCTCACGCGGGGAACAACGAGGAGATCGGAACATCATGAGCAGGAACACGATGAGCATCGCGGCGTGCGCGGGCATGGCACTGGTCTTCACCGCCGCGGCCGTCGCGGCGCCACCCACCGGCGCGCGCACGCCCCCGCTCGGGCCGAACGCACGGGCGCTCTTCGCTTCAACCGGTCAGGTCGCGCCCGCCGACGGCGGATGGTCGGACACCTTCGACTCGTACGCCGCCGGCGCCGGCCTCACCGGGCAGGGCGGATGGTTGCCCTGGACCTGCCCACCCCCGCCGGGACCCGACGGCGTGGTCAGCACCGCCTTCGCCGCCTCGGCGCCGAACTCTTTCCGCGCCAACGCGACCACGGACATGGTGCAGCCGTTCACAGGCGCCACCACGGGCCAGTGGGTCTTCACCGTCAGGACTTACGTCCCCGCGGGCGCGACCGGCAACGCCTCGGTTATCCTCATGAACACGTACTGCCCGCCGAGCAACAGCGGATGGTCCGCTGTCTTCGAGCTCAACGCCGACACGGGCCAGGCCAAGACCTGGACCGGCCAGTTCCTCCCCCTGCTCCCCGGGCAGTGGGTCGAGTACCGCGCCGAGATCGACCTGACCACCGACACCTTCGCCGAGTACTACGGCGGGACGCTCGTCGCCTCCGGCCTGAGCTGGTCGGGCAACGTCCTCGCCGGCGGCGCCCAGGCCATCGTCGCCCTCGACCTGTACAGCGCCACCATCAACGGCGTCTTCTTCGACGACGCGTCGCTCCAGCCCGACGGCGGGTGCTACCCGGACTGCAACGGATCCGGCACGCTCACCGTCGCCGACTTCGGATGCTTCCAGGGCAAGTACGTCCTCGGCGATCTCTACGCCGACTGCAACGCCAGCGGAACGCTCAGCGTCGCCGACTTCGGATGCTTCCAGGGCAAGTACGTCCTCGGATGTCCGTGATTTGGGTAGGTCGGCTCTCCGAGCCGACCTGTTGAGGCACCGCGACACACCGAACCCCGGGGCCCGGTCCCCGGGTTTTTTCTTTCCCAGCAACCGGGATAGCGTTCCGCGATGCGCTTCACGTTCCTCGGCACCGGGACCTCCGCCGGCATCCCCGCCATCGGGTGCGCCTGCGCCGTGTGCCGGTCCGACGACCCGCGGGACACTCGCCTGCGCTCCAGCGCGGCCGTGCGCTTCACCGACGCCCGCGGGCAGGACCGCACCGTCCTGATCGACGCGAGCCCGGACCTGCGCCAGCAGGCGCTGCGCGCGGGCCTCACCGCCTGCGACGCCGTGCTCTTCACCCATAACCACGTGGACCACACCTTCGGCCTCGACGAGGTCCGCCGCTTCAACGCCGTCATGAAGCGCCCGATCGACATCTACGCCGAGGACCGCACGATGGAACACCTGCGCCGCGTCTACAAACACATCTTCGACAAGGACGACAACGTCCAGGACAGTTTCGTCGCCACCCTCATCGCCCACCGCATCGATCCCTCGCTCGTCGAGTCGCGCACCCCCATCGACCTCTTCGGCATGTTGTTCACACCCATCCGCCTGCTCCACGGCCGGCTGCCTGTGCTCGGGTGGAGGATTGAGCCGTCCGAAGCGCTCCGCGATCGCGCGAAGAGCTCATCGCCTTTCCCGCTCGCGTACTGCACGGATGTCTCGGGAGTGCCGCCGGAGTCCTGGTCGGCCTTCCGCGGCGTCCGCACGCTCGTGCTCGACGCGCTGCGCCACCGCCACCACCCCACCCACTTCACGCTCGGCCAGGCCGTCGGCGTCGCCCACGAGGTCGGCGCGCCGAACACCTGGTTCATCCATATGGCCCACGACCTGGGTCACGCCGAGACCGACGCCACTCTGCCCGACGGGATGCGCCTGGCCTACGACGGGCTCGTGCTCGAATAGGCGCTCCCGGCTCCATGTGCCCGATTCACTGGTACCGCCGTCGGATCACGATCAGGCACCCGGCGTAGATGCAGTACATCATCGGCCACACCATGGTCCACGGCTCCGGCGTCAGCTTGAACGCCGTCTGCGCCTGCCCGTACACCACCAGCAGCAGCCCTAGAACTCCGAACGCGCACCCGAGCGTCTCGAGCTGGATCCGCCGCTCCAGCTCGTCCATGCGGCGCAGCACGCGCAGGCCGCTGACGATCACGCCGATGAGCGGCGGGATCGACACCACCGCCAGCACGCCCCGCACAGCGACCGGCAGCGACGGGAACTCCCGCAGCGCGATGTTCGCGGCGCCGGTGACGATCGCGGCCGTGACGAACCACGCCGCGAACGTCCCGACCGACCCCCGCCACGGCTCGGCCCCGTCGCCCGTTGCGGCCTCTGTCTTGTCCCGCGCGTTCGCGCCCGAAGACTCAGTCACCGTCATGACGCACCTCCGTTCAAGCCCGCGGGCGCCTCGCCCCGGGCGTCGTCCTGGAAGACCTGCTCGATGGACATCCCGAACAGCCGCGCGGCCTTGAACGCCAGCGGCAGGCTCGGGTCATACTTCTCCGTCTCGATCGCGTTGATGGTCTGACGCGAGACGCCCAGCCGATCGGCCAGGTCGGCTTGCGACCACTCACGCTCGGCACGCAGCACGCGCAGTCGGTTCTTCATCGCCGTCCCTCCGTATCCGTCGCGGCCGCGGTCTCCATGCCCAATCGCCCCGCCTCGCGGCACAGCCGATCGACAGCCCGCGCCGCGGATCGCTCCGCCCTCGCCCCCAGCCGGCCCGCCATCCGATCCGAGACGATCCGCAACGCTTCGCGGGCCCGCACGTGCCGCAGAAGCCACGTGAGCGCGGCAAGCGCCGCCAAGTGCGTCGCAGCCTCCGCCAGGCCCATCGTGTTCATGTTGTGCGGGATGCGGAGCATGTCGCTTTGTCCGAGCTTCACTGTAAAGTGTATTAGTCAATATGTCAATGATTTTTTACATTTTGTCGCTATTGATGTACATTTTTGACGGTTGAATCGATCGTATTTTGTACGGTTAATCGATCGACTGGATCTCGTACGATCGCCGACCATGGGGCGCCGTGGAACGCCCCGCCGTCCATGCAACGCTGCGGCGGGTCCTGCCGCGCCCCGGCCGCTGGCGATGAGAAGAGGGCTCGGGTCTACACTCTCGACCCATGGCGAAGCCCCGTGAGATCAAGAAGCGCATCAAGGCGGTGAACAACATCCGGCGCATCACGCGCACGATGCAGCTCATCGCCACGAGCAAGTTCGCCCGCGCCCAGCAGAAGGCCACCGCCACCAAGCCCTACACCGAGGGCGTCTACGCCCTGGTCACCGAGCTCGGCGCGACCGCCGGCAACATCGAGCACCCGCTGATCACCGGCGTACCCGCGGGGCGCGGCAAGGGCGAGCTCACCCTCGTCATGACCTCCGACCGCGGGCTCTGCGGGCCGTACAACGGCTCGGTCCTCCGGACCGCCATGACGCACTTCAAGAAGACCAAGGCCGCGTCGCCCGACGGCGGCGGCGTCATCGAGCTCGTCGGCAAGAAGGGCGCCGGGTTCCTCCGCTTCAACCGCGTGCCCGTCGCCACGCTCCACACCCTGGGCGACAAGGCGACCTTCGAGGACGTAGCCCGGCTCGCCGACACGTACATGGCGCGCTTCGTCGCCGGCGAGGTCTCGGCCGTGCGCGTCGTGTACATGCGGTACCTCTCCGCGGGGCGGCAGACCCCCGAGGTCCTCCAGCTCCTGCCCCTGAAGCCGCCCGCGGTCAAGGCCAAGACGGGTGGTTCCGCCGACGCCGGCGGCGGGATTCAGGCTCAGTACGAGTTCAGCCCACCGGCCGAAGAGCTGCTCAACGACCTGCTCCCCACGACCGTCAAGGCCACTCTGTTCCAGTGCCTCAACGACGCGATCGTCAGCGAGCACGTGGCCCGCATGGTGGCGATGAAGTCCGCCACCGACAACTCGGGCAAGATGCGCAAGTCGCTCACCCGCGACCTGAACCGCGCCCGCCAGGCGATGATCACCACCGAGCTCACCGAGATCGTGTCCGGCGCCGCGGCGCTGGCGTGACTGTCGCGCTCATGCCGCCCCGCTCCGGCGTCATTCGTCCGGAGTACGCAGAGGACGCGGAGATCACGCAGAGATCGCTGAGAGATGCAGAAGCCCTGGCATCGCGCCAAGCGTGCCGATCCCGCTCGGGAGCGCGTCCCCACCCGCCTGTTCCCGCGTTTCTCTGCGCTCCCTGCGTGATCTCCGTGAACTCTGCGTACTTCTTCGATCGCGCCGACGGCGCATCAAGACGCCGGACTTACCGCGTCACCGCCTTCGGCGTCACCGACACCTCGAACACCGCCTCGGGCTTGAAGTACCGGGCGAACGCCTCGCGCACGGCCGCGCCCGCGTGCGACTGGTACGCCCCCGGCGCCGCGAGCACGTCCGTCAGCTTCGTCCCGCGGTAGGTCAGCGTCGACAGCACGCCCGACCAGTACCCCGGCTCGCGCATCCGCTCGTCGAGCATCGTCGCGAACTGCTTGCGGACCGTCGCCATCTCGTCCTCGGTCAGGTCGCCCGCGGCGAACGCTCCGTACATCTCCGCGATCGCCGCCCGCAGCTCCTCCGCCCGCGCCGGGTCGGCCGTCGAGAGCGCGAAGACCGTGCCGTACCCCGGGTGCTCCAGCGCCGGCGAGGACGTCACGCCGATCGAGTAGACCAGTTGCTTCTGCTCGCGCAATGTCGTGATCATCCGCGTGGTGAGGATCCGCGAGGCGAGCGTGAGGAGCTGCTGATCCACCACGGCGTCGCGCTCCGCCCCGAAGAACCCGCTGATGACCATCGCCTTGTCCGTCGCGGTCTCCAGCTCGCGGCGTGCCGTGATCGGCCCCATCGGCCGCTCCAGCGCGCGGAGCGCGTTGAGCGTTGTCGGCCCGATCCGCGGGCGCACCGTCAGGGAGCCGAGGTACGTCCGCACCAGGTCCATCGCCCGGTCGCGTGAAATGTCTCCCACCACCGATACCTCGATCGGCGCGCGGGCGATCAGGTCTCGCAGCCACGCCTGCGACCGCCCGGCCGTCATCGCGTCGATCTGCTCGCCCGAGAGCGGACGGAACCGCGCGTCGCCCGGCGGATACACCGCGTCGGTGTAGGCGTCCACCGCCGTCATCTCCGGCTGCATCGTGCGGAACGCCAGCAGCTGCCGCTGCAAGCCCTGCCACTGTTCGAACGCCGCCGGCTCGACCACCGGGTCGGACAGGAGAAGGTGCGCCAGCTTCATCCCCTCTTCGAGGTCCGCGGGGCTGCCCGAGACCGACACGCCCATCGTGTCCGTCCCTGATCGGCCCGACACCGTGACCTTCAGCCCCGTCATCAGGTCGCGGATGTCCGTGGACGACAACCGCGATGTAGCCGGGCGCTGCCACGCGACAGACGCCGCCTCCGCGACCCCGCGGTCCGCTGCCGTCTCCTGGATCTCCCCGCCCGCGAGCGTGATCGTCACACTCACCTGGTCCTTGCGGTAGTCCATGAAGCGGTGGTGCACACGGACGTTGTTCGAGAGCCACGCGGACCACACCTGCGCGTCCGCATGCAGACCCATCTCCGCCACGCGCCCCGCGGGCGGCGGCGTCTCCATGAGCGCGGTTGCCCGCGCCTCCCCAGCAGCCGCCTCGGGCGTCACCTCCAGGGCTTTCAGACCCAGCGTCAGGAAGTCCGCCTCGCTCGGCACCTCAAACGACGACGGGACCTGCAGCACGAACAGCAGCCCCGGGGGCCCGGGGTCGAAGCTCGCCCTGAATGCCCCGGCGACCTCGTCGGGTGTGATCCCGGGCAGGAGCGAGCGCACGAGTTCGAGGTCCTGTGCCGCAGACGTGATCGGCTCGCCGAGAGCGATCGCGTTGTTCATGGCGCCGAGCATCACCGATGCCTGGAGCGTCCCTTCGACCTCCACGGCGCGCTCCGTGCGGGAGAGCAGCTCCTTGCGCTCGATGTCGATTTCATCGGCGCTGAACCCGTGGAGCACGGCCCGGCGCAGCTCCGCGGAGACTTCGCCGAGCATCTCGCGCCACTTCGCCGGGTTCCCGCTCACGGAGATGTCCGCCACGCGGATCGCCCGGAAACTGTCCTCGGTCGACGCCGAACCGCGCTGGAACGAGACCTTCCCCTCGGCAACGAGCGTGCGCAGGCGGCGGTTGAACGCCCACTCCCCGAGCATCTCGACGAGCTCGTGGCGCAGCCCCTGGGCCGTCGTTACGGGCTCCCTCGACGGCGTCACCCGCAGAATCCCTACGTCCACGCGCGGCAGCTCGCGGTCGGACGCCACGATCGCCCGGTGCTCCGTCGCCGCCGTAACGCGCGCGTCGTGATCCACCGGGATCGGCACGCGCTCGCCGACGGAGAAGTGCTCGCGGATCGCGCCGACCACGGCGGCCTCGTCCAGGTCCGCGACCACCATCACCATCATGTTCGAAGGCACGTACCAGCGCGAGTAATAGTCGCGGAAGTCCTGAGGAGTGACGCCGCGGATCGTCTCCTCGACGCCGATCGGCAGCCGCTCGCCGATCAGCGAACCCGGCGCCCATCGCTTGATGATCGCTTCCACCACCCGCTGCTGGCCTCCGAGGTTCGCCCGCCGCTCTTCGAGGATGATCCCGCGCTCCTTCTCGATCTCCTCCGCCGGAAGCGTGAGCCTGAACGCGACATCCGACAGGAACAGCATCCCCTTGCCGAGCGTCTGCGGCGTGTTATCCGAGAGCGCGAGCTGGTACACCGTCTGGTCGAAGCTCGTGAACGCGTTCTGGTGCACGCCGAACGTCAGCCCGAGCGATTGGAAGAACGGCAGGACCGTCCCCGGCGGGAAGTGCTCCGACCCGTTGAACGCCATGTGCTCGAGGAAGTGGGCGATGCCGCGCTGCGGCTCGGTCTCGTTGAGCGACCCGGTCGAGATGTGCAGCCACACCGCCGCGCGCCCGGGCGGCACCGCGTGCCGCCGGACGATGTACGTGAGACCGTTGTCGAGCTCCCCCGTGACGAGGCGGGGGTCGGAGGGCAGAGACTGAGCGATCGCCGCAGCAGCCAGCAGCAGGGTGACCAACGCGGCCAAGCGCGCGACGGGCGCCGCGATCGGACGGGCGGACGTGAACAACATCGGCGGCCTCCGGGTGAACGGAGAGTCTAGCGATCGGACCTGCACCGCCGAGGCCGCCGCGCGACACGGCGCGGTCTCACCCCGGCCCCAGGATGTCGCACAGCCCGCCGCACTTCTCCCCCCGGTCGAACCGACCCGCCAGCATCCCGTCGATCGCCCCGCCGATCGTCGCCCGGATCTTGTCGTACTTGATCGCCGCAAGGTCGATCCGACCGCGCTCCCCCGTCGCCAGCAGCCAGTATTCCGCCGCCCCCCGCGCCGGCGTCGTGCGGTCCGACAGGGCGATCCCCTGGTGGTGCCGCAGCGCCAGCGCATACACGCCCAGTTGCAGGTCGTCCTTAGGCGGCTCGCGCTTCTCTTTCGTCGCCTGCCCGGTCTTGTAGTCGATGATCAGGTGCCCGCCCTCCCCCGGCAGCCGATCCAGCCGGTCGAGCTTCGCCTCGAACCCGTGCGAAACCCCCGCGTGCTCATACGAGAACTTGATCGCCAACTCAAGGTCTTCGATCTCCGCGCGCGCATCGTGAAGTCGATCGTGCGTCAGCGCGAGCTGCCCGAGCAGTTTGTCGAGCATCCCCGGCGGGGCCGCCTCGCCCGGCGCCAGCGCCCGGAAGAACTCCTTGCGTCCCAGCCCGAGCAGGTCCGCCTTCCCGGGCGTCGCCCGACCCTCCTCCTGCGCCCGCAGCCACGACTGGTAGAACCGGTGCAGCACCACGTGCGCCACCTGCCCGAGCTGCACGCCGCGGTCGGCGCCCTCTTTCAGGTTGAACTCGTGCTTCAGGTAGAAGCACCGCGGGCACTTCGTGTAGTCCATGATCGCCGTGTAGCTTAGTTTCAGCGGGGCCGCGAGCGGGCGCAGCACCGCGTCGGGCCTGCTCGAGTGTTGCTCGCCCTCCGCCGCCAGGCGCGCGGCGAAGTCACGCGACTCCTCGCCCAGCCCCTCCGCCGCGATCCACGCCGGCGGCGGCGCGCCCCCGCCGAGCTGCGCCGTCATCGCCAGCCGCGCCGCGGCCGAACGCAGCCGCCCGCCCGCGGCGTCGAGATCCGCCGCGGACACGCCCGGCCGATCGATCGAGTCCAGAGCCTCCGCGGCCGCCCGCCGCGCGCGGGTCTGTTGATGCTCGATCATCGCCCGCCGGTCGCTCAGGGTCGGGCCCTCACCCCCGAGCCGCGCCTGCCCGCTCAGCTCAACCCCCGCCTCGCGGGCCGCCGCGTACACGTCGTCGGCCGTGCGCTTCACGAGCCCGGCCGGCGCCGGCCCGTCACGGACAAGCTCGTGCACGAAGTGCGTGCTGCTCGAGCGGCTCTTGCTCTCCTTCGCCAGCATCACCAGCCGACGCTCGGCACGCGTGCACGCGACGTAGAACACCCGCCGCTCTTCGGCCAGCCGCCGCGCCTTCAGAGGTCGCTCGTCGCCGGCGCGGTCGGTCAGCCCATCGGGAAGCTCGACGTCATCGTCGCCGCGCGTCCACGGAAACCCGAACTGGGGGAACACCCGCAGCACGAACACCGTGTCGAACTCCAGCCCCTTGGCTTTGTACGCGGTCAGCAGTGTCACCGCGTCGGGTGTCTCGGCGTCCGGGTCCGCCTCGGCAAACCGATCCGTGTCGTCCGTGCTCACCCCCTGCTCTTTCTCGTCCAGGTCGGCAAAGTACGACCTGAACGCCCGCAGGTCGCCCGGGGCGTCGAGCAGCGCGGACCGCTCGCGGATGAACCCCAGCGCGTCCGCGAGCCGCCCGATCCGCAGCGACCGCTCCCGCGCGGGCAGCAACTCCGCGTGCGCGAGCTGCCCGGCCCGGACCACGCGCAGCGCGGCCTCGTACGCCGGGAGCTTCGCCGCCGCCTCCGCCAGCTCCGCGTGGACCCCCAGGAACCGCGCCACCCGCGCATCCGCCGCCGCCCGACGACCGAGCCACGCGATGAACGACCCGGGCGCCTCGCGCCCGTCCTCGCCCGCCTCGTGACGCGAAGACTCGGCCCGGTGCAGCCGCGCCCACCGGGCCGCCTCCTCCACCGGCACGTCGAAGGGCGGGCGCGACAGCAGCCACAGCGTCGCGTAGGCCGAGTCCGGCTCGCTCAGCACGTCGATCCACTGGTGAAGGTCCTGCACGCCGCGATCGTCGAGCACGGACGCCCCGCGCGCCAGCCGCGCCGGCACGCCCTCGACCGCCAGGGCCCCCGCGACTCGGTCCAGGTCCTTGTAGATGCGCCCGATCACCGCGTAGGACGACCAGGGACGACCGGGGTTCCGCCGCCGATCCGCCAGGATCATCGCCGCGACCGCGTCCCCCTCTTCGTCGAGCTCCCGATACTCCACGACCTCGACGACCGACCCCGGCGGCGGCCTTGAGCCCTGCCGCTCCGGCGGCGGCGCCACCACCTTGTCCGGCGCGAACCGCACGTCCGCCCGCGCCATCACCGCGTTGGCCGCCGCGATGATCGGGGCCTCGCTCCGGTAGTTCCACTCCAGCGGGATCGTGCGGTGCTCGGTCCAGATGTCCGCGAACCGCGCGAACGCCCGGTCGTCCGCCCCGCGGAACCCGTAGATGGACTGGTCGTCGTCCCCCACCACGCACAGGTCGGGCTTGCGCTCCGGCGGGCACAGCAACCGCAGCAGCTCGATCTGCCCGCGGTCCACGTCCTGGAACTCGTCCACGACGACGTGCCGCACCTCGTCACGGGCCAGCGTCGCCGCCAGCGCCGACTCGCCGAGCACCCGCACCGCCAGCAGCACCATGTCCCCGTAGGAGTACCACCCGCGCTCGCGGCACGCCGCGTCGAACAGCCCGTACAGCCGCGCATGCTCGGCGAACCGGGCCGCACGCACACGCTCCGCCGCGAGCGCCCCGGCATCCAGCCCGGGAACATCCCCGCGGACGCTCGCCACCCAGTCCGCCGCGAACTCCTGCGCGCGCGCCGGAAACACGCACCAGTTCTGGCACCGCTCGATCGTCGTCGCCGCGTCGGCCACGATCGCCCCGCGCCCGACCGCGACCAGGTCAGCGTAGAGGTTGTGCTCGCCCACCAGTTCGCGCAGCAGCCGCTTGCGCCGCGCCGAATCCAGCAGCACCTGGCGCGCCGGCAGGTCGATCATGTCGCCGTACCGCCGGATCAGCCGGTCCCCGAACCCGTGGATCGTCCCCGCGTACATCCGGTCCGCCGCGTCCGCGCCGATCGACGCCGCCAGACGCCCCCGCAGCTCCGCCGCCGACTTGTTCGTGAAGGTGATCGCCGCCACCGAGCGCGGGTCCGCCCCGTCGCGGATGATCCGCTCCACCCGGTGCACGATGACGCGCGTCTTGCCCGTGCCGGGCCCCGCCAGGACGATCAGCGGACCATCGGCGTGGTCCACGGCCTTCTGCTGGGCCGCGTTGAGCTTCTCGGGGGCCGCCGATCCCTCCGCCATGGGCACAGTGTACGGCCCGCGCGCCCTCACCCCATCCCAACCGTCCTCAGTCTCCCACCCACTGTTCCGCAGTCTCGCTGTCTCGCTGTCTCGCTGCCCCGTTACTTCGCCCGCGCGTAAAAATGAACCGCCATCGACCCGTAGACATGCGTCTCGGGCCCGACGGCGCCCGCGACGCCCAACTCCACGGGCTTGGCTTCTTCGCTCGGCGTCGTGTGCGTGAAGGGCCAGGGCGTGCGGATCAGCAGGAACCCGTCGTCGGCCAGGCACTCGGCCAGGCGCGACGCGTGATCGCGCACGCGCCCCCACCCCACCGGTTCGTTCACGAGCGGGTACGGCGGGTCAAGGAACACGACCGTACACGGGCGCGGGCAGCGGGCCAGCGCCCCCGCCCCCAGCGCGTCACCCGTCACCACCTCGCACCGGTCCTCGGCCTTGAGCGCCGCCACGTTCGCCCGGAGCATCTCCGAAACGCCCCGGTCCTTCTCGATGAACACGCAACGGGCCGCGCCCCGGCTCACCGCCTCCAGCCCGATGGCGCCCGATCCCGCGAACGCGTCGAACCACGCCGCGCCCTCGCAATGCCCGCGCAGCTGCGAGAACACCGATTCCTTGACGCGATCGGTGATCGGGCGCACCGCCCAGTCCTCGGGGGGCGAGAGCAGCCGGCGCGACTTGAACTCGCCCGCGATGATCCGCATGGCCAGAGCAGAGCCCGCCCCGATCGTCAGGTCAAGTCGCCCGCGGCCCGACGCCGCCACGGGCCCCGCTCAGCACGCCAGCGCGTCGATGGAAACCCGCCGCACCGGCGGCCGCTCAAGGCCCGTCACCACCCGCCAGAACGGGTCGCCCATCTCGTCGTCGAACCAGCAGCGGAACTGGCCGTCCTCGTACCGCGCGTACGAGTCGAGCAGCGGCCCCCCCACGAACGCCACGCGGTGGAGCAGCAGGCGGTCGTCGCTCGCGTACTCCGCCTCGGCGGCGACGCCCGCGAGCGCATCCACCAGCCGCCCGAAGAGCACCGGGTCCGCCCGCAGCAGGAAGTCCGCGTCGTGCCAGAGGTAGAACCGATGCTTGATCGGCGTCAGCCCACGCGCCCCGTCACGCGACCGCAAGAGCGCCGTGACCCCGCGAGACCCGTCGATCCGCCGCTCGGGACGCTCCCCGGGGAACAACCGCTCGAGCTGGCTACAGAACGACTCCAGGTCGCCGATGTACCGCCCCTGGAGCGTCATCACCTCCGCGTGCCCCAGCCCGAGCAGGAACCGCTCGAGCGTGCTCGCAAAGGACGCGCGATGCCGCGGCACGTCCGACGACGCGACGAGGTGGTTCTCGTCCAGCAACTGCACCACGCCCGGCGGCCAGGCGACCTCCGGCGCGAACCATCCGCTGAATCGAGTGAGCGCGCTCATATACCCGTCCGGTCCTTCCTGACCCCGGCCATGCCACCGACCGAAACGAGCCTCCGCAAAGAGCCCGCCCCGGCATCGACGGGTACCCCCGAACCCGCTGTCCCGTGGAAAGGTGCCTCAAGCTTCGCTCTCGGACCAGCTTTTTGCACGCTTGATCGTTGAAACTCCGCCAGTCCCGGCAGGACACCGCCCCCGTGTACGAACCCGACCCGATCGCGGGTGTTGTGGATTGCGCGTTCGTGGGCCACCGGTCCCTCCAGATGACACGCCCTTCTGGAGTCAACCGACAGGCGCGCAGCGCCGCGTCCGCCATGCCCCCCCCCTCATGGGGCTCGCGCGCCGCGAGGACGCGGCGCGGATTGATCGAGGCGGTGGGTGGACAGCGGTGAGCTATGACCGGCGCGTCGGCCCGCACCGGCGACGCACAGGCGCCCACTTTTTCCACGAAGCCTCATGATCGGGATGATCGGGGCGGCGCGTCACGGACGCGTCACGCCCGCTGGCCCATTCCGCACGGCCCCCGAAGGGGGCAGCGCCCGCTCGATCGACGACGCCAGACGACGGGCGAGCCGATCGTCCCTCGCCATCGGCACGGCGTACTGAGGCGACATCCCGCGCTGCACGATCTCCGGGTCGAGACTCGTCGAGCTGAGCCGGATCGAGGAGGTCTCGACCCTCCAACCCGGGCGTCGAATGCGGTCGATGGTCACGCTCACCGTGCAGCGTGTCGCCACGCCGCCCGCGCGCAGGTCCGCCGGCACGGCCCCGCCCGCGCCCTCCGCTCCGGCGGGCTCGAACGTCACGCGCACACGTCGGTAGTGCCGGTTGAGCAGGTCCTCGAACTCCTGGCCCAGGCTGCTCTGCTCGCCATCCCACGGGGTGGCGAGCCCGGACGTCGGCTTGGGCACCGTCGTGATGACCCCGGCGCGGGCGTCCACACGGTCGAGCTCGAAGCTCGCATCGACCAGCGCGCCCTTCGCCGCCGCGAACGCCGCCGCGAACTCCGCCGCGGGCACGTCGAACGCAGGGCCGGTGCCGCGCGCCCCGGAACACCCGGGGAGCACGGCGCACGCGATCCCGATCGCCGCCACGGCCAACAGGCCACGGGAGTGAACGTAACGCTCTCCAAGGGCGCGACGGCTCATCGGGTCCATCATACCTGCGCGCGACCCGCGTGCGCCACGTCTACGCGCCCGCCGGAAGACGCGACGCCAGACCGCCGATCAGGTCCCACGCCGCGCGGACGTGCCGTTCCTCCGTCGCCGTCGCGCCGATCGCCATCCGCAGGACGTACCGCCCCGCGAGCGTCGTGTGGGAAAGGTGGGCGCGCCCGGAGGCGTTGATCGCCTCCAGCAGGGCGCGGTTCCGTCCGTCCGCCCGCGAACCCTCGCCCCGCAGCCGGAAGCAGACCAGGTTCACGGTCCGCCGGGCGGCCACCTCGAACCGCTCGTCGGCGCGAACCCACGACTCGAACAGGGTTGCGAGCCGCACGTGCTCGCGGATGTGCGCCCGCAGCCCCTCGACGCCGTAGTGCCGGATCACCAGCCAGAGCTTCAGCGCCCGGAACCGTCGCCCCAGCGGCACCTGCCAGTCGCGGTAGTCGATCACCTCTCCCGACTGGCTCGCGGCGTTCCGCAGGTATTCGGGCGTCACGCTGAGGGCGCCCGTCAGGGCCGCGCGGTCGCGCGTGAAGAAACAGTCGCAGTCGAAGTTCGTCAGCAGCCACTTGTGCGGGTTGAAACACACCGAGTCGGCCCGCTCGACGCCGCTCAACATCCAGCGGAACTCCGGGCACACGCACGCGCACCCGCTGTGCGCCGCGTCGATGTGAAGCCAGGGACGAACGGACGAAGGGCCCGAGGGATCGTCGAGCGACGCCATCACCTCCGCGATGCTGCCCACCGGGTCCACCGCCGTGCTCGACGTCGTCCCCACCGTCGCGCACACGAAGAACGGCGTGCGCCCCGCGGCCCGGTCCTCGCGCATCGCGGCCGCGAGCAGGTCGGGGCGCATCGCGTGCTCCGCGTCCGTCTCGATGAGCCGCAGGTGCGCGCGATCCTCCGGCCCGCGCGCCAACCCGGCGATCATCGCCGCCTTGACCACCGACGAGTGTGCCTGCGTGCTGGCGTACGCGACGAGGTGACGCGCCCTTTGTGCCACCGACAACGCCGCTCCCGACTCTTCTCCTTCCCCTTCCACTCCTACCCCGGCGTTGTCGGTGCGACGCTCGATCCGCCCTCGCGCCGCGGGCATCGCGATCAGCGTGCTCTCGCTGGCCGTCCCCTGGATGACGCCCCCGCCGTTCGCGCTGGTCGATCGAAACGTGTCGGGCAGACCGACCATCTCCGCCATCCAGTCCAACACCCGCGTCTCGAGCTCGGTTGCCGCGGGGCTCGTCGCCCAGAGCATCCCGTTCACGTTCAGCCCGGCGGAGAGAAACTCGCCGAGGATGGCGGGGAACGACGCGTTGCACGGGAAGTACGCGAAGAAGTTCGGCGACTGCCAATGCGTGAGCCCGGGCACGATGATCCGCTCAAGGTCGCCCAAGACCTCGTCCCAGGAGTCACTTCCGGACGCCGAGGCTGAGCGCAGCGAAGCCTCGGGTGCCTCAACCCCACGAGCCCGCTCGCGCGAGAAACCCGAGCCTTCACTCGCCGACTCGCTCGGGCTCGGCGTCCGGAATCCATGCTCCGGTGGACGCTCCGGCAGCATCGCCGCGACATCCCCCGGCGCGACCCGCGCCAGCACGGGCAGCGACTCCACGCGCTCCCAGTAGTCCGCGACCCAGTCCACCATGCGCTTGCCCAGCGCACGGAACTCGTCGGGTGTCATGTGCGGAGCGGTCATTCCCGGCCTCTCTCGGCGCCCCTACTCCGGCAGCTTCTCCAGCTCCCGCTCCACCCGCTCCAGCAGCCGCGACACCATCTCGGGCCCGAAATCGAACGTGAGCCCCGCCGCCGCGAACAGCTCCGGCAGCGGGCGCGACCCGCCCAGCGCCAAGGCCTTCTTGTACGCCGCGATCGCCGTCTTCTCGCCCTCCTCCAGCGACCGCACCCACAGCTGGATCGCCCCGAGCTGCGCGATCCCGTACTCGATGTAGTACAGCGGCACGCTGAACAGGTGCAACTGCCGCTGCCACGACTTCGTGCGGATGCCCTCCAGACCCGCCCACGAGACATCCGGGCCCAGCCGGCCGTCCAGGTCCAGCCACGCCGCGGTGCGCTCGGCGCGCGAGTGCTTCGGCGCGCCGTACACCCAGAGCTGGAACGCGTCGATCTGCGCGATCCACGGCAGCAGGCTCACGCTCTTCTCGATCTGCTGGCGCACCGCGCGGGCCCGGTCCCCCGCGTCGGGATAGAACGCGCCCCAGTACGGCGTCGTCAGCAGCTCCATGCTCATGCTCGCCACCTCGGCGAACTCCGTGGGCGACCCGCGGTACGCCAGCAGCGGCTCATCGACGCACAGCATCGAGTGGAACGCGTGCCCCGCCTCGTGCACCATCGTCTCCACGTCGCGGTGGAGCCCGGCCGCGTTCATGAAGATGAACGGGCGGCGGGCCCGGTCGCGCATCGCCTGGTACCCGCCCGGGGCCTTGCCCTTGCGCGTGTCCAGGTCCAGGCACGCCCCGCCCGCGGCCCCGTTCGCGTTCGATCCGTCGCCGAGCGTCGCGAGCATCGCCGCCAGCGAAGGATCGAGCCGCTCGAACGCCCGCACCGACTTGCGCATCAGCTCCGCGCCGCCCGTGAACGGGCGCAGCGGCGGGCGGCCCTTCGCGTCTACCGCCAGGTCCCACGGGCGCAGCGGCTCGCCGCGCGCCGCCAAGCCGAGGTCCGCCCGGCGCTTCGCGCCCAGCCGGCGCGCGAACGGCACGATCACCCGCTCGCACGCCGCGTGGAACGCCCGGCAGTGCTCGGGCCCGTAATCAAACCGGTGCTTAGCCTTGAAGGCGTACGGCACGAACCCCGCGAACCCCGCGTTCCTCGCCACGCGCTCGCGCAGCACGATCATCTCGTCGTAGATCGCGTCGAGCGCCTCCGCGTCCTTCAGGCGTCGCGCGGCCACCGCCCGCCACGCCGACTCGCGCACCGCCCGGTCCGTCGATTCCTGGTACCGCCCCATCATCGGCAGGGTCTGCTCGCGCCCGTCGAACTCCACCGTCATCGCGCCCGTGATCTGCTGGAACTTCTGGTCCAGCTTGGCCAGTTCCGTCTGGATCGGCACGTTCTCCGGGCGGAAGAGCTCGACCTCGGCCTTCGTCCCGCGCGTCAGCACGAGATACCGCCCACCCGGCCGCGACACCAGCCCGAACCGTTCCGACATCGCCGCTTGCCGCTTGTCCAGCTCGAACTGCGCGGGCTTGAGCTTCGGCGGCACCGTCTCGATATACGCCGTCCACGCCCGCTGCGCCGCCTCGTCCTCCGTGTGGCACGTCATGTTGATGTGCAGGATCGTCTCGGACTCGGAGCACGCGGCCTCCAGCTCGCTGCGGTCCTTCAGCCAGCGCTCCAGGTCCTCGGCGCTGTTCACCGGGCGCTCCAGCAGCGCGGTGAAGTACGGAGCCGCGTTCTCCCAGCGGGCCGCGTCGAGTTCCGCGGGCACGAAGTCGGTGGCGATCACGGGCATGAGCATTGGTCCTTATCCGGGCGTCGCCCCGCGGGGAGCGCCGATGGTAGCGGGAAGAGCCCGCGATCGAAGCCCGTCTCTCCGTCTCTACTTCTCCTCCCCTCGCCCCAAAGAAAGAGCCCCGCTCCTCGGGAGCGGGGCTCTTGGTGTTCACGCGCCGCCGATCCGCCTCACCTCATCAGGTCGCGCAGCAGCTTGCGCTGCTCCTCGATCCACTCCCGGAACTGCGTGGGGAGCATCCCGATCATGATCGCCATGTTCTCGTTGTTGTCGACCATCGCCTCGATCTTGTCGAGGTACTGGGTCGCCCGCCCGACGAACTTGGCGCGATCCTTGCGGTCCTGCATCCCCTGGGCCCGGGCCACGGCCGTCTGGTACCCCTCGAAGTACCCCCTCAACTGCGTCTCGTCCTGGTGCGTCTTGTCGCGGAACTTGCGGACGTGGTCCTCGCCGCGGGAGATCGGCCAGCTCTCGCCGCGTTTCTCCGTCCCGGCCCACTCGACCTCCTGGTAGCCCATCAGTTTCGCCAGCTCCTCCTTCGTCGCGGCGATGCCCTTCGAGAACTTGCTCTCCATCGCGGTCTGGGCGTTGAACGTGAGGATCTGCCCCTCGGGGTTCAGGACGTGCTTGCCCGACAGGTCCTGGTAGTAGTGAACGTCGCCGTTGGCGTCGACGGTGTACGACAGCGGCTCCATGATCTGCATCGCGCGCATGATCTTGGGGTCGTACCCGCCGCGGGCTGAGATCTTCTCCATCAGGAACAGCACCTCCTCCAGGTCGCGGTCCTTCACCGCCACGAGCGCGCCCGACCACCCCGTGCACGCCCCGTAGTTGCCCTGGGGCATGAGGTAGATCTCCTCGATGCAGTGCGCGGTCATCGCGGCCGCGGAGATCGCCGACTCGATCCACGCCACCGTCCGGAACTCGGGCTTGAACTCGTTGTGGATCACGTCGGAGAGCCGCTTGATCTCCAGCAGGAACCCGCCGCCCGAGTTGATCTTGAAGATGACGTCGGTGACGCCCTCCTCCTTCAGCATCGGGATCGCCTCGCGCAGCGACTCCGCCGTCATGTACAGGCCCACCATGTCCTTGTCCGGCTGCTCGCCCAGCGTGAGGATCGCCAGGCGCGGCACCCCCGCCATCCGCGGCTTCGCGGGCTCGCCGCCCTTCGCGTCCGACGCGGGGCGGGCCTTGTCGCCGGTCGGCGGCGCGCCCGCGTCGCGCTCGACGCGGTCCACCTGGGCGGGCAGGAACATCTGCTCCTGCTCCATCCCGCCGTACTTCACCTTGATCCACACGATCCCCTCGACCTCGCGGGTGATCGTTCCTTCGAGGACTCGCCCGTCCTTGAGGTGAACCTTGTCGCCGGCCCGCGCGGGCGTCACCAGCAGCACCGCCGCCAGGGCGATCGCCGCCCACACCCGCCCGATGGTCCATCGCTTCGTCGTCATGGTTCGTTCCTCTGCGTGATCCGTGTCGGGCCCCGACCGAGCGCCAACCGGGCACCAACCGAGCCCCCGTTCATCCGCGCCCCATCCTCACCGCTTGTCCGCGAGCTGCTCCTGGCGGATCTGCTCCTTGATCCGGTCCAGGTCCTCGTACGACGGGATGCCGTACTCCCCGAAGAACCGCGGCGTCAGCGCCTCCTCGAAGCGCTTCATCACGCGCTGCATTTCGGTAATCTTCGCCAGCCGCTTGCTCCGGGCCTGGCTGCGCTCCGTGAAGCCGCCCGGCTGCTCCACCTGCACCTGCCGGAACTCGTCCCACAGGCGTCGCAGATCCTTCTTGCCCTGGGTCAGCGCCTTCGTCCACCCGGTCGTGATCTGCGTCGAGCGGGAGTCCACCCGCTCATAGCTCCGCAGCACGCCCAGCTCGAAGAGCAGGTCGTCGAGCTTGTCCACGGTCCCCTTGGAGACCAGCAGCTTGCGGGCCAGGTCCGCCGTGAGCGTCAGCACGTCGTTGCCCGTGCCGATCACCAGCTCGCGATCCGTGTCCTTCTTCGCGTCCTTGCCGTCGTCGGTCAGGAGGTTCTCGTTGGGGTTCTGTGGCTCGCGCTCGACGTACACCGGACGACCGCCCTCCAGGGCGTACGACAGCACAAACTCGACGCGGGTCATCGCCGTGATGAGCTTGGGGTCATACCCCCCGACGATCGCCCATCCCTGGGCGTGCCCCAGGCGCAGCGAGTACTGCTTCTGGCGGACGACCTCGTCGCCCGTCCCCCCGAACATCGTGCTCAGGTTCCCGATCCCGCCGATGCGGGCCTCGCTGGACATGTAGATGTCCTTGCAGACGAACGGCAGGAACGCCCCGCCTCCCATCGCCTGCTTCACCCAGAACACCACCTTCGGCGGGTTGTCCCACTCCCGGGCCATCTCGCTCACGAAGATCGGCGTGATCTCCTCGGCCCGGAAGAGCTCGTCGAACGCCGCCGCGTCATCGGGCAGCTTCTCGAGCTCGTTGATCGCCCACTCGTTATCGAGCACGCAGATGATGATCTCGGCCTCGGCCTTCTTCGCGTCCTTCATCGCGTCGCGGATCGGCGTCTGCGTGATGTCCTCGCCGAACTTGCCCTTGAGGTCGATCACGTACACCTTCGCCGCCCCCGCCTCGGCCGGCTTCTTCGTCTTCACCGGGTCCTTCGCCGCCAGCGCCGGATCGGCGGGCTTGTCGACCTTGGCCGGATCGGCCGGCGCACCGCGCGTGACCTTCAGAATGTCCGCCTTGTCGAACCACTGGTCCGCGCTGATCCCGCGCGACACCACGCGGAACTTCACCTGCGTGTCCGTCTCCTCGAGGACGGAGCCCTCGACGACGCGCCCGGTGCGGAGGATCAGCGTGTCGCCGGCCCCGGACGCGCTCGCCGTAGCGGCGGGCGCGGGCGCCGCGCCCACGCCGTCCGGCGCGATCACGGGCAAGACCGCCGCCGCCAACGCGACACCGACACGGGTCAGCCACGGAGCCGACGTCTTCGCGCAGTTGCTCGATGCCATGCTTCGATCCTTATACTCTGAGGAAACCTCTCGGCCACGAGCGGCGCCGGCCCCGCGCGGGACCCCCAGCCGCCTCGTTCCACGCGCAACCGAACCCCGCCCGAACCACAACCTCGTCCACCTCACTACCTACCGCACGAAGAGTGTACCCGGAACGGCGATGGATGCCCAGACAAGCCCATATACGAGTCCGACGCGCGATTAGACGCCCGGTTTCAGTGCCAGTTCCCGCGCCTGCGCCGCCGTGCGCACCCCCCCCTCCAACTGGGCGTCGTACACGGCCTCCAGAATCCGCTTGAAACGCGGGCCGGGCTTCAGCCCCAGGGTGATCAACGCCTCCCCGTCGAGCAGCGGCGCGGGCGCCAACCCGCTCGGCGTCGCCGCCAGTTCCGCCACACGCCGGCGCACCCCCGCCCCCGCCCGCGGATCGCTGATCTCCAGCAGCATCAGGGCCGCGTCAAAACCCGGCGCCACCGCGAGCCGCTTCTGACGCGCGACCGAAAGACCCGGCCACGCGCCCCTGAGCACCGCGAGCCGATCCAGCGCCGCCGCCAGCGCCGAACGCTCCTCGTTGCTCAGGCACAGCGCCCGAGCCCACCCGCGCGCCACGTCGTCGCCCGACGCTCCGCGGTCCAGCGCCCACGCCGCCAGGCACGCCGGGAACAGCGTGTCCGCGGGAAGCGCGCCGAGCACGCGCGAGCGGGCGCCCCCGGCGTGCGCCCCGTTCAGCACCGGCGCGTCGAGCCCGAAACCGGTCAGCAGGTCGATCGCGCGCCCGCGCGACGGGTGCGCCATGATCCGGCGCAGCTCGTCGCCGACCCGCTCGCGGCTCACGCCCGACAGCTCCCGCGCGTGACGCCGGATCGCACCCGCCGTCGAGGGGTCGATCTCCAGCCCGAGCTTCGCCGACAGGCGCACCGCCCGCAGCGCCCTCAGGTGGTCTTCGCCCAGCCGCGCGTCGGCGTCACCCACGGCCCGCAGCACGCGGGCCGCGATGTCCGCCAATCCGCCGACATAATCGATCACGCGACCGCGCGCCTCCGCGCCGGGCGCGAACGGGTCGAGGAACAGCGCGTTCACCGTGAAGTCGCGCCGCTTCGCGTCCGACTCGGGGTCGCTGAACCGCACCGAATCGGGGCGGCGCCGATCGGAGTACGGGCCGTCGGACCGGAACGTCGCGACCTCGACCGTGGCCCGCCCACGTCCACCGCCGTCTGTCCCCCCCCCCGCTCGCCCGGCGGGCAGCGTGACCAGCACGACGCCGAATGAAGCGCCCACCTCATCGGTGCGCTTGAACAGCGCCCGGATACGGTCCGGCGTCGCGTCCGTCGCCACGTCGTAGTCCGTCGGGGCCAGCCCCAGCAACTCGTCGCGCACGCACCCGCCCGCGAAGTACGCCACGTGCCCGGCGCCGCGCAGCGTCGTCACGATCGCCGCCGCCGCCTCGCGGGCGTCTCCCGGGCTGGATGCGCGACCCATGCCCCAGTCTACGACCGCCCCCGCGAACCCGCCCCGCTCGTACTCCGTCCCTCCGTCCCTTCCCGTCACGTCCTCCACGGCCCCCGCACCGCCAGCGTCGAGCCCGGGTTCTGGATGTTCACGAACAGCGTAGACCCGTCGGGCGAGAACGTCGCCCCCGCGAACTCCGAGGTTCCTCCGACGTGCCGCGCGAACGTGTACACCTCGCCGCCCGGCGTGATCCCCAGCAGCCGGTTGTCCTTCAGGTTGTCCTCGCACGCGATCATGTCGCCCCACGGCGCGAACGTCACGTTGTCCGCGTTGTGCAGGATCGTCGCGTCGTCCGGCTCGATGAACAGCTCAAGCCGCCCCGGGGCCGCCGCCTCCCCGGTGGTCCCCTCCGCCGCGCTCGGGCGGTACCGCCAGACCTGCCCGGCCTGCTCACCGCCGCCGTTGGTGCAGACCCAGTAGACCCCGTCGCTCCCGGTCCACATCCCCTCGCCGCGCGCGAACACCGCCGCCCCCGCCGCGGCCCCGCGCTGCCGCAGATCGTCGTCGGGCGCGTGGATGTCGCGCAGGTCGATCCATTCGGCGTCGAACCCGTCTCCGGGCAGGATGGTCCGCCCGCCCCCGCCGATCTCCCGTTTCCAGTTCCGCGTGTCGAGCGCGGCCTTGCCGCGCACCGCGAGCGCCTGGAGCCGCCCGCCCGCCGCGAGCCGCCCCCTCTGGGCGGGGATGAACCGGTAGATCAACCCGTCGCCCCTGTCTTCCGTCAGAAACACGACGCCGCTCCGCGCGTCCACCGCGACGGCCTCGTGGTTGAACCGCCCCATGGCCTGCAGCGGCCGCGCCTCCGCGAGCGCCGGTTCGACTGTCGGCGTCACCTCGAACACGAACCCGTGGCTTTTCTCGTACATCCCGCCCGGGCCGGTCGCGCCGTGGACGTCCTCCTCGCACGAGAGCCACGTGCCCCACGGAGTCGGGCCGCCCGCGCAGTTGCGGAGCGTCCCGGCCAGGCTCAGGAACTCCCGCACCAGCGTCCCCCCCCCCGTGCGCGTGTCATAGACGACCGTCGTCGTTCCGCCGGGCGCGGGCGTGCGCCCGAACCCCCGGTCGTACACCCGGCGCGGATCGACCCTGGAAAGGCGCTCGGCGCGCGGACCGAACGGAGTCCCGTCGGTCCATTCACTCTCGTTCTCGTGGTTGCGCACCAGCAGCGTCAGCCCGTCCGGCCCCGCGAACGCGGCCATGCCGTCGTGACGACCCGGCACGAGCAGCCCGTCCGCCATCTCCGTGCCCACGCGCGAGAACACCGTATAGGTGAACCCGGCGGGCAGGTCGATCAGCCCCGCCGCGTCCTTCACCAGCGGCCCGTACCCCGCGCGCACCCGGCGCGGCAGCGCCCAGCCCCGCCCCATCGCCGCATGCAGGCCGGCGAACCCGGCCCCGACCGCCGCCGCCCGAACCATGAACGCCCGGCGCGAAATCGACATGCGCTGCTCCCGCCCCAACCATGCGCCGCGCTCGCGCGCGAATCAACTCAACGCCGCGCGCGCCTCATCGAGAAACTCCACCGCGCGCCGCAGGTGCGGGATCACGATCGACCCGCCCACGATCAGCGCCACGTCGAACACCTCCCACAGCTCCTCGTCGCTCGCGCCGGCCTTCACGCACTGATCGACGTGGTACGCCACGCAGTCGTCGCACCGCAGCACCATCGACGCGACCAGCCCGAGCAACTCCTTGGTCTTCGCGTCCAGCGCGCCCGCCTGGTACGTCTGCGTGTCGAGCGAGAAGAACCGCTTGGTCACCAGCGTTCCGCCGGGACTCGTTCCGCCCGCCCCGGCGCCGAGAATCCGCTCGTTCATCCGCGCGCGATACTCCTGGAACTGCTCATAGCGTGACATGCCCACAATGTACCCGTCCCCCGACGAATGAGGACGCCCGCGTTGTGGCCCGACCCCGGACCCGATATCGTCCCCGCTCGTGAACACACCGCCCGGACGATCCACAGGCGAGCGGCGGCGTGGGCGGCGGCTGCGCGCGGCGCTCACGGCGGGCTGTCTCACCCTCGCCCCGGCGACCACCCACGCCCAGGACGCGCCGCCCCCGGCGCCCGAGCCCGCCCCCGCCGACCCCACCGACCCCACCGATCCGCACGAAGGCCGCCTCCTCCGCGAGGTCCGTCTCCTCCGCCCCGTGCCCGGCGCCGCCGAAGGCCTCGGCCCCGTCTCAACCCGGGCCGAGCAGTTCGGGCGCAACCAGATCCGCTCCGAGCCCGGGCGCCCCTACCGCAGGCAAACCGTCGTCGAGGATGTCGGCCGGCTCTCGCGCATTGGCCGCTTCCGCACGGTGGACAGCCTCATCGAGCCGCGGGCCGACGGCACGCTCATCCTCACCTTCGTCGTCGAGGAGCAGGCGATCGTCGAGGATGTCCAGTGCGTCGGCA
Organism: Phycisphaerales bacterium; assembly: GCA_046153875.1. GTDB lineage: Bacteria > Planctomycetota > Phycisphaerae > Phycisphaerales > UBA1924 > JBJXFE01. The sequence continues at coordinate 50,625 of JBJXFE010000042.1, forward strand.
ACCGCCTCCTCACCGACCAGCAGCTCCTGGCCGAGGCGGACATCCTCATCGGCACGCCCGTGGACCCCGCCCAGATCGAGCGCGCCGCCCGGCGCATCGAGGACCTGTACCGCGACGAGGGGTACTCCCTGGCCCGGGTGAACGCCGACGCCGACGCCCTCGAAGACACCGGCGTGCTCATCCTCCGCGTCCGCGAGGGGGACCGGGTCAAGGTCACGGATATCCGCTTCGAGGGGAACACCGCGTTCACGCCGCGCGAGCTCAAGACCGCGATCCGATCGCGGGTCGCCTTCCCGATCCTCGAGACCGGCCCCCTCGACAACGACGCCCTCGCCGAGGACGCCGCCTCGATCGTCGCCTTCTACCGCGACCGCGGATACCTCGACGCCCGCGCCGACCGGCGCGTCCAGCTCTCCCCCGACAACCGCGAGGCCATCGTCACCTTCCTCGTCGAAGAGGGCCCCGTCTACACCCTGCGCGGCGTGCGTGTCCGCTACACCGACCGCACGACGGTCGAGCGGTACATGCTCGACGTGCTCAACGACCCGGGGGCGAAGCTCCGGCACGTCACGCCCGAGCAGGCCCGCCTCGTCGGCGCCGGCGTCTATGACGAGGCCCAGGTCGCCGGGCTCATGGAGGTCAAGCCCGGCGATGTGTACGGCGTCCGCAAGATCGAGCAGAGCGTGCGCGCGATCGCCGAGGCCTACGGGCGCATGGGCTACAAGGACGCCCGCGTCGAGCTCCGGCGCGAGCTGCGCGAGCTCGAACGCCCGGAGGTGGACATCATCCTCTTCGTGGTCGAGGGGAAGCCGTTCAAGACCGGCGAGATCATCATCCAGGGGAACGAGATCACCAGGAACGCCGTCATCGCCCGCCAGGTCCAGGTCAGGCCGGGCCGCCCGCTCGACATGACCGCGATCGAGGACACGCGCCTGCGCCTCCAGCAGACGCGCCTCTTCGACCCCCAGCCGGGCAAGATCACCGTCACGCCCCAGCCGCCGGTGGACGGGCACAGCGACGTCCTCATCGAGGTCGCCGAGACCAACACCGGCTCCATCAACTTCGGCGTGGGCGTCAACTCCGACGCCGGCGTCATCGGCACGCTCTCCCTCCGCCAGCAGAACTTCGACCTGTTCAATATCCCCACGTCGTGGGACGAGGTCTTCGGGGGCGGGGCCTTCCGCGGCGCGGGGCAGAGCTTCGACATCACCCTCCAGCCCGGCGATCGCAGCCAGGAATACTCCGTCGGGCTCACCGAGCCGTACTTCCTCGAATCGGACTACTCCCTGAGCGGGCGCGCCTTCTACCAGTCGCGGATCTTCGAGGACTACGACGTGCAGAAGTTCGGCGGGCGGTTCGAGCTGGCCCGCCGGTTCGGGTCGCGCCTGCGCGCCGGCATCACCTTCCGCAACGAGTGGGCCCAGCTCACCGACATCGACGCCGACGCCCCGGTGGACTTCTTCGACGTGGAGGACCGCCGCCTCATCAGCGGCCTCGGCCTCGCCCTGTCCCGGTCCACCACCGACCGCCCCATCGTCCCGTCGCGCGGCACGCGCCTCTCCGGCTCCGTCGAGCAGGTCGGCATCCTCGACAACGAAGTGACGTTCACCCGCTTCAGCGCCGACTACTCCGCCTACTTCACGCTCAACGAGTCGTTCGAGGGGCTGCGCACCATCCTGGCCCTGAACCTCAAGGCCGACTGGATCCCGCAGGACCCCGACGACGTCCCCACCTACGAGCGGTTCTCCCTCGGCGGGCGCACGCTCCGCGGCCTCGACTTCCGCACGGTTTCGCCGCGCAGCGTTCAGCAGAACGGCCTGCCCTCCGACGACCCCGTCGGCGGTCTCTTCTCCTTCTTCGCCGGCGCGGAGGTCCAGGTCCCGCTGCACGAGGTCGTCGGCCTCGCCTTGTTCGTGGACACCGGCACCGTCCTGAACGATCCCGGCTTCGACGACTACCGCGTCACCGCAGGTCTGGGCCTGCGGCTGAGCGTCCCCGCGCTGACGCAGATCCCGCTCGCCTTCGACTTCGGGTTCCCGCTGCTCAAGGCCGACCAGGACGATGAGTTGCTGTTCACGTTCTCGCTGGATATCCCGTATTGACGGGGGACAGGGGCGAGGGGACAGGACAGCGGGCAACTGGCAACTGGCAACTGGCGATCCAACCCTGCCGCGGCTCGTGGCACGGGCGTCCCGGTCAGCTCGTCGACCAGCGCTTGTGGTGCAGGCATCCCTGCCTGCGCCCATCAAGCCGCGGAGCGGCGCCAGCGCGTAGCCCGGGGTGAGTTAAAACCCCGGGTACGCCGGAGTCCTCATCACCGAGCCCCGCAAGGGGCGCCACATTGGTTTCCACTTCGCCCACAGCGGCGATCCCCCCCTACCCCGCCTCTCTGTTGACCTCACCGCACGGCGCATTGCAGCGCCAAGACGAACGCTCCCACCTCATCCCGGGGCGTCGTGTGACGTCCAATCGCCGGCGTCCTAGTCAAGCGAAGCTGCCTGCAAGAAGACTGCGATTCTCACAGCGGAAGTTCTGCGGTGCAGGAGGGAAGCCCCCTCTACAAATCCTCCCGGAGGAGGGGGAAGAGAGGGATTTCAGATTTGAGACTTAAGAGGCGGGACGAGGTCTCGCCTGACGAACACATCGTCATCGACATGCTTGAAGCCCAGCTTCTCGAGCGGAGCCTTGCGGGCCTCGCCGCCGGGGCGGATGGTGAAGTAGAGCTCGCCGGCCCCGCCCCTCACCAACGCCGCGGCCGCGGCGTCTATCGCGCCCACCACGCGTTCGAACCCGGCCGGCGTCGCGTAGAACATCTTCACCTCGGCCCAGGGCGTGCGCACCTCGATCGCAAAGGCACCGGCGCCCTTCACGATCCACGCGCCCTCCCACTCCGCCCAGCCGCCCTTGAATCGCGCGCGGACGCCCTTGGCGTCGGGGTTAGGCTTGATGGAGGTCGGGTCCGACGCGGCGAGCTCCACGACCTCGTCGATGTGGGCGTCGGTGAGCTTCTCACAGTCGTTGACACTTTGCGCGACGCCGGCGCTCTGACCACGGGCAACCGCGGAGCCGGTAGCCCGTGGCACGAGGGGGCGTGCCATGATGGGGTCGGCCCAGGCCTCGCGCCAGCCGCGCTCGCGGAAGAAGGTGTGGTGGTGCGTCCACGAGCGGCGGAAGCGCTGGATGTAGAAGTCGATCTTCTGGCCCGCGTAGACGCCCGGCGTGGCCGCGAGCATGCGGTCGTACAGCTCGCGCTCCAAGGCCCCGTCCCGCGGCCAGGTCCACGGGAAGCCGAAGGGGACGGCCATGCCGAGGGTCTTCCACTGGAAGGGGTCGTGCGTGCCGATGTAGCCGACGACCTGCCCGCCCGGCCCACCCCGCTCGGCGAACAGGCGCGACCCGGGAAACTTCGGCGCGTGAGCGCTGATGTGGCGGACGTTGGTTTCGGTGGAGCTCCAGGCGAAAGGGAGGCCCGCCGTGGCGGCGGTCCAGATGCGGTACTGGTGGTCGAGGTCTTCGGGGCCGTTGAAGGTGCGGAATGAGAGGGCGATGATGTGCTCCCTTCAGAGAAGGGTATCGACGGTGCTGCATCAGGTGAGGTTTCGCGTGCTCAATCCTCCGCGTACCCCCACGACCTCCGCGTTCGTCTTCGACGGCTCACCTTCGCCCCGCTTCACGAACACCGTCTGCGTCGGGTACGCGAACTCGATCCCCTCGGCTGCGAACCGGCGGAGCACCTCCAGGTTCACGGCCTGCTGCGTCTCCATGTACACGGCGTAGTCCGGGCTGAGGACCTGGTACTCGGCCTCGAAGTCGAGCGACGATGGGCCAAGGGTCTTCAGGTGGGCGCGCCCGAAGCGGGCTTGCGGGCGGGCCGTGATCGCCTCGCGGATGATCTCGCGGGCGCGCGCGAGCTTCTCGGGCGGCGTGGCGTACGTCACGCCGAGCGTGAACACCGCGCGCCGCTCGTTCATCCGCTTGAAGTTGCGGATGCGGCTCGAGAGCAGGTCGGAGTTGGCGAAGACGAGCTGCTCGCCCGACGTGCTGCGGACGCGCGTGGTCTTGAGCCCGATCCGCTCGACCGTGCCCGAGTGCTCGCCGACGACGATCGAATCGCCGACGACGAACGGCTTGTCCAGCACGATGGAGAGCGAGCTGAACAGGTCGCCGAGGATGTTCTGCACGGCCAGGGCGACGGCGATCCCGGTCACGCCCAGCCCCGCGACGAGCGCGGTCACGTTGATCCCCAGGTTGTCCGCGGCCATGAGCACGACGCCCGCGTACAGCCCCAGCAGCGCCGCGAACCGCAGCAGGCTCGACGACGCGACCAGCGCCGGGTCGGGCAGGCCGTCCGGGCCGGTGCGCCGGCGGATGAAGGCGTCCAGCCCGAGATCGAGCGCGACCCGCCCCCACGCCAGCGCCTGCCACGCCACGCCGATGACCACGATCACGCGCAGCGCCCGCGTCAGGCCCTCGTGCGTGTGCGGGAGCGCCTGCGCCCCCACCACGACGGCCACCACCACCACCACCGAGAAGCTCAGTCGCGACGCCAGGCGGATGAGCACGTCCGCGAGGCCCTTGCGCTCCGTCGCGGCCATCTTCCGCGCCCGCGCCAGCACCGCCCCGCGGATCATGTAGACGACAAGGAACGTGGCGGCTGCCACGCCCAGCGCGATCGCCCACGCGGTGACGGTGTTCCCCATGAACGCCCGGTCGAAGAACGACCCCGCCGCGTCGGTCAGCGCCGGATCGGGGAGCGCCGGATCGGGGAGTGCCGCTTCGGGCGACGCCGCGGCGGGTTGCGCTGCGGCGGCGGGCTGCGCTGGATCGGGCTGCGCCGGGGTGATCTGCGCCATGGCCGGCTCCGTGGAGAGTGTGAGAACCCCGCCGACGGGCGTCGCGCGGGCCCGATCCTACCCCCGGGCCCGCGCGTTAGACTCCTCTCCGCGGAAAGAGTCCAACGAGGAGGTCGACCATGACGGCGATGACCATCGGAGCGCCCGCGGCGGCGCGTCGGGTTCGGTGCGGCGCGGCGGGCCTGATCGCGGTGGGCGCACTCGGCGCTCTCACGCCGGCCGCGTGGACGCCCGGCGCCCCGCCGATTCCCGGCGCCCCGCCGACGCCCAGCGCCCCGCCCACACTGGAGCAGTTCCTCAAGATCCGCACGCCCGCGGGGGCGACGCTCGCGCCGGACGGCACGCTGTACGTCCGCGACTGGCCGGACGGCGTGTGGCAGTTGTACAAGGTCACGCCCGGCCCGACGAAGGCCGGCATGGCCCCCGACTATCGCCCCGGGTTCGCGACGTTCACGAAGCTGACCACGTACAAGGACGGGCTCGCGGGCTACTCGCTGAGCCCGGACGCGAAGCGCATCGCCCTGAGCCACGCCGAGGGCGGCAACGAGAACTTCCAGATCTCGCTGCTCGACCCCGCGACCGGGGCGATCACGCCCGCGCTGGCCGACCCGCGCGTCCGCCATGAGCTGAACACGTGGCTCGACGACCACTCGGGGCTCATCTACACCGCCAACGCGACGAACCCCGAGGATTTCTCGGTCTACCGGTTCGACTTCGCGACGTCGGCGTCGAAGCCGCTGATCACGGAAAAGGGCGCGTGGTCGTGCAACGACGCCACGCCGGACGGATCGCGGCTGATCATCAACAAGTTCACGTCCGCGTCCGACACGAAGCTCTTCGAGCTCGACGCGGCCACGGGGAAGATGACGGAGATCACGCTGCTCGGCACGGACCCCACGGCCTCCAACGACGCGGTCGGCTACCTGCCGGGGGAGCGGAAGGTGCTCATCACCTCCGACCACCGCGACGGGCTGACGCGCCTGTACGTCAAGGACCTGGACACGGGGGCCGTGACGAGCCCGATCCCGGCGCTCGACGCGCACGAGATCGACGGCGCGGGGTTGAGCCTGGAGAAGGACCTGCTCGCGGTCGTGACGAACGAGGACGGGTTCGGCGTGCCGCACGTCTACGCGGTGCCGGGCTTCGCGCCCGTCGCGCTCCCGATGATCGACCGCGGCGTGGTCGGCGTGGGCAGCCTCCGCGGGCGGCAGCTCGTCTGGTCGCTCAACAACGCCCGCACGCCGGGCGAGGCGTACGCGACCCCCTTCCCCACGCCCGGCGCGGAGCCCGCCTTCGCGCGGGCCCACAAGCTCACCCACGCCGAGACCCAGGGGATCGACCTGGCCGGGTTTCCGCTGCCCGAGCTCGTGAAGTTTAAGAGCTTCGACGGCGTGGAGATCCCCGCTTTCGTCTTCTTCCCGCCGGGGTATGACGCCAAGAAGCCCCGCGCGATCCCCTTCATCGCGCAGTATCACGGTGGGCCTGAGGGTCAGCACCGCCCCACCTTCAGCGCTCAGAATCAGTACTTCCTGAGCAGAGGGTTTGGCATCATCATGCCCAACGTGCGCGGGAGCACGGGCTACGGCCGCGCGTTCCACATGATGGACGACTACCGCAACCGCTGGGCGAGCGTGAAGGACGGGGTGGCCGCGGCGAAGCTGCTGGTGGATCGCGGGTGGAGCGCCCCGGGGAAGATCGCGACGTACGGGGGGAGCTACGGCGGGTTCATGAGCGTGGCGTGCCTGGTGGAGGACGCCGAGGCGGCGAAGGCCGCGGGGGGCAAGCCGCTGTTCGGCGCGGGCGTGGACATCGTGGGCGTGGTGAGCTTCCGCACGTTCCTGGAGAAGACCAGCGGGTACCGGCGCAAGCTCCGCGAGGCGGAGTACGGCCCGCTGACGGACTCGGAGTTCCTCGACAGCGTGTCGCCGCTGCTGCGGGCCGGGACGATCAACGTGCCGATGCTGATCGCGCACGGCGCGAACGACCCGCGCGTGCCGCTGAACGAGGCGATCCAGCTCGCGGTGGCGCTGATGAAGCGCGGCGTGGGCGTCGAGCAGGTCTACTTCCCCGACGAGGGGCACGGGTTCGTCAAGCTCGAGAACCGGCTGATCTTCGGCAAGGCCGCGGCGGGGTTCCTGGAGAAGACGATCGGGAAGTGATCGCGGGGGGGGGCTAGGCGGTTCCGGGCGCCGGGCCGTCGGGCGTCGCGCGCTTCGCTCGCGCCGTGACGATGAACGCGAGCGCCGCGACGAGCCCGACCGCGCCGACCGGCCAGAACTCGGCGCCCCCTTCGAGGCCGCGGGCGCGGAGCGCGTCGATCGCCAGGCCGAGCAGGGGCGCGAGGACCAGGGTGGCCAGGCCCTGCGCCTGGCTCTCGATGGAGAGCATCGTGGCGCCCTGCTGCTCACGCGTGTGGCTGTCGAAGCGGCTGATGATCACGGGGCGCCAGACCGACTGGGCCGCGTGGAGCAGCACGAACGCCGGGATGAGGACCGCTCCGCGGGCCGGGCCCTCGAGCAGGGCGGCGAGCAGCACGCCCGCGTAGAGGGCCGCGACCGCCGCCCAGAGCGCCCGCGACGCCCGCTCCTCGCCGCGCAGGGCGGCGGTCAGCCGGTGCGCCTGGCGGCTGCCGTATGCCGAGAGCAGGTAGAGGACGAAGTAGACGGCGCCGATCATCACGGCGCCGCGCTGCGTGTCGGTCCAGCGCTCGAACCCCGGCAGGGCCGACAGCCCGGCGTGGGCCAGGGTTCCCGCGGCGAAGACCTTGAGCACGGGCTGCAGGTAGTCCTTGACGGCCTTGAACACGCCCTCGAACCCCATGGACTCGAGCATGAGCCGTCGCAGGCCGGGCTTGCGCACGGCCTGGACGACGGCGTCGCGCAGGTGCGCGCCGACGGCGCGGAGCGACGCCCGGGGATCGATGTCGCCGTCGAGCTCGCGGGGGTAGCCCAGGAAGTTCACGATGTTCAGCGCGTAGGGGATGATGGCGAAGAGGAAGACGTACCGGTAGCCGTCGGTCGCGACGACGAAGACCGCCGCGAGGATGACCGACAGGGCGGATCCGAGCTGGCTCCAGGAACGGGTGAAGCCGTAGACGCGGGTGCGCTCGTCGATGCGCCCGTTGATGCGCAGCCACGTGAAGATCATCGCCTTGTGCGTGCCCTCGCGGAAGGACTCGCCGACGGCGAAGAGCAGCATCGCGGGGTAGAGCAGCAGGGGGCTCGAGGAGAGCCCGAAGATCAGGAAGCTGGCGATGTACGCGGCGAACGAGAGGATCATCGCCAGCCGCCGGCCGCACGTGTCGGCGATCGCGCCGGTCGGGATGCCCAGCAGGTTGATGCAGACCTCGCGGAAGGCGACGAGCGCGCCGATGGCGAAGAAGCTCATGCCCTTGTCGAGAAAGGCGAGCAGCAGGAACGGCTCGAAGTAGCGCTGGTTCTTGAGGAAGCCGTAGAGGCTGAACCGCAGCAGCATGTGGTCCAATATAGAGCGGCGAACGCCGGACGGTCATGCGGGGCTGACCACGCCGCTCAATCGGTGATCCCCAAGTCGCGTTTGGTGAACACCGCGTCGAACCGCAGCCCGGCCTTCTCGACGTTCTCGCGCGCGCCCTCCTGGCGGTCGATGGTCGCGACGATCGCCAGCACGTTCGCGCCGGCCTCTCGCAGGGTCTGGGCGGCCTCCAGCGCCTGGCCGCCGGTGGTCGCCACGTCCTCGACGATCACCACTGCGTCGCCCTTGTTCAGCACGCCTTCCAACTGCTTGGCCGTGCCGTAGTCCTTCTTCTTGTTGCGGACGAACACGCACGGCAGGCCGGTTTCCAGCGACACGACGGTGACGAGCGGGATCCCGCCGAGCTCGGCCCCGGCGAGGCGGGCGGCCTTGACGCCGAGCGCCGACTCGGCGGCGCGGACCCGCAGCGCGAGCTCGTGCCCGACGTGCCGGAGAACCTCGGGGCGGGTGGAGAAGAGGTACTTGTCGAGGTAGTAGTTGCTCGTCCGCCCCGACCGGAGCGTGAACGTCCCGCGGAGGAGGGCGACCTGGGCGACCTTGCGGGCCAGTTCGGCGTGCGGCATCGGTGCTTCCGGCATGGGCGGAGGTTATCGCGCCCGCGCGTCGCCCGCCGCGGCGCGGGAATCCCGCGGGCGCGTTCCCCAAGCAAGTGGCGGCCGTTCCCCGGTCGATCCCCTTGCAGGGTGTGGTATGGTCCAGCCCGGGAGCACGCGATGAACCGATCCCTTCCGGTTTGCCTGGGCGTCGCGGCGGCCTCGGCGCTCGCCGTGGTCGTGCCGGCGTTCGCGCGGCAGGCCGCCGATCCGTCCACGCCGGCCACGCCGTCCGCTTCGGTGACGCAACCCGCGGACGCGCTGGCCGGCCCGCGCGTGCGCCCGCGCGGCGATGAGCTGCCGACGCTGGTCGAATCCGACTACGAGGGCAAGGTCAAGCGGCTCGACACGACGCCCGAGGAGGGCGCGATCAAGCTGCTCACGCTCACCCCCGAGGAGCAGTCGGGCGTGGACGGCGTGCTGGCCGATCGCGCGAAGCTGCTGGAGGCGTTCGTGTTCGACAATCTCGACCTGCTGACGCGGCTCGGCTCGGCCTCGGACGGCGGGGAGCGGGTCGCGCAACTCGGGCTGATCGTCGAGGCGGTGCGGAAGACCGCGGCGATCCGCGAGAAAGGCCCGCTGGCGGAGCAGCTCCGGGGCGTACTGGACGGGGCGAACCGGGAGAAGTTCGACGCGCTGGTGGGCGGGTACTGGGACGCGGTGGTGAAGGAGCGGCAGGAGTCGGGCCGGCGCGCGGGGAAGCGCGAAGGGCGGCTGGGCGTGCTGGGGGACGAGCGGCTCAAGGCGTTCGGCAAGGAGATCGAGCGCGCGTTCTACCGCGTCGCCGACCCGGGCGGGGAGCGCGAGTTCGACGAGTTGCTCGCGGCCATGGAGCTCCGCCCGGAGCAGGAGTCGCGTGTCCGGCGCATGGCCGAGGACTTCATCGTCGGGGCGCGCTTCAAGCCCACGCCGGCGCAGGAACGGAACTTCATCCTGAAGGTCACGTCGATGCTCGATCAGAAGCAGCGTCGGCTGCTCGCGCGGCACATCGCGGAGCGCGAGCGGGGCTCCGGGACGATGGGCCGGTAGCTCGCCTGCGGCGGCATTCGGGCGTGGTCCGGACCCGATCGTCTCCCGATCGTTCGGAATTCCGCCCGAGCGCCACGCGGGATCGCATCAAGAACCGGGGCTACCGTTTGCCCCCGGTGCGGGTGCGCGCCCGTCCCGGACGACCGATTCGGCGGGCCGCGTCCGGCCGCCGCAGTTCCGAACCACGTTCCGATCGCCCGATTCAGAGGATCGAAGCATGAAGACCGCCCACCTGCTCGCCGCGTTGACCGGCCTGTCCCTCGCCACTTTCGCGGTCGCGCAGGACCACGCCGCGGCGCCGCCGCGGCCGCGCCCGCAGGTGCAGCCGAACAACGTGATTCAAGAAGCGGCGCAGGTGAAGTTCGAGCCGATCGCCGGGCAGGAGAACGGGCGCACCATCACCCTCGACGGTGTGATCGACGTCTACGCGCTGCACCGCAACCCGCTGATCGACGAGGCCGCGTGGGCGAAGCTGACGCCGGCGCTGACCGAGTGGATGGCCGACGTGGACCAGGCGGTGATCGACAACCTCGATTTCATCGAGAAGCTCGACGGCGGGATTCTCCACGAAGTCAAGATCGACGACATGAACGGGAACCGCATGGTCATGGAGATGATGATGCAGTTCCTGGCGATCGGGCCGGCCACGACGATTCTCGGGTCGAAGGGCGCGATGACCAAGCTCCAGGAGCAGGTCAACACCAACATCACGAACGAGTACCTCCAGCGGCACATGGACGAGATCGGCGCCGAGGCCCAGAAGGAGGCGCAGGCGCTGCCCGAGAACGAGCGGGAGTCCATGATCGTGAACGCTCGGAGCCGGTTCATCTTCGGGTTGATGTGGCGCGACGCGCAGGCGTCGTGGGCCCGCCAGCTCGACGAGGCCGCCCCGAACCTCGCGGGCATCGTCGCCCAGATGAGCCTCGACGCGAAGACGCTCGAGACGATCGCGCCGGCGATGTCGGCCGTCAAGGACGCGCAGGCGGGCGCGGAGCGGCGCAAGGTCATCAAGGCCGTGCTCGCCGGGCTCACGTTCGACAAGCGGCGCGAGCTGCTGACACGGGCGCGCGAGGCGGCCCCGCCGTTCAACCCGCGGACGGCGTTCATCCCGCCCAAGCCCGTGGCAGCGGCACCGGCGCCGGCTGACGCCGCCTTGGGCGGCGGACGCTGACCGACACGTTCACTCCCACGAACGGACTTTCTCCATCACGACGTCCCGGCCGGCGAAGAACTCCGCGGCCGACGGCTCCGCGTGGACGTCGGGCATGACGCTGGGCGGGTCCTCGCCCTCGATCTGCTTCCAGTACTTCGTCGAGTACCACACGCTCAGCGCGCTGCGCGGCAGCTTCATTTCCTTGATCTCGCCGTAGCTCTTGGGGCGCCCGCCGGTGGGCTCGCCGACGAGGATCGCGTCGGTGGCGCGGCGCAGCTGCAGGGCGTTCATCATCGCGGACGACTGCGTGCGCGCGCCGATCAGCACGAACAGCCGGCCGCGCCGGTTGATCCCCGTGTGCGAGCGCAGCGTCATGATCAGCGGCGTCGCCACGCCGGAGTTTCCGCCGCCGTTGTTCCGCACGTCGATCACGAGCTTCTCGGGCACCACGCCCTCGTGCCCCGGCGCCTTGCCGTTCACCGCGTCGATGACTTCCGTCGCGAACTTCCGGAACGGGCGCTGCGGGTCATCGGCGCAACTGTTGTACGCGGCGTAGACGATCTTCCCGTCGTCGAGCCACGTCCACCAGTACGCCGACCGCTGGTCGCGCAGGTAGATCGGCGCATCCGCGCCCGTGAGCGCCTCGGGGAGTTTCCACGCGACGGGCGTGCCGCGCTCCAGCGGCGTGAGCACGCGCGTGAATCCCGAGCCGTCCCTCTCGAACGCGAACTCGGCGCTCTCCGGGCTCGTTGTGACGCCAAAGGCGTGCAGGGCCTCGGGCACGGCCAGGGCCCGCGTGGTCTGCATGGTGCGCATCACGTCGTTCTCGCGGGTGGCCATGGCGCCCACGGCCTCGCGGGCCGCGGGCGTGGCGGTCCCGTCGATCGAGGCGACCCGCGCGCCGATCAGGTCCGTGTGCGGCTCGGTCGCCGCGACGACGTAGACGCCGTCGGCGAACGCCTTGAGCTGCACGGGGTACGCCCCGAGCCGGGCCCGCGCGTCGAGCGACGTGTGCGCATCCCCCACCGCCGCGACGAGCGCCGCGAGGCGGCAGACGACCTCGTGGTCGGCGAGGCTCGGGATGGCCACGTCGATCGCGGCGACGCGGCCCGCCCAGTCGTCGCGTGTGACGGTGTGGAATGCGTTGGCGTGGCGTTTCGGCAACTCGTCGGCGATGAACCTGAGGTCCTCCCGCCAGGCAGCGGCGCGGGCGGTGGCGGGGGGCGGCGCGGGCGGATTGGCGGCCGGGTCCTGAGCCCGGGCGAGTGATACCAGGACCATGCCCGCGACGAAGGCGAACGGGATGGATCGGAACGCGTTCATGCGAACAGCCTACCACCACATGGCCGCGGCCCATCGCCGCAGTCCGCTGTTGTTGGGGGCTCGACCCGGTCGGATTCGCGCATCCACGTGCTTTCGCTCTTGAGACGCCGAGCGCCGCGGCCATAATCGAGCGTCGGAGCCGAGCGCCGCGCCGTTGTGCGGCGGGTGACGGGCCGCGAGAGAGGAAAACCCATGTTCAGCTTCTTCATGTCCATCAGCACGATCTCGCTGGGCCTCTCCTTGTCCATCGGGGGCTCCATCGGCGGCGGGTCGCACGAGAAGTCCACCGGCGGCATTACGTTCCAGGTCGGTGCGGCGTGTGCCCAGGCCACGTTCAACGCCCACGAACCCGCGGGCAACCAGGCCGCCAAGGGCGTGTTCAACTACCGCGACGTGACGCCGACGGGCGCGGTGCGGCTCTTCCAGGTCAAGGTGCAGCGGTGCGTCGTGAACGGCGACCGCGCGACGTTCGTCGGCAACGTCGTGATGTCGAACGTCCCCGGGTGGCGCGACCGCTGGGTGCGCGTCTGGGTCCGCGACGGCGGGACTCCGGGACGCAACGGCGACCTGCTCACATTCCGGTTCTTCCCCCGTCTGACCGACGCGGCGACCGCCGCCCCGATCACGTGGTTCCCGGCGACGGGCGGGAACCTGACGGTTCACTCGCGCTGAGCACGAGCGCCGGGTAATCTCCGGTACGCTGCACGCATGGAGATGACTCCGAAGCGCTGGGAAAACACGTGCGCGTACCTTCGTGACGTGTTCGGGACGCAGGATGAACACCTCGGTGGGCTCATGGAGCGGGCCGTCGCGGCCGGGCTGCCGAGTATCGCGGTCTCGGCGGACGTGGGCCGGCTGCTGATGCTGCTCACGTCGATGACGGGCGACGGGCGGGGCGCGAAGGTCGCGGTCGAGCTCGGCACGCTGGCGGGATACTCCGCGATCTGGATCGCGCGCGGGCTCTCGCCGGGCGGGCGGCTCATCACCGTCGAGCCCAACGGCCTGCACGCCGACTTCGCGGCCGGCGAGTTTCGGCGCGCGGGCGTCGCGGGCTCGATCGAGATCCGGCGTGCCCCGGCCCTGGACGCCATCCCCCGGATCGCGGCCGAGCTCGGCCCGGCGTCGATCGACGTGGCGTTTCTCGACGCGGTGAAGACGGAGTACCCGGCGTACCTGGCGGCGCTGAAGCCGTTGATCCGGCCCGGCGGCCTGCTCATCGCGGACAACGCACTGGGGTCGTCGTTCTGGATCGACGACCCGCCGGGCTCGAGCCCGGAGCGTGACGCGGTGGACCGCTTCAACCGGCTCGTGGCATCGGACCGTGACTTTGTGACGGCGTGCGTGCCGATCCGCGAAGGGGTCTTGATCGCTAGAAAAGTCCTATAACTACATGACACACCGACACACAATATAGTCTTGACAGTGAATACTGTCTTGACATTGTCACTGATCGGTGCTACCGTGGTGGCATGGGTGCGGCGCTCCAGCTTGGGGTCATTGATGGGGCCGACGCCGCATCAACGATCCTCGAGCCAACACGGCTGATGATGCTGGGCGAGCTCCAGCAGCCCGATTCCGCGGCCGGGCTCGCGAAGCGACTGAAGCTGCCCCGGCAACGGGTGAACTACCACCTGCGTGAGCTGGAACGCGCGGGGCTGGTGCGGCTCGTCGAGGAGCGGCGCAAGGGCAACTGCACGGAGCGGCTGGTCCAGGCGACGGCGCGGTCGTACCTGATCAGTCCGGAGTTGCTCGGGTCGATCGGTGCCGACCCGGACCGCGTCGAGGATCGGCTGTCGTCGGCGTACCTGATCGCGGTGGCGGCGCGGGCGATCCGCGAGGTCGCGGAGGTGCGCGGCCGGGCGGAGCGAGCCGGCAGGCCGATCGCGACGCTTTCTCTTCAGACCGAGGTGCGCTTCGCCTCGGCGGACGACCGCAATGCATTCGCGGAAGACGTGGCCAACGCGGTCGCCCAGCTTGTGCGCGAGTACCACACGCCCGGCGATGACGAGGCGGGGCGGCTGCACAAGTTCTTCATCGGCGGGTACCCGGCGATCACGAAGCCCGACACACCGTCGGGAGCGCGCCCGTCAGGACGATCGGCGGACGACGCGCGACCGGGAGAAGCCGCGTGAGCGAGCAACGCACGCTGGAAACTTCGATCGAGGTGCGCGCGACGCCGGCCGCGGTGTGGAAGGCGCTCACGGACGCCGAGGAACTGACGCGCTGGTTCCCGATGGAGGCCCGCGTGACGCCGGGCGTCGGCGGCTCCATCTGGACGTCGTGGAAGGATGAGTACGAGGACACCGCCCGCATCGAGGTCTGGGAGCCCAACCGCCGCCTTGTGCTCGCCAGCGGGATCGGCGCGGCGGGGCTGCCCGCGCGGCTGACCGTGGACTACACGATCGAGGCGAAGCATGGCGCCGCCGGGGTCACGGTGCTGCGGCTGGTTCATTCCGGGTTCGGTCGCGGCGGAGACTGGGACTGGGAGTTCGACGCGACGAAACGCGGGTGGAGCTTCGAGCTGCGGGGCCTGCGGCACTACCTGGAGCGACACGCGGGCAAGCCGCGTCGCGTCGCGTGGATCCGACGCAAGACGGACAAGACTCCGGAGCAGGCTTGGACGCGGATCATGGGGGGCACGCCGGGTTCACACGGGTTGCTGAGCCTCAAACCGCTCCCGACGCTGCGCGAAGGCGACCCGTACCGCTTCATCACCGCCGACGGCGAGACGATCAGCGGCGAGGCGCGGGTGTTCGGCCCGCCGCGGGACTTCGCGGGGACGGTGCGCGAGCTGAACGACGCGTACCTGCGGCTGCGGATCGACCACCCGTGCTCGTCCGGAGGAGTGGATCGCGGCATCGAGATCAACCTGTGGCTGTCGATGTACGGCGCGACGGAGCTCGAGGCGGAGGTGGTCGAGCACCGCTGGGGGATGCTGATGGGGAGGGCGTGAGGGGCGGGAACGGCGGGGCGATCATTCGGGGGGACGGTCGAGTTGCTCGACCCATGTCGCCGGGATCGGCGTCCGCGGCATCAGCAGCGCCATCGAGGACATGGCCGTGCCGTAGGCCGCGGATCGCGGGAAGACCCGGTCGTTCCACGAGCCGTCCTCGCCCCGGGTGCGGAAGATCAGCTCGTGGACGCGCCGGCGGTACTCCGCCCGCTCGCCCTCGGGGAGCATCTCGACCGCCATTGCTGCGTGGTAGTGGGCGTAGTAGAAGTAGTATGGGGCGATCGCGTACGGCCCGACGTGGGTGCCGGGCTGGGCGCGGCGCTTCTCCAACCACTCCCAGTGCGTGATGAACGCGTCGAGCGCGCCGCGGATGCCCGCGACGGAGCCTCGCCCCCCACCCGCGAGGAAGAGCGTCGTTTCGGCCGCGAGCATCCGCCCCGTTGCGCCGGGGACGGCGTCGCGCGGGTTCTCGCCCGCCTTGCCCGAGTACACGACGCCGCCCGCGGGCGTGCGTGCCGCGGCAAGCGTGTCGAGCGCTCGCGAAACCACATCCGCGTCGACCGTGTAGCCCTGGCGTTTCGCCTCGAACAGCGCCAGCAGCGTGGGGCCGGTCATGAAGGACGACGGGGGCGCGGGTTTGTCGCGCCCGCGCGGGCGCGCGTAGTTCCACCCGCCGACGCCGGGGATCTCCGTGCGATGGACGCCGTCGAGGTAGAACGCGATCGCCTTCTCGACGAGTTCCGGCGGCACGCTCTCCGCGGGCACGGCCTGGCGCGCCTTGGCCTCCAGCAGGAATGCCAGCCCGTAGGTGTACCCCCACCACCGCACGTCGTACCCCGCGTCGTAGTCGTCGATCGACATCAGCGGGTGGGCGATGGCTTCGCACACGAATCGTGCCCCGCGTGAGACGGCCGCGCTCCGGGCCGCGTCGCCCTCGTACCCCGGGGCGCGCATCAGGGCCGTGGCGCAGATGGCAGTCCCGCCGACCTCGTACCCGATCGGGATCTTGCCTTCGACGCGGTAGACGCCCTCGTAGGGCCAGCGGTCCTTCGCGTCGCCTTCCTGGAGGGTCAGGATGATCTCGACGGCGCGTGCGATGGCGTCGTCCACGGTCGTGACGGGGGCGGCGGCAGCCACGGGCTGGAGCTGGGGCTCGGGCTGGGCCAGAATCAGCGACAGCAGTGTGATCAGGAACATGGCGCGATGATACCGCGCGGCACGCGGGCATCGGCCCCGATACCCTTCCCGCCATGTCGATCATCGTCTTCCAGCACGGCGCGACGATCGGGCCGGGCCGCCTCGGCGCCACCCTCCGCGACCACGGCTTTCAGCTCGACATCCGGCGGCTGGACATCCTCGGAGCCCGCGGCGTGCCCACCGACCTCGACGGCGTGCACGGCGTGGTCAGCCTCGGAGGCAACCAGAACGTGGGCGAGCCGCACGCCTGGATGGCTGCGGAACTCGCGTTCCTCAAGGCCGCGCACGCCCGCCAGCTCCCCGTCATCGGCGTGTGCCTGGGGCACCAACTGATCGCGCACGCGCTGGGCGGCAAGGTCGGCTCCATGGAGAAATACCACGTCGGGTTCGAGCGCGTGAGCCTGAACCCGACGGGTCAGACCGAGACCATGCTCGCGGGCATCGCGTGGGACTCGATGCAGTACCAGGACCACGGGCAGGAGGTCAAGGAACTCCCGCCCGACGCGACGCTGCTGGCCTCCTCGCCGGCGTGCAGGATTGAGTGCTTCAAGGCGGGGATCAGGACCTACGGGTTCCAGTACCACTTCGAGGCGGACCGCGCGATGATGGAGCGATGGTGGGCGGACGACGCGGCGACCCTCGCGCGGTGCGGCGCGTCGTCGGGCGACCTTGCGCGCGCGTGCGACGCGAACTACCCCGGATTCGCGCGGCTGGCCGACCGACTGTGCGTGAACCTGGGCACGTTTCTGTTCCCGGTGATGACGCGGATCAGTGCATAGATGGGCTCGCGGTTCACGATCAGCCCGCCGCGGGATTTCGTGCTGGCGCGGGATTACTGCTCCTACGGGTACTTCCTGCTCTGGCCGAACCGCTGGGACCCGAAGAGCCGCGCGTTTTCACGCGTGCTGGATCTCGCCGACGGGCCCGCAACGCTCGCCGTCCGCCAGGAGGGGGACAACGGGCGGATCGGCTCCGGTCGCGGACGCGCCCTGCTCATCATGGCCGACCGCGGCCTGAACCGGGCCGAGCGGGCCGAGGCGACGCGGCTGCTCGCGCGGATGCTGCGGCTCGATGAGGACCACGGAGTCATCCGGGGCTTTCACAAGGCCGACCCGCGCTACCGGCGCAGCGGGCGCGGGCGGCTGATGCGGTCGCCCACCATGTTCGAGGACGTCATCAAGACCGTCACGTCCTGCAACGTCACGTGGCCCAGCACGGTGACGATGAACCGACGGCTGTGCGAGGTGGTGGGGCGCGGCGGGGCGTTCCCCGATGCGCGGCGGCTGGCCCGCGCGCGGGCCGGGACGCTGCGTGCCCGCTGCCGCGTGGGGTACCGCGACGCGCGGATCATCGAGCTCTCGCGGATGTTCGCGTCGGGCGAGCTCGACGCCGCGTGGTTCGAGGACCCGGCGACAAGCGATGACGCGGTGCACGACGCGCTGGTCGAGCTGCCCGGGATCGGCCCGTACGCGGCGGCGAACATCATGCAGTTGCTCGGGCGGTACTCGCGGCTCCCCGTGGATACGGAGACGGTGCGGCACGCGAAGCTCGTGCTGGGGTTCCGCGGGCCGACCCGCAGGATCATGAAGGCTGTGCACCGGCACTATGCGCCGTTCGGCACGCACGCGTTCCGGAGCTACTGGCTCGAGCTCTGGGACTTCTATGAATCGAAGCGAGGCCCGGCGTGGACGTGGGACCGCGACACGACCGGCGCGACATTCACGGCGAGCCAGTTCTGATCACTCCCACTTCGACGACAGGCCTTCGTACTGCTTGAGCCCGTCGTCCCAACCCGCCTTCCACATGAGAAAGAAGCGGTAGCGACGGATGGATTCGGGGCTCAGATTGTGTCCCTGCGCCTGGGCGAAGAACTTCGGGATCGCGTCGCCCAACTCCGGCGGCAGGCCTTCGACGAGGAAGCAGCTGGGCAGCACCCGGACGACAGTCTCGAACGTCTGCTTCGGCGGCACGCCGCGGAACCATGTCTGGGTGAGTTCCACGGAAGCTTCGGCGTGCTTCGCTGCAATGTCGTCGTAACCGAGCTCCTTGAAATAGGCCTCGACAGGCGCGACGCCGCGGAAGTCCTCGCGGATGGCGACGAGGTGACCCAGCCACGGTCCGCCGTCGAGCCTGATCGCGTCGCGCGACGCGACCTGCTTCCGCAGAACCTCGACGTGCCCCGCGGCTTCCGCTTCGACGCGCCGCAGGAGCGCGATCGCTTCGGTCTCGGCTTCGCCGCCCGCGCCGAGAGCAAACGGCGCGGGCCCCTGCCCGCGGAACCGCGTGAGGATCGCCGCGCCACCCGAGAACCACGGGGGCGAGCGGCGGCCGGTTTCGTCGGCGGGACGGGGCGCGAGAATGGCGCGCGCGGCGGAGAGCGCCTCGGCGGGGTCTGAGGTGGTCATGCCGATGCACCAGTCGATCGCGTCGCTCGCGCCGGCGGGGTCGGGGCGCTGGTCCCATCCCTGCCGGCGGCGCAGCGCCGCCATGGGGTGGCCCAGGGCGGCGTAGCCGTCGCGCAGCTTGACGGACTGGGCGTAGGGCGCGCCCGGGTCGGCGGTGCCGTGCAGGATCACGACGGGGATGCGCCTGGTTTCTTCCGTCAGGCGCGACCCGAGCCACCCACCGCCTGAAGCGGCGGCCACACCGTCCACGGAGGCCGGCTTGTCGGCGGCGACGTGGAGCGCGAAGAAGCCACCCTGGCCGTGGCCGTACACCAGCACGCGGCGCGCGGGGAAGGCCTTGCGCACCTCGTCGAGGAACGCGGCGAAAGCGGCGACGTCCGCGTCGCGGGCGAGGAAGAGGCGTGTGTCCTCGGGGCCTTTGGAGGTGCCGTCCACGCCGATCACGATGTCGCGCGGGCGGAACTCAGCGGGCTTGAAGTGCTCGGCGGCCCAGCGGTAGTCGTTGCCCGCGGAGTGGCAGATGACGATCACGTCGCGCTTGTCACCGAGCTTGATGGCCGCGTCGCCGCCGGGCAGAACCCACGTGTACCGCAGCCCGCCCGCGCTGGTCCAGGCCCAGGCCTTGCCCGGATCGGCGTCGAACCGGGGTTCCAGCCGCGGCGGATCTTCAGCGGTGGCCCGCCCGCAGAGCAGCAGAACGGCACAGCAGCAGAGCAGCAGATCGCGTGCGCTGGACACGCCGGAGCATACCGCGCAGCCCGGCGTCGGCTCAGCGCAGCCCTCCCGCGACACGCCACGTCTCGCCCGTGATCCACCCGGAATCGGCGGATGCGAGGAACACGGCGGCGGGTGCAACATCCTCGACCTGCCCGATGCGTCCCAGGGGCGTCTGGGCCTCCAGTTGATCGCGGAACTCGCCCTTGTTGAAGCCTCCCGCCCGCACACCCTCGGTCTCCACCATTCCGGGGTTGATGGAGTTCACGCGGATGCCGCGCGGGTCCAGCTCCTTCGCGAGGGTCCGGGTCACCGCGTCCACGGCGCCCTTCGTCGCGGTGTACACCACGGTGTGCGGCGGGGTGATGCTGCTCGCCGTCGATCCGATGTTGATGATGCTGCCACCGGTGGCGTCAAAGTACCGCAGCGCCTCCTTGCAGGCGAGGATCAGGCCCAGGACGTTCAGGTCGAAGTGCTTTCGGAAGTGCTCCTCGGTGACCTCCGCCAGCGGCGCGAACTCGTAGACCCCGGCGTTGTTCACCAGGATATCGAGCCGGCCGAAGGCTCTCTTCGTTTCGGCGAACAGGCGCTCGATGTCGGCCTTGCGGGCGACGTTGGCCTGCACCGCGACCGCCTGGCCTCCCTTGCCGACGATCGCCTTTACGACGCGGTCCGCCCCTTCCTTGCTTGAGGCGTAGTTCACGACCACGGACGCACCCTCGGCCGCGAGATGTTCGGCGATGGAGGCCCCGATTCCCTTGGACGCGCCGGTGACTACAGCGACCTTCCCCGCGAGTTTCTTCATGCTGCTGGCCATAGGACGTTCTCCTTGCTTGAACCGGTTGACAAGAGGCGACATCAGCCGCCCGGTCAAGAACGCACCGGGGTGTGCGGTGGTTACCCCCGGGAAACCGCTGCCACGGGATCGAAAGGAAGGTCACCCTACAGTTCCGCCGATGCTCCGGACCAAAGCCGCTCCTCTTCGGCTGGTGAGGCCCGATCCCGCCGTACACGGCGTGAACGGGCTGCCCGTTGCGCTGAAGCCGCGACCGGTGTACCGGGCGCGGTGCCCGGCCCAGCGTGCGCTGGAGGTCATTGCCAGCAAGTGGGCGGTGTTGATCCTGCACCGGCTGCAGGGAGGCCCGGTCCGGTTCAACGCGTTGCAGCGCGAAATCGGCGGGATCTCGCCGAAGGTGCTCAGCCAGCAACTCCGCGGGCTGGAGCGGCACGGCCTGGTGTCGCGCAGGGTGAAGTCCACCGTACCCCCGAGCGTGGACTACGCCCTCACGGAGTCGGGGCGCGAGCTCAAGACCGCGATGAAAGCGCTCTGCGAGTGGGCCGATCGCTACGCACCGGAATCTGCAACGGCGAGCGCGTGATTCGTCATGAGCGGGCGCGGTTTCAGCGCACGACCCGCTGCCGCGCCGCGTGGCGCAGCGCGATCAGCGAGTATGCCGTGATGAGCGTCGGGTTGTTCTCCATCCAGCGGTCGTCGACGCTCTTGAATGAACCATCCTCGTTCTGGAGCTCGGCGAGGCGGTCGATGAGGTCGTTGGCCCAGTCACGGGTCTCGACGCTGCCGGGCTTGCCCTCGGGCGCGGCCCGATCCTGCGGCAGCGTGTCGATCGTCGGCGCGCCCCAGGCGTCGAGGGCACGGGCGAAGGTGACGAAGTAGTAATACATCCCGTCCGTGCCGGCGCCGGGGTTTTCCTGCACGGTGTAGTTGCGGCGGATCCAGTCGTAGGCGGCCGTGACACGAACGTCGTCCTTCGGGAGTTGGGCGTAGACGTAGCTCTTGAACCCGGCGTAGGTCATCGAGCCGTAGGCCCGCAGACGACTGACCTTCGTGCCGTCGTCGAGCGTTTCCTCGACCATCGCCCCCGCCTGTGACTGCCCGCCGCTCCCCTTCTCGCCCGTCTCCGCCGTCGCGTAGATGAAGCCGCCCTGGCGCGATCCGTCGGCGTACGGCTGGTCGTTCACGGCGTCGTACATCTGGAGGCGCTGGATGAACACGACGGCCCGCTGGACCGCGGGGTCGGTGCTCTCGACGCCCGAGTCCTGGAGCGCCTGCAGGAAGAACTGGAGGTTGGAAAGGTCCGGCCGCCCGTGCCGCCCATACCCCACGCCGCCGTAGAACGGGTGGTCCTTCTCGACGCGCCCCGTCTCCTTGGCGAACTGGCCGTCGACGGCCGCGCCCTCGCCGAACTGGAGCGAGCGGAGGAACTCCTGCGCGGGCTTGATGGCGGCCTTCGCCTCGGGTGTGTTCACGCGGGCGAGCGCGGAGAGGCTGATCGAGGTGTTGTACCCGGGCAGGACGCGGTCGTAGATGCCGCCGTCGCTCTGGCGGTAACTGAGGATGAACGCGACGCCGCGGGCGATGGCGGGGTCCTTCACGGGGTCGGCGGCGGGGTCGAGGAGCATGCCGTTGAGAATGAGCCCGGTGATCGCGGGGTAGACGGGCCCTTCGGGCGGGATCGCCCAACCGCCGGTCTTGGCGTCCTGCTGCGTGCGCAGCCACGCCTGGGCCTTGTCGATCATCGCCGCGGCTTTCGCCTGGTGCTCGGCGTCGATGGCGAGCGCGGGCATGGCCGAGAGCGCCAGAGCGCCGACGAGGCAAGGAATCCGCTTCATGGACGTGGTCCTCTCCAGACGTGCGGTTGATCCGACCGGAAGTCTATGGGGCGATCAGTGCGTTGCCGCCCGCGAAGACCTCGAGTGCTCCAGCATCCCCGCGATCCGCAGCAGCCGCCCTTCCTCCCACGCGGGGCCGACCAGTTGCAGGCCCACCGGCAACCGCGACCCGTCCACTTCGGCGAACCCGCCGGGGATCGTAATCGCGGGCAGCCCGGCCAGGTTCACGCCGACGGTGTAGACGTCCTCGAGGTACATGGCGAGCGGGTCGCTGGTCTTTTCGCCGAGTCTGAACGCCGGAGCGGGCGACGACGGCAGGAGGAGCGCGGCACAGCCGGCGGCGAAGGCCGCGTCGTAGTCACCCTTGATCGTGCGTCGCACCTTCAGCGCGGTTGCGTAGTACTGGTCGTAGTACCCGCTGGAAAGCACGTACGTGCCGAGCATGATTCGGCGCTGCACCTCCGCCCCGAACCCCTCGGCCCGTGAACGGGAATACATGGCTTCCAGGTCTTGCGGCGTGGAGTGCTTCGCGCGGCGGCCGAAACGCACGCCGTCGTACCGTGCGAGGTTCGAGGACGCTTCCGCGGACGCCACGACGTAGTAGGCCGCTATGCCCTCCGCCGCGTGCGGCAAATCCACGTCGATAACGCGCGCTCCAAGGGCGGTGAAGGCCTTCCGAGCCGCGTCGAGAGCCGCGGCCACGGCGAGGTGGTTCGCGGAGTTGACGGCCTGGCGCGGCACGCCGATGACGAGGCCCGCTGCGGCGGGCGGGGCGGCGTTGTCGAGCCCGCGTGTGAAATCCTCGGCGGGCCGATCCGCCGAGGTCGCGTCGAGCGGGTCGATCCCGGCCATGACGCCGAGCGCGAGTGCGGCGTCGTCCACCGTCCTCGTCAAGGGGCCGATCTGGTCGAGGCTCGAAGCGAAGGCGATAAGCCCGTAGCGGGAGACGCGGCCGTAGGTCGGCTTGAGGCCGACGACGCCGCAGTGACCCGCGGGCTGGCGGATCGACCCGCCCGTGTCTGAGCCGAGCGTGATCGGGACGATGCCGGCGGCGACGGCGGCGGCCGAACCTGAGGACGAACCGCCGGGGACGCGCGTCGCGTCCCACGGGTTGCGCGTAGGGCCGAAGGCGGAGTTCTCGCCGCTGGAGCCCATGGCGAACTCATCGCAGTTGGTCTTGCCGATGACGATCGCGCCCGCGTCGAGCAGGCGCTGGACCGCCGCCGCGGTGAACGGGGATTCGTAGTTTTCAAGGATGCGGCTCGCCGCGGTGGTGCGGCCCCACGCCAGGCAGAGGTTGTCCTTGAGGGCGATGGGGACGCCGGCGAGCGGGCCGACGGTGTCGCCGCGCGCGATGCGGGCGTCGATCGCGCGGGCGTGATCGACGGCCTCGGCATGAAAGACCTGGAGGAAGGCATGCAGCTTCGGGTCGGAGGCGTCGAGGCGGGCGAGCACGGCCCGGGTGACTTCTTCGGCGGATACGGTGCGCGCCCGCACCGCGCCGGCGATCTCCCGTGCTGTGGCCGTCTCGTGCTTCATCTGTTGATCTGCTGCTCTGCTGCTCTGGCGCTCTGCGCACGCCGGTACACGTCCGGGTCGCGGACCTGCATGATGTTCTCCGGGTGGTCGACGGGAGTGAACCCGAACTGCTTGTAGAGTCCGTGGGCGTCGCGGGTGATGAGCATCCAGCGGCGCAGGCTCTGGAGCGCCGGGTGAGCCCGGACCCGTTCGATGAGCAGTTTGGAGAGGCCGCGCCCGCGGTACGGTTCGAGCACGTAGACGTCGCAGAGGTACGCGAAGGTGGCGCGGTCGGAGATGACGCGGGCGAAGCCGACCTGGGCGTGCGCGCGTGCGACCTCGTAGACGCCGAAGCACAGCGAGTGCGCGATCGATCGGCGTACGACTTCCGGCGGGATGCCCTGAGCCCAATAGCTGCGCGTCAAGTAGGCGTGGACCGCCGCGGAGTCGATCCGGGCGGGATCGTCGCTGACGAGGAAGCCGTCGCGCGTGGTCTCGAAGGGCGTCACGCCCCGCCGTCCCCCATGACTCGGGGTACCTTGACGAACGGCGGGAGGGACTCGGGGGCCATCTTCATGAGCGTTTGCGTGGGGAGCGTCTGCCCGGGCGCGTCGTCGTCGAGGCGGTTGGTCGCGTCGCCGACGTGGACGAGGGGCTCGATGGCCGCTCCCCCCGGCCCGGTCAGGTCCACCTTCCGCAGGCGTTCGACGTACTTCAGCACGGCCGCGAGTTGCCCGCGGTACACCTCGACCTGGTCGTCGGTGAGCGCGAGGCGGCTGAGTTTCGCCACCTTTCGAACCTCGCTCGCCGACAGCGCTGCCGCCTCGCCCATGCAGCAAGTGTACGAGAAACACCCGCGCGCGAACCACGCGGCACATGCAGAGTCCTCATCGCAGGAAACCGCGGACGGACTGTTGCCGTATCACCCATCGGAGCCGGTTCCGGCTTCGGAGGCCCGTTCGTGGCCCACGGCAACTCGAAAACTGACGCATCGACCCTTGGCCGATTCCTCGCCACCCTCCGGACTCCGGCGGCGGCGACGATTCTGGGCCTATCCCTGCTCCTGCGCGGTTGCACGCTGCCGGAAGGCTCGACCGTCGGTGAAATCATGGACGCGGGCTTCTGGGGTTGCACCAGGTGCCGATGGTTGCCGACCGCGGAAGTCGAGCGCACGCCCACGGGCCTCCGCGCCGTGAGCCCCGCGGACGCCTCGGGCGCGAGCGTCGCGACGGCGTGCTACTCCCATCACCGCGGTCGGCGGGGCTTCTGGGCGCCGACCCGAGAGATTGAAAGTCACACGCTGCGAATCTGGGCCGCGACAACGCTCACCGCCGATGAGGAATCGGCGGTTCGTGCCGCGTTCTGCGATTACCTCATCACCGCTGACGACGGCCGATGGGCCGACCACGTCCCCATGATCAGCTCGGGCGACACAGTTCAGACCCGCGTTCTGTGGTCCGGGATCATCGAGGACTTTCTCGTCGCATGCCTTGTGGTCGGCATCGCCTATTCGCTCCGTTCGGCGCAGGAGTGGCCCGCCATGGCCGCACGCCGGCGCGACCACCGCCGATGGGACCTCGCTCACGGACGGTGCCCGAGTTGCGGATATGAACTCTGCGGACTCCCGGGGCGATGCTGCCCGGAATGCGGGGAGACATGGCTGGCCGATGAGGTCACAATAGTGCCGTGACCGACCGACCGGCGTCAAATCGACCGAAGTGGCTCCAGATCCTCCATGCCGCGCTGGTGAACCCCATAGCGACAGTTGCTCTGGCACTGTTGCTTTGTGCGGACGCCGCGAGCATTGCGAATCGCTACGGACATCGGTCGCGGAGCGCCATCGTCGACTCGCTCTGCGACGTGCTTCCGTTCGTTCCGCCGCGGGTGCGGTGGACGCCTGCGGCCCAGCAGCGCTGGGTTTCCTATGGCGTTCGCGAGCCCAGCGGGCTTCGGCTCATCGACCCGGATAATGACAGTTGGGACGAAGCGACGAAGCTGCTCGCCGAGCGGCCCGACGACGTGATCACGTTTACCTTCCGGCACAGTTCGTGGAAGAAGGGGCTTTGGGCCGTGTCCCGCGAGACCACGAGAACGCACTTCGAGTTCATGCCTATGGGTGCGGACTTCACGGCCGAAGAAAAGACAACACTGCGGCGGCTGATCGTCGAACAAGTGCTCCTTCCGCGCGAGCTGATCGACGCGTCGATCGCCCCAGCTCTCATCGCTTCAGACCTGGAGTCTGAGAAGACAATTTGGTCGGGCCGCGCGCACACCTCTTTCGCCTTGCTCGCCTTCCTTGCGCTGGTCTACTCGCTGTGCTGGGTTCCCCGCGCCCCGTCGTGGCTGCGCGAGCGTCGCATCGCACGGGCCCTCGCCTGCGGCCGCTGCCCCACCTGCGGCTACAACATCCTCGGGCTGCCCGGGTTCACCTGCCCCGAGTGCGGCAAGCCCATCCCGTAGCCCGCGCTACCCGCGCGGCACGATCGGGCACGTTTCCGACGGGCGCAAAAAGAATCCGACCGCGGTGGAAACACTCCATCGCGGCCGGTCGCGGAGATTGCTGGGTTGTACGCGGGAGGCCGCCCCGTGC
Source organism: Phycisphaerales bacterium (assembly GCA_046153875.1). Classification (GTDB taxonomy): domain Bacteria; phylum Planctomycetota; class Phycisphaerae; order Phycisphaerales; family UBA1924; genus JBJXFE01. The sequence goes on from JBJXFE010000042.1 coordinate 77,097, forward strand.
GTTACGGGCGTTCTTCCACGAGCTTCTCGAGCTTTTTCGTGAGACGCTCGAGCCGGGCGTCCAGTTCACTCAACCGGCGATCAATTTCGGCCATCCGTTCGTTGATCCCGGCGAGCTGCCCACCCATGCCCGGCGTGCCCTGGCGGAAGAGCATGCCGCGCGGCGCCTGGCCGCCCTGGTTGGCCCGTCCGAACTGCTTCATAGCCTCTTCGTAGCCCTTCATCGCCTCCTCGTGGGCTTTCTGGTCCCACTCCATGCCGGGGGCGAACCCCTCGAACTTGAACTCGCCGAGGCCTTCCGGCGGCTCGACCGCGAAGCCCTGGACGCTCTGGACACCGAGCTGCTCGGCGTCGTACTCGGCGAGCTCGATGGTGAGGGTCTTCTCGTCGCCGTCGCGGAGAACGGTGACCTTGAGCTTGTCGCCGGGCGACTTGGTGCGGAGCAGCTCGCGGAGCTTCTCCTGCGTCGCGGGCGACTTGCCCGAGATGCGGACGACGACGTCGCCCTGCTTGAGGCCGGCCTTCGCGGCGGGGAGGCCCTCGATGACCTTCTCGATGAGGATGCCGTCGCCGGCCTCGATCTCGAGTTCACCGGCCTTGCCCTCGTCGAGCGGGCTCATGTTGATGCCGAGCATGACCTTCGGGGGGTTGACGCCCTGGGCCGGCGTGAACATGAAGGGGCCGCCGCCCTCGCCGCCGGCGAAGCGCCACGCGGTCACGGCGTCGTTCTGGCCTTGCGGCGTCGCCCACCACGCGCCGGGGCCGCCTTCGCCGCCGTGGGCGATGCCGACGCCGAGCTTCTGGATGACTTCGCCCTTCTCGTCGAGGATCTCGATCCCGCCGTCGGCGTGGCGGACGCGGTCGCTCGGGACCTCCTTGCCGTTGACCTTGGCGGAGACGATCTTGCCGTTCTCGATCTTGAGCTCGACGGTGTCGTCGCCGTCGTTCCGGTTCATGATCGTGACGGAGTGGCCCGAGGCGGCCGCCCCGCCGCCGGCGGGATGCACCGCGGTGCGCTTCTTGACGATCGGGTTGTCGAAGCTGCCTTCGACCTTGGCGCTCTGGGCCGCGGCCACGCCCGCCGAGGCGAGCACCGCGAGAATGCCGACGTTTCGTGTCCACCTGTTCATGCCTGCTCCTTTGTCATCCGCGTGTTCGGAGTTTCTGACCCACCGTGTGGCTGTTGAACGCGATATTCGCGTGAACCGCTCAGAAAGGCCTCTCGCCCGGCGCGACGCGCCGCAGCCGCAGAGGGACGGCCCGACCGGCGTCGTCCGCGCCGAGGCCGTAGAGATCGTCGACGACCGCGCGCTCCATGATCTGACGGATGAAAATGACCTCGAACTGGCCGTCGGGCGCGGGGCGGACGTCCTGCATGACGAACTCGGGCACCTGTCCGACGACCGTCCCGCTCTGCCGCCCCTGGTCGAGGTACTGCCGCAGCGTGTCCTGCGGCGAGCCCGTCGGCATGAGCGGCAGCGAGGCGCGATCCGCGCCGGTGCCTAGGCCGCCGGAGGGAAGCCGCCAGCCCGTGGCCCAGACGAGGACGAGGGCGGCGGCGGCGGCCCATCCGCCCCAGAGCCCGATCATCCGGAAGCGTTCGGTGAGGCGCGCGCTCATGTGCTCCCCGACGGGGGCTTCGATGAAGTCGGCGGCGCCGACAGCGCGGTTGACGGCCGAGGTGAGGGCCGCGGCGTCGCGCTGGAGCTCGGCGAGCTCGCGCCACATCAAGGCGTCGCGCTCGGCCCAGGCGCGGAAGGTCGTCCATTCCTGCTCCGACGCGTCGCCGTCGGCCACCCGCGCGATCAGGATGTCCCGTTCAAGCTCGCTCATGGCTCGGTCCTTGTGCCCATCCGCCCGCTCCCACCCTCTCGGGCCGCCTGCCCCTGCGGCTCGCCGCTTTCGGTCTGGAACGCCAGTTCGCGGAGCATCCTGCGCCCGCGGGCGATGCGTGTTTCGATGGTCGATTCCGGCAGCCCCGTCAGCTCGCTGATCTGGCGGTAGTTCATGCCGCGGACGCAGCGAAGGAGGAGCGGTTCGCGGTAACCCTCCGGGAGCGTGCGGGCCAGGCCCAGGAGCCGGGCGGCCTCGTCGTGCTCGCCGGCCTGCCGCGGCGGACCGGCGGCATCTGAGGCGGGCGCGTTGTCGTGCGTCAGCGCGAGCTTGGGATGACGGCGGCGGCGGGTGGCGTCGCGCCCCGCGGCGCGGGCGGCGTTGATGGCGACGGTGCGGAGCCAGGGCTTGAGCATCGCGTCGTCCCGAAGCCTGCTGATGGTCCGCACGAAGGTCATGGCCACGTCCTGGAGGAGGTCGTCGAGTTCGCACTCACCCGGCTTGTGGGCGAGGAGGATCGCGGCGACCCATCGCCGGTGCCGCTGCCACAGAAGGCGGACGGCATCCACGTCGCCGCGGATGGCGGCGGCGGTCAACGCACGTTCGTGTCCGCCGTCCTCCACGGTCACAACCATCTCCGCGATTCAGGAACCAGAGATGCGCGAGGGGCCCCAACCCGCCACCACCCGCGCGGAATCCTTCGTCCGAAAAGCCCGTGCGGACCCTTCCACGGAGTGGCCCCCGGACCAGCTATTCTCACACGGCGCGGACGACCTTGGAAGGTCTACGCGAGCCGCGGAGCTTCGGCCCACCCGGGCCGTTCACTCTTCCGCGGGTGACCCGAACCGGCACAGAACCCATGGCCCGCAGCCCTCACCACAAGCGGACGCAAGATGGGCGGACGATGCCGTTCGGCGACCACCTGGAGGAGCTGCGGCGGCGGCTGATCTGGGCGCTCGTCGGGCTGGCCCCCATTTTCCTGCTGTCGATGGTCTTCGGGCGCGAGCTGCTCGAACTGCTCATCGCGCCGGTGCAGGAGCAGCTCCGTGCCGCGGGGCAACCCGACAAGCTGCAAGTCACCGGACCGCTTGAGTCCATCGGCGCCTGGCTGCGCGTCGGCTTTGCCGCGACGATCATGGTCGGCCTGCCGTGGGTGGTGTGGCAGTTCTGGCTGTTTGTCGCGCCGGGGCTGCACGAGCACGAGAAGCGCTTCGCCCGCATCGTCATGCCGATGAGCGCGGCCCTCACCGTGCTCGGCATCGCGTTCCTGTACTTCGTGATGCTGCCGGCGATGCTCCTCTTCCTGATCCAGTTCGGAGCGGAGCTGTCGCGCCCCGAGGTGCGCACCGAACCGCCTCCGCCGGGGCTGGTGCTGCCGCCCGGCCCGCCGGCGCTCGACGCGGATCCCCCGAACCCCGACGCGGGAACGTGGTGGTACAACCGGGAGTTGCACCAGTTCCGGTATGCGATCCCCAAGTTCGACGCCGACGGCAAGCCCGCCGGCGTCGAGGGGATCGTCGGCATCACAGCATTGCCCGAGACCGGCATCCAGCAGCAGTACCGCATCAGCGAATACACCAGCCTCGTGTTCTTCATGGGCATCGCGTTCGCGATCGGGTTCCAGACGCCGGTCGTGGTGCTGCTCGCCGGGTGGGTCGGGCTGGTGGACCGGGCGTTCCTGGCGAAGAACCGCAAGTACGCGGTGTTCGTGTGCGCGGTGGCGGCCGCGGTGCTCACGCCGTCGCCCGATCCGTTCTCGATGATGGTGCTGGCCGTGCCGCTGTACGTGCTGTACGAGTTCGGGCTGGTGCTGCTGCGCGTGATGCCGGCGCGGCGCGTGGCGGGCGGACCCGCGACGGCGAGCGCCGCGCGGAAAGAGCCGCCGGACGCGGGGGACCTGTGAGCGGCGATCCGGGAAGCATGGAAGCGTTCGGCCCGCCGGCCGCGACGGACGCGGATCGGGCGATGATGGGGCGCGCGCTGGAGCTGGCGCGCGAGGCGGCATCGATCGGCGAGGTACCCGTCGGCGCGGTGGTGTACGAGACCGCGACCGGGCGGGTGCTGGGCGAGGGTTTCAACCGGCGCGAGATTGACAAAGACCCTGCGGCGCACGCGGAGCTGCTGGCGATCCGGGCGGCGTGCCGTGCCCTGGGCGACTGGCGGTTGAACGCGTGCACGCTGGCGGTCACGCTCGAACCGTGCGCCATGTGCGCCGGACTGATCGTCAACGCGCGCGTCGGGCGGCTGGTCTATGGGGCGGCCGACCCGAAGGCCGGGGCGGCGGACACGCTGTACGCGATCACACGCGACCCACGGCTCAATCACCGCGTGACGCCGATCGGGGGTGTGCGGGCGGAGGAGTCGGCGGCGCTGCTCCGCGCGTTCTTCCGGAAGCTGCGCGTGCCCGGGGCGTAGGATCGCGCATGCCCGAACTGCCCGAAGTCGAGCATCTGCGCCGCACGCTCGCGGCGGTGCTGCCGGGGCGGCGGGTGGTGAGGGCGGTGCTGCACCGGGGGGATATGTGCGCGATGCCCAAGGGTCGCGCGGCCGGCGCGCGGGCGCTGCTGAAGGGCGGGGTGTTCGTAGCGCCCGCGCGTCATGGCAAACAGCTCGCGCTCGTGACGAAGGACGGGCGCGCCCTGCGCGTCCACCTGGGGATGACCGGCCAGCTCTTTGTGCTCGGGCGCGGGCGCACCCCGCCCCGACCCGACCATGTCCATGCCGAGTGGGTTCTGGATGATGGTTCGAGGATGCTCTTCCGCGACCCGCGCCGCTTCGGTGGGATGGCGGCGTACGCGACGCTCGACGCGCTGCGCGCCGCGGAGTGGTCGCCGCTGGGCCCGGACGCGCTGACGATCGAGGCGAACAGCCTGGGCGCGGCGCTGCGCGGGACCCGACGGGCCGTGAAAGCGGCGCTTCTGGATCAGGCGGTGCTCGCCGGCGTGGGCAACATCTACGCGGATGAGTCGCTGTTCGCGGCCGGGATCCACCCGTGCCGGCGGGCCGACCGCCTCGGGGCGGCTGAAGTCTCCCGGCTCTGCGGCACGATCCGTGCGACGCTGACGCGGGCGGTTGAGGCGGGCGGCTCAACGCTCCGCGACTACGTGGACGGCAACGGCGCGCCGGGCGGGTACCAGCGATCGCGGCTGGTGTACGGGCGAAGCGGGGAGGCTTGCCCGACGTGCCGAACGGCGCTCCGCGTGACCCGGGTCGCCCAGCGGACCACGGTGTACTGCCGGGCCTGTCAGCCGCGGACGGGGCGACGGCCAATATCACGTTTTTCCACATCGTCCGCCTGACGCGAGGTTGTGGGTCTGGCCCGCCCCTGGGTCGGGGCGGTGGTTCGGAGCATCGACGGGTTCGAGCATCTACGACTAAGAGGTGATGGATTAAGCATCAGTAGTCCTAACGGCGGACGGTTTGTGGACTTCGGCGAGTTGGTGTTGCAACACCCTGTCAAATGAGGATTTACAACGCCGATCAGCGCATAGAAACCTGTCAGTTGGCCGATCGCCGCTGTCCGCTTGCGGCACGACCGATGGCGGAGGACGGGCTACCGACACGCGCTGGTCCGGGCGGATGTTCAGCAACGGTCGCGGGCGGATCGGTTTTCCACAGTTGATCCCGACCCGCCTGGCGGCTCGGAATTCAGCTCAAACACCAGCTCGTTCAGGTCAACGACACCCGTTCGGGTCACGCCGTTCGGGCGGGGGGCGTTCGCAGGCGATCGCCGAGCGCGACGAGGACGGAATCGAACTCCGTATCGGCCTTGCGGCGCGTGTCCACGGTCTTCACCGCGTGCATGACGGTGGTGTGGTCGCGGCCGCCGAAGTACCCGCCGATTTCTTCCAGCGAGTGGTTCGTGTGCTCGCGGGCGAGGTACATGCAGATCTGGCGCGGGATGGTGACCGAGCGGTGGCGGCGCTTGGACTGGAGGTCGGTGAGGCGGATGCCGTAGAACTCGATGACGGCGGAGATCACGGTCTGGATGGTGGGTTCGTTGTTGGCGCGGGTCGGGGGGTCGCCCACGACAAGCTGGGCGAGGGCGAGGTCGATGGGGCGCTCGTCGACGGACGACTGCATCTGGAGGCGGATGATGGTCCCCTCGAGCTCGCGGATGTTGGTGTCGACGCGGGTGGCGACGTAGCCGATCACGTCGTCGGGAAGGTCGACGCCGCGGAGCGTGGCCTTGCGCTTGAGGATGGCCACGCGGGTCTCGTAGCCCGGCTGCTGGATGGGGGCGACGACGCCGGAGTTGAAGCGGCTGACGAGGCGCTTCTCGAGGTGCGGGATTTCCTCCGGGGCGGCGTCGGAGGAGAGGACGATCTGCTTGCCGGCCTGGTGGAGGCTGTTGAAGGTGTGGAAGAACTCCTCCTGGCTCCGGTCACGCTTGGCCAGGAAGTGGATGTCGTCGACGATGAGGACGTCGACGCCCCGGAACCGATTGCGGAAGTTGCTCATCGCGCCGGCCTGGACCGCGTCCATGTAGCGGGTGATGAAGCTGTCGCACGAGGTGAGGTGGATGGACGCCTGGGGGTCGCGGGCGAGCACTTTCAGGCAGACCGCCTGGAGGAGGTGCGTCTTGCCGAGGCCGACGCCCCCGTGGATGAACAGCGGGTTGTAGGTGCGTCCCGGGGCCTCGGCGACGGCGAGTGCGGCGGCGTGGGCGAGGCGGTTGTTGGGCCCGATGATGAAGTGCTCGAAGGAGAAATCGGGGTTGATGACGAGGGCGTCCTCGCGTCGGGCGGGCGGGCGCTCCGGCTGGGCGGCGGCCGGCTCCGCGGTCTCGTCCGGCCCCAGGAACTGGACGGAGAGGAGCATGCCGGTGGCGGCGCGGGCGGCCTCGCTGAAGGCCTTGCGGCACTCGCGGTCGAGGTAGTCCCGGTGGACGGTCGATTGGGCGCGGACGCGGAGCACGCCGCCGTTGATCCCGAGCGGTTCGAGCAGCTCGAACCACTGGCGGCGCACCTCCGGGTGCTGCGCGCGCAGGTGCGCGAGGACCTGCGGCCAGAGTCGATCGTTCGCGTCGGGCATGGAGAGGGCGTTCCCGATCCGACCGGGCGCGACCACGTGCCCTCGGCGCGGGCACGAGTTCCCGCGTCGGACGCACGCCGCCGTTCCGGCTCTGTCCACCGTCAACCCACCGGGGTTCAACCTACCCCGGCCTCGCCCCGCCGTCAACCGCGCGATCGCGCGGGGTGCGCTTCGCGGGCCCGCGCACCTCCTCGATGGGCACGCCGGCGTCGATGAGCTGGCGCTCGAATCGTTCCTTGTTGGCGCGGTAGTCCATGAGCAGCAGGACCTTGGAGAGCTTGTCCTCGCCGATCAGTTCGCGGAGGCGATCGCGTGCGAAGCCGAGGTGGGTGCGGCGCGAGATGTGGGTGAGCACCATGTGCTTGCATTCGGCGACGCGGAGCCACTCGGCGACGTCGTTGACGTGCATGTGCATGCCCACCTTGGCCCGCTCGACGTGGTCGGGCTCGAAGAAGGTGCATTCGGTGACGATGATCTGGGCCTTGCGCACGTCGTTGCGCAGGAGGTGCGGGCCGGGTGCGGTGTCGCCGATGTACGCGACGAGCGGGATCTCGAGCGTGCGCGTGATCTCGATGTTGCGGTCCTTGAGCTCGCGGAGCTTCTCCTGGGGGAACTCGGCGAACTCGGGCTTGAGCTTGCTGCGGCGCTCCACGACCGCGTAGCCCAGCGAGGGCGAGGTGTGCTCGGCGGCGAAGGCCCTCAGAACGATGTTGGGCTTGATCTCGATCTGCTGCTCGGGTTCGAGCGGGAACAGCTCGTAGGGCGTGCGCTGCTGCTCGAGGTCCACGTACCCGGCCATCATCTTCTGGATGGAGGGGGCGATCCGCGTGTCGCAGACGACCTTCGCGGTGCCCATGCCCTGGAAGCGGCGCTGCGAGCAGAAGTAGGCGAGGCCGCCGATGTGGTCCATGTGCCCGTGGGTCACGGCGACGAACTTGCTGGGGAGTGCGGCGCGCGGGCAGAGCCCGATGTCGAAGCAGATGTCGAGCTCGGGGATCATGACGACCGACGCCTCGCCGGCGACGGAGACGCCCTGCACACGGTAAGGCGGCAGATAGAGGAACCCGAGGGTCGCCTCACGGGGCGGGGGCTTGGGCAACATGACGGGCTGAACCTCCTGGGTCGGGCTCTCGCCCGGCCGGGACACTGGTTGTTTCGCTGACCGCCTCCGCCTTCTCCCGGGCACGATGCTACGGCCCAAAGGGGCGGGGTCAACCGGGGTCGCTGTTACGAACGTGTTGCGCGCGGGGCGGCATGTATTTCGTAGGTTTGGCGTTGACCCTCGCAAAGGAGTCCGCCATGCCCGTGCGCCCGCTCGCCGTCGCCCTCGCCGCCCTCGCCCCCGCGTTCATCCCGGTCCACCTGCGGGCCGCGGCGCCGGCAACACCACCGGAGGCCTCCGCCCGCGTCGCAATGACCCCGGCCGATGAGCCGGTCGCGGCCCCCGACCCGGCCCGTCTGACCCTCACCACCGACCGCGTGGTGGTCTTCAAGGACGGGCATGCGCTCTTCGCCAAGTCGGCGAGCGCCATCGCCGACGCGCAGGGTCGGGTCCACACCAACCACGTGCCCGAGGCGGCCGTGCTCGGCTGCTTCTGGGCCGCGAGTGAGGACGGGCGGCCGATCATGATGCGGGCGGAGTGGGTGGAGAGCAGCCGCGAGAAGACGGTCGAACGGGCGTGCATCACGCTGGTCGAGCTGATCCGGGCCAACGTCGGGCGCACGCTGGTGTTCGAGCTGCACGACCGGGGGCGGCTGACGGGGACGATTGTTGAACTACTTGAAGACTCGGCGCCTCCCGCGCCCGACGCGACCGTCGTCACATCGATGCACGCGGACGGGCGGGCCACGCGCTGGACGCCCGAGAACCGCGAAGCGCGCCGCGGCGGCGAGTACGTCGTCGTGGACGAGGCCCAGGCCGGGCGGATCGTGCTGCCGGTCGCCAACGTGCACCGCATCGTCGGCGACCTGAAGACGAAGATGACCGAGACGACCCGGGCTTTCGAGCGGACCAAGCGGCTTACGTTGGAGCTGGGTGCGGCGGCGGCCGGCAAGCCGGCGAAGCTGCGGCTGTTCCACTTCCAGCCCGGCGTCCGCTGGATCCCGACGTACCGGCTCACCGAGCTCGACCCGGGCCCGGCCATGCTCACGCTCCAGGCGGAGATTCTCAACGAGGCGGAGGACATCGACGGCGCGGCCCTCGACCTCGTGGTGGGCTTCCCGAACTTCCGGTTCAAGGGCGTCGTCTCGCCGCTCTCACTGGAGGCGACGCTCCGCAACGCCCTTGAGCAGGCCGCGCCCGGGCTGATGAGTCAGCAGCTTGCGCAGGTTCAGTTCCAGAATCGGGCCGGGGAGTGGAACCGCGACGAGGAGCGATCCGGCGGCGCCCCCGCGGTACCCGCGGAGATCACCGGCTCGGGCGAGCAGGACTTGTTCGTGTACTCGCTGGGCGCGTTCTCGCTGAAGAAGGGGGCTCGTGCGGCGGTGCCGGTCTGGCAGCAGCGCGCCGACCGGCGACACCTGTACACGCTGGACATCGGGGTCGTCCGCGACTCTCGCTCGGGCTCGGAGAGCACGGAGTTCGAGGGTTCGCCGACGGGCTCGCCGCTGCGGAAGCTGCCGCACCAGGTGTGGCACCAGCTCGAGCTGGTCAACGCGGGCAAATCGCCGTGGACCACCGGTGCGATCCTGATGATGCAGGGCTTCCTGCCCGTGGCCCAGGAGCTGCTGGCGTACACGTCGATCGGGGGCAAGGCGCTGGTGCCGGTGACGGTCGCGGTGGACATCAGGGCCGAGCATGGCGAAGAGGAGATCGACCGCAAGCCCAACGCGCTGCTGTGGAACCACACGCAGTACGCCCTGGTCCGCAAGCGCGCCGAGGTGACGATCACCAACCGGCGGCCCGAGGCGATCGAGCTGCGGGTGCGGCTGGGGGTCGCGGGGAAGGTTCTCGAGGCGTCGGACGACGGGGCGATCGTGCTGAACGACTTCCGCGCGGAGGACTGGCGGAACGACCACCAGGCGCGGGTGAACAACCACACCGACGTGACCTGGAATGTGACGCTCAAGCCGGGCGAGACGCGGACGGTGACGTACGCGGCGCAGTTCTACGTGTACTGATGGTCGATGTGGACGCCGGGCGGGCGGGGTCGGGAGTGCGCGGTTGCTCGACGGACCCGAGGCTTCGCTCGCGGACTCGTTCAGCCCCGGCGTCCAGAGACGAGTATTCTTCGCCGTGCGCGAGTCCGCCGAGTCCGTCATCGCCGAGCCCACGCCCGCTCACCCGGGCGCGTCGCCGGGCGGGACGGTCGGTGCGCCCCCGGCGGAGCAATCGGCGGCGGTGATCCTGCGTCGCCTCGGCCCCGCGGCGGTGCTGGCGGTGGTGGCGGCGGTCATGCCCGCGCTCGGCGGGATTCTCCTGCTGTACTACGCCGACACGATCGGCACGTGGCTTCGGTCGCACGAGATGTCCGGCGTGCTGCTGTACGCGGGCGGGTTCGCGGTGCTGGCCGGGCTCGCGCTCCTGCCCACGTACGCGCAGTCGTTCCTCGGGGGGTGGGCGTTTGCGTTCGGGGCCGCGTTCCCCGCGGCGTTGGGCGGGTTCTTCGGCGGGTCGTGGATCGGTTACGAGCTGGCCCGCCGGGCCTCGGGCGACCGCGTGGAGAAGCTGATCGAGGAGAAGCCGACGTGGCTGGCCGTGCGGAACGCGCTGGTGGGGCGCGGGTTCTGGGCCACGCTGGGGATTGTCGCGCTGCTTCGGCTGCCGCCGAACTCGCCGTTCGCGTTCACCAATCTCGTCATGGCGTCTGTGCAGGTCGCGCGGCTGCCGTTCCTGCTGGGGACGCTGATCGGGATGGCGCCGCGCACGGCCGCGGCGGTGGCGATCGGGGGTCTGGCCCAGGGCATGGCGGCCAAGGACGCGTTGAAGCAGAAGCCCGAGTGGTGGGTGTTCGCGATCGGGATCGGCGTGGTGATCGTGGTGATCGTGGTCATCGGGGCGATCGCGAAACGCGCGATCGCGAGGGTCACGGCCGGTTCGAAGGCGGCGTCCGCGTCGTGAATAAGCGTGATCGGGCGTGATCGGACGGCCCCGGCGCGTAGGGCCTCCGCGGCGATACGATTGCGTGTCCGGACCCGGCCCGCGTGGACGCCTCCGGCGAAGTTTGGAAAGGAGTCCGCCGATGCCCGACCCCCTGGCCTCCGCGACGAACGCCGGGATGAGCACCGAGCCGGCGAAGGCCGTGGCCGAGGTGCGCGGCGCCTACGACCGGCTGCGGGGTGAGATCCGCAAGGTGATCGTGGGGCAGGACGACGTGGTGGACCAGATGCTCATGTGCATCTTCTGCCGCGGTCACGGGCTGGTGGTGGGCGTTCCCGGGCTGGCGAAGACGCTGCTGATCTCGACGATCGCGCGGACGCTGTCGCTGGGGTTCAGCCGCATCCAGTTCACGCCGGACCTGATGCCGAGCGACATCACGGGGACGGAAGTGATCGAGGAGGACAAGGCGACGGGGTCGCGCGAGCTGCGGTTCGTCAAGGGCCCGGTGTTCGCCAACGTGATCCTGGCCGACGAGATCAACCGCACGCCGCCGAAGACGCAGGCGGCGCTGCTCGAGGCGATGCAGGAGCACCACGTGACGATCGGCGGGGTGCAGCACCACCTGCCGCAGCCGTTCTTCGTGCTGGCGACGCAGAACCCGATCGAGCAGGAGGGGACGTACCCGCTTCCCGAGGCGCAGCTCGACCGGTTCATGTTCATGATCCACATCAGCTACCCGGACGCGGAGCAGGAGCTGGAGATCGTGAAGCGCAGCACGGGCAAGCGCGACGCGAACATCCACGCGGTGCTGAACAACGCCGACATCACGCGGGTGCAGGAGCTGGTGCGGCAGGCGCCGGTGGCCGACCACGTGATCCGGTACGCGCTGCGGCTGGTTCGCGCGACGCGCGTGAAGGAGCCGATGGACGGGGGGCTGGAGCGTCCGCGGATGGTGAAGGACTACATCGCGTGGGGCGCGGGGCCGCGGGCGAGCGAATACCTGATCCTGAGCGCGAAAGCGCGGGCGATCCTGTCGGGGTCGTACCACGTGACGCCCGAGCACGTGGCGGCGGTGGCCAAGCCCGTGCTGCGGCACCGCATCCTGACGAACTTCAACGCCGAGGCGGATCAGGTGACGACGGACGCCGTGATCGACGCGATGCTGGCCGAGGTGCCGGTCGAGGGCTCGACGGCGGCGCAGAAACGCCAGATGGACGCGGTGTTGCGGTGACGTCGCGCCGCCGATGGGCGCTCCGGCTCCTACCGTTTGTCCTGTGAGCCGCGTCGACACCAATCCGGCACCGCGGTTTCGTGGCGAGCAGTCGGCCCTCGAGGTGCGCGCGATCCTGCCCGAGGTGCCGTATGCGCTGGAGGCGTCGCTGACGGCCGGGCTCCTGCTGCTGGCGGCGTTCGTCGTGGGCAAGGCCGGGATGCCCGAGCCCGCGGCCGCCCTGGGGTGGATGAGCCTGGGGATCGGGATGGTGTACGGCGGGCGCGAGGCGCTGGAGTCGCTGCTGGCGCGGCGTTTCGACATCGACGCGCTCATGGTCGTGGCGGCGGGGTTGGCCGCGTGGATCGGGCAGGCGGCGGAGGGCGCGCTGCTGCTGTTCCTGTTCACGCTTTCGGGGGCGCTCGAGGACCGGGCGATGCGGCGGACCATGCGGGCCGTCGAGGCGCTGCACGCGCTGATGCCGACGAAGGCGATGGTGTGGCGGGGGGAAGGGGCGGAGGGACAGAGGGACGGATGGACGGAGGGACAGGGGAACGAACGGGCGGGTCGATGGACGGAAGTCGCACCGGCCGAGCTGGCGCCGGGCGATCGCGTGCTCATCCGCACGGGCGAGTCGATCCCCACGGACGCGCGGGTGCTGGTCGGTGAATCGACGATCGACCAGGCAACACTGACGGGGGAGAGCGTTCCGCGGGTCGTGGCGCCCGAGGATGAGGTGTACGCGGGGACGCTGAACGTGGGCAACCCGATCGAGGCGCGGGTGGTCCGCCCGGCGTCCGAGTCGAGCCTGCAGCGGATTCTCAATCTGGTGCTGGAGGCGCAGCAGCAGCGCGAACCGATCCAGCGGCTGATCGACCGGCTCAGCCAGCCGTACGCCGTGGGCGTCATGGTGCTGAGCGTGGGCGTGATGCTGGTGTGGTGGCTGGTGTTCGGCGTGGAGCTGGTGGCGCCGGAGGGGCGCGGCGGGGCGTTATACACGGCGATCACGCTGCTGATCGTGGCTTCGCCGTGCGCTCTGGTGATCGCGACGCCGACGGCGACGCTCGCGGCGATCAGCCGGGCGGCGCGGGGCGGGGTGCTGTTCAAGGGCGGGCACGCGATCGAGCGGCTGGCGCGGATCGGGGCCGTCGTGATCGACAAGACGGGCACGTTGACGTACGGGCGTCCGCGGCTGAACCAGGTCCACCCGGTCGCGTGGTCCGAGGGCCCGGACCTGCTCGCGGTGGCGGCGGCGCTGGAGGCCGGCTCGACGCACCCGGTGGCGCGGGCGGTGGTGGAGGCGGCCGAGTCGCGCGGGATCGCGCCGTTCCGCGCGGAGGCGTTGACCGACCTGCCCGGGCGCGGGCTGACCGGGGTGGTCCACGGGCGCGAGGCCAGACTCGGGACGTACGAGCACGCCGAGCCGATCGTCACGGTGTGCTTTCGGGCGCGGGTGCGCGAACTGCTCGATCGGGTGCGGTCACGCGGTCAGATCGGCGTGGTGGTGGCGTGGGCGGATGCGGCGGGCGTGGCGGAGGAACGGAAGGCCGCCACGGGAGGCGAGCCCGACGCGGGGGGCGGGCAGGTCGCGGTGCTGATCCTCTCCGACACGATCCGCCCGGGTGCCGCGGAGATGATCGCCCGGCTCCATGGCCTGGGCGTCACGCCGGTTCGGATGCTGACGGGTGACAACCGGGTGACGGCGGAGTACGTGGCGCGGCGTCTGGGCATCGACCAGTGGGACGCGGAACTTCTCCCCCAGGACAAGGTGCGGATCGTCGGGGAGCTGAAGGGCTCGATGCCGGTGCGTCGGCGTTTCCTGTGGAAGGTCCGCGCCGGGGTCGGGGTGGTGGGGGACGGGGTCAATGACGCCCCGGCGCTGGCGGCGTCGGACGTTTCGATCGCCATCGGGTCGATCGGGTCGGACGCGGCGCTGGAGTCGGCGGACATCGTGCTGCTGGCGGACGACCTGAGGGTTGTGCCGTGGGCGGTCCGGATCGCGCAGAGCGCACGGGCGATTGTGGCCTTCAACCTTGCGTTCGCGCTCGCGGTGATCGTGGGCATGGGGCTGGTGACGCTGATCGGGTCGAGGATCGGGGTGGTGGTGCCGCTGTCCTCGGCGGTGATCGCCCACGAGGGGGGGACGCTTCTGGTGGTCCTCAACTCGCTGCGGCTGCTGGTGTACGGGGGTCCGCATCAGCATGGGGCGCCCGTGTCTTCGGTGTCGGCGGGCGCGGACCCGTCCGCGGCGGCGTCCTGGGCCGCTCCCGCGTGAAAAAAAATCAAGAGAATGGGCAAACCCGGCTCACGCCGGTGCTCCGCGTGCGCCTGTATCCGGGAGGTCGGAACGCACCGCCGACGGGCGGCCCGGGCGTGCATGTTCACTCAGACCGCGAAATACGCGCTGCGCGCCATGTGCTGCATGGCGTCGCGGCCGGGCGTGACGGTGCCGACGGCGATGCTCGCGCGGCACGCGGGGGTTCCGCCGACCTATCTGGCCAAAGTTCTCTGTCGGTTGGCGCACGCGCGCCTGATCGAGGGGCGCCGCGGCAACAACGGTGGATACCGGCTTGCGCGGGCGGCGCGCGACATCCGGCTCGCCGACGTGGTCCGCGCCGTGGAGGGGCCGTCGCGTCCTCGCCGCGGCCCGACCGCTGAAGAGGGGGCGGAGGGTGCCCTGCACCCGCTCCGCGCGTTGCTCGAGGAGGTCGCCGACGCGACGGTCGCCCGGCTTGACGTGGTCACTCTGGCGGACCTGGTGCCGTCGGGCGCGCCGCCCGACGGGCTCGCCGGGAAGAGCCTGTCCATCGAGACGATCCGGGCCGCCGCCGCACGCCTCGGGCGGTAGCCCGTCGTTCATCGATCTTCTCGCCCCCCTACCATCGCCTCCCGCGAGGCGGCCTTGAGCGAGCACCCCACCCACCCCGATCCGGCCGGCGAGTCGATCCATCGGCTCGAGCAGCAGCGGCGCGAGAAGCGGGCGGCGTCGGCCGCGCTGGGCGCCGAGCCCTATGGCGTTCGGATTCCCGGCCTGATCGCGCTGGCCGAGGCGAAGGCCCGGTACGACGCCGCGGCGGACGAGGAGTTCAAGGCAGCGGCGAAGAGCCCGCAGGTCGGCTCGGAGAGCCGACCTACCCAGGACCGACGCCCTCCGGACCGACGGCCCCGGGTGCGCGTCGCCGGGCGGGTGATGCTCCACCGCGACAACGGCAAGCTGATCTGGCTCAACCTCCGCGATGACACGGGCGACCTGCAGGTGGCCGTGAGCGAGCGCGACTGCGCGGCGCCCGGCTTCCCGCTCGCGAAGCTCACGGACCTGGGCGACGTGGTTGTGGCCGAGGGGCCGCTGGTCAAGACGCGGACGGGTGAGGTGACGGTGTGGGCTTCGTCGCTGGTGCCCGGGGCGAAGTGCCTGGCGCCGCCGCCGGAGAAGCACGCAGGCCTGCAGGATCTGGAGCTGCGGTACCGGCATCGGTATGTGGACCTGTGGGCGAATCCGGAGACGATCCGGGTGTTCGCGCTGCGGTCGAAGGTGGTGGCGGGGATCCGGCGGTTCATGGAGGGGCGTCGATATCTGGAGGTCGAGACGCCGATGCTCCAGACGCTGGCGGGCGGCGCGGCGGCGCGCCCGTTCATCACGCGGATGAACGCGCTGGACATCGACCTGTTCCTTCGGATCGCGCCGGAGCTGTACCTCAAGCGGCTGCTGGTGGGCGGGCTGCCGCGGGTGTACGAGATCAACCGCAACTTCCGCAACGAGGGCCTCGACAAGCAGCACAACCCCGAGTTCACGATGCTCGAGGCGTACGAGGCCTTCGGCGACTGCTCGACCGTCATGGAGCTGACCGAGTCGCTGGTGCGGGACGCGGCCCAGACCGTCGCGCGCGAGGGCGGCGGCTCGGCCGACCTGCGGCTGCCGTTCGGCGACGTGACGATCGACTACGGCGCTCCGTTCGGGCGGGTGGCCTACGCCGACCTATTCGAGCGGGCGCTGGGCTTTGCTCCGCGCGACGCGGGGGGGGGGCGGGCGCGCGATGAGGCCGTGAAGCGGGGACTGATCCCGCGCGACGAGATCGGCAAGCTCGATGACGCGCTGGTCGTGAACGAGCTGTTCGAGGAGTTCGCCGAGAAGTCGATCGACCCGGGCAGGCCCACGTTCATCACGGATTACCCGGCGTCCCTCTCGCCGCTGACGCGCCCCAGCCGCACCGACCCGCGTGTCGCTGAGCGGGCGGACCTCTTCATCGCGCACATGGAGATCGGGCCGCACTACACGGAGCTGAACGACCCCGACGTGCAGGAGGCGAAGTTCCGCGAGCAGCTCAAGGGCCTCGACGACGAGGAGACGACGTTCCGCACGTTCGACGAGGACTTCATCCGGGCGTTGAAGGTTGGCATGCCCCCGGCCGGCGGCCTGGGCATCGGGATCGACCGGCTCGCGATGGTGCTCACGAACCAGCGGACGATCCGCGACGTGATCCTGTTCCCGCTCATGCGCCCGGATCATGGGCAAGCTAGCGCCGACTCACGCGACGCGCCACCGGCCTGAAACCCGATTAGCTCGGCGATCAGTTCCAGGAGCAGCCCTTGGGCCACTCCTCGGGGTGCTGCGTCGCCGCGACCTCGATGACGCGCCGCAGGTGGAGCATCTCGGTCTCGACGCACTCGGCCCGCTCGCCCGCGTCGCCTTCCGCCAGCAGCCGGTAACGGACTTCGCGCCGCGCGGGGATCGCAAAGGCCACGAGGTCGAGGATGACGCCCGTGGGGATCTCCTCGTCGTCGATCTTCTCGACCATGATCTCCGCGGCCGCGAGCTTCGTCAGCGGCCCCTCGGTGAGCAACTCGCGGAACCGCTCGCGCACGCCGTAGAGCTTGGTTTCTTCGGCCTCGTCGACGCCGACGGGTTCGAGCATCGCCTCCCGGTAGAGCCGCCCCTGGTCCGGCGGGCTCTCCTCGACGACGCGCGCCCGGCAGACGCCCTGGAGCAGCAGGTTGTAGCACCCGTCCGGCTGCTTCTCGTGCTGGACGATCTGGCCGATGCAGACGGCCGGCTTGATCGGTGGGCGGCCGTGGTACTGCTTCTTCCAGTCGTCCCCGGCGAACACGGCCATGGCGAACTGACCGGCGCCGTCGAGCGCCCTCTCGACCATCTGCCGGTAGCGCGGCTCGAAGATGTGCAGGTGGAGGACCTGCTGCGGGAGGAGGGCCGCGGTGTCGAGCGGGAACAGCGGCATGGGCTTGCCGAAGTTCACCTGGATGGGTGCGCTGTCGGACATCGAGGAATGGTAGCGGCCGATCGAGCGGGATGACCGATCCCAATCAAGCCGCCCAACAATGCCGAACCGTGAGCACGCACACGCCTCCGAGTTTTGACGAATGGGTTCACTACTGCTTCACGCATGGCAACGCCGATTTCCGTGGAGAGTCTGGGGATTCCAAGGCAGACGTCGACGCGCGCGAACGGCGGTTTCAAGGCATCGACCCGGTTCTGCTGGCTCGGCATCTGACGCGTCTCTTTGAGTCGCCGGGGTTCATCGCCGACCGGTATACCGATGCGCAGATTGCGGGCGCGACGTGGTTCCTCTTTGGTTGCGCATCGTGCTACTTCAGCGGGATGCAGCGTGCAGTAGTCCCGATCGAGGCTCATGCCCGCTGCGTTCGGTCCGTATCGAAGCTCTATACCGACCTGTACGACCGCGTCTGCGGCCGTCGCGGCACGGACCCGGACACCGACCTCCGCGAAACGGTGGAGCTGGACTGCGCTGTCTACATGATCTGGGACATGAGCGGCTTCGGGGGTGGGGCGCTCTTCCCGAACGAGTACCCTCACCTCGTCCAGCCGGAGCTTGATGTGCTCCAGGCCGTGCTGGACGAGTGTCGCACCAGCGCCTGCCTCATCAGCGCGCTGCACGGCATCGGTCACATCTATTGCTTCAACAACTACAACGGGAATCGGGCCATGGCTCGGCGTGTACGCAGCATGATCGATCGGTTTCTTCGAGAGCGGCGGTCTGCGCTGCCTCAGTGGGTGAGGGAATACGCCGAGGATGCACGCGTCGGCGGCGTGCAATAGGCGGCGGTCCCCAACTGCGCCGTGGTGCGAGCGCTCAGGTTCGCGGGGCCGGCCCATCGGCCAGGGGGTCGGGGCGGAAGAGCTTCGTGTTCAGCGCCCACTGCTTCTCGGTGAAGTTCCCGCCCATCTCGGCGCCGGCCGCGCGATCCGGTCGCGCGGCCGCCAGCGCCATGGAGGTCTTCGCGTCGAGGTTGTCGAGCATCGAGACGAGGATGGCCTCGGGCGTGCTGGGCAGCTTGGCCGCCCCGAACTCCGGAAGCCCGTGGTGCGAGAGCACGATGTGCTCAAGGGCCATGAGGGCGGTCGGCGGGATGCGCAGGCCGCTTTCGCGGATCATGGCCTGGGCCTTCTCGCGGAGCATGATGACGCCGTCGACGACGTGCCCGACGAGTTCGCCGCGGTCGGAGTACGAGAACGTGCGGTCGTACACCAGCTCGCGCGTCTTGCCCAGGTCGTGGATGAACAGGCCGAGCATCACCAGGTCGCGGCTGACCTTCGGGTACAGCGGGCAGACCTTGTCCGCGAGCTTGAGCAGTGTCAGCGTGTGCTCGAGCAGCCCGCCGAGGTAGGCGTGGTGGAGGCTCTTGGCCGCGGGGCATTTCTTGAGGGCCGCCGCGAGGTGCGTGTCGGTGAGGAAGGCCTTGGCCAGGGCCTTAATGGCCGGGTGGGCGACGGTGTCGAGGAGCGCGGTCAGCTCGGCGAACATCTCCTCCGGGTCGCGTTTCGACGCCGGGAGCAGATCGCGCAGCTCCTCGGGGCTGGGCTCCACGGCGTCGATGGCCTGGATGATGAGCTGGATCTCGCCCTGGTACGCCTGCGTTTCCCCTTCGAGGAATACGAACCCATCCGTGGGCAGGCGGCCGTATGTCTGCTCGTCGATCGACCACATGCGTCCGGGCAGGTCGCCGGACTTATCGCCGATGAGGCATCGGAGGTAGGGCTTGTCGGCGCGGGTGCGGCCGAGCTGCGCGTTGGCGATCGAGTACGTCCCGCGGATGCGCTCCGAGGGCTTCAGTTCGGCGATGTATCGGCGGGCGGGCGCGGGCGCGGGGGCGGGGGCGGGCATGTCGGGCCTTTCGGGAGCGGACGTGTGAACAGGGGCGATTCTATCGGCGGAATGCGGTGAGAAGGGGGCCTTGCTGTTCACGTGTATACTGGCGGCATGTCGCCCAACGATCGCATCACGATCGATCCCGCCGTCATGGGTGGGAAACCCTGCATCAAGGGCACGCGTGTGACCGTCGGCTTGGTCCTCGGGCTGATGTCCGGGGGGATGACGCGCGACCAGATTCTCCAGTCGTACCCCTATCTCACGACGCAAGACCTTGACGCGGCACTGGCCTATGCCGCCTGGCGCATGCAGGAACAGTCGGCGCCATTCGCCGAGGCGTCATGAGATTCCTGGTGGACATGAACCTGGCGCCGGATTGGTGCCCGTTTCTCGCTGGGCTCGGGCACGACGCGGTTCACTGGTCCACCGTCGGACGCGGCTCGGAGCCGGACCGGGAACTGTTCGACTTCGCGCGGAAGGAGGGCCGTGTCGTGCTCAGCCACGACCTCGACTTCTCCGCGATTCTCGCGGCGACCGGCGCGACCGGCCCGAGCGTCGTTCAGGTTCGCGTACACGCCCCGACTGTGGCAGCGATCGGGAATCACGTGGCGCGCGCCGTGAGCCGCTACGAGCGGGAACTTGCCCTGGGCGCGGTCATGTCCCTGGACTTCCGTTCTGCCCGGGTGCGTCTGCTTCCTCTGCGTTCCCAGTGACGTTCCGCGCTGTCTACGCCAGAAACCGCGCCGGGACGTCGCCGTGCTCCGCGCGGATGATCGAGCGGATGCCGCCGCGGCCGCGCCAGTGGCTGTGGACCTGGAGCCAGACCGGCTTCATGGCGGCGACGAGGTCGCGCTTGATCTCGTCGGTGACGGCCTCGTAGAAGATGCCCCGCTGCCGGAAGGACTGGTAGTAGAGCTTGAGGCTCTTGAGCTCGACGCACACGCCGCCGTCGCAGGTGGGGCGCGGCTCGTAGCGAAGAGTGATGGTCCCGTAGTCCGGGTGCCCCGTCATCGGGCACAGCGAGGTGAACTCTTCCGCGACGTGCTCGATGACGATGGGGGCGTCGGTGGGCGTGGGGAAGACTTCGAGAAGGGGTGCGGGCATGGGGGATGCTAAAGCGCAAAGCTCAAAACTCAAAGCGCAAACAAGAGCAGCGAGGCGCCGTGCTGTGGCGCGCGGATGGGTTGATTCGGGGTGCTGAGCTTTGCGCGGTGAGCGGTGAATCAGCCGTATCGGCTGATGAGCTCGATGATCTGGGGCTGGCGGCGCTCGATCTGGAGCGACCGGCGCAGGTGCGTCAACCCCTCTTCCTTCGCCTTGGTGTCGGTCCGTTCGCTCCAGATGTAGCGGTTGAGCAGGCAGACGCCGACGCCGTTGTGGGCGGGGAAGTGGGCGTCGTCGATCTCGATGGCCTTGCGGAAGGCGGCGACGGCGTCGTCGTACTTCTCCTGGCGGTAGAGGCAGGAGCCGAGGCGCTCGTAGGCGACGGCCGAGGGCTTCGTGCGCACGAGCTGCTCGAGGGTGGTCTGCATCTCCGCGTTGCGCCCGGCCTTGCCGAGGCTCTCGGCCAGGTTCAGCAGGAGTTCCGGCGTGAGGCGCATGAGCTCCGCGGCCTGGCGGTACTCGACGACCGCGTCCTCGTGCTGCTCGAGGGCGGCGTAGACGGCGCCGAGGTTGACGCGGGCGGCGGCGCTGTCCGTCCGCAGTTGCACGGCCCGCTGGGCGTAGGCGAGGGCCTGGCGCGGCTCGGCGAGCTGGAGGTACGCGGTGGCGAGGTTGAGGTTGGCGTTGAAGTCGTCGGGGCGGATGGTCAGGGCCCGCAGGTACGCGCGGACGGAATCGACGAGGCGGTCGAGGAGTTGCAGGGCGAGGCCGTGGAGGTACTGCGCGTCGAAGTTCTGGGGCTCAACGGAGGCGGCGCGGCTGTAGGCCGTCTCGGCGTCGCCGAAGTCGCCCATCTCGCGGTGGATGTCCCCCATGCTGACGAAGGCGGTGGTGAGCTTCGGGTTGATGTGGATGGCGCGGCGGAGCTCGGCGAGGGCGGGTTCGTAGAGGCCTTGGCGGCGGAGACTCTGGGCGCGGCCGACGGCGGCGGCGGCCTCGGCGGCCGTGGGACGCGCGGCGGCGGTCGGGTTCTGGTTCGCTGCGCGGGCGCGGGCGGCGCGGCCACGGCATGCCGGCATCACGGCGACGGTCGTCAGGCACAGCAGCAGCGCGATCCAGCGGGTCCCGGGTCTCATCGGCGTGGAGCCTTCTTTGAAGCCGCCCGGCGGGCGGGGGGTCGGTAGTTTATCGGCTCCCGGTCCGCGAGCCTTTTGAGGCGTTGGAGGTTCAGGGCGTCATACGGTTTGCCCGCGGGGTTTGTTCCCTTAGGGGTTTCGAGGATTTTCGGGGTCTCCCGCAGTTCCGGGCGGTTCACGACCGCCGCGAAACCGCTGGATTTGAGGCTCTTCGTGCCGATCGCGCCCTCGCCGAGGTGGGCGTGCCAGTCGCGGCGGCTGCCGAGCCCGAACTTCGAGTCGTTAACGTGCATCACGCGGAGCGTGCCGGGCCCGCATTGACGGAAGAACTCGTCGAGCACGGCGTCCGCTCCCGCACGGGTGGACATGTCGTACCCGCCGGCGTGGAGGTGGCAGGTATCAAGGCAGAAGCCGACGCGGTCGGCCTCGCCGGTCGCGTCGATGATCGCGGCCCGCATCGCGGCCAGTTCTTCGAGCGTGCGACCGAGGATGCTCCCCGCGCCGACGGTGTCTTCGAGGCACGAGACGGTGGCGTAGCCGCGCGTGCGAGCGAAGATGTTCTTGTAGGCCGCGGCGATGCGGGCGATGCCGGCCTGGGCGGACGAGGTGGTGTACGCGCCGGGATGGTGGACGAGGAACGGGATGCCGAGGGTCTCGCAGCGCCCGATCTCGTCGGTCATCAGGTCGATCGACTTGCGCCAGAGCTCGTCGTCGGGTGCGGCGAGGTTGATCAGGTACGACGCGTGGGAGACGGTGCGGCCGGGGGAGACCCACCCCAGCCGCTTGAGCTCGGCGCGCCACTCCTGCACTATGCCCGGGTCGAGGGGCTTGGCCTTCCACTGCTGCTGGTTCTTGGTGAAGACCTGGACGGTGTCGAGGCCGAGCCCCTCGGCCTCGTGCAGGGCGTTGACCATCGAGCCGGCGATGGACAGGTGGGAACCGAACATCCAAACCAGTGTACCGGACGCCGAGGCTGCGGAGTCCCGCCGCGGCGGGCCTCGGGCACGTCCGGCGCCGGCGTGTTTCGCGCCGCGAAACCGATGCACCCGAGCCTTCGCTCGCGGACTCGCTCAGTCTCGGTGTCCGATACGATCCGCCCATGCCCGAACTTCCTCTCCAGGGCCGCATCGCGGTGGTGAGCGGGGCGAGCGCCGGGATCGGCGAGGCGATCGCGCGGTCGCTGGTCGCGGGCGGCGCGACCGTTGTCGTGAACGCGCGGCGGCGCGAACGTCTGGACGAGCTTGTTCGCGAACTGGGGACCGAGGACGCGGTCGCGGTTGCGGGCGACGCGGCCGACGACGGCGTCATCCGCGCGATGCTCGACGCGGCCAGAACCACCTTCGGCGGCGGGACGCGCGAGGCGGACCTCGTCGTCGTCAACGCCGGGCGCGGGCTGCGCGGGAGCGTCTACGACTCCGACCCCGCGCAGTGGGAGCAGGTCTTCCGCGTGAACCTGCTCGCGGCGGCGCGCCTGATGCGTGCGGCCGCGGAGAGGATGGCGGGGGCCGTGCCGGTGGTGCAAGGCCCGCCGCCCGCGACGCCCCCCCCACCGCCGAAGCCGCCCGCGGGGTGGCTGGATCGCCCGCGCGACATCGTGGTGCTCGGCTCGACCGTGGGGCGGCACATCTCGCCGTTCTCGTCGCTGTATGGGTCGGCGAAGGCGGGCGTGCACATGCTGGCGGAGTCGCTGCGCCGTCTGATGGCGCCGCGCGGTGTGCGCGTCTCGCTCCTGGAGCCCGGGATCGTCAAGAGTGAGTTCCAGGACGCCGCCGGGTACGACCGCGCCAGCTTCGGCACGTTCATGGACTCGATCGCGCCGGTGCTGACACCCGAGGACATCGCGCGGCTCGTGATGTTCGTCGTGAGCCAGCCCGCGGGGATGCACGTGTGCGACGTGATGGTGAGGCCGACGCGGCAGGAGTATCCGTAACGCAGCGTTCGCCGGCCGCGCGGGATTGAAACCCGCGTCCTTGGCATACGATCCGGCGTGGCGTCCCGCGACTACTACGAAGTGCTCGGCGTGCCGCGGAACGCGTCGGCGGACGACATCCGCAAGGCGTACCGCAAGCTCGTGCGCCAGCACCACCCGGACGTGAACAAGGCCAAGGACGCGGCGGAGAAGTTCAAGGAAGTCCAGGAGGCGTACGACGCCTTGTCCGACGAGGCGAAGCGCCGGCAGTACGACCAGTTCGGGCGCGTGACCGAAGGCGCGGGGCAGCCCGGTCGCGGGCCGGGGGGGAAGCCCCACTACACGTGGTCGAATGTCGGCGGGGGCCCGGGACGGCCGGGCGCCGAAATGGACATGGATGACCTCGGGTCTATGTTCGACGCGTTCTTCGGGCAGGGCGGGGGGATGCGCGAGAACCCGTTCGGCGGGCCGCGCGGCGGGAAGCGGCCGCGTGCCGGACGCCGACCGAGCCCCGATGAAGGGGCGGCCGCCGAGGGCGTGACGCACGACCTGGACGTGGAGTTCATGACGGCGGCCCGGGGCGGTACCCGCCAGATTCGCCTCCAATCCGACGGGCGGACGCGCACGATCGACGTTACAATCCCCCGGGGCGTCCGCGACGGCTCCAGGCTCCGCGTGAAAGGCGGGGCCGCCCCCGAGCCGAACGCGGACGACCCGCGGGACCTGATCCTCACCGTGAAGATCGCCCCGCACCCCCTGTTTCGGCGGGCCGATCCCGACCGCGACGGCGGGTCGCACCTGGACCTGGTGTTGTCGCTCCCCTTGACGATCGCCGAGGCGACGCTGGGTGCGACGGTGACGGTCCCCACCCTGGATGCGCCCGTGGACCTGACGATCCCGCCGGGCACCGCGAGCGGCATGAAGCTGCGCCTCAAGGGCAAGGGCATCGACGACGGCACGAACAAGGGCGACCTGTACGCCGTCGTCAAGATCGTCCCGCCCGACGGGCGGGAGCTGGGAGAGTCCGACCGCGAAGCCCTGACGCGGATCTCCTCGCGCGGGCCCGGACCGAGGTCCGGCCCCGAATGGTCCGCGACCCGCGCGGGCCGATGACGCTTCTGTCAGCGCGGCGCGAGGGTTCGCGGGCGAACTGCTCGCGCACCGCCCGGTCGGCCGATGGAGGCGCCGCCCGCGGTTTGACAACCCCGGACCGGCGCGCGACAGTTCCCGCCACGCGGCGGGGGTCGGCGGCCGCGGGAACGCCCACGATGGAGCGGGCAGGAGAGCCCTGACGGTGCTGAAGCGGCAACACCAACTCTTTGTTGCGCTGATGGGCGTGGCGGATGCGATCGCGATCGCTGCGGCGTGCTACGCCGCGTGGGCGGTGCGTCGCGCCGTGAACGAGGGCTTCTTCCCGCGGAGCTGGGAGAACTGGACGATCAAAGAGCCGCTGGTGGTGCTGGCAGTGCCGGTCGGGTTGCTCGCGCTCTGGGGCTTCGGGCTCTACCGGGCGCGCCGCGACCGGTCGCTGCGGGCCGAGTGGTGGCAGGTGTTCCGGGCGTCGATCCTCGTGACGGTGACGGTGCTCGTGATGCTCTGGTTCCTGGGCAACGAGGCGCTGATCAGCCGCAGGACTCCGTACAACACGCCGGTGGTCTGGGGCGTGACGCTCGACCCCGGGCGCGTGCAGTTCGGATGCCTGGCTCTCATCCTGCCGTTGATGCTGGCGTCGCACCGCACCGCGATCCGGCTGGCGCTGCGGTCCGCGCGTCGGCGCGGGTACAACCTGCGGCACGTCGCGGTGGTCGGGGTCGGGCGCCTGGGGCAGATCGTCGCGCGCACGCTCGACCGCAACTCCTGGACCGGGTTGAGCGTCAACTACTTCGTCTCGCACCATCCGCAGACGCGCCGCACGACATGCCTGGGCCGGCCTGTCCTCGCGGGTCTGGACGAGTTGGAGCGGGCTCTGGGTGACAAGCCGGTGGACGCCGTGTACCTGGCGCTGCCGAACGCGGTCGCGGCGTCGCTGCCGGGCGTGCTGCAGCGGCTGTCGAAGTTCGCGGTGGACGTACGGATCATCCCGGACGTGCATCCGCGCTTCGTCGCGCAGAGCATGGTCGTGAATGAGCTGGACGGGATGCCGATCCTGAGCTACCGCGAGAACCCGTCGTCCGGGCTCGGCGGGTTCAGCAAGCGGCTGCTGGATGTCGCCGGGGCGGCGGGGGCGATCGCCGCGTTCGCGCCGTTGCTGGCGCTGATCGCGGTCGTGGTGAAGCTCTCGTCGCCGGGGCCGGTGATCTTCCGGCAGCGGCGTGTCAGCCTCGGGGCCAAGACGTTCATGATCTACAAGTTCAGGACGATGCACGACGCCGAGGACGAGCAGGCGGCGCGGTGGACGGCGAAGGATGACCCGCGCGTGACGGCGGTGGGCCGGTGGCTGCGGCGCACGAGCCTCGACGAGCTGCCGCAACTGTTCAACGTGCTCCGGGGGGAGATGTCGCTGGTCGGCCCGCGCCCGGAGCGACCCGAGCTGATCGCCCAGTTCCGCGAGAACTGGCGGGGGTACCTGCTCCGCCAGCACGTGAAGGCCGGCATGACCGGGTGGGCGCAGGTGAACGGGCACCGCGGCGACACGGGCCTGCGCAAGCGGCTCCAGTACGACCTGTTCTACGTCAAACACTGGTCGCTGTGGTTCGACGTGCGGATCCTGCTGCTGACGGTCCTCCGCGGCTTCGCGTACCGCAACGCGCACTGATCCCGTTTGCCCCGCCCGACCTCCCCGCTACACTTCGTCCCCCGCGGTGGGTCGATTCGGCGGGGTTCGGGAGGTTATCCGGGTGGTCAGAATTCGCTTGCAGAGGCTGGGGCGGACCAACCGCCCGTTCTACCGCATCAGCGCCATGGATAAGCGAGCCCGCCGCGACGGGCGGTTCATCGAGCAGATCGGGTGGTACGACCCGCTCGCCAAGGACGTGTCCAAGCAGGTCGGGCTGAACGAGGAGCGGGCGAAGTACTGGGTGAGCGTGGGCGCGCAGCCCAGCGGCACCGTCCGCGACATCCTCGCCAAGCGCAACCTCGTGGACCGTGCCGCCTGGGAGTCGGACCGCAAGGACGAACGCTCGAAGATGGAAACCCGCGTCGCCGCCCGCAAAGCCGCCGCCGCCGAGGGCGAGAAGAAGCCCGAAGCCGCCGCCAAGCCCGCGGAAAAGCCCGCCGAGGCGAAGGCGGAGTAACGACGAACGCAACGACCGCTGGTCGGACGGAACCCCTTGCACCGCGAGGGGTTTTTTCTTGGAGTGAAACCGTGGGCGGGGCGGCCGACCCCGCGGTTGATCCGTTCACGCCCGAGCCTTGAATCCATCATGCCCCCGCGGATCGACATCCTCACCACCTTTCCGGAGATGTTCGCCGCCGAGCCCCCCGCGGCCCTGGGCGTGAGCATCCCCGGGCGCGCCCGGCGGGCGGGGCTGGTCGAATGGCACGCGACGGACATCCGCGCCTACGCGACCGACAAGCACCAGAAGACCGACGACCGCCCGTTCGGGGGCGGGCCGGGCATGGTGATGATGTGCCAGCCGCTGTGGGACGCGGTGATCGCCGTCGAGGGCATGGACCCGCGCCCCGCGACGCGCATCCTGATGACGCCGCAGGGTGAGCCGCTGACGCAGGCGATGGTCGAAGAGTTCGTGAAGCTGCCGCGGCTGCTGGTCATCGCCGGGCACTACGAGGGGATCGACGAGCGGGTCGTCGAGAAGCTCGCCCCGCGCGAGGTCAGCATCGGCGACTACGTCCTGTCCGGCGGCGAACTGGCCGCGATGGTGCTGATCGATGCGATCGTACGGCTCATCCCCGGGGCGCTCGGTGACGAGGAGTCGGCGGCGGCGGAATCGTTCACACCCGGGGGCGCCAGGGGTTCGCGCTTGCTCGACTGCCCCCACTTCACCCGGCCCCGGGAGTGGATGGGGATGCCCGTCCCGGACGTGCTGGTCGGCGGGAATCACCAGGAAGTGGCCAAGTGGCGCCTGGAACAGCGATTGATCCGCACCCGCGAACGCCGGCCGGACCTGCTGGAAGGCGGCCCGGGCCCCGTCTAGAGTTTCGGCCCATCCTCGAACAGACAGGTGAATCCATGTCCCAGAAGCCTACCTCCCAGCAGGCCATTCTCGAGAGCCTCAACAAGTCCGCGCTCAAGACGGACCTGCCGCGCATGGACGTGGGCGACACGATCAACGTCCACTGCCGCATCGTGGAGGGGGACAAGGAACGCATCCAGGTCTTCCAGGGCGTGCTGATCGCCCGTCGCGGCGGCGGCGTCAACGAGATGATCACCGTGCGCCGCATCGTCGAGGACATCGGCATCGAGCGCAAGTTCCCGCTCAACTCGCCGATGATCGCCAAGTTCGACGTGGTCCGGCGGGCCGATGCCCGGCGGGCCAAGCTTTACTTCCTCCGCGGGCGCGGCGGGAAGAGCCGGCGCCTGCGCGACCGCCGGCGCGGGATGAAGCACGTCAAGGGCCAGGCGACCGTCGGGCAGGCTTGATGCTCGTGGCATCGGGCTTCCGCCCGATGACTCCGCCCGGAAGGGCGGAGCCACGATAGCATCCGCGCCATGAGAGCCGTCGTCGTTCAGAAGAAGGGCTCGCCCGTCGCGGGCAATGTCGTCGTCGCCGCGGACTGGCCCGAACCGCCGCCGCCGCCGCCCGGGCACGCCGTCATCCGCACGCTCTGCTCGGCGTTTAACCAGATGGACCTGTGGGTCGGGCGCGGCGTGCCGGGGCTGGACCTCGCCTACCCGCGTGTCTCCGGCTGTGACTCCTGCGGCGTCGTGGAGGCCGTGGGCGACGGCGTGGACAAGGCGTGGCTCGGGCGGCGCGTCATCACCAACGCGGCCGTCGTCCAGCCCGAGCGCGTCCACCCCGATGACCCGCCGGGATCGACGCTCGCCCCGGCCTATCAGCTCATCGGCGAGCACACCCACGGCATGCACGCCGCGAAGTTCACCGCCCCGGCCGCGAACTTGGCGGATGTCGGCGCGGACGCGAAACCGGAGGAGGCCGCGGCGTTCGGGCTGTGCGCCCTGACCGCGTACTCGATGATGGTCACCAAGGGCCGCCTGAGCCCGGGTCAGACGGTGCTGATCACGGGCATCGGCGGGGGCGTCGCGACCAGCGCACTCGCCATCGCCCGCTGGATGGGCTGCCGCGTCGCCGTCACCAGCCGCCACCAATGGAAGCTCGACCGCGCCAAATCGCTCGGCGCCGACCTTGTCGTCCTCGACTCCGGCCAAGACTGGTCCCGCGACGTGCGGGCCTGGACCAACAAGCGCGGGATCGACATGGCCGTGGATTCCACGGGCAAGGCCACGCACCTGGCGTGCATCAAATCCCTCGCCCGCGGCGGGGCCTACGTCTGTCCCGGCGCGACCACCGGCCCGGACGCAACCACCGATCTGGCCCGGCTCTTCTGGAACCAGCTCCGCGTGCTCGGATCGACGATGGGCACCAACGACGAGTTTAAGCAGGCGGCCTCGCTCTTCCGCGCTGGGCTCCTGCGGCCCGTGGTCGATGAAGTCTTCGACGCGAAGGACGCGGTGAAGGCGTACCAGCGGCTTGAAGCGGGCGAGCAGTTCGGGAAGATCGTTCTGAGGTGGGCGTGACTCGCACCGCTGTGAGAGCATCATGGGCGCATGGGGACCCGGGCTGTTTTCTGATGACATCGCGTGCGACGTGCGCGAGGACTGGAAGGTTCTGTACGCCGGCCTGTCACCGTCGCAGGCTGTGACAGCGGAGATTCTTGAGAAGTGGCAGGCCATTCTCGATGACGAGGACATTGGGTCTGTAGTCTGGCTCGCGCTCGCCGCGATGCAGTGGCGATACGGCTGCCTCTCCGCGGAGGTGCATCAGCGCGCGGTGGACATCATCGACACCGGCAAGGGCCTCGGTCCGTGGAGGGCCGAGAGCCCCGCGCTGCTCCGGTCTCGCACAGCCGTCTACCGCAAACTCAAAGACCAGCTTCAATCGCCGCAGCCCGCTCTGAAGAGGGTCCGGCGTGTACCTCTTGAGCACACGACCCTGCGGCCGGGGCAACTGATCCGCTTCATCCTGGATCCTGGCGACTTCGCTCTGCTCTGGGTCCGATCGCTGTACAAGTATCGCGGCGCGATCGTACCGGACGTTGTGATTTTCAACTGGCGCGGCCAAGCGATTCCGGCTCCCGATCAACTCCTCCAGCTCGCTCCTCACCTGCGATCCGATCAGGACTCTCTGATCGACTTCAACATCATGATGGACCGCACTCGCGGCCTCCCCGAGGAAACGATCTCCGAGCATGAACGTCTGGCAAGATCCGCGGGCTACACACGGTACTTCATCGTGGGCTCCCATGAGAGAACCTACCCCGCATCGCGAGTCGCCGTTTGCGAAGGCGATTACGCGTGGCCGCTCGGTGAGCAACCGGAGGGCCCAACACTCCTGCGATGGGAAGAACTCTCGCGTGAACTGGAAACGATGATCACGGCACGGTGACACTGAGAAGTGCATCAGCGTGCCCCTCTCTCACGCCCGCTGCTTCAGCTTCGCGATCGTCCCGCTCGTGCTCTTGCCCTTGACCAGCTCCACGAGCGCGACGCGTCCCCCGTAGCTCTCAACGAGCGCCCCGCCGACGACCGTCTCGCGCGTGTAATCCGCGCCCTTGACGATCACGTCAGGCCGGATCGCCTCGATGAGACTGATCGGCGTGTCCTCGTCGAAGAGCACAACAGCGCCGGACCGCAGCGCCCCCAGCCCGCCGAGCACCGCTGCACGCTCCTCCTCATGGTTCACGGGGCGGCCTTCGCCCTTGAGGCGGCGGACCGAGGCGTCGCTATTGAGCCCGACGACGAGGAAGTCGCCCATCGCCGCGGCCTGCTCCAGCAGCGAGACGTGCCCCGAGTGCAGGATGTCGAAGCACCCGTTGGTGAAGACGACGCTCCCCCCCCCTCGCCGGCACGCCTCGGCCTGCACGAGCGCCTGCTCGATCGTCCGCAGCTTCCCGGCCGCGCCCGACGCCCGCACCAGCAGTTCGTGGTGGATCTTCTCCAGCGGGATCGGCACGACGCCGAAGACCTCGACCTCCAGCCCCGCGGCCGCGTTGGCGAAGCGGACCGCGTCGGCCCACGCGGCGCCCTGGGCCCGTGCCGCGGCGAGCCCGGCGAGGAACATGTCGCCCGCGCCGCTCACGTCGTAGACCTCGCGTGCCACGGTCGGCACGCTTACGGGCGATCCTGCCCGCTCCATGAGCAGCGCCCCGTGCCGGTCGAGCGTGAGCACGATCGCGTCCAGCGCCAGTTCGGCGAGCAGCTTGGCCGCGAGGCGCGCGTTGTGCTCGGCGTCGGCGCCGTCGCGGTCGGTGGAGAGGCCCGTGGCGGTCTCGGCCTCGGTGCGGTTGGGTGTGATGGTGGTGGCGCCGCGGTACCGCGAGTAGTCGTCCACCCGCGCCGGATCGACGAACACCGGCTTGCCCGCGCGCCGGCACCGCTCGATGACGGCATGGCACAGCGGCCCCGCGCAGACGCCCTTGGCATAGTCTTCGAGGCACACCACGTCGGCCCCCGGCAGGGCGCGGTCGAAGGCTTCGAGCATGGCCGCGAGGACGCGCCCGGGCAGCGGCTCGCGCGACTCGAAGTCCACGCGGAACATCTTCTGCGGGTGGCGGTGCTGGGCGAGGCCGACGAGGTTGCGCTTGACCGTCGTGGGCCGGTCCGCGTCCGCGACGAGCCCGGAGGCGTTGACGCCCGACGCTTCCAGCAGCTCGCGCAGGCGTGCCCCCTCCGCGTCCGCCCCGGTCACGCCGAACGCGAGCACACGGGCGCGCATTGCGGCCAGGTCGAGGCAGACATTGGCCGCGCCGCCCGGGCGGTCCTCCGTCCGGCGGACGTGCAGGACGGGAACGGGCGCGTCGGCGCTGAGCCGATCCGCGTCGCCGAACTGGTGCTGGTCGAGCATGAAGTCGCCGACGACCAGGGCCGTGAACGGCTTCCAGCGGGCCAGAAGGTCGAGGAGCGGGTCCATGTGCGGAGGGAGTTTAGTGCGACGGGGGCGCCGGGGGTCGGGCCCGCCCCGGTCACATCACGCGGCTCGACGCGGTCGCCACGGCGTCTCTCACGAGGTCGTCGCGCCCGGAATCGAACTTGATCTCCAGATTCGGGCGGGCGATCGGGCAGGGCCACGACGACAGCGGCTCGCGCAGAAGCTTCATCCAGTCCTTGTTGGTGATAACGACCGCGTTGAGGCCCCGCGCCTGCTCGATGATGCGCCGGATCGTCGGGTCGCGGTACGGGTCGTGATCGCGCAGCACGATCCGGTCGACGGGCTGATCGCCGACGGCGTTCTCGACGGCGGCGAGGAAGGGCCCGGGGTTCCCGATCGCGCAGACCGCGAGGACCTTCTTGCCCTGGAGCCACCGCGTGCCGACCAGGTCGCGCCCCGAGGCGGATTCGATCGTCAGGTCCTTCCAGGTGTGGCGCGCGATGGCCACGCGGATGGCGGGGTCCACCGCCCGCACGGCCATGCCGAGGCGATAGGTCGAACCCGGGTCCACCGACTCCGCGTGGGTGAGGACGACCCACCGTGCCCTCTTGAGCGACGCGACGGGCTCGCGCAGCCACCCCGCGGGTAAGAGGGCGTCGAGGAATGGATCGCGTGTCGCGTCCACGAGCACGACATCGAGCTGGCGGGCGAGCTTGCGGTGCTGGAACCCGTCGTCGAGCACGACGCAGTCGACCTTTTCGCCCTCCGGAGTCGCGAACAGGCGGAGGAGCCCCTCGACGCGGTCGGCCTGCGCGACCACGGGCACGCCGCGGAGTTCGTCGCGGTAGAGCGACGCCTCGTCGGACGATCCGTCGGCCGAGTGCCTGGGCGCGTACCCCCGCATGGCGATGGCCGGGCGGCGGCCCGCGTCGAGCAGGGCGCGGACGAGGTGCGTGACGATCGGCGTCTTGCCTGTCCCGCCGACGCTGAGGTTGCCGACGCTGATGACCGGGCGGTCGAGCATGACCATGCCTTTGCCGCGGTCGTAGCGTCGGTTGCGCCGGGCGACGAAGGCGCCATAGGCGAGCGCGAGGGCCCGCCCGGGGAGCCCGGGCACCGGCGGGCGTCGTGCGGGAAGCCCGGGGTCAATCACGCCCGGGCTCCGGGGACTCGGCGCCGGTCGGGGTCGGGGCGGGCGCCATCCGTCGCGTCGCGTCGCGCCGCTCGCGCCGGGTCAGCGCCATCGTGTTCACCATGTCGGCCGCGGCCAGGGCGATCACCATCAGCAGAAGCAGCGGCGCCACCGTCCACACCAGCACGAACCGCCGCCCGTCCTGCGGGTCGACGATCCCGAACCCGTAGGCGATGAGCGGCGTGGTGATCATCATCAGGATGTTGTTGGCCAGGCGGATGCGCCGACGCCGCGTGTCCATGTCGGAAGCCGCGAGGGCCAGCGCGTGGGCGGTGAGCAGGAGCATGAGCACGGTGGCGACCGGGAGGACGAACCACCCGGGCATGAGGGATTCGGCGAGCGTCATGCGTCGCCCCCGACGGGCGCGAGGGGACGCGCCCCGGGCAGCCGTCGCGCGAGCGCCCGCATGGGCAGGCCCATGATGGTGCCCGGGTCGCCGTCGTACTCGATGGGCCAGCCGTCGGCGAGCCGCTCCGCGAGGTTGTACGCCCCCGCCTTGCCGCGCCACTGGTCCGAAGCGACGTAGCGGTCGATGCGGGCTTCGCCCAGTTCGCCGACGCGGACGCCGGCGCGGTCGACGAAGATGTCGCGTCGCGTGCCGGCGCCCGACACGATGGCGATGCCGGTCACGACGTCGTGCCCGCCGCCCGAGAGGAGGCGGAGGATGCGTCGGGCGTCGCCCGCGTCGCGCGGCTGGCCGATCATCGCGCCGTCCTTGATGCAGATGGTGTCCGCGCCGAGCACGGTGAACTCGTGCGTGTCTCCCGACGATCCGGCCGCGTCGGCACCCGCGCGGGCCTTGAGGTACGCGAGCGCGGCGGCCCATTGCTCGGGCTTCACAGGGCCCGGGTTCAGGTCCGCGTCGTCGACGCCGGTGGAGATCGGCTCGTGCTCGATCCCCGCGTCCGCGAGCAGCGCGCGGCGGCGCGGCGACCGGCTCGCCAGGTAGAGCCTCGGCGGGCGGGCGGCGGGCGACGGGGTTTCGGCCGCGGGCATCCTGTGGAAACAATACCCGAATCGCGCCCGTGGCGCATCTACGATCTCGCCATGCGGGCCCACCTCGTGCAGCTCGACATCGCCTGGGAGGACCCGGCCCGCAACTTCGAGCGTGTCGCGGACCTGCTCGACCGCGAGCACGTCCACCCGGGCGACCTGGTGCTGCTCCCGGAGATGTTCGACACGGGGTTTTCGCTGAATACCGAAAAGACGGCCGACACGGGCGGCACGCTGACGTTTCTCACGGCGCTCGCGACGGACCTCAAGGCGTTCGTCCAGGGCGGGCGGACCGTGCGGGCCGAGGGCGGGACGGGAGGTGCCCGCGCCACCAACCGCGCCACCGTCATCGCTCCGGACGGGCGTGTCATGTGCGACTACCGCAAGGTCCACCCGTTCAGCTTCGGGCGCGAGCCCGAGCGCTTCGACGGGGGAACCGAAGTCTTCACCTATCCATGGACCGCGGCCGCCGATCCGCGTTCCTCATCTCCCCACCTCTCGCAGAGTCGCCGTGGCGACCCCACCTCTTCACCTGCTCCGGGTCTCTCCGTCTGCCCCGCCGTCTGCTACGACCTGCGTTTCCCGGAGTTGTTCCGCATAGGCCTGCTCAAGGGCGCCGAAGTCTTCGCCCTCGGCGCGAACTGGCCCGAAGCGCGTCAAACCCACTGGCGGGCATTGCTCATCGCCCGCGCGATCGAGAACCAGGCGTACGTCCTGGGCGTGAACCGCACGGGGCGCGACCCCAATCTCAACTACATCGGCGGCTCGATCGCCGTCGGCCCGCGCGGCGAGGTGCTCGGCGAGCTCGGCCCCGAGGAGCGCGTGCTCAGTGTCGAGGTGCAGCCGCAGCACCTGCACTCGTGGCGCGAGACGTTTCCCGCGTGGCGGGACATCAAGCTCACCGCGCTGCGGGCGTGAGGATCGCTGTGTGCCGAGTGCAGAGCGCTGCTCCTGCTGGTGGCGCGAGCGGCGCACAACCGGTCGAGCAACTCCGCCCTCGGCGCCCCCCCGTGACGCCGGACCTGAGGAGTCTTCGACGAAGGTCCGGGTCAGATCTTCGCGCGCTGTTCGTGACGCCGGACCTGAGCTTGGCGAAGGTCCGGGTTGAGGCGCCGCGCAGGTCCGGGTTGTGCCCTGCATAGGCCCGGGTCGAAGCGCCGCAAGTGTCCGTGTCCACCCCCCGCCCGCTTCGCGCCTCCATCACGCTCCTGAATCAGCGCCACGCTGTTTGCTGGTCGCTTCAGGCCCTGACACGTAGGGTGCGCGATCTATCGGATTCTCTTTGACAACAGGCAGGATTGTGTAAAGATTGAGCAGCCTGTTCGGGTACGAAAGGGGCGACATGACCCTCACCCTCCGGAAGCTCTGGCCTACGCACGCGGCGCACCAGCACCCGACGTGCTCCCCGAGTGACCCGGCGGCGATCGCCGTCACGGCAGCGGTGGTGCTGGCGTTCGCCTCAGCGGCGCTCGCTCAATCGGCGGTGCTGTCGCCGCAACCCGGGCTGAACGCCGCGGCCTGCACGACGAACAACCCGTTTCTGGTTCCGGCCCATGTCGGCAATATCCCTCTGGTCCGGGCTGATCCGGAGCTCGCCGTCGGACCGTGCCACGTCGTCAGCATCACGAACTCCGGCATCCGCACGTTCGACAAAGGCGGACTGCCCGGCGCGTTGAATAAACCGCTCTACACGCAGTTGCAACCCCCACCCCCCGGACCATCGGGGTTCTGGGAACCCGTCAGTACGCCCATGTTCCTGGACACGGTTTTCGATCCGGAGGTGTACTACGACCAATGGACAGGGCGCTTCTGGGCGGTTGCTTCAGAGCTAGACGCCACCACATTCGCGGGGTTTGACAACTGGTACATCGCGCTCGCGGTGACGCAGGGATCGGATCCGAACGGATCGTGGTGGTTCTACAGAATCAAGATGACGGGGGTAGTGCCCTTCTTCAGTGATGTTGACCAAGCCAATCTCGCGGTCGATGCCGAGCGCGTTTACCTGAGCGTGTACGCCACCAGCCAGTCCGGCTTGCGCGGAGTCGTGTTGAGCAAGGCTCCCCTCCTGAATGGCCCCAACGCCGTCATCGTGCCGAACGCGAGCGAGCTTCTCGCGCCCGTGGTTCCCGGCGAACACGCCCAGTTCGCGTTGAAGTTCGGCCCGAGCGACGGCACGCCACAGTATTTCATCGGGCACGACGCCGCAGCCGATGTAGCCGCCGAGCGTCTCTTCTTCCGGGCGATCGTGACCAATCAGACG
The DNA here is from genome assembly GCA_046153875.1 of Phycisphaerales bacterium. Taxonomy (GTDB): domain Bacteria; phylum Planctomycetota; class Phycisphaerae; order Phycisphaerales; family UBA1924; genus JBJXFE01. The sequence goes on from JBJXFE010000042.1 coordinate 112,936, forward strand.
CCGCCGACCTGGGTGGAAGGTGCGCTCGGTGTTGCGCCGTACTCGCGCCCGACGAGCGCGCCGCAGCCCGGCACCAGCGTGCGCCTCGACACGAACTTCGACGTGAACTTCCTCGCGTCGGCGGTGTACCGGAACGGGCACGTGTGGGCTGTACATGGCGTCCGCATCCCGGGATCATCGGACCCGGACCGGAGCGTCGTGCGCTGGTACACGATCGCGCCCAACGGCTGGCCGAACTCGGGGTACGCGCCGACGATCGTCGGCACCGGGGTGCTCAACGTTCCGTCCGGCGTCTACTCATACTGGCCGAGCATCGCGGTGGATGCGCTGGGCAACGCCGCGATCACCTTCAACGTCTCTGGGTCGGCACAGTACGTCTCGATGTGGCGTGCGCTCAAGTGCGTCTCGGAGAGTCAGTTCCGTCCGCCGGTTTCCGTGATCGACGGGCAGGCGCCGGTCGCCTCGGGCAACTGGGGGGACTACAGCGGAACAGAGCCCGATCCCTCGGCCGCTTCGCTTTTCTACAGCCACCATCACATCCCTGACGGCTCCGGCGCGACGACGACGAACTGGAAGAGCTGGGTGACGCGCTGGCCCTTTGACTGCGGGCTGGACGTGGACGGCGACGGGCTCACCACCACCTCGGACATGATGAGCTTCATGACGCTGTGGCAGCAGAGCGCGCCGCAGGCGGACTACCACGGCGACGGCGCGGTGAACGTGCAAGACCTGCTGGCGTTCCAGATCGACCTGTACGGCGGGTAAGCGGACGAGGAGAGTCGAACATGAACAGCAAGACACGTGCGGCCGTTGCCTGTGGGATGCTGATTGGAACTTTCGCGCACGCGCAGAAGACCATCACGTTTGACATCCGATACTCCGATCCGGTGCTGACGCCCGGGGAAGTCCAGCACATCGAAGTCTGGGCGATCCTGTCCCCCGGACCCGGAGCGACGGTCATCTGGGCTCCCCCGGGAGCAAACCCGCTGCCCGCGATCGTGCGCCAGTTCGGCTATGCGGCGCTGGACGTGACCAACGTGCTGAACGGCGAAACCGGATCGTTCTCAAACCTGCTTCTACCGTCACCCTTTTCGTTGTATACGGGCCAGTCCGTGGGTGCGCCCGGCGGCGGCGGGGGCGTCGCGGGCATCGGCGTGGGCCAGCCGCCCGCGCCGCCATGGAACCCGACAAACCCGATTCACCTGTGGTCCGCAATCTGGACTCCCTTGGACTACACGCCACGCATCGTGGAGTTCACGACCTTCGCCACAGCGGACCCGGCGGTTCATGTGGAGTTCGGGTTTTCACCGCCGTGGGGGTTCGATTACTGGAAGGCCGTTTCCGTCTCGACGCCGTTCCAGGTGATCCCCGCGCCGGCCACACTGATCCCGTCCGCGGGGTTCGGCCTGCTCGGCTTCGCCCTGCGGCGACGCCGCGAATGTTGAGGTGCTCGAGGCGTCCGGGCACCCTTGGAGCCGCCATCCTCCACGCTCACGCGGCGTGGCTCAACTTCCCACTACGGACGGGACAACCTCTTTTTCCTGATCGTGAGCGCCTTCGCATGGGGTGCGAGTCGCCTCTTCGGAAGCCGTTCGAATTGAATGGGCCAGTAGCCCGTGGTATGCCGAGAGGAGCGCTTCCGTCCGCCGTGCCGCACCTGCGCGGGCTCGATCGGGTCCGGGGCATGGTCGGCGCGTCTGGCTCGCCCGCTCCGGCACGGCCCGGCGGCGGAGTAATTGTATAGATAGCCTGACCGCGTGCGGTGGTCCCCCGCGTGAATCGGGCGGCAACACCCGATGCGGCCCTGTTCCCGCCGCGGAGCGGCGCACGGATGTTGCCAGGGGCGCAGGCCGCGCAGCGGCCAAGCCCCTGGAAGACGGCCCACCCTCCCCCCTTCTTGTTCTGTGATTCGGCCCCGGAGGGGCCGGCGGGCATTCCTACTCCCCGCTCGCCCCTTCGAGCCTGTGAACGAATTGAACGGCGAACTGCAACCGTTTCGTTGAGGGCGCGCATGGTGTGGGCATGAAGAACTTCGCCGGCCGCCCGCGTCTTCTCCGTCCCGAGCGTCATCAGCAC
>JBJXFE010000048.1:0-21433 GCA_046153875.1 Phycisphaerales bacterium
CCAAGTGTCCGTCTCGGGGCCGCGATGGACGCGGCCTGCTACCTCTATATACGCGGACGGCGCGGGAGAATTCGTAAACGGGTGCGCTCGCGCGCGGGGGGGCGAGAGCAACCCTGCTGTTAACCCCGCCCGGGTGTCAACCGAGAGCGCGGGAGAGTTTGAGAGGGTGGCGGCCTGAATCGCCCGTTCCGGGCCTGGGTCGAGCCCGACCGTCTCGAACCCGAAAGCGCGGGAGAGCGGGCCCCGCGCCCCGCAAGCCGAAAACCCGCGTCGTTCCGCGAGCGGTCGGCGCGCGGCCCGAGAGCCCCGCCGTCAACCGGCGGGTGGGCCAGATTCGAGCGGAAACGAGAAACTCCCCGACTAGGATTCGAACCTAGAACCTGCCGGTTAACAGCCGGCCGCTCTACCATTGAGCTATCGGGGACCGTGCGGGGGCCTCTCGCCCCCTCGCCGCTGGGCCGCGGCCTCCCGCGGCGGCGAAAAGGCTAGCGCTCCCCCATCATCGGTCAAGATCACCGGCGGGGTGAACCACCCGCGTCAACCCGACGCGACCGAGATTCGAGCGCCGCCGGGGGACCCGAAGAAAACGCGGCAATGGGCGCAACAGGACTCGAACCTGTGACCTCGGCTATGTGACAGCCGCGCTCTAGCCAACTGAGCTATGCGCCCGCGGGCCCAAGCATATCGCCCCACTTCGCCCGCGTCATGGACCGGCGCGTCGCGGCCGATGGCTGCCGCGTCTGGCACGGACCGCGCTCGGATCGCGCCCGCCCGACGCCAGCACCCTCACGACACCACCCACCGCGCGCCGGTCGCCTCATACGTCACCGCGGCCGTGCGCCCCGCGGGCAGACCCGTCGGCGTGGTCGTCGTGAACTGGCCCGTGCGGGAGTTCCCGAAGATGAACAGCGTCGAGAGCCCGGCGGCCGGCGTTCCGGTGTACGCGGCCGTCGTCTGCCCCGCCAGCTCCACCGCGCCCGACGCGATGACCCGCCCGAACGACACCGGCGACGCGATCGACACGTTGACGCGCGACGTGCCCTCCAGCGTGATCTTGCCCTGGACGCTCAGCGTCGCCCCAGCCCCCACCGTGAGCGTGCCCGCATTCGTGAGTTGCAGGCCGTTGGAGACGAGCGTGTAGTTCCCCGACGTGACGGCGATCGTTCCGTTGTTCTTCGTGATGAACCGGAACGCGTCGAACTTCACGCCCGTGCCCGAGAGCGTGACCGTGGCGTTGTTCGTCAGCAACGTCGCCCCGACGAGATTGAACGCAGCGCCGTTCAGGACGTTCCACGTCCCGCCGGTCAGCACCGTCCCGCTCACCTGCGTCACCCGCGCACTCTGAAGGTTCAGCGACCCGCCCTGGATCGTGAGCGTCCCGAAGTTGGAGAATTGGACGTTCGAGTTCCCGAAGGCCGCGGCGCTCGCGCCGGTCTTGACGAGCGTCCCCGAGTTCGTGATCGCGGCCGTCCCCACGCCGACGAGACCGCCGGCGACGGATAGGTTCATCGTCGCGCCCGCGGCGTTGATGATGGTCGCGTCGTTAAGCTGGAGCGTCCCGCCGGACCACGTCAGCGTCCCGTTGTTCGTCAGCGATCGCGACAGCGACTTGCCCGCTCCGCCCGAGAGCGTCAGCGTCGCGCCCGGGGAGACGATGACCAGCCCAGCGCCGCCGAGGCTCCCCGCGGTCCACGTGACGAGCCCGCTCACCGTGACGCTCGGGACCGTCGTGATCGAGCCCCCGGCGATCGTGTACGACACGCCGCCGATCACCAGGGCGCCCGCGGCGGCCCCCGTGAACGCGCCGGTGCTGACGCCGCCGCCGAGCAGGGTCAGCGTCCCGCCCACGACGTCCACCCCGCCGTTGCTCAGGTTGTTCAGGCGGATGCCGCCGCTCGTATTCGAGAAGATGAGGGTGAGCCCGCCGAGCTTGCGGAAGTCGCCGGAGTTCTCCAGGCGCGCCGTGCCCGCCAGCGCCCGGATGCGGTCGCCCGAGGCGTTGAACACGCCCTTGTTCTCGATGACGGCGTCGGTCAGGTTGAGCCGGGCGCCGCTCCAGTTCGCCGTGCCCAGCACTTCGAGCGTCGCGTCCGCGAGATACTTCTCGACGACGCCCGAGATGCCCAGGGTCACCCCCGCCGGCACGCGCAAGCGCCCCGAGCCGCCGTCGGGACCGCTGATCGTCCCGCCGGTCCACACGCCCGACGCGCCGGCGGTCAGGATGCCGTGAAGCTCGAGCGTGCCCCCCGAAACGTGGAGCGCCGACACGGTGCGGGTGGGACCGAAAACGCGCGCGGTCGCGCCCTGCACGCGCAGCGCCCCGACGCCGCTGAACGCACCCGCGAGGACGTGGACCCCCGAGTTCAGGGTAAACGTCCCCGCGCCGGAGATCGCCGATCCGCCGCCCACCACGTACGCGAGATTCGCGAGGATCAGCGTGCGCGAAGCGCCCACGTCGATCGCCCCGGAGAGGCTGGTGCCCCCGCCGATCAGACGCAGCGTGCCCTGCAGTACCTGCACGGTCCCGGAGTTGTCGAAGGTGACGCCGAGCGTCGACGTCGTGCCCGACGTCCCGACGCGTCGGAACGTCCCGTTGTTGCCGATCACGTTGACGCCGCCCGCGCCGAACGCCGAGCCCGGGGACGACGCGTTGAACGTCCCGGTGGGCCGGACCACGAGCGCGCCGCCCGAGAGCTGGAGGTCGCCGCTCTGCCAGTTGTACGTGCCGTCGACGTAGAGCGTCCGCGCCAGAAGCGCGAGCCCCGACGACGTGCCCACCCCGCCCGCCTCGATGATCGTCCGCCCCGAACCCGTCATCGACCCGCCCGTCCAGTTCAGCCCGGCCTTGACGTACAGGTTCCCCGAGCCGCCGACCGTCCCGCCGCTCAGCGTCATCGGCCCGTGCTGCACCCAGTTGCCGCCCCCGCCGCTGCCGGGGGAGATGGTCCCGCCGGAGAGCGTCAGCCCCTCGAAGTTCGTGATCGAACGCACCAGGGTGAGGACGCTGCTGGAATGGACGACGGTCGCGGCCGAGGCGGGCACGTCGATCACCACGTCGTCATTCGCTCCGGGGAGTTGGTCGCCGCTCCAGTTGGCGGCGTCGTGCCAGGAGTTGGTGGACGCACCGCCGTCCCACGAGACCAGCGCCATGACGCGCCGGTCCTCAAGTCGTTCGAGGCCGTGCCATCCGGTGTGCGCGCGACGCCTGGGCATCGGGAAGACCTCCGCGGGGTGCATCGCTCCGGACCCTCCGCGGCGCGTCATACGCCCCGCTTCCCTGGCCGCGGCCTGCACCGGCTTCCTCCGCCGCCGCCCGGGTCCAACGAGGTGAGTATGGCCCCCAGCGGGCGTCGGGGCAAGAGTAGGGTGAGGGATTCCAGCGCTGGGGGGGTCCGCGGACGGGCGGCAGGGCCCGCGGCGGTGGCGGTGGCCCCGGCGGGGCGGCGATCTATACTCCGGGATCGCCGGTGGTCGGCCGGCGGGGCCGCGGCACGCGGGAGGCGTGCGCGGCAACCACCTATGCGTCCGGGTCGGGGGCTCGCACGGAGCGGGCCGGGACCCGAATCACACAAGCGCCCTTGTGCGGGCGCTCACGTGCCGCTTTCGGCACGGTCCGACCGGAGCACCGCCGGTGTCGCTGCGGGAATCACCGTCATGGCCTCGTCACTCGTCCAGGACCTCATCGAAGCCGGCATCCACTTCGGCCAGCGCGCCAGCAACTGGAACCCGAAGATGGGTCCCTTCATGTACGGCAAGCGCAACGGCATCCACATCATCGACATCAAGGAGACCGTCAAGGGCCTCCTCCTCGCCAAGAAGTTCCTCTCCCGCGTCGTCGGCGAGGGCAAGGACATCTGCTTCATCGGCACCAAGCGCCAGGCCAAGAGCGTCGTGCAGCAGCGCGTCGGCGACGTCGGCATGCACTGGGTCACCGAGCGCTGGCTGGGCGGCACGCTGACGAACTTCCGCACCATCCGCTCGCGCCTCAAGCGCCTCGAAGAGCTCGAGACCCAGGAGCAGAAGGACAACTTCGCCAGTTACTCCAAGAAGATGGAGTCCCAACTCCGCCGCGAGAAGATGAAGATCCTCCGCAACCTCGAGGGCATCCGCAAGATGGACAAGCTCCCGGGCGCGATGGTCGCCATCGACGCGAAGCGCGAGGAGACCGCCCTCAAGGAAGCCCGCAAGCTGGGCATCCCCACGATCTGCCTGATCGACTCGGACGGCAACCCGGACCTCGTGGACATCCCCATCCCCGGCAACGACGACTCCATGCGATCGATCGACGTGGTCCTGCGCGAGTTGTGCGTCGCCGTCGCCGAGGGCAAGCAGCAGCGCCAGGAAGCCGGCCGCCGCGGCGACGCGGGCGCCCCCGCCGCGGCCGACGGCCCCCGCCGGTCCCGTCGGGCGCAGTTCCGCGCGGACGACGCCGCCTCGCCCGACACCCGCGACGGCGAGCCCCCCGCCGTCGCCGCCGGGCCCGACGCCGTGCCCGCCCGCGCCACCTGATCGCCGACCGACCGCGTTGAGGACCACCCCCGATCGTCCAGCCATCGCCCGATCCGATCGGCGATCGGCGTCGAACCCGAACGACCCGCACCGGAATCACCCGTAACCCGTCCTGACCGTCGGCCCCTCGGCACGCAGGACACATCACCCCTTCGAGGCCCGCCATGGAGATCAGCGCCAAGCACGTGATGGACCTTCGCAACCGGACCGGCCTGCCGATGATGGACTGCAAGCAGGCCCTCACGGAGGCGAAGGGGGACATCGCCGTCGCGGAGGACATCCTCCGCAAGAAGATGAAGGGCAAGATGGAGAAGCGGACCGACCGGGCCGCCGGCGAGGGCCGCATCGAGGTCGCCCACAACATGGACTCCGGCGTCGGCGCCATCATCGAGCTGCGCGCCGAGACCGACTTCACCGCCAAGAGCGAGAAGTTCGTCGCCGGCGCGAGGAGGGTCGCGGAACTGGCTCTGCTCGCCCACGCGGGCGCGGTCGAGGCCACGCCGCAGATCAGCGCCGTGGTCGACGACCTCCGCGCCGCCACGGGCGAGAACTGCTCCTTCGCCCGCGGGCACAAGGTCGCCGGCGAGTCCGGGACGACCGCCTACGGGCGCTACGTCCACCACGACGGCAAGACCGGCGTCCTCGTCCAGGCCACGGGCTCGATCAACGACGAGACTCTCCGCGAAGTCTGCATGCACGTCACCGCGGCCGTGCCCCGCCCCGCGGGTATTTCCGCGAAGGACGTCCCCCAGGACGTCATCGACAAGGAACGCAAGTTCCGCATCGACCAGGCCATGGAGTCCGGCAAGCCCAAGGAAATCGCCGAGAAGATGGTCGAGGGCGGGATGCGCAAGTTCTTCGAAGAGGTCGCCCTCCTCGAGCAGCCCTGGGTCCGCGACCCTACGAAAAAGATCAAGGACATCGTGGGCCCCAAGGCCCAGATCATCTCGTTCTTCCGGTGGCAGGTCGGTGAGCAGGCCTGAACGCTCACGCCGCCCGCCCACTCACGCCGCCATTCTCGCGCACCGACCGGCCCGCATCATGATCCCCGTCGCGGCCTCCAGCGCCGCGGACCACGCGCCCCGCGCGAGCGGAGTCCACGCGGACCCGAGCGCGTCGCCCAGGGCCGCGAGCATCGCCGTGCGCGCCGCCGCGTAGTGCGCCCCGGTCGCGCCCTTGGCCGCGTACCGCTCCCCCGCGCCGCGCAGCCCCTCCTCCAGCGCCCCGAAGTCGTGCAGCCGACCCGCGATGATCGACATCAACTGACCCACGCGCCGCTTGGGACGATCCAGTTCCCGCGGCATGACCGAGCGCGCCCCCGGATGGGCCGCGAACAGCCGCAGCAGAAACCGGTCGGCCAGGCGGCCCAGCCCGGGCTCAAGCCCCTCGAACTGCGACTGCACGAGAGCCACCTGGGCGCGATCCATGATCGCACACCATCGGCGCGCCGGCGGACCGCCTTTGACCGGCGCCCGGGCGACGGGTGAACCCGCGCCGCGAGCGTCGATCGGGAGGGTTGCTCCGCCCGCTCCGCGCGCTCGACCGGTACTATCCGGACCCTCCGTGACACGCACCCTTCGTGGAGTCAGCGATGCCCGCGTCGGCCCAACCCGTCTTCCGCGACCTGCCCTTCATGGGCGTGATCCACGTCAACAACGAGGCCGCCAAGGTCGGCTACCGCATGGGCGACCCGGCCTGGTCGAACCTCGGGCAGGGGCAACCGGAGATCGGTGAAATCCCCGGGGCTCCGGCGCGCTACAACCGCATCGACCTCGAACCCTCCGACCACGGCTACGGCCCGGTCGAGGGGCTGCCCGAGCTGCGCGAGGCCGTCGCCGAGCACTACAACCGTCTCTTCCGTCGCGGGCACTCGTCGCGCTACACGGCCGAAAACGTGGCCGTCGCTGCCGGCGGACGCCTCGCCCTCTCGCGCTGCGGCTCCGCCCTCGACAAGCGTCGCCTCGGCTACTTCACGCCCGACTACACCGCGTACGAAGACCTCATCACCACCTTCGACCGCATCGCGCCGACGCACATCGAGCTGCGCGCCGAGAACGGCTTCCGCATCGATCCCGCCGAGCTCGACCGGCGCGTCGAGCGCGACCGCCTCGACGCCCTGCTCATCAGCAACCCGTGCAACCCCACCGGCGTGGTGGTCGAAGGCCCGGAGCTCGGCGCGTGGGCGGCCCTCTCCCGCCGGCGCGGCTGCACGCTGTTCATGGACGAGTTCTACTCGCACTACGTCTACCGCAACGGCCGACCCGCCGACGCCCCCGTCAGCATCGCGGCCCACGTCGAGGACGTGAACCGCGACAGCGTCGTCATCTTCGACGGCCTGACCAAGTGCTACCGCTACCCCGGCTGGCGCGTCGGGTGGATCGTCGCGCCGCGCGACGCCATCCGCACGATCACCGCGGCCGGCAGCTTCCTCGACGGCGGGCCGGGCCGCCCCATCCAGCGGGCGGCGCGGGACGTCCTCGCGCCCACGCGGGCAGACCAGGAAACCAACGCCATGCGCGCTCACTTCGCCGGCAAGCACGCGATCACCATTACGCGCCTACGGGAGCTGGGCGTCGTGTTCCCCGCCGAGAAAGCCCCGGTCCAGGGAACGTTCTACGCCTGGGGCTCCGTCGCCGCGCTCCCCGGGCCGCTCAGCACCGGCATGGGGTTCATGCGCGAGGCCTTCAAGCACCGCGTGCTGACCGTTCCGGGCGAGTTCTTCGACGTGAACCCCGGGCGTGCGCGCCGCGGCCCGTCGCCGCTCGCGTCGTTCGTTCGGTTCAGTTTCGGTCCTCCCAAGCCGAACCTCGAAGCCGGGCTGGACCGCCTCGCCGAGATGGTCCGGGCGGCACGCTGACGCGCCGGCTTCCCCGCGCCATCGCAACCCCTTGTAGACTTCGAACGCCCGCTGCAATGCGGGGCTCGGCATCGGCGTTGTGCCCGGGCCGGTCGCGGAGTTGCTCTCGCCTGACGGACCAGAACCCGCTTGGAGGAACCCACATGCTCGGCTCTCGTGGCGCGCGTCGTGTCGGATGGACGTCCATCGCCGTGGTTAGCGCCGCGGTCCTCGCGCTCGGCGCCCCCGCGCTCGGGCAGGGTCGCCCCGGCGGCGGCGGCGGCGGCGGCCAGGGTCAGCGCGGGTTCGGCGGCGGAGGGATGTTCGGCGGCGGCGGCATGGGCCAGGACATGTTCACCCCCGCGGTCGATAGCCGCGAGCTCGACCGCTACAAGTCGATCCTCACCCTCGACAAGGACCAGAACGACATCGTCCGCTCCCTCTTCGAGGGGTACAACGAAGAGTTCCGCGCCGCCGCCGCGGAGGTCCGCTCCAAGATGGAAGCCGCCCGTGAAGAGGCCCGCGCGTCGGGCGACCGCGGCGGATTCGCGAACATGCGCACGATGACGCAGGAGTTCCGCACCAAACGCGACGCGATGGAGAAGTCCTTCTTCACCGACGTGCAGGCGATCCTCACGCCCGAGCAGCAGGCCGGCTGGCCCAGGGTCGAGCGCGTCCGCCGACGCGAGCGCACCGTGCCCCGCGGACTGATGAGCGGCGAGCGCGTCGACGTGATCGCGCTCGTCGAGAAGCAGAAGTTCGCCCCGGACGTCACCGCCGCCATCGCGCCGACCCTCGAGCAGTACGAGCTCGACCTCGACAAGGCCCTCATCGAGCGCAACAAGGCCTACGAAGACGGCTTCAGCCGCATCGGCGAGCTCTTCCAGAACGGCGACCAGGACGCGGCCCGCGCCGCAATGCAGAAGATCATGGAGACGGCCCGGACCGCCAGCACGCGCGTCCGCGACCTGAACCGCCGCTCCGCCCGCCAGGTGCAGGCCGCACTCCCCGAGTCCGCCCAGTGGGGATTCGAGAAGGCCGTCCGCGAAGCGAGCTTCCCGCAGGTCTACCGCGAGACCCGGGCCGCCCGATCGCTCACCGCGGCCAAGGGTTTCGGCGACCTCGACGACACGCAGCGCCAGGGAATCGCCGCGCTCACCGAGTCCTTCACGCGCGACATCGGCGGGCTCAACGACCAGCTCGCCCAAGCCACCGAGCAGGTCGAGGAGACCATCACCGCCGACCGCATCTTCCGCGGCCGGCGCGACGAGGCCGACGACGGCCCCGCCGGCGAGTTCTGGCGCAAGCGCCGCGACCTCGACCGCACCACCATCGAAAACCTCCGCAAGCTGCTCACGCCGGAGCAGGTCGAGCGCCTCCCACGCCCCGAGGAAAACGAGAACCAGGGCCCGGGGCGGCGCGGACGCGATGGGGGTGAGGGCGGCGGCGATCGCCCCCAGCAGGACCGCCCCCGGCGCCCGGACGGCATCGGCTGAACACGACCGGCCCGTATCGTCCCGTCCGCGAACGCCCACCGTTCCGACGCGACATTCGCGCGGCCCGCTGACGGGGCACCGCCCCCGGCGCATCTGCGCGTCTCGCGGTCCTGACCGCGCCCGCCCCCAACGGCTGGCGCGCTCGCGGAGAGGTCGGTCCACTTCCCCATTGAAGGAGAGCACCATGGGCGTCCGTCGCTTGTTCGGTTCGGCGTTGGCGGGCGGGCTGGTCGCAGCGGCTGGGGCCGTGGTCTCGGTCGCCGGGCCGGCCGCGGCGCAGAACGTCATGGTGACGTCGACCGTGCGCGAGGACTCCGGCGCGCCCGCGGGCATGATCTCCGGCAAGGGCGTCGAGAAATACGGCTCGCTGCTCGGGCTCGACGACGACCAGAAGGCCGCGTTCAAATCGCTCCACGAGGGGTACGTGACGGAGTACCAGGCCGCCGCGAAGGAGATGCGCGACGGCATGCAGGAACTCACCCGCGCCTTCGAGGACACCCAGGACCACTCGGTGTTCAGCGAAAAAATGCCCGCGATCCGCCGGACGCACCGCGAAAAGACGAAGAAGCTCGAAGCGGGGCTCCTCGCCGATCTCAAGGCCCTGCTGTCGCCCGCGCAGGACGCCGGCTGGCCCAAGGTCGAGCGCCAGCGCCGCCGCGAGACCAGCCTCCGCGGATCGTTCAGCGGTGAGAGCGTCAACATCCTCCAGATCGTCGAAGGGCTCAAGGTCCAGCCGGACGCACCGCTCAGCGAGGCCCTCAACGACTACGAGCTGGAGCTTGACCGCGCCCTGGCCGCGAAGGAGCAGGCCCAGCCGAGCGGCGACAGCTTCGGCCCTGGTGGCGGCCAGTTCAACATGGAAGAGTTCCAGGAACGCATGGCCAAGGCGCGCGAAGCCGGCCTCAAGGTCCGTGAGGTGAATCAGCGCCACGCCCGGCGCGTCGAGCCCCTGCTCCCCGAGGCGAAACGCTGGGAGTTCGCCGCCGCCGTGCGGCGCGACAGCTTCCCGCGCGTCTACCGCCCGTCCCGCACGTCCCGGGCGCTCGAGGAATCGCTGAAGTTCACCGACCTCGACGCCCCGCAGCGCGAGGCGATCTCCGCCCTCAAGACCTCGTACGATCGGGACCTGGCCGCGGTCAACGACCGCTGGGCCTCGGCGATCGAGGACGATGAGAAGTCGGACAAGGGTGGCGGCACGATGATGATGCCCGGCGGCGGCGTCATGCAGGTCCGCATGGGCGATGAGGACAAGAACTCGCCGCTCGCCCAGGCCCGCAAGGCCCGCACCGACCTGGACTCGCGAACCCGCGAGCGCCTCCACTCCCAGCTCCGCCCGGACCAGAAGGAAAAACTCCCCAAGGGCCCGGACCGCGACGCCGCCGGTGAAGACGGGGCCTTCGAGGCGGTCGGCGGGATGGGCATTTTCGTGGTCGAGGACGACCAGGGCGGCGGGGGCCGGTAACTCCCCGGTTCCATCGTCGATCGGCAAGCCGAGATCGTGTCGTGCGTTAGGCCAACTGCCCGGCGGTGACCGCGCGCTCGGAGCGTCGCAGCAGATCACCAGGGACTTCTGAGCGGCACATCACCGCGAATAGCCCCACGATCGCGGTTTGTTCGTATAACGGTTCGCGGGTTGATCGGCTATAACGTCATGCACGGGTTTCCCAATCCATCCCGGCACGAAAGTGCGAACAGGAGGAACTCCGCCATGACACCGATCCCGCGCCGACTCCGCACGTCCCCGCTGCTCATCGCCCTGGCCGCGCTCATCGCGTGCCTGCTGCCGCTCGGCTCCGCCCGCGCGCAGTTCGGGATGATGGGGGGCGCCGACGCCAACATGATGGGGCAGTTCAAGATCGCGCGCTCCAACCTGGAGGGCTACGCGAAGCTGCTCGGGCTCGACAAGGACCAGTCCGACGCCATGCTCGCGCTCCACGAGGGATACACCGAGCAGTACGAAGCGCTGACCAAGGGCTTCCAGACGGACATGGAGAAGATCCAGGAGGAGTTCGAGGACACACAGGACATCACCGTCTTCCAGAAGCAGATGCCCAAGATCGGCGCGGCGTTCGGCGAGAAGATGGAGTCGCTCGAGAAGGGCTTCCTCGCCGACCTGCGGGCGCTGCTCACGCCCCAGCAGGACGAGCAGTGGCCGAGAATCGAGCGGATGCGACTGCGCGAGAGCGCTCTGCGTTTCTCCATGATCAGCGGGCAGGGTGTGGACCTTGTGGACGTCCTGGGCGACCTGAAGATCGACGCGGCCGCGAACCCCGACCTGACCGACCAGCTCGGACGCTACGAGCTCGACCTCGACAAAACCCTCAAGTCCTTCGAGAAGTGGGGGAAGGACCAGCAGAAGCAGTTCCTCGACGACGAAAACGCCTTCGACATGTCCAAGATGAACGAGATGATGAAGAAGGTCGAGGAAATGATGAAAGAGATGGCCCGCCTGAGCATGGCCATCCGCGACGTGAACAGGCAGTACGCCCGCACGATCCTCCCGATGCTCGCCGGTGACACGCAGGACCGGTTCGATCAGGAGGTCAAGCGGCGTAGCTTCCCGCGCGTCTACAAGCGTTCGTGGGTGACGAAGGCGGTCGGCTCGGCCGGCGGGTTTGCCGACCTCTCCGGCGACCAGCAGACCCAGCTTGCCGAACTGCGGGCCGCCTACGAGCGCGAGCTGGCCGCCGCCAACGACCGCTGGGCCGCCGCGATCACCGAGAAGGAAGAGAAGTCCGGCGGGTCGATGATGGCCATGATGCAGTCGATGATGGGCGGCGGCGACGCCAGCCAGAACGATCCGGTCAACGAGGCCCGCAAGGCTCGCAAGGATCTCGACGGGCGCTACAAGGACAAGCTCAACGCGCTCCTCTCCGGCGAGCAGCAGGCCCGGCTCCCCGAGGACAAGCGCGAGCCGCGCGACCAGATGAACCCCATGGGCATGATGACCGAGACCGACCTGGAGGTCGAGCGCGACGACGGGCCCTAGCGGCCACGGCCTGACTTTCACCCGCGGCACGACGCCGCGGCGACGCGGAGAACGAATGGCTTCGATCGAGTCGAGGGCCGGGACCAACGTCGGACGCTCCGGCACGCTCAAAGCGCCGGTCGCCGTTGAGCCGACGATGAGTCCCGTGAACGGGCACGCCCACACCCCGCCCCCGTCCACCCCGCCGCCCTCAGCCCCGTTGGCCGACCCGCCCGTGGCCGACCCGGCCGCCGTCGCCCTCGGCGCCGCCGAGCAGGCCGTCCGTCTCCGCGCCGTCCCCTTCGCCCTGCGCGACGGGCGGCTGGTCGTTGCCATGCTCGACCCCGCGGATTACGCCGCCGCCGACGAGGTCTCCGTCACCGCCGGCATGCCCGTGACCCGTGTCGGCATCGCGCCCGAAGCCTTCACCGAACTGCTCCGCACCGCCTACGGCACCACGGCGGCCCAGATGGCCGCCCGGCTCGCCGGCGCCGACGGCGGCGGCGGCGACGACCTCGTCGCCAACCTCGAGGCCATCGACGCGGGCGACCTGCACCGCATGGCCGAGCAGCCCACCCTCATCAACCTCGTGAACCTCGTCATCCTCGAGGCCATCCGCGCCCGCGCGTCGGACATCCACGTCGAACCCTTCGAGAAGCTGCTGAACGTCAAGTACCGCGTGGACGGCGTCCTCATCGAGCAGGAGCCCCCGCCCAAGCACCTCCAGCCCGCCATCACCAGCCGCATCAAGATCATGGCCGGCATGAACATCGCCGAGCGCTACGCCCCGCAGGACGGGCACATCACCCTCCGCTTCGAGGGCCGCAAGATCGACATCCGCGTCAGCACGGTCCCGACGCTCTACGGCGAGTCGGTCGTGATGCGCATCCTCGACAAGGAGGCCATCCCCCTCGACCTGGCCACCCTCGGCATGCGCGAGCCCGACCGCGTCTCGATGCAGAAGCTCATCGATCTGCCGCACGGCATGGTCCTCGTCACCGGCCCCACCGGCAGCGGCAAGACCACGACGCTGTACGCGGCGCTGACGAAGCTCTACGACCCCTCGCTCAAGATCATCACCATCGAAGACCCCGTCGAGTACGAGCTCTTCGGCGTCAACCAGATCCCCGTCAACCCCAAGCGCGGGCTCTCGTTCGCCAGCGGCCTGCGCTCCATCCTCCGCCAGGACCCGGACGTCATCATGGTCGGCGAGATCCGCGACGGCGAGACCGCCGAGATCGCCGTGCGCGCCGCGCTCACCGGGCATCTCATCTTCTCGACGCTCCACACCAACAACGCCGTCAGCGCCGTCGGCCGCCTGCTCGACATGGGCGTCGAGCCGTTCCTGCTGGCGAGCGTCCTCGAAGGCGTCCTCGCGCAGCGCCTCGGCCGCCGCCTCTGCCCGGCGTGCCGCGTGCCGACGCCGCTCCCCGAAGAGGTCAAGCACCGCCTGGCCGACGCCGAAACCGCGATGTTCGAGGGCGGGCGCTGCTCCCGCGGCGCCGGGTGCGACAAGTGCGACGGCGCCGGGTACCACGGACGCCTCGGGTTCTACGAGGTGGTGCTCGCCTCCCCCTCGCTCCGCCGCGCCATCGCCGAGCGCGTCAGCGCTCAGGACCTCGCCAAGGCCGCCAACGGGTTCATCACGATGCGACGCGACGGGATCATCAAGGCGGCCCAGGGCCTCACCACCGTCGAAGAGGTCCTGAGGGCCACGCAGGACGCGGACGAGGACGCCGTCTGATGCCCACCTTCGCGTACCGCACGCTCGCGCCGACCGGGGGGGGCGGGGCGCTCTCCGCCACGATCGACGCGCCCGACCGGGCCTCGGCCGTCCGCGAGCTTGTCCGCCGCGGCGTCACGCCCAGCACCATCGAACCCCTCGAACTCAACGGCGCGGCGGACCCCCCGGCCCGGGGCGACCACGCCGCGCATCCGGCGGGCGCCGCGGCACGGGCCCGTGCGACCGGCTTCCTCTCGCGCCCGGCGATGTCGCGCTCCGAGATGGCCTCGTTCGTCCGCGAACTCGCCACGGCCCTGCAGGCCGGCCTGCCGCTGGTGCCCGCGCTGCGCACCATCGCGCGCCAGGGACGCAACGAGAACCAGAAGCGGATGCTCGCCACCCTGGTCAGCGACGTGGAGCACGGCAAGAGCCTCGCGGACGCCGCGGCCGCCTGGGGACGCCCGTTCAGCGAACTGATGATCAACCTGCTCCGCGCGGGCGAGGCGTCCGGGCGGCTGCCGGAGGTCCTCACCCAGGCCGCCAACCTCCTCGACCGCGACGTGAAGCTGCGCCGATCAATCCTGGCCGCCACGCTCTACCCGATGATCCTCGGCGGGCTCCTGGTCATCGCCGTCATCGTCATCGTCACCTTCATCGTGCCCCGGATCCTCGAACCCATCCAGAAGAGCGGCAAGCCGCTCCCGGTTCCGACACAGATCGTGCAGGGTGCGGCGGCGTTCTTCGGCGGCTACTGGTGGGCCATTATCCCGGCCGTCGCCCTCGCCTTCATCGCTGGCTCGCGCGTCTACGCCCGCCCCGCGGCCCGGCTCGAGATCGACCGCGCCCTGCTCAGCGCTCCGCTGCTGGGCCGGTTGCTCCGCGACGTCGCCGTCGCCCGCTTCACGCGCACGCTGGGCACGCTCACCGCCGCGGGCATCCCCGTGCTCCAGGCCCTGAAGATCACCAAGGGCACGCTGAGCAACCGCGCCATGGAGGGTGTGATCGACGACGTGTGCGACCAGGTCGCGGCCGGCAAGACCATCGCCGACCCGATGGAGGCCAGCGGCTATTTCCCCCCCATGCTCGTCCAGATCGTGAACCTCGGCGAACGCTCGGGCCGCCTCGACGAGATGCTCGGGCAGGCCGCGGGCGCCTTCGAGGAACGCACCGAGACCAGCGTCAAGCTCTTCACCACCGCCCTCCCGCCCGTGCTCGTGGTGATCCTCGCGTGCGTCGTCGGGTTCATCGTGCTGGCCATCCTTCTCCCTCTCTTGCAGCTCCAGGAGTCGCTCTCATGAGCCGTTCCCGTTCGCCGCACCGCGCCGCCCGCGCGTTCACGATCATCGAGGTCATCGTGATCGTCGTCATCCTCGGCGTGCTCGCCGCCGTCATCGCCCCGCGCCTCATCAACCGCATCGGGCAGTCGAAGCAGGCGCTCGCCCAGTCCAACGCCTCGGCGCTCTCCACCGCGCTCAAGTCCTTCCAGATCGACCACGGCCTGCCCGAAGCCGGCGCGACGATCCGCGTGCTGTGGGAGCGCCCATCCGGCATCGCGGAAACGAAATGGCAGCCGTACGTGGACAACGCCGACGCTCTGATCGACCCCTGGGGCAAGGAGTTCGTCCTCCTCATCCCCGGCGAACGCAACGCGGACTTCGACATCGTCAGCTACGGGCGCGACGGGCAGCCCGGCGGCGCCGACGAGGACGCGGACATCGTGAAGCCCTGACCATGCACCGGCCCCGGCACAGCGCGTTCACGCTCATCGAGCTCATCACGGTGGTGGTGATCCTGGCGGTGCTTTCGGCGATGGTTGTCCCGCGCGTGGTCAACTGGGACGAGCGACGCGCCGAGTCCTCGGTCCGCGAGGTGGCCGACACGCTCTCCGGCGCGGCCCGCCGACACCTCTTCTCCACCCAGCGGCTCGCCATCGACTTCGCGGAAGGACGGCTGCGCGTTCTGACGCTCCGCCTGCGCGACCCGGGCTCGTTCTCCACCAACGACCAGTCCTGGCTCGAAGACCCGCTCACGCCGAGCGTGCAGCTCACCGACCTCGAACTCATCGAAGCCTCCGCCGACGGGCGGGCCCTCGACCCGCGCCGCTTCCGCGTCGACCTCCCCGCCGCCGAGCCGCGCCCGCAGATCGTCCTCCGCCTCGCCATGACGGGGGGACGCAACCGCACGGAGTGGCTCATCCACCTCCCCCCGACCGCGGATCGTGCGGCCGTGACCACCGACGCCGACGCGGTCTTCGACACGCGCCTCGACCTCGACCGGGCGGGCCTGAGGGACGAGCCGTGGTGAGCCGCACCAACCGCCGGGGCGTGGTGCTGGTGGACGCGATCGTCGGATCGCTCCTCCTGGGCGTCGTCCTCGCCGTGATCCTCGGCCTCGCCGGGCGCTCGCTCACCGCGCAGATGCGCGGCGAAGAGCTCCGCACCGCCGCCATGCTCCTCGACGAGCAGCTCAACCTCGTGCTGATGCGCGGCCCCGACGAATACGCCTCGCGATTCGACTCCGAAGGCCCGTGCGACGCCCCGTTCAACCGCTATTCCTACCGCCTGGACATCACCGACGGGCAATCCGGCGCCCCCTACCGCGTTCGAGCCACGGTGAGCTGGGTCTCCGGCGGCCGCACCCGCGCCGAATCCGTCGAGACGTGCATGGCCCCGCGGCTGGGCGACGACCCCGACCCCGAGCGCCGACCCGAGGAAGCGGTGGACCGATGGGAGTAAGCCCTCGTCATCTCGCGCCACGCCGGGGCTTCACTCTTGTTGAAGTCGTCGTCGCCTCCATCGTCTGCGCCATCATCGCCGCCGCCACCGCGACCGCCGTCGGCCAGATCGCCCGCGTCAAGGAGCAGTCCCTCGCGCGCCGCCAGGCCCACGCCCGGGCCGACGCCGCCGCCTCGCGCATCGCCCTCGACGCCCTCGCCGCCGTGCGCCACCACGACCTGCGGTTCTGCAAGGTCCAGCTCATCGACGGCGGCGCGAGCGCCGACCAGCTGATCGTCCTCACGCGCTCGGTGCGGCGTGTCCGCGCCGAGGGCTCGGCCGAGGGCGGCGTCTACGAGGTCCAGTATCGCATCGCCCCGCGCGACGCCCTCGACCTCACGCCCGCCCTCTGGCGACGCGCCGACCCCGCCTTCGACCCCTCGCTCGACGCGGGGGGCGTCGCCGAGCCCGCCGTCGCGGGCGTCCGCGAGCTCTCCATCCAGGCCACCGACGGGGAGTCGTGGTTCGACGCCTGGGACTCCGACTCCGACGGCGTGCCGCACGGGCTGCGGATCACCGCCGTCGGCGTGAGCGACAACGGGCAGGTGACGGCGGTCGCACGCCGGGCCGTCGCCCTCGACCAGTTCCCCGTCCCCTACGAGACGGAAGAGGCCGAATCGACCACGCCGTCCACGGACTCGGGCAGCGCGCCTACGGGAACGTCCACAACCACCGGCGGCGCAGGCGGGACCAACACCGGCGGAGGTGGGCGATGATCCGCCGCTCCCCACGCTTCCTCCTGGCCGGCCGCCGCGGCTTCGCCACGTTCCTCGTGCTCTGGGTCGTCGGGCTCGCCGGCGTCGTCATCATCGCCGTGCAATCCGCGGCCCTCGCCGAGGCCGTCGAGGGCCGCGAATCGCTCGCTCGCGTCCGCGCCTACTGGGCCGCACGCGGCGGCGTCGAGTCCACCATCGCCCGCCTCGGCTACGCCACCGAAAACCCCGACCTCACCGACGCCTTCACCATCCTCGACGACCTGACCGACGCCGCCGAGGGCCGGTTCGACGGCGCCCTCTACCGCATCTCCTTCACCGACGAGGGCGAGGAGGTCCTCGGCCCGGCCGACGGCCACGCGAAGATCAACGTGAACCGCATGACCCGCGAGGGCCTCCTTCTGCTCCCGTACATGACGGAAGACGTCGCCGACAGCATCCTCGATTGGATCGACGACGACGACGACTCCAACCCGCTCGGCGCGGAGGTGGGGTTCTACCAGTCGCTCCCGTTCGGGTATGAGCCGCGCAACGCACCCATGCGCACCCCCCACGAGCTCGAACTCGTCGCCGGCTCGTACGACGCCTACGTCCGCGGGGAGGACTGGAACCTCAACGCCCGCCTCGACCCCAACGAGGACGACGGCGACGACTCCTGGCCCCCGGACGACGCCGACGGCAAGCTCGACGGCGGCTGGTCCGGCCTGCTCACCGCGCTGAGCGTGGACGACGTGCTCACCCCCTCGGGCGAGGCCCGGCTCGACCTCAAGACCGCGGCGGCCTCCGACGTGCAGCAGCGCACCGGGATCTCGCGCGAGCATTCCGACGTCATCGTGAACTACGTCGCGGCCAGCGCCAACGCGAGCATGCGCGACTTCATCCGCTCGAATCTCAGCGCCCTCATCCAGGCCGCCGGCAACAACCCGCAGACCACCCCCGGCTCCTCGCCGCTGACCAACGAGGAGATGACCAGGCTCCTCGACGAGTGCGGGATCGGCGCCGAGGAGCCCGGCCCGCGCCCCGGCAAGCTCAACATCAACACCTGCGCCGCCGAGACGCTCCAGTACCTCCCCGGCCTCGACCCCGCCATCGCGGACTCCATCGTCGTCGCCCGCGACTCGCGCCCCGAGGGGTTCACGTCCGTGGTCGGCCTCATCGACGCGGGCGTCGTCAGCCGCGCCCAGCTCGCCCGCATCTACGACCTCATCACCGTCCGCTCGAACGTGTATGTTGTCTCCAGCCGGGGGCGCGACGCCGCCACCGGGCTCGAAGTGGAGATCATCGCCACCCTCGACCGATCGACCCTGCCCGTGACCATCAGCGACCTCGTGATCCGATGACCACCGCCGCGACCAACCCGAGCCCCGCTCCCGCGAGCGACGCCGCGCCGCCGACGGCGCCCACGACGCGTGTCGCCGCCCTGCACCGCCGCGGCGATTCGTGGCGGCTCGTGGTCGTCGAGGGTTCGCCGCGACCGCGTCTGATCGAAGCGATCACGCTCACCGGCGACACGGCCCAGGCGTTGAGCGAGGCCCACAAGCGCTCGCGCTTCAGCCTGCTCGTGCGCGTCGCGCCCGGGCGCGGCACCATCGCCCGCAGCGCCTCCGTGCCCGTGGGCAAACCCGAAGAGACCGCGGCCGCGCTGGGCCTGCTCGCCGAGGCCCAGTTCCCCGGGACGCTCCCCCCCCACCGCCGCGCCGCCGGCGTCATCGCCGACGGCTCGACCAACGGCACGCGCGCCGTCCTCATGACCGGATGGGACGGCCCCGCCGACCCGGCCGGGCCGATGCTCAAGCGCGTCCGCGAAACCTGGACCACCGAGATCGCGGCGCTGGCCGTGCTCCGTGGCAATGAGAGCCCGTGGGCCGCCTGCACCGACCCCGCCGAGGGGTCGGTCTCGGTGCTCGCCACAGGCCCGGACCGCACCGCGGCCCGCGTGCTCATCGAGGATGCGGTGTCCCCCGCTCGCTTCCGCCAGTCCGCCGCCCGCGTGGTGTCCGAGACCTGCGCCGCCGTGGGCCTCGACGTCGTCGCCCGTGACCTGACGGGCGTCGCCATGGACCCGCGCGCCGCCGCGCACCTGCGCGCCACCATCACCGGCGTCCCCGACGAGCGCGTGTGGTTGGAGGACTACGGCATCGCGCTCGGCGCGGCCCTGGCCGCGAGCAGCACCGACCCGCTCTCGCGCGGGCTCGCGTCGATGCAGGAGTCGGCCCCGAGCGAGCACGCCTCGCCGATCGAACGCACCGTCAGGTGGCTCGCCCGACCCCGCAACGCCGGCCTCGCCCTGGCCGCCGCCGCGGGCCTCATGCTTCTCGGCCCGCTCGCCCTCGCCGGCGCTCGGCTCGCCATCCTCCAGGCCAAGAGCGCGGGGCTCGCCGACCGCACGAAGGTCCACGCCGAGCAGAAGCTCCGCACCGCCCTCTACGAGCAGCTCCGCGCGTCGCGATGGCCCATGACCAAGCTGCTCGCCGACGCCACCGCCGCCGCACCGGTCGGCGTCACCGCGGACTCGATCACCATCAACGGCGAGCAGGGTGTGACGATCCAGGGCTCGGCCGACAACCCCACCCTCGTCAACCAGTTCCAGGCGAACCTCAACGCCACGCGGATCTTCGGCACCGTCAAGGCCCCGCGGGTCGTCGCGTCCGGCTCCGGCGTCGAGTTCGACCTCACGGCCACGATCACCAACCCGCACGCCAAGGCGGCGGCCGCCGACGATTTCGCGGCCAAGCCGCTCGCGGTCCGCTTGTACGGAGAGGGTGCGTCGAACACGGCCGCCCCCCGCGGCGGTGCGGCGTCATCCGAATCGCCGCGGCCCGCGTCGCGCGGCGCCCGACGCGCCGAGACCGAGCGCCCCGCTTCGTCCGAGCGATCCGGCGACGACAGCCCGCGCGAATCGCGCCGGCCCAGTTCGTCCGCGGGTGGCGGCGAGCCGCCTCCTCCTCTCACGGAGGCTCAGATCAAGGCCATGGATCGAACCATGACCATGAAGGAAATGTCCGCGCGGCGTACATACGCGCAGCACAACCCCACCACGGACGCGGCGACGAAGGCTCGGCTCAGCGACGACGTACGCCAGCTCCAGGAGCACCTGAAGGTGCTCAACGCCGCTCCACCGGGAGGCGCCCCATGAGCCGCCTCCTCGACGTGTACCGCACGCTACCCCGTGCCGCACGCTGGGGCGTGCTCGCGCTCGCCGGCGTGCTGGCCTACTTCGTCGTCGTCGAGCCCGTGATGGACCAGACCAACGCATGGGCGTCGAAGGCCAACGCGAGGGCCGACGCCATCGCGCTCGTCCGCTCAGGGGGGGGCGCCGAAGACGACGCCGTCTCGCTCGGCCTGAAGCAGTTCGGCAACGTCCTCCCGCCGGGCGATCCGCGGGAGCGTGCCGTGGCCTTCCACACGAAAGTCCTGGAGGTCATCGAGAAGCACGGCGTGAAGAACCACACGAGCACGAACCGAAATGCCCCGCTCAGCCGCGGCCCGCTGCTCACGGCGCTCGCGCCGGCCAACACCGTCGATCGCCTCATCCGCGAGGTCAAGTTCGAAGCCACCCCCGAGACGCTCGCCGCGGTCATCGCCGACCTCGAGCGGACGCCCGAGGTCGCCGCCGTCACCCGCGTGCAGGTCCGCAAGGGCGAGAACGGACGGATGGTGCAGGCGACGATCGACGCGGAGGCATGGGTCCTGGCCAAGGGGAACGCGGGCCGATGAACACCGGCACCGACAACCCGGGCGACGCGGGCCGGATCGGCGTGCCGGGCATAGCCGCCGTCCTCGCGATCGTCGCCGCCGTCGTCGTGCTGCTGGTCTCAACCCGCGGCCTGCTCGCCGCCGTCTTCACCGCCGGGGTCAGCGCCGCCGACTCCCCCCAGGAGCGCGAGCGGCTCGCCGTCGAGGCCTACGCGACCGCGATCGACGCCCATGCGAACCAGTTCAACGGCCGGTCGATCCTCTTCGTGCCCGGACCTCCGCCGCCCCCGCCGCCGCCGCCCGCACCGGTCGTCGAGAACACCGATCCCCCGCCGCCACCGCCCCCCGCGACCTACGGCGGGCCGAAACTGATCGGCATCGCCGACGGCCTCGCCTGGTTCGACGACGGCACGAAGCTCGGCGCGGACGGATCGAAGGGCGACCTGAAGGTGCTCTCGCTCGACGCCCCATGGAACGTTCAGGTCGAGTGGAAGGGCGTCGCCTTCGCCGTCAGTCTCTTCGCCCGCGACTCCGTGGTGATCCGCGAGGCCGGCGCGCCACCCGCCGCCGCCGCACCCCTGACACCCGAAGAGCTGAATCCCAAGCCCAAGGCCGAACCCAGGCCCGAGCCCCCACCGACGCCGGTGCAGGACGGCGTCCCGCTCCCGTCGCAACCCGCGCCGCCGCCCCCGCCCCCCCCGCGATGACCGACCAGAAT
>JBJXFE010000019.1:0-26804 GCA_046153875.1 Phycisphaerales bacterium
TCGTGGATCCAGAACTTCCGCCGCCTGTGCATCCGCTACGAGAAGTCCACCGCGATGTTCCAGGGCTTCCTGCACCTCGGCTGCACCCTCCTCCTGCTCAAACAGGTTCTGGGATAGGCTCTACAACGAGCACATCAAGGTCGCCGCCCCGTATTGCAGCATCGTCGCCGGCATACCGCTCATGTTTTTGGCGGGCCTTTGGGTCGCCGGTTGGGGTGCGTCGCAGGGTCAGCTCGGGGTCAAAGCGGCGTTGGTGATCTGGCTGGCCTACGCGCTCATCGACCTCGGCGTGCTGCTGGCAGCGGGAATGACCACGAAGATCGCCATTCTGTGCGCCGTTTCGCTTCTCACGAAGCTGGCGGCGGCCTACGCGGGCGCCCTGGTTGCGGTTCACAACGCCTCGCAGAACGCTCCGGTTGGCCTTGGCTGACAACCGCCGTAGACCGAGCGACGGTTCCCGAAGACCGATCGACAAGGCGCGACGACGGAGCGCGGCCACCGCGGCGATCGGCGGCGGGAGAGCGGGGTGGGGGTGGGGGGTCGGTACACTGCCCCGATGAAGAGCAAGGCCACGACCGTCAAGGACTACCTCGCCTCGCTCCCGGAGGACCGCCGCGCGGGGATCGACGCGGTGCGGAAGGTCATCCTCAAGAACCTCGACAAGGATTATGAAGAGGGGATGATGTGGGGGATGATCGGCTACGCCGTGCCGCACCGGGTGTGGCCGCTGGGGTACCACTGCGATCCCAAGAAGCCGCTGATGATGTGCTCACTGGCGAGCCAGAAGAACAACATGACGGTGTACCTGATGAGCGTCTACGGGGACAAGACGGAGCGCGAGTGGTTCCAGAAGGCCTGGGCCAAGACGGGGAAGAAGCTGAACATGGGCGGGTGCTGCATCCACTTCAAGAAGCTGGAGGATGCCGCGCTAGATGTGATCGGGGAGGCGGTCCGGCGCACACCCGCCAAGGCGTACGTTGAGAACTATGTAAGGATGCTGGCGAGCACGGGCCGGGGGCCCGACGGGAAGAAGCTCAAGGGCGAAAAAACCGCGAAGAAGACCGTGAAGAAGGTTGCCAAGAAGAAAGTGAAGCGGTGAGGTAGGCATCCCGACCCCCCAACCCTGTGCAGCGCGCCCCGCTGCCCCTCTCGGGGGGGCCGGATTCTGTTCGAGCGGCGCGAGCGGGTGTTGCGCGCACGAGTTGGGGGGGGGGGGGGCGAGGCAAAGGCAATCGATCGCGCGGCTGTTGGCTGTGGGCTTTCGCCGGAATGGGTGCGGGAAGGGGTGGAGGCTTGGGGGGGTGCGGAACCCCTTCCTGCATCCGCGCGCTCGGATCGTGCTGCGATTTGGCGAAGAGAACTCTGTCGGTCCGCTCCGCTCAGCCAGGCAGCGGGCAGGACTTCTTCACCTACACTCGGCAAACTCGAAAGCCCCCCCCCACATGGAACCATCGACATGGACCCGGCCGCGCTGACACGATCCCTGACGTACATCCAGGCCAATCTCGATGGAGACCTTTCATTGGAAGCGCTCGCCGCGGTCGCGGGTTGCTCATCGCCTTACTTCGCGCGCCGATTCGCCGACGTGATGGCGGAAACGCCCAAGCAATACACATCGCGTCTTCGCCTGGAAAGGGCGGCTCTGCGGCTGGTTCTGCTCGACGACGGCATTCTCGACATCGCGCTGGATTGCGGGTTCTCCTGCCATGAGACGTTCAGCCGCGCCTTTCGCCGGCGCTTCGGCGTCGCTCCGCACGCGTTCCGCCGCGAGGGAAGGCTGCCCACCCCCCCGGCCGAGCAGGAGCTGCCGCAGCGGGTTGATGCGGCAAAACCGGTGTCGCTCTCAAGCACGCTCGTGCGCACCCTGCAACCGATGTCGCTGGCATGTATCCGCCACACCGGCCCGTACGAGCATGTGCCGATCGGCTTGTGGGACACGCTCGTCGACTGGGCACGTCGGCATGACATTCCGGCACCGTATGTCCTGCTCGGCATCGCTCACGATGCGCCGGGCATAACGGCACCCGAGAATCTACGTTTCGACGCGGCGATTCGCGTTCCCGGGCAGTTCCGCTCCGGAAGGCGGGTCGCCCATCAGCGGTTCGCGGGCGGTCTGTTCGCGTTCACCACCAGCGTCGGGCCGTTTGTTTCGCTCCCGGCCGCGTACAAGGAAATTTTCAGGCGAGTGCGGAGCGACCGGTCGCTGGTTTGCCTGGGCGTGCCGTGCCTGGAGTTCTACCGCGTCAATCGCGTGGTCGCTGATGTGGCGATCGTCAACACAGAAATCGCTATCCCCATCGAACGCCGACGGTAAACCCGCGATGGGAGCCGTGGCACGGACATCTCTCCTGGAAGGGGGCACGGCGGAGCTGCGGGGCGAGGGGGGCGTCAGTGTGGCCACTGCCAGGCGAAGATGGCTCCGGTGATCGCGCCGTAGAGGATGCCGTCGATGACGTTGGCGACGATGGTGCGCTTGTAAGAGCCCCACCAGATGGCGCTCGGGAGGAACGAGAAGCAGTAGGCGAGGATGCCCGCGGTGGTCGCGATCTGGAAGACTCTCGCGAAGGGGGGCGCGCCAGAGGAGGCGGGGAGGGCGACGCGCGTGAGGTAGGCGATGAGGGTGCTGACGACGAGGTGGACGATGAACGTGGCGACCATCTTGTCGCCCATGGTGAGGGGCGTTTTCCAGACGCTGAGGTGCCCGACCGGGCCTTCGTTCAAGGCCTTCTGGACCTTCTCCGACTTCATCGCCTCGCTGCCGCGGAAACCGGGGAAGACATAGTTGCCGGGCTTGATGCCGCTCCTGCGGAGGTAGTCCATGAATCAGTCTTCGCCCCCCTGAGTGGCGGGGAGGGCGATGAAGTCCTGCTTGTGATGGGGCAGGGCCATCGAGGCAATGATGGAGACGATCCAGACGGCGGCGGCGGAGAGGAGGATGGGGAGCCAGAGCGGGAGCAGGAGTTCCATGTGGTCCCTATCGAGTTTGGTAAGTGCCGCTGCTCGTGTTGCCGGCAGTGCCCGGCGAGGCGGCCCGTGGCGCCGGTCAGACCGGTCGTCGTGCCTCACACCCCCGCGGTGCAGCGTTCCGCGGCGGGGTTCGGATGCCGGCGCAGGAACTCGCGCACAGCCTCCTCGCGGGCACACCGTTTCTCGCGCTGGATGGCCGCGACCTCTCGTTGGGCCCACTCCCCGAGCATCCCCGGCAGTCTCCGCAGGAAGGGTCCGGCATTCCAACGGACGGACATCGAGGGACTCCTTTCCCTCGATGATCGTCGGTTCGGCACCGAAACCGTGACAGGCGGCCGCGTTTTCCTGATCCGGCCTCCAGGCAGCGTCACCCCGGGGAATGGAGATGCCCGCCGCCCGTCTCGCGGCGGCGGAGCAGGCTGCGAAGGAACCCGAGTACGAGGCCCCTGGTGATGGGGATTCGATCGGCGGGCGGGACGGCCGGCGGGGCAGCGCGGCTTACTTCTTCTCGCCCGCGGCTTTGTCAGCCTCTTCCTTGGTGGTCTTGGTGACCTTCGTGATGCTCACGGTCTCGACGGGGACATCGGGCATGCGCGCCTTGTTGCCGGTCTTGACGCCCTTGATCTTCTCGACGGCGTCCATGCCGGACACAACCTTGCCGAACACGGCGTAGCCGGCCCCGTCCGGCTGGGGCCGGTCGAGGAAGTCGTTATCCACGACATTGATGAAGAACTGGGCGGTGCCGGACTCGGCGTTCCCGCCGACGCGCGCCATCGCGATCGTGCCCTTCTTGTTCTTGAGCCCGTTCTGCCACTCGTTCTTGATGCCCTTGTCGGTGGGCTTCTGCTGCATGTCCGGCGTGAAGCCGCCGCCCTGGATCATGAAGCCCGCCATGACGCGGTGGAAGATCGTGCCCTCGTAGTGCCCCTTCTCCACGTACTTCATAAAGTTCTCGACGCTGATCGGAGCCTTCTCCTTGTTCAGCTCCAGGTAGATGTCGCCCATCGACGTGACCATCTTGACGTACACGAGCTTCTCCTCGGCGGAAGGCGCCGCCGGCGCGTCGGCCCCCTGCCCGGCGGCGGGAGACACGGTGAAGGCGAACACGGCCAGAGCCATCGCGGCCAGCAGGGTCTTCATGAATCGAGCTCCGATGCCCCGGCGACGATGCCGGGCGGGTGCGTGGGCGGAGTGTATGCGCCGCCCCGCCGCACCGCCCCAGAGCTCGGCGCCGGTCCGGACAAACAAACGCCCCCGCTTTTCGCGGGGGCGGGGTTCGACTCTTCGTCCGTGCCCTGTGCCGCCGCGTCATTCCTCGGGGACGTTGTCGCTCGTCACGACCTGGCGGAAGCGCTGGCGGAGCTTCTTCGTGATCGGCCCCTCGCCCCCGCCGTGCTTGGCGCCGATCGGCGTCTCGTCGATCTGGGTGACGCTGATGATCTCCGCGGCGGACCCGGTGAGGAAGACCTCGTCGGCCTTGAGCACCTCGCTGATGCGGGCCTTCTTCTCGGTGCAGGTCAGGCCCAGCTCCGGGCACAGGACCTTCATCACGAACTCGCGGGTGATCCCCTCGAGCACGCCGACGTCGGACGGGGGCGTGAAGACCTTGCCGCCCTTGACCCAGAAGACGTTGTCGCCGGTGCACTCGGCGACGTAGCCGTCGGTGGTGAGCATGATCGCCTCATCGCACCCGGCGTCGATCGCCTCGCACTTGGCGAGGATGTTGTTGAGGTAGTTGAGGCTCTTGACGCGCGGATCGAGACAGTCGATCGGCACGCGCGGGCGCTTGGCCAGCACGACCTTCATGCCCTTCTCGTAGAGCTCGGGAGCGTAAAGCCGGATCTGGTCGGCGATGCAGATGATCCCCGGCACCGGGCACTTGCGCGGGTCCAGGCCGAGCGTGCCGAAGCCGCGGGTGACGAGCAGACGGATGTACCCCTCGGTCAGGCCGTTGGCCTCGATGCACTTCCTCTGGATGTCCACCATCTCCTCGCGGGAGATGGGGATGGTCATGCGGATGCCCTCGGCGGACTTCCACAGGCGCTCCATGTGCTGCTTGCACTTGAAGATCCGCCCGCGATAGACGCGTATGCCCTCGAAGACACCGTCGCCGTAGAGCAGGCCGTGGTCGTAGACGCTGACCATCGCCTGGCTCTTGGGCTGGAGCTTGCCGTTGACCCAGATGAAGGGTCGGTCCTGCTCGACCCTGGGGGTCGGGGCCGGCTGTTTCGGCTGACGCTCGGTGGTCCCCACGGGCATGGTCGCGGCTCCTTTCCCCCACGCGGCGGTCCGTGTCATCTTTCGGCCCTCCTGGTTCGCGTCTTCACCCGCATGATACTCACGCCCCCCGTGGGGGGTTCGCGGGGTGTCGGTTGTGCGGCGGGAAGGCTGGAAACAGCGGCCCGGGGCGGGATTCCGCCCCCGTCACACCGCCCGCAACTCAGCGCCCAGCTCGCGCTTCGCCACCGCGACCACCGACGCGACCTGCGGGTCGACTTCGTCGTGGCGGAGCGTGCGCGCCGGGTCGCGGAAGCGCATCCGCAGCGTGACGGACTTGCGGCCCACGCCGGCCTGCGCGCCGCGGTACGCCCCGACGAAGCTCACCGCCTCCAGCCGATCGATCTTTGCGCCCTCGACTACCGTCCGCACGCGCTCCCACGGCGTCGCCTCCGCGACGAGCAGCGAGAGGTCGCGGTCGATGGAGGGGAACGCCGGCAGCGCCGCGACCGAGTCGCGCGGCGGATACGCGGCCAGCAGTGCGTCCAGGTTCAGTTCCCCCCCGGCCAGCGGGCGCTCCAGGCCGTGGGCCCGCGCGGCCGCGGCGTCGATGAGCCCGTAGTACCCGAGCGGTGCGCCGTTCATCGACACCCGCGCATACGCGCCGCGCTCCATCGCGGGCGCGTGCGGCTCCGCGGGTTCGATCCGCAGGTCCGCGCCCGCCCCGACACCCATCATCGCGTGGACCACCGCCTCGATCACGCCCCGCATCAGCCGCACGCCGCGCTGCCGGTCTTCGAACGACGCCGATTTGCCGTCGAACGGCACGTCCATGAGCAGGCCGAGATTGCGGCTCTCGACCACGCCGCGAACCCCTGCACCTTGTCCTCCGTGCCCTGTGCCCTCGACCCGCCCGAACACCGCGGCGGCCTCGAACAGCCGGACGCTCCCCGGCGCGGCGGACTGAACGTTCTGGTTGGCGGCGCGGCAGGCTAGCAGCCCCGTCAGCACGCTGGGGCGCAGGGTCGGCTCGTGCGCGCGACGGTCGTCCTCCACGTCGATCGCGGCCATGCCCGGCGGCAGCCACGGCTGGGCGAACTTCGGGCTCGTGAAGCTGAACGTGACGGTCTCGAAGAACCCAAGCCCCGCGAGAACCGAGCCGAGCTCTCGCCGGGCCCGCTCCGTATCCTGCGGCGGGCGGACCGCGACGGTCACGCGATCGCGCGTGGGCACGTGGCGCAGGCCGTGAGTCCGCGCGACCTCTTCGATCAGGTCGATTTCGCGCTCCAGGTCGGGTCGCCAGGGCGGGATGGTGCAGCGCAGAAGGCTTGGCGCGCGTTCGACCTTGATGCCGAGGGCCGCGAGAAGTCGCCCCTGCGTCGCGTCGTCGACGCCCGATCCGATGATCGCGCGGCAGCGGTCCGGTCGCATCTCCACGACGCGGAGCGGATCCGCCGCACGCCCTTCGTCGAGCATCCCCTCGCACAGCGTGCCGCCGGTCAACTCGGCGATCAGGGCCGCCGCGAACCGTGCCGGGGCGTCGATGGTCCGCGGGTCCACGATGCGCTCGAAGCGATGCCCGGCGTCGGTGCGCACCTGGTGGCGGCGGGCGGCGCGCCGGATGGTCGCGGGGTCCCACGTCGCCGCCTCCAGCACGATGTCCGTCGTTGCGGAACTGACCTCCGAGTCTGCTCCGCCGATCACGCCCGCGAGCGACTGCGCCCGCTCCGCGTCGGCGACGACCAGCTCGTCCGCGGCCAGCTTCCGCTTCTTCCCGTCGAGCGTCGTCAACGGTTCGCCAGCGGCCGCGTACCGCACGACCAGCGACCTACCCGCGAGCTTCGCCAGGTCGAAGGCGTGCGCCGGCTGCCCGAACAGGAAGTTGAGGTAGTTCGTCGCGTCCACGGCGTTATTGATCGCCCGCTGGCCGACGGATTCGAGGCGTTCGACGAGCCACGCCGGGCTGGGCGCGATCCTGGCGCCGCGGATCACACGGGCGGTGAAGCGCGGGCAGGCGTCCTTCGCGCGGTTGTCGAGTCGGCAGGCTTCCGCGGCACGTCCGGCGACCCTGCCCGGCTTCGGCGCAGGCGGGGCGACGAGTGTCCGCCCGGTGACGGCCGCGATCTCGCGGGCGAGCCCGAAGTGGCTCAGGCAGTCGCCGCGGTTGCTGGTGATCTCGACTTCCAGGCACACATCGCCGCCGGCGAGCGCTTCGCGCGCGTCGATGGGGAACCCCGCGTTTGTGAGCGCCTCCTCGATCTCGGCTGGCGCGAGATTCCCAGGCTCCAGCAGGGAGTTCAACCAGCGGACGCTCGCTTTCATCGGGCCGCCCTCATGGGGGTACACGATAGGGGACAGGGAACAGGGGTGCAGAGGAGGAATGCGGAGCGTGGCGCGTCGGGGCGGTACACTCGGGCCATGATCGTGCGTGGGCTGGCCCGGTGTCTGGTGATCGCGTTGCCGCTGTGGGCGGCGGCGTGCGCGTCGCGCCCGGACCTCTCTCAGCTCCGTGAACGGCCCGAGGACTTCACCATCGCCGTCGCGGTCCACGGCGTGCGGGGCGTGCGCGGCGCGCCGCGGGCGGTCCGTCCGGCGCGGTACGTCTTCGAAGCCGACGGAACCCTGCGGTACGTCGGCAGTTCCGCCGACCGCGGCTGGCCCCCGCCGATCCGGACCCTTCCGCCGAGCGTGCAGGACGAGTTCTGGCGGTTGGTGCGCGACTCGGGGCTGCTGGAGCGCGACCACCCGGCGCGGGTCTATGGGCCGGTGAGCACCGACCCGATGACGGTTGAAGGGCCTGTTGCGGTCTTTGACATCGCGTATGCCGGGGCCCAGGCCCGCGCCCGCGTCCCGCTCAACGGCGGTTCGGACGAGAGCGTCCTGGCCGAGCGGATCCTCGACCGGCTCGCGGACCTGGCGTGGGTCCGGGAGTAGCGTTGATGCGTCGCGCCGTCTCCCCGGCTCTTCCTATCGTCCCCCGTGTCCGAATCTGCGGTCATTGTCGGGATCGACCTGGGCACGACCAACAGCCTCGTCGCGGTATTCGACGCGCGCGGGCCGCACGTCATCCCGGATGAACAGGGGCGACCGCTCCTGCCCAGCGTGGTGCGCTATGAGGCGGGGGATGAGATGGTCGTGGGCCACGACGCGAAGGCCCGGGCCGCGGAGTTCCCGGCGACCACCATCGCCAGCGTCAAGCGCCTGATGGGGCGCAGCAAGGCCGACGCCGCCGCGGACCTGCCCTTCCTCTCCTACGAGGTCATCGACGGCCCGAACAGCACGGCCCGGATCCGCGTGCCGGGTCGGGATCCCGCGGCGTCGGTCGTGAGCCCTCAGGAAGTTTCGGCGGCGATCCTGCGCGCCCTGAAGGACCACGCCTCGCGCGCCCTCGGCACCAACGTGACGAAGGCCGTCATCACCGTGCCCGCGTACTTTGACGACGGGCAACGCCAGGCGACTCGCGACGCCGCACGCCTGGCCGGCCTCGACGCCGTGCGGATCGTGAACGAGCCGACGGCCGCCGCGCTCGCCTACGGGATGGGTGGGCCGTCGCTCCGCGACAGGGCCTCGCGCGTTCCTGCCGCCCGCACCATCGCCGTCTTTGACTTGGGCGGCGGCACCTTCGACATCTCGATCCTGAAGCTCACGCCTTCGCAGGGGGATGGCGGCACGGACTTCTTCCAGGTGCTCTCGACCGCGGGCGACACACGCCTGGGCGGCGATGATGTGGACCACATGCTCGTGGACATGTTCACGCGGGAGATCGGGCGCGACCTGACCCCGGGGGCACGCCAATCGCTGAAGGACGCGGCCGAGCGCGCCAAGTGCGAGCTCAGCGACCGTGAATCGACGACCGTGCGGGTGGACGCGGACGGGACGATCTACGCGCGCCCGCTGACCCGCGCCGAACTGGAAGCCCTCATCACTCCGTGGGTTGATCGCGCCCTGACTGCCTGCGCCCGCGCCGTGCGCGATGCCGTTTCATCTCTCCGTCTCTCCGTCTCTTCGTCTCTTCCGCTCGACGCCGTCATCATGGTCGGCGGCTCGACGCGCATCCCGCTCGTGCGCCGGCGCGTCGGCGAGTTCTTCGGCCTCACGCCGTACACGGCGCTGGACCCCGATCAGATCGTCGCGCTCGGCGCGGCCGTGCAGGCCGGGATTCTCGCCGGAACGGTCAAGGGGGCGCTGCTGCTGGACGTGATCCCGCTCTCGCTGGGCATCGAGACGGTCGGCGGCGCCGTGGCCAAGCTCATCCTCCGCAACAGCACCGTGCCCGCGCGGGCCACCGAGATGTTCTCGACGAGCGTGGACGGGCAGACATCCATCAAGCTCGCGGTCTATCAGGGCGAGCGCGAGATGACGGCCGACTGCCGCCGGCTGGGCGAGTTCCACCTCCGCGGGCTTCCGCCCATGCCCGCGGGCATCCCGCAGGTCGAGGTCGAGTTCCTCGTGGACGCGAGCGGCGTGCTGAGCGTCTCCGCGCACGAGCGGCGGAGCGGGCGACGGGCGCAGCTCCAGGTCATCCCCAACCACGGGCTGACGCGCGAGGAAGTGGACCGGATGGAGGCCGAGAGCCTGACGTTCGCGCGAGAGGACATGACGCGCCACCGGGTGGTGGACCTGGTGGTGAATGCCAAGCTGGACCTGAAGTGGATCGGCGAGCGGTTCGCGCGGTTCCGCGAGCGGCTCGAGCCCGGATACGCCGCATCGCTCGAATCTCAGATCTCGGCGTTGACAGCCCAGGTCGCGGCCGCGGAGGCGGATTGGCGCTCGGTCGATCCCGACGCCCTTCACAAGGCGAAGGAAACGCTCGACCAGGCCTCGATCCGCCTTCAGGAGGTCTCGATCGCGGCGTCGCTGAGCGAGGAACCCGACGCGCGGAGCCGCGGACGCAGCTCCGCGTGAGGCGCGCGCGCCGACGAACGGCAACGAGCAACGACGCCGTCCCGGAGCGCCCACCCGCGCCCCGGGCCCCGCGACCACGTTCAGCGCTCGTCGTCGTCGCGGTTTTCGGGGCGTGCCGCGCGTTGCGCCGCGCCGTTGAACGCCGAGATGTGCATGATCCAGTACACGCCGGCCACAAACACGCCGCCGAGCAGCGTCGCCAGAGTCCAGACCAACGGTCCCACGAACCGCAGGTCGTCGCGCTGGCTCGCGTCGGCGAACACTCCGCTCGCGAAGGCGATGTGCACAATGCCCACGCAGACCCAGAACAGGACCACCGCCAACATCAGAGCCTGTCCGAAGTCCTCCCCCAGATCAATGTTCATGCTTGTGCTCCGAGGGCGCGCGGGCGGCCCGGCCACGTGCCGCCGCCCGCCGCGACCTTGCGACACCGTCAGGTTACCTCATCGAGCGCGGCTCACGGCCGGCGCGGCACCCCGATGTCCTCATCCCAAAGCTCCGGCCGCGCGACGATGAAGTCGCGCATCAGCTTCACGCACCGCGGGTCGTCATAGACAGCGACCTCGATGCCCGCCTCGCGGAGCCAATCCTCGCGCCCCAGGAAGTTGCGGTTCTCGGCGATCACCACGCGCTTCACGCGGTGCAGCACCGCCGCCCCGCTGCACATGGCGCACGGGCTGAGCGTGCTGGCGAGGGTCAGCGCGGGCCAGTCGCGCCGCCGACCGGCGTTGCGCAGGCAGACCGTCTCGGCGTGAGCGGTCGTGTCCCCCGCCTGCACCCGCAGGTTGTGCCCCCGCGCGACGATCGCACCATCCGGCGCGGCCAGGGCCGACCCGATCGGGATGCCCCCCTCGCGTCCGGATTTGACCGCCTGCTCATACGCCGCGTCGAGCGCCAGCCGGTCGAGCGTGCCTTGATCCATGCGCCGTCTCTCCGTACCTTCGTCCCTCCGTCCCTCCGTCCCTCCGTCCCTTCCGTTACGCTTCCCCCATGTCGTTCCCGAACGTTGTCATCTTCGATCACCCGCTGATCCAGCACAAGCTCACGCACCTGCGGGACGCGACGACGAGCCACCGCCCGTTCCGCGCGCTGATGTACCAGATCACCGGGCTCATGGTCTACGAGGCCACCCGATCGTTGCCGACCAAGCCGGTGGAGATCCGCACGCCGATGGAGACCACCGCGGGGCGGCACCTCGCCGAGAAGGTCACGGTCGTGCCGGTGCTGCGTGCCGGGCTCGGCATGGCCGAGGGAGTGCTGGAGGTGATGCCCGAGGCGCGCGTGGGGCACCTGGGCATGGCCCGCGACGAGGAAACGCTCGAGCCGGTCGTGTACCTCAAGCGCCTGCCGCGCGACCTCAACGCGGGGCCCTGCCTGCTCGTGGACCCGATGCTTGCGACCGGAGGCTCGGCGGTCGCGGCGATCCGCATCCTGCTCGAGGCCGGCGCCAAGGACCTGCGCTTCCTGTGCATCGTCGCCGCCCCCGAGGGCATCCGCCGGATGCACGAGGTCTACCCCGGGCTCACCATCTACACCGCGGCGATCGACCGCTGCCTGAACCCCAAGGGGTTCATCCTGCCCGGGCTGGGCGACGCGGGGGACCGGCTCTACGGGACGGGGTGAGCACTCCCGCGGAGCGGCTCACGTCAGCAGCGTGTCATCCAGCGGGTCCACCCCCGGGTGCGGGCCGGACCAGCGTGACGCCGGAAGCTCCTTCCCCTTGTCGCCCTTCGTGATCGCGCACTCGAAGCGCGGGTTGGGGTTGCGGTCTGCGGCCCGCCACTTCCCGCCCGAGAGGTCCGGGAGCCGCACGCGGCAGAATGTGCTCAGGGCCATGTTCACGTCGATCGGCAGGAGCTGGCGCGAGATATCGATGCTCGGGCCTGACCAGCGGTCGGTCAGCGGGTCGTAGTCCGCGTAGGTGAGCAGGAAAAAGTTGGCCGAGCCGTCGGGGATGCGCACGGGCTTGGTGTCCGATCCGATCCCCGAGCCGTCGAGCTCGAAGGAGCCGTCCGGCACGCGGACGCGCAGCTCGAACGGGATCAACTCGCGCGACTCCTCGGCCATCTGCTTGATCTTCTTCTCGAGATACCCGCCGACGAGCTTGAGCACGAGCCCGTCGAGGCCCGGGAAGATCTCCAGCAGGTGCGACTGCTTGACCATCTTCGACACGCGCGTCGCCAGCGCCTGCACGCCGATCTTCAGGTCGCTCTCGTACGCGATCCGCTCGTCCTTCGTGAACACGGGGTCCTCGGGCGGCCTGACCTTCGCCGGGATCACGCCGGCGGCCTTGAACACCTGGTACGTGCAGAAGCGGGCCAGTTTCACCTCGTAGTTGCGGTTGTGGATCGACGTGAACCCGCCGAAGCCGTGCAGCCGGCCGCCGGGCAGGGGCTCGGGGCTCGCGTTCCGGTCGAGCGGGTTGCGGATCGGGGCCACCGCGATGAGCCGCCCCACGCTGCTCTTGCCGCCCATGTCCATGGCCAGGTCGAGCGCGACGAACGCCAGGGCCCGCTGCCACAGGTCCGCCTTGGGGTCGGCCTCGGGGTCGGTGCGCTTGAGGAACACGGCGGCCTGCGCGGGGTCGAGGGCGAGCCCCGTCTCGCGGATCACGCGGCGCAGGTCGTCGCCCAGGTCCAGGGCCCGCGGCGGGACCATCTCGTCCTCGCCCGCCTCCTCGAGGTAATCGTTGCAGAACTTCCGGAGCCGGTTGATCCCCGCGCGCGTCGGCTTCGCCCCCAGCGGCGCGTCGAGCGCCGCCCGGAGCACGTCGCGCATCTCGAACCGGTCGGTCATCGTGCCGACCTTGTCCCCCTCGACCACGCGGGCCTCGTTCATGATCGCGGCCACCACCGACCCGCCGTACGGGATCAGCCGGTCCATCGTCGCGCGGCGGATCAGGTCGAAACCGTCGATCGGTCCCAGGTCCATCCCGAAGAGCGAGCGCGGGTCCTGGAACGAGTACTCCTGGTGGAGCTTCACGCGGTGGGTCGGCTCCTTCGCGTCCACGAACGGATCCACGTACACCACGCGCCGGTCGAACGACGCCGGGTCGTCCGTCGCGTCCTTGAACGCCGACATGCGGAACGCCTCGCGGATCGGCTCGTTGTTGAACGTCCCGCCGTCCACGTACGAGAACGGGTACTCGGTGATCCCCTCGTCGCGGAGCGGCGCGGGCCACATCATCCGGCTGAACTCCCAGCTCTTGCGCATCAGCACCACCGGTTCGAACGCGAAGGGGAAGGAGCCCGATGCGATCGCCGTCGCCGCCACCTTCGACCACGTTTTCGTCAGGCCCAGGTCGCCGATGCTCCCGGCCTTCTCGGGCGCGTCGTGGTACCGGCACCATCGCGTCGGGCTGCGCTCCTCGTCGGCGAGCTCCGCCGCCTGGCGCCGGCGGAACGTCATGTCGAACACGCGCAGTTCGCGGTGGACGTTGGAGATCGCGCCGTCGGCCAGCGCCCTCAGCCCGATCTCCTTGCCCTTGCGCAGGAACTCGCCGGTCGCGTCCGCCGGGATCGCGGTGAGGTTCGAGATGGTGCACGCGAACAGGACGCGGTCCCCCAGGAGCCTCCGCCCCGAAAAGTTGATGACCTTCGCGGGCCGGCCGGCGCCGCCCGGGCCGCGGGCCTCATCCGGGAACGAGAGGAACTTGCGGGCGATGCGCTCGATCTCGCGCCGGTCGAAGATCGCGGGGATGTGCGTCAGTTCGCGGCGCAGGGGCGACACAGCCGCCTCCGCGGGCCCGTTGCCCAGCAGCCCCTGGAGGTGGATCTCGTCGCGCCAGATGTCCACCTGCGAATCCTGCAGGACCTGGGCCGCGATCAGGTCGTCGCGCTTGGCCGCGGGCAGGGCCGCGAAGTCGCCCACCACGGGGTCGGCCTTGAGCCGCTCGGTGGCCTGTTTGCGCTGCTCGGCCGTGGAGTACAGGAGCGAGCGGAGCATGACGGCCAGGGAAAGGGCCCCGGCGCTCGCGCCGCTGAACACGTCGATCACGACCCGGTCGTACGGCGTCCACGAGCGCGGGTCTCCCTCATCCGCCAGGTACCCCGCGTGCAGCACCGCGAGCTTCACCGCCTCGGAGAGCGACGCCCCGGAGAACGTCCCCAGCGAGACGCCCCCGCCCATCGCGAACGCCAGCCGCAGTTCCTTGGCCATGGACACCCCGCTCGTGCCGCGGATGGCGCGCACTCGTGTCCAGATTACCGGCGCTGCGCGGATGGCGCGCCCGGCGGCGCCCCGCCTGTGGAAGCCCTCAGGATCACGCGCCGCGTATGCTGGAACGACCCGTGATGACGCGAGAGGGAGCCGCCCATGCCCACGCCACCCCGCCTGCGAACCACCCTGTGCATGTTGGGCGCACTCTGCGCCGGCTGTGTGAGCCCGATGGAAGATCGCGCCCCGCGCGCCGACGCCTCCGGGCTGTCGCGCCCCCGGGCCACAACCCGGGCCACGGCCGAACCCGCGACCCAGACCAAGGCACCCGCCGCCCCTCCACCCTCATCGGCGCCCACCCCGCCCCCCGCGCCCGCCCCGCCGCTCCCCACCGGTGCCGAGGCCCGCGCCGTCCGCGTCCTCGACGGACGCACGGGCGACGCTGTGCCCTGGGACGCGATGGTCTCCGCCGCCGCGGGCGCCGACGCAGTCATCATCGGCGAGAACCACCGGCACCCGCTGGGCCTGGCGTTCGCGGCCGCACTCTGGGAGGACGTGCTGGCACGCTCGGCGCACGCGGCCCTCTCGATGGAGTTCTTCGAGCGCGATGACCAGGCGGGCCTGGACGACTACCTCGCGGGCCTGACCGATGAAAAGACGTTCCGCACGCGCACCCGCCGCACCGACGGCAACTACCCGGCGGGCCACCGGGCCATGGTCGAGGCCGCGAAAGCCGCGGGCCGGCCGGTGTACGCCGCGAACGCGCCGCGGGTGTACGTCCGCCTCGCCCGCACCGCGTCGTTCGAACGGCTCGCGGAACTGACGCCCGAGCAGCGCCGGCTCTTCCGCGTCCCCGACGAACTGCCCGCGAGCGACTCGCGCTACCGGCGAGACTTCGACGAGATCATGGACAAGCCCCACGTCCCCCCCGCCACCCCCAACTCGCCCGGCGCCGAGCCCAAGCCCGAAACCCCCGAAGAGAAAGCCGACCGCATCGAACGCGGCTTCCGTTCCCAATCACTCTGGGACTGGACCATGGCCGAGGCCGTCGCCGACGCGTTGACGGATGGGCACGCGCCCGTGGTCCACGTCGTCGGCCGCTTCCACAGCGACTTCAAAGGCGGGCTCGTCGCGGCCCTGGAGAAGCTGCGCCCCGGCACCCGCATCGTCACCGTCACCACCATCGACGAACCCCCGGGCACGCTCCGAGACGCCGACCGCGCGCGGGCGGATTTCGTGGTGTACGTCGGCGCTCCGGCAGGGGCCGGGACCGACCCGAACGGCTCAGGGGGTTGACGCGAGCTAGGAAATTCCGGTTGACATCCCCCCACCCTGGTTGACATCCCCCAACCTCGTGGTAAGTTGGAGAAACGAGGTCAGCCGGGGAGGCACGCACATGAATGGATCGAGCCGTCGCGCGACGTTCCGGATCGTCGTGGGCTTGTCGCTTCTTGTGACCATCGGGGGGGGGGGGGCTGAGGCGCAGGTCGGGCCCCAGGTCAGGGTGGACACGCTCAACCCCAACTCCGGCGTCGAGACCGCGATCGCCGTCAGCCGGATCAACAGCCTCGAAGTCGTCGCGGCCGCGATCGACTGGCGACTCGGGATCAACGAGGGGCCGAGGATCGGGTACGCGATCACGCGCAACGGCGGCGCGTCGTTCGCGACGGAGGACTACATCCGACTGCCGGTCGGCCATCCGCTCGCCGCGGTGAAGTGGGAGGTGGACCCGTTCGCCGCCGCCGACCCCGTGACGGGGGACATCTGGGTCGGGGGAGTGGTGATCCAGGGCGCGACGAGCCCCAGCGGCGTCTTTGTTGCGCGCAAGGCTCTGGGCGCCGGCGTGCTCGGATCGACGATCTTGGTCACCTCCCACGCGGCGGGAGGATTCCAGGACGACAAGCCCTTGATGGCTGTGGGTAGACGCCCCGGATCCCCGAGCCAGACGACACAGTATGTGGTGTTCTCGCGGAAACTCGATCCCACCTTGGTTCCCGGAGCGCCAGGCCCGTGCACGAGCGTGCATCTGGTCCTCGCGCGATCTCGGGATGCGGGCCAGACATGGGACATTCGAAACGTGGCGCCGACGCCGCACCCCGGGCTTTCGACGACTTTTCACTGCCAGTACAACGGCCTTGGCGCGGCGCCCGTGGTGCTGAGTTCTGGACGGCTGGTGGTCGTGTGGCGCGACGCACTCGCAAACAGCCCCTACGACGGAGACTACCTCGCTGCGTACTCCGACGATGAGGGGGACACATGGAACGCTCCGCCGAGCTCGCCGCCGAGCTCGCTGCCGTGGAACCTGTTCCCAGATCCGCCGGTGCGCAAGGCGCTCGTCACCGACATCGCGGGCAAGTTCCGCTTGCCCTCTTTGCCCGGCATAGCGGTCGATCCCGTCAACGATGACGTGTACGTCGTCGTGTCCGCCCGCAAGTCTGTCGTGTCAACAAACCTCGACGTGTGGGTGACACGGAGCACGGACGGCGGCGTCACCTTCGCGGCCCCGGAGCGCCTGCCGCTGGACGATACCGACTTCGAGGATGCGCCCGACCAGATCATGCCGTGGATCGCGATCGACCGCGCCGACGGCGTCGCGGCGATGAACATTCTGTACTACGACACCCGTCATCACGTCGTATCGGACGCGAGCGACGTCGCGTACCTCGACGCCTACCACGCGCGCATCAAGGGGTGGGGCAGCGGCAACTGGCAGATCGTCAACACGCGGTTGACGCCCACGACGTTCGACACCAGCGTCCAGTACGAGGCGTACCTGCTGGACCCGTTCGCCAACGCGGACTTGGACCAGTTCATCGGCGACTACCAGATGATCGACGCGGCGGGGTGCCACATCTACCCCAACTACATGAGCCTTCAGACCGCGACGCGCCATTACTACCTGCACCACGTCACCAGTTCCTGCGACGCCGACATGGACGGGAACAGCGCCGTGAACGGGGCGGACGCCTCCCTGTTTCAGAACATCCTGTTCCCCTCGGGCGATCCGTTGGCGGACGCCGACCACACCGGGTCGGTGACCGCCGCGGACGTCACCGCGTTCCTCAGCGCCTACGCCGGGGGCGGGCCGTGACCGCCGGAAGCGGGGAGCCCCGCGTGAACCGCCAACCACGAGCGCTCCTGTCGAGGCTCGCTGGTGCCCTCGGGCCGGTGGTCGTGGCCGCGGGCGCGTCAGGTCAACCCGGCCCCCTCGTCACGTGGGGGGGATGGGGCGGGTCCTTCGCACCCCCGAGCGGCCTGTTCACGGCGGTTTCCGCGGGCGGCGGCGACCATGCCCTGGCGATCCGGGACAACGGGACGCTGGTGCAGTTCGGCGGCAACGGCCCCAGCGGCGCTCCCGCGGGCACGTTCATGGCGGTGGCGGCCGGGACGAATCACAACCTCGCGATGCGCCCGAACGGCACGATCGTGGGCTGGGGCGACAACGAGTGGGGCCAGGCGACACCCCCGCCGGGCCAGTACCGCTTCCGCGCCATCGCCGCCGGCGAGAGCCATAGCCTCGGCCTGCGCGAGGACGGCACGATCGCCGGCTGGGGATCGAACTACTACGGGCTCAATGTCTGGGCGGGGCAGGCGATCCCCCCGCCGGGCCAGTTCATCGCCATCGACGCGGCGTTCTCCTCCAGCGCCGGCGTCCGGGCGGATGGAAGCCTCGCCTTCTGGGGATACAACTTCGTTGGGCTCCCCAACCTCCCGACCGGCACGTTCACGGATGTCGCGCTGGGCCTGAACTTCGGGCTCGCCCTGAGAACCGACGGCACACTCGCAGCGTGGGGATCGAATGCGTACGGCCAGTTGAACGTCCCCTCGGGCGAGTTCGTCGCGATCGCCGTTCATGGACTCACGGGACTCGGTCTAAGAACCGATGGAACGCTCGCCGCCTGGGGACTCGGTGTCCCCGGCCTCCTGACCCCGCCCGCCGGACGGTTCTCGGCGATTGCCGCCCCCTACCTCGCCGGCGTCGCGATCGCGATCCCCGCTCCGGGGGTTCTCGCGTTCCTCGCCGCCGCCGGGCTGGTCGCGCTCGCCCCGCGCCGACGCGTCCGATCGCGCCAGGGCTGCCTGCCGCCCCGCTGATGGTCGGCGCATCGGAAACGCGCGAGCGGCGCCCGCGCGAACGCGCCGCCGTGAGCCACCGCGATACACTCGACCCGTGGCACCCCCGCACCGCGGCAGCCCGCCCGTACCCACGACGGCCCGCGGTGACGGGGCGCGGGACAGCGCCGACGCCGAGGCCCAGGAGCTCGCGTGGGTGCGGGCGATCCAGGGCGGCGACGCCTCGGCCTTGACGCCGCTGCTGACCCGGTACCAGGACCGGCTCTTCGGCGTGTGCGTGCGGATGGTCCACGACCGCGACCTGGCCGCGGACCTCACCCAGGACGCGATGATCAAGGTGATCGAGGGCTTGGGCACGTACGACGGGCGGGCCAAGCTCTCCACATGGATGATCCGGGTCACGATGAACGTCTGCCTGTCGCGGCTGCGGGCCGAGAAGATCAGGCGGCACGCGAGCCTGGACACCCCGACCGAACACGGACCGAGCGCGTTCGGTCTGGAGGGGCGGCCCGGCACGCTGGGGGGCGAACCGGCGGAACTCCGCCCGCCCGAGCGCGTCGAACAGGATGAGGTCCGCCGGCGCGTGTCGGCGGGGCTGCTGCGGGTGGCCCCCGAGCAGCGGGCGATTCTGGTGCTGCGTGACTGCCGGGGTCTGGATTACGAGCAGATCGCCGAAGTGCTTTCGATCCCGGTCGGCACCGTGAAGAGCCGCCTCTTTCGGGCCCGGGGCGCCCTCCGCGAGGTGCTCGAGGAATGCGGGTCGGACGAGCGCGGCACGGATCAGACGGGTGTGGATCGGACGGGCACGGATCGGACGGGTGTGGATCGGCCCGCGAGCCGGCGGGCGCCGGACTCCGCGGTGTGACGCGGAACGAACCGCGGATCAGGACCTGAAGGACTTTGGCTGAAGGACTTTGGAACGATGCCCCAGGCGAGGCCCAACGGAGTGTTCCCGATCGACGAGGGCGACCTGCTCGCGCTGATCGAAGGGGAGGCTCTGCCGCCCGCGCGGGCCGAGGCCGCGGCCGCGGCGCTCAAGCACGATGCGGTGCTTGCCCGCCGTATCGAGGCGCTGCGGCGCGACCGGGCCGACCTGCTCGGGCTGAACGCCGAGCGTGCCCCCGCCGGACTGATCCGGGCCGTGGTCGCCGCCGTCGAACCCGCGATGGAGCGGCGGATGCTCCTGGGCCTCGAAGAGCGCGCCACGCCGCTTCACACCGAGCCGACCATCACCGTGGTGCGCGCCGCACGGCCGTCGGTGCTCGGCTCG
Organism: Phycisphaerales bacterium; assembly: GCA_046153875.1. Classification (GTDB taxonomy): domain Bacteria; phylum Planctomycetota; class Phycisphaerae; order Phycisphaerales; family UBA1924; genus JBJXFE01. Next base: position 19,589 of record JBJXFE010000019.1, read on the forward strand.
ATCTTCGCGACCCGGGCGGGGCGTCGGCTGGCCCTCGCGGCCGGGCTGGTGCTCGTCGTCGGGGGCGCCTCGGTGCTGATGATCCGCTCGGGCACGCCGACCCCGCCGATTGACATCGCCCACGGGGGCGACACGACCCGGGCGATCGGGTCGCCGACGATCGTGGTTCCCCCGCTCGCGGATGCCGGTTCGCGCGGGCCTGACACGATCTTTGCTCCCGGCCCGATCCGCACCACGGGCAAGGACCCGCAACCGCAGCCGTTCCGGATCGCGATCGAGAACCCCGGCACCACCGGCATCACCGACCCGCGCGAGGCCATGGTCGCCGACTCGACACCCGCGATCACGGTCGCCGCGACCGAGCCCACGCTCACGATGGACGCCGCCCAGGCGCTTGTGCTGGCCCGAGAGCACCGCCTGTTGATCGTGCTGCGTTCGCGCGACGCCGAGGCGGCGTCGAACCGGCTGGGCCGCTTCGCGTCGCGGTCGGCCCCTTCGCTCGCGTCCGGTTGGCGCGTCGCGTCGGACGTGCCATCAAACATCGTCGCGTCGCTGGCGCGCGATCGGGGCGACGCGCTCTCGACACCCCCGCCCTACCGCTTCATCCCGATCGACCCGCAGTTGGCGATGGAGTCGCGTGAAATGATGCGGCCGTGGAGCCGGGCTACGCGCCCCACCGCAATGATGCCCGTGGTGCTCGGCGCGCCCGAGGCCGACGGGCTCGTACACATGATCGAGGCGCGGCTCGACGAATCGGCCCTCGCGTCGATCTCGGCCGCCCTGGCCGGTGCCGGGCGCGACGCGGTCGAGGTCCGCTTCGAGGCCCTGGCCGAGCCGCTGCCCGCCACGCCGCCGATCCTCCATGCCGACGCCGTGTTCTGGTGGTCCCGCCCGCCCGCGGGTTGGACGGCGTGGACGAGCATCCCCGTGGTCATCGAGCGCGCGGAGTGACCCGCGCGCCGCGCGCCTCATACGATCCGTCGTGGCCCCGCAGACGCAGACGCGCCCTACGACCGAGACGGACACCGAGCAGCCCTGGCTCTGGAACGTCGTCCTTCTGAACGACGACGACCACGGGTTCGACTACGTCATCGAGATGCTCCGTGCGCTCTTCGGGCACCCCGAGGAGAAAGGGTTCCGCATCGCCGACCGGGTGAACACGGACGGTCGCGCTGTGTGCCTGACCACGCACAAGGAACACGCCGAACTCAAACGCGACCAGGTCCACGCGTTCGGGCCGGACCGGAGAATCGCGGGTTGCAAGGGCGCGATGTCGGCGATCATCGAGCCGGCGGAGCTCGACGAAGATGCCGATTGAAACACGGAGGGCCACGGAGAGGAGAACCGGCGCCTCGGATCGGCACGGATGAACGCAGATCGGCGACAGCCGCGGGGTGAGGGGCAGGAACGCCCATCCGCCTCGTATCCGATCGATGCCGTTCCATCCGCGTCCATCCGCGTCCATCCGCGTCAATCCGCGTCAATCCGCGTCAATCCGCGGCGTGATCGTTCCGTTCCAGACCCTCCGTATTGAACGCCTTCCGCGATACGCTTAGACCGATGACCCGCCCGCTCGTCGTGCAGACCGAGGAACTCGAGCCCGCGCCGGCGGCGTGGCTCGCCGAGCGGTGCGAGCTGGTCGTCTGCCCGCACACGGACGAGCCGCGTCTGCACGATCTGCTCCCCCGGGCCCAGGGCCTCATCGTCCGCACGTACACCCAGGTCAACGCCGCGCTGCTCGACCGGGCCCCCGCCCTCCGCGTCGTCGGACGGGCCGGCGTCGGGCTGGAGAACATCGACCTGGCCGACTGCCGGCGGCGGGGCGTCCGCGTCGTCCACACGCCGGGGGCGAATACCCGCGCCGTCGTCGAATACGTCACCGCCCTCATGCTCGACGCGCTGCGCCCGCGTGTCTTCCTTGACGCCGCCCCCGCCTCCGCCGAGTGGCACACCATCCGCAACCTCTGCACCGCGCCGCGCCAGCTCTCCGAACTCACCCTCGGGCTCTGGGGCTTCGGCCGCATCGGCTCGGCGATGGCCCGCGTCGGCGCCGCCCTCGACATGCGCGTGCTCTACGACGACCTGCTCGAAATCCCCCCCGCGAAGCGCGCCGGCGCCGTGCCCGTCCCCGCGGAGGAACTCCTCGCCCAGTCCGACATCGTCTCCGTCCACGTGGACTTCCGCCCCGCGAACCGGCACCTGGTGAACGCCGCGGCGTTCGCACGCATGAAGAACGACGTGGTCTTCGTCAACACGAGCCGCGGGTTCGTGGTCGATCCCGCCGCGCTCGCCGCCCACTTCCGCGCCCACCCGCACGCGAGCGCCTGGATCGACGTCCACGACCCCACAGAACCGATCCCGGCCGGCTACCCGATGCTCGGCCTCCCCAACGTCCGCGTCGCGCCCCACCTGGCCTCGGGCACACTCACGGCCAAGACGAACATGAGCTGGGTGGTCCGCGACATCTGGCGCGTGCTCCGCGGCGAGGAGCCCGAGAACCCGGCGCCGGGGTTCTGAACGTCACTCCTCCTTCGGCGCGAGCACGGTCGTCACGCGCCGCGCGCTGTCGAACGTCCGGGCCAGCAGCGCCCGGAACTCCTCGGGCGTGATCGCGCCGAGCTCCTTGGCACGCGCCGCGGCGTCCGCGCCGAAGAGCCGGCGGCGGATGCCGATCTGCAGGGCGGTGTTCCCCAGGACCATCCCCTCCGCCCGGTCCTTCGCCATGTTCTGGGCCTTCGCCAGGTGCCCGGCGTGCTGCTCGACGATCGCTTTCGTCAGCGGCATCGGCTGCGCGAGCCCCGCGGCGAGCTGTTGCACCTGCGCCAGCGCCGGTCCGTCGCTCATCCGCTCAACAATCCCGCCGAACGCCTCCGCGAGCTCGCGCTCCGCCTCCTCGACTCTCACGCCGGGCTTGAGCGTCGCGTAGACCATGAACGGCAGATCGCCGACCGGGTTCGTATGCACCGTGCACAACCGGAAAGTGCTGATCGCGTCGGCGCGGGGATCGCGGTACAGCCGCTCCATAGCGGTGCTCCCCCACAGCGAGAGCGCCAGCCGATCGCGTGCCGATTCCGGCGGTGCGAACGCCAGCATGATCCCCGTGCGCGCCGCGTCCCAATGCACCACCGACCGCCGCGGCAGCGCGTCCCACGCGATCGGGGGGCGGGCCGCCGGTTCACGCGCGGGGACCGCACCGAGATGCTTCTCGATGATCGCCCGGGCTTCGGCCGGGTTGAACCCGCCGACAACCACCAGAGTCAAGTTGGCAGGCACGTACGCCGCGCCGTGCAGGCCTCGCACAGCATCAAGCGGCGCCTCAACCAGCCCGCCACGGATCAGGGCCTCGCCGCGCCCGTGCCGCCACGACTGGTGGGCCGCCATCGTGGCGAACTTGAACAGCGGGCCCTGCGGCGCGCCATCCACCGCCGCGGCCTCCGCGTAGCACCGCGGGGCTTCCTGCTTCACCAACGCCGCGTCGATCGTCAGCGAGCCGAGACGCGCCGCCTCGGCCCTGACCGCCCGCTCGAGTTCCTGCGCGGGAATCATGAAGTCGTAGTGCGTGAAGTCGGCCAGCGTTTCGGCGTTCACCATGCCGAGCCCCGAGAGCTCGGCGAACACCGCGCCCGGCGCACGCCCTTCCGTCGCGCCGTAACACACCAGGTGCTCGATCAGGTGCGACGCCTGCGTCAGCCCCGCCGGCTCGTCAAAGAAACCGAACGCGTAGAAGGTCTCGACGCCGACGCCCGACACGCCGGGCACCGCCTGGAGCACCACCGTCGCGCCGTTGCCGAGCGTGAACCGCTCGACGCCCCCATCCCCGGGCTGTGCCTCGACGCGCCCGACGCCGACCCGGCCTCCCATCATCACCGCCGCCAGCGCCCAGAGCGCGCCACGATTCCACAGACTCGTCGCCACGTCGAGCCTCCTTCCGTCGTTCGCTGCCCCATCCACCCGCCGGATCCGCGCGGCCCGCATCCGCGTGCAACGGCCCGCATCGGCATGACCCGCCGCCCCCCCCCCCGCTGACCTTCTCCGCAGCCCTCCGTGGCCCTCCGTGGCCCTCAGTGTTAAATCTCCCCCTACGTCCGCCGCAGCTCCTCCGCCTCCAGCTTCCGCGCCTCGGCCTGCCGATACCGCACGACGACCACCGGCAGCAGCGACCCCATCACCACCGTCGTGATGCCGCCGATCAGCACCAGCCCGTACCACACGTGGTACGGCTGTCCGATGATCACGGCGAAGACGCCGGCCGAGAGCCCCGCAATCCCGACGGCCAGCGCACCGATGAACGCGCCGAGCACCAGCCGCTTCGCCATCCCCCGCGGCGCGAGCACCCCCGCGGCCGCCCCGAGCAGCCCGACCAGCGTGCCGAACCCGCCGCCCCCGATGGATCCGACCAGCACCGAATCCTGGAACGACCACCATTCCGTCATGACCCACCTCCTTCGCCCGGCGCGTTCGTCGCGCGCCCGGCCTGTTGACGCCGCATCAACTCCCGGATCGCCCGCGCCGCCGTCGGCGCCAGCTCCCCCCGCTCCACCAGCGTCGCGAGCAGCTCGCTCACCGGGTCCCGCTCCCGCCCCTCCACCGCCGCCCGCAGCCGCTCGATCACCTTGTCCAGCCGTGTGCGGATCGTCGGGTACGACACCCCGTACACCGTCGCCAGGTCCTTGATGGACCCGGACTTGAGCACCAGCTCCACGATCAGGTCCTGGTCCTCAGCCGGCAGGCGAGTCAGCGGGCTGGTTTGATTTGTTGAAGTCACCTTGCGTATTATTCAATCTATTTTCGTTTTGTCAACTGGCGATTGAAGAATATTCAACTAGCCGCCGTGCCACCGACCACGTTCCACCGATCACGTGCTACCGACCACGCCGCTCTCGGGTTCTCTCTCTATGGCTCCTACCCACCCTACCCCGGCGCGGTCGGTGCATCGCGCAGTGGAGCCGCAAGGTGGTTCGCACCGACCGCGCGGCGTAGGCAGAGTAGAGCAGGTAGAAGGCCGTAGAGCCGCGTGGTCGGTGGCACGAGTTGCACCACGGTCGGTGCCACCTGCCACCAGCCCGTACCACACGTGGTACGGCTGTGCCCTGTCTCGCTGCCGAAGGTCCGCCGCGGCGGATCTCGCTGTCTCGCTATTTGCTGTAGAGCGCAGCGTCACCCCCGGAACACGCCCCCACCCCCCTTTCCTTTCCAGCGCTGAAGGGGCGAGCGGTGGTTGCCAGAGCTTGCTCGCCGTGGCGAGGCGAGCCGTAGTGACCAAGCACGCCGGGTAAACGGGCAAGCCGTGGCACGTCTGATCGAGCTACCTGTCGAGCTACACTGTCCCCGGAATCTGGTTTTTTTCAGGAACTCCGGGCGTTCGAGTGACCGGTCGTGGAACCGTACACCGTCTATCCGCTTCCGGGTCAACCCCTCGTTCCGAGCGCGTTGCGCCGGCACTTGGGACATGTCCGCGTGCGCTGCGGGGCGAGTGTTTCCGGGCCCATTCGCTTCAGCGATCTCGGTGCGGATTGCTGGACGCGCTGGGGCGCGGAGGATTGCCGTCGGATCGGCGAAGGAGTCGTGCTAGCGCTGCAGGCGCGCCGGGGTTGCTTCCCGGACGAGGTTTTGAACCTCCGGCTGGTTTCCTCTGTCCCCCCCGATGGCGTTCTCTCCATCCGGGTGAGCGGCCGGACGCGCAATCGCCTGGCCTCGCTGGGGCTGCTGGCGAGTCCCGCCCGCTGGCGCCGTACGACCCTCAGGCAACTGCTGATACGGCCGGGGTTCGGCGCGCGGTGCCTGCTGGAGCTTCTGCTCGCGCTGGAGTCCCAGGGATCACGGGGGCGGGGCAGGCCGCGACAGGGTGCCCGGGCGAGTGCGGCGGAGGAGTTCCGGGCGATCGCGCACGCCTTCCTGCGCGCCCGGAGCGCACAGATTGCCCTGGCGTACCTGGAGTTTGACGGCGAGCCTCCGACGTTGCAGAGCGTCGGCCGCCGGTTCGGGATCACGCGCGAGCGGGTGCGGCAGATCTGTAGCACGCTGGCCGAAGCGGTCCAGGCGATGCCGCCCCATGCGCCCGCCCTGATGGGCGCGGTCGGCGCCCTGGAGCGCATGCGCCCGGTGTCGGTGCACGGATTCGCCGCGTGGGCACGCGGGACGTGGGGAGCGCGTCCGGCGCCGTCGCTCGAGTCGCTGGCCCGCATCTGGGGCGTCCTCGGGCGTCCTGTGCCGCTCGCGCGTCTGCCCGATGGGACGCATCTGGCCGCCCCGGAGGACGCGGCGTTGGCGGACGCGGTCACCCGGACGGCGCGGATAAAGAGCATGTCAACGGTGGCGTGGGTCGTCGAGCGCGCGTCGCGGACGCTGGGGCGAGCCGTCGATGATCGGGCCGCGCGATCCATCATCACCGGGATCGCGGGCGTGCGATGGCTCGACGACGCGCACCGCTGGTTCTTCAACCCAAGGCCCGCGTGGACCTCCCGGATGATCACGGTCATCCGCAAAGTGATGGCGGTCGCGCCCCGGGTCCGCCTGCGCGACCTGCAAGCCCGGCTGCGCCGCGCCGACCAGCGTCGCAGCGCCGCCGGGATCGCCCCGCCCCGGGCCGTCCTCGCCGAGTTCTGCCGGCACCTGCCGTTCTGCCGCGTGGAGGGCGAGGAGGTGATCGCGGATCCGGCTCCGCGCCCGGAGAAGGCGCTCCGGGGAGCCGACCTTGTCCTGGCGCGGGTGTTGCGCGCGCACGGGCCCCTGATGGCGCGCCATGAGCTCGAGGAGCTCTGCCGCGGGCGCGGCATGAACCGGGCGACGTTCCGTAATCTCCTGCACTTCTCTCCGATCATCGCGCGCTGCGCGCCCTCGGTCTACGGCCTGGTCGGGAGCCGGGTCGATCGGGGTGCGCTCCGGGCCCTCGCTCGACCGGCCCGGCCTCAGCGGGTGCTTCTGGACCACCGCCGGACGTCGGCACCGGGACCTTGACTCTCCGGGCGGACGCGCGCCGCGCCCAAGCGGCCCTGTTTTCCCTGCCCTGTCTCGCTGTCTCGCTGTTTCGCTATTTGCCGTAAAACCCAGCGACACCCCCGGGAACCGACGCCTACCAGGCCGAACCTGAAGAGCTTGTGAACGTTTCGGGCGTTGCCTCACGGGTGCTTCGTTGTCGGAGCGGCGTCCTCGGGCTCCTGTGTCTTCGGGGTCCTACAGCGGCGGCATCGGCCGGCCCACCAGGGCTCCGGCGAAG
>JBJXFE010000033.1:0-57096 GCA_046153875.1 Phycisphaerales bacterium
CCGAAGTCTGTTCTGCGGTGGTGGGCGGTGTATGCCGCGGCCTGGTTGGGGCCGTCGGTGGTTCCGGCGGCGCGGATGAAGGCGGCGACGGCTTCGTGGAGGCCGGGGACGGATGAGGCGGGAGGGGAAGGGGGATGGGGAGGTGAAGAGGTGGGGGGGTGAGCAGGTGAAGAGGTGAGCAGGTGAGCAGGTGATTGGTGATTCGGCGGCGTGGTGGCCGTCGCGAGCGTGGCGCTGGGTGCGCCGGCGCGCGCCTGCAAGGTGGCTGCGGGTCGCGGGGAGTTGGCGCGTGCGAGGGCGCGGAGGAGGGCGTTGGTGGATCGCCAGGGGTCGAGGGTGCGGAGGGCGGCGGTGGCGGCGCGGCGGCGCTCGGCGGGGTCGCGGGTTTCGTCTTTGGCGACGGTGCGGAGGACGGTGAGCATCTCGTCGCGGATGGGGTCCTGGCGGCGCTCGCGGCGGAGGGCGTCGAAGCGGGCGCGCGCGGCGAGGTAGCGCTCGGCGGCGGGTGAAGCCTGGAGCTCGAAGGCCTGGCGCGGCGAGAGGCCGCGGGTTGCGGCCTCGGCGTCGGGATCTTCGGCGTTGAGGAGGGCGAGGAGGTGCTCGGCGTCGGTGTCGGAGAGGGAGGGGAGAGAGGAAGGTGTCGAGGTGTCGAGGTGACAAGGTGTCGAGGGTGGAGCAGGACGGTCGCCACGGCCCGCCGCGGCGGGTGAACGACTCGCGGCCGACCCGTCGCGGAGCGATGGCACACCCGGGGAGTCGGCGCGGAGCGGTGGGGTACCCAGCGGCGGGGTTGCCGGGTCGGGTTGGAGGGTGGCGTCAAACACGTAGGCTCTCCACCCAATCCCGGCGTGGACGCGTTTGTGCGCAAAACGGCGGTGATGCGCTTCGCGCGAATCGCGCGCAAGTGCTGGTGGGGCAAGGGATAAAGAAATTGTTTCGGCGCGCGCGGAATTCGGGTTTGGCGCGGTCAGGTTGTGCGCACAAAGGCGGTGATGCGCGGGGGAGCGGGGAGAAAGGCACTTCAACACGGAGGGCCGCGGAGGGCCGCGGAGCGGGGGCGTGGGGTGGTTCGGGTCGGCTCGGAGAGCCGACGTACCCTGGATGGCGCCCGATCGGCCGGGATGGGGGAGGGAGTGTGGTGCGATGGTGGCGGGGTTGGCAGCGGGCCGCGGGTACGGCGACGCCACCACCATCATCCCCGCGGCGGGGATGATGGTGGCACGGGAGGGGTCAGCCGATGATCAGGGCACCTGGCCCGCGTGCGGGGACGGCGAGCCCGGGTGCCCCGTGGGCTCACAGCTCGATGATCGATAGGGCAGCCGACCCTCACGCCTCGAAACAACCCAGATGGGCAGGGAGCCTCCTCCCGAGCCCGGATAGACGAATGGGTCCGCCGCGCTTGACTTCGCTCAGGTCTTCATAGACGGGGCACCTGGCGCATGTCGGTAGAGTGGCGCGATGCCCGTACCCATCCCCGTTCCGGACGGTGCGATCGAGCGGGCCGAGACGCTCTACAGGCGGCTGGAGTCGTGGCGGCGGACGGATGAGGCGCTGGGCGCGCTGCGCGCCGTGTCGGGGTTCTCGCCCGCGGTGACGCTGCTGAAGGTCGCGGCGGTGAATGCGCTGTACTACACGAACGTGTACGCGATCGTGCGCGTGGCGGAGCATTTTGCATCGGTGCTGACGGCAGGGCCGCTGGGTGACCTGGCGCTGGTGGAGCGGCTGGCGGCGGTGCCGCGGGGCGGGGCGGAGAAGCGGGCGGTGCGTCGGCTGAGCCTGGCGTCGAAGTTCGCACACTTCTTCGTGGATGAGGAGGTGTTCCCGATCTATGACCAGTACGCGGTGCGGATGGTGGCGAAGCACACCGGTGTGTCGGTGTTGAGTCTGGACGGGCGATATGCGGCGTTTGCCGAGGCGTTCGGAGCGCTGGCGCGCGACGCGGGCCTAATGGGCCAGCGGCGGCGGCTGGACCGGTACCTGTGGGTGCAGGGGCAGTACGAGGAGTGGAGGGAGAAGGGGACGACGAGCAGCCGGGACCTGATCGAGGTGTTCAAGAAGGGCGAATGGCCGGTGGCTCGGGGCGTGGAGTAACACGGTGCTGCTCGTGCCGAGTCCACGACCATCCCCGCCAGAGCCCGGGAATGGTCGTGGCACGGCTGAATCGGGCCACCCGCCCGGTACCATCCACGAAAGCCGCTACATTTAGTCTGTAGTCATAGAGTAGTCGGCCCGCCACCCTTTGCCCATGCGGCAAATGGACCTGAACCGGCTTGTGGCGGACAACGTGCGGCTGCTTCGCGCTCGGCGTGGGCTCTCGCAGGAGGCGCTCGCTGCTCGATGCCGACTGCACCGCACCTACGTTGGTGCGATCGAGCGGTCGGAGCGGAACATCACGCTCAAGACGCTCGCGCAGCTCGCGACGGCTCTCGGCGTCGAAGCGCCTGATCTCCTGCGGCGCGAGGTGGAGCGATGAGCGCTCTCCTCCGCTCGGCGCAAGCGAGGGTGAGTCGCGTTCGAGACAGTGGCATCTCGATCTACGACGACCTGGCCGGGCGGGCCGACCTGTACTTTGACACGCCGGAGCTCGAAGCGGTTCTTGACAAAGCGCTCCGTGGGTTGAATCTGGACTTTCCGATCCGGACTCGGTCGAAGATCGTCAAGGCGGCAGTTTGCGAAGCGCTCGGTTACCCGGTCCCCTCATCCTTCAAGCGGACGCAACCGCGATTCCCGGGACAGAACTTCGACACGTATACACAGAAGTCCAACAACCTCCAGATCTGGAACGAGGGGGTGTCACTGTCGCGGCGATACGCCTTGATTCGTGTTGATGACGCCTCCCGCGTGACGCGCGTTCGCGTCGTTACCGGAGAAGTTGTTGCCGCGCTCGACCCGACGGGAACGCTCACGCACAAGTTTCAGGCCAAGTACGTCGGGCCTGTCACGGCCAGCACGCTTGTTACTGACCGTGACAGCCCCCGCGTCATCGCGGAAATTGCGGCAAGGAGGCGCGGCACTACCGTTGTTGCAGGAAAGACAACCGCGCAACTGCTTCCGATCCGAGACCTGTACCAGCGGCTTCTCCTGCTCGTAGGTCAGCGATTCCGAAACCCCGGCCTCACGCAGGAACGCAATCGCGGCGCCTTATTGCACGAACTGGTCCAGACCGCTCTTGGCGATGTCGCATTCCATGACAGCGGGCAGTTTCCAGACGTACCCGATCAGCTCTTGGAACTGAAGTTGCAGACCGCATCCACCGTCGATTTGGGGCTCGTTTCCCCCGACAGCACGGAGCCGCTCGCCATCAGTCCATCTTTGTGCCACTGTGACGTCCGTTACGGCGTCTTCTACGCCTCATTGGTTTCTGGATACGTGGTGCTCAGCCAACTCGTTCTGGTCACGGGCCAGGAGTTCTTCAAAGTTTTCCGACGATTTGAGGGGAAGGTAAAGAACTCCAAGCTTCAGATTCCTTTACCGAGCGGGTTCTTCGGCAACGCCGAATGACTCCCAGACCATTGAATCGACGATCCGCTCGATCTCGGCCGTTTCGTCCCGAACACTCCCGTTCACCAGCCGCCGAACCTGCTCGATAATCCGCTGCGCGGGCGTGCCGTCGATATCAGGCAGCGGGAACTCACGTACATACTGCGTGATGAAGCGACGACGCCCCGCGTACAGTTTGTTATGAAAACGGGTATCGTAGTAACGGGTAATGAACGTGGAATTGGCGACGGCAAGCACCAATAGGAGCCAGTCAGCCTCAAGCCCAGGTCGGAGTTTCAGCCAGTAGCAGTCGCCGTTGACGATCGCTCCGGTCGTATCCAGAAAGAACCGCGGGTGTTCGGCGATATCCGGGAACACGACCTTCGGGTGCGGCCAGTCGAGCGGCTGTTGCGGCACCCAGATCTCGTACCATTGCCGACCGCTTTCGATGACGTACCGGCGCGACTCTAGTTTCTCTCTGTGCGCCTCGAGATACCTCTTCGCTTGCGGATAGGCGTCCAGGTCCACTGCCTGCTTTCGCTCGTCATCCGCCTGTCGATGCGGATAGAGCACGCGGCGTTTGATGGTGCTGACATCGCCAATCCACCAGCGTGCCTTGGCGTGGTGTGTGATAAGCGGCCTGAGCAGTTCACTCTCAGGCTTCATGTCCTCCGAAAGCGAGTGCCAGTCATCGCGGATGAACACCGAATCCGCCGTTGTCTTGATGCCCACGCGAACGTTTCCGAGATCGCCAAAGACTCGCCGCCTTCGAGCGTAAACCTTGCTCAGCCACCTATCGCCGCCCTCAGACGCGAGCGCCCATGGGGCCTCGTGGGTTGTAGCGTGAGCGAGGTGGCCGCGCTCGATGCCAAAGGTGCCTAGGGGAGTTCGAACGCTACCGCTGGTTCCCATCTGCACGGCGTCAAGCACCGATTCGTGGAATGCCGCGCCGCTGCTCTTTGGAGCGCCACGGTCCTCATACACCCGCACAAAGCGACAGTCCTGTTTTCGAGCCGGAGCGTCCGAGCGCACTCCGACGAGAATCGCAGGCAAGACCGCGGCTGTGAACAGCTTGGTATCGCCGAGGTCGTATACCTCCTTCAAATCAAACGCGCGGCGAAGAAGCGATCGAGTGGTGACGCCGGATTGCACGACCATGAAACGGTTTGACGTGAGGAGCCCGAGTACTCCCCCGGGCCTCATGACTGTGGAGACTGCCGCAACGAACGCGTGATACAGATCGACCCTTCCAGTCAGCCCAAAGGCCAGTGCTAGCTGCTGGGCACGGTCGGCACCGAGCACTTGCGTGCGCACATAGGGCGGATTGGCGATCACGATGTCAGCTTGGTCGATGCGCTCGACTTTCGGTGTCTCTCCGAACAGTTGACCCGACGCTCCCGGCTGTGTTCGCGCCGAGGCGGTCAACTCAAGGAAATCTCCCTCGCGCAACTCCACCGTTGGCCCATCTAAACCGGACAGCCGATGCTCCGCTCGACGGATCGCTGCCGGGTCGGTTTCGTATCCGCAAAGCACGAGGCGTTGCCTCTGGTTCTCGGGCACCGCCCCGTAGAGAGCAGCAAGGAGTTCCCCGTCCCCGCACGCTGGGTCGAGAACGCGAATGGCTCCGGCCCGATCTTCGAAGGAGCGAAAGGTCGCTGCCGCGAGAAATCCGGCAAGCTGCGGCGGCGTGTAGTGAACGCCGTTCGACTTGATCCGTTCTGCCAACAAAGCGTTCTCCTACCGAGATGCCCGCATTGTACCGAAGCCGAGCGTCGGGCCCCAGCCATCCGTCCGACAGCGGCTGGGCCGCGTAATCTGATAGGCTCTGCGGCCGTGCAGGAGACCGACCTTCAGGCTCTGGAACGATTCGTCGCCGAGAACGATGACCTGCTCGCGCTCGAAGAGCAGATCGGTCGGTTCAACATCTTCGATGCCCTGAACGTTGCCCGGGTCGAAATCCGGCACAGCAACTACCTCGCCTGGCTGCTCACCCCCGGCGAGAGCCACGGCCAGGGTGACCTCTTCCTCAAGGCGGTGCTCATGGACGTGCTGCGGAAGGCACGCCACCAAGCGATCACTCCGCCGCTGAGCCCGGTGGACCTCGATGGCGCCGACCTCCAGGGCGTGGAGGTCCGGCGCGAGTGGCGGAACATCGACCTGCTGATCGAGTGCAAGGAACCGCCGTTCGTCATCGCGGTCGAGAACAAGGTGGACAGCGGCGTGCACAGCGGGCAGCTCCAGCGATACGAAGCGACCGTTGGTGCGGAGTTCGCCGGTGTCAGGGCGCTCTACGTGTTCCTCACGCCGGAGGGCGATGAAGCGAGTGACGAGGACTGGGTCGCCTACAGCTACGCGGACCTTCACCGCACGCTCACGCGGACGCGCAAGGTCAACGCCGCGGCCATCGGCGGGGATGTGGCCGTGTTCCTCGACCACTACCTCGGCCTGATCGGGAGCCGATTCATGGAGAACGTGGACCTCGACAAGTTGTGCAGGCAGATTTACGCCAACCACCGGCGCGCCATGGACCTGATCTGGGAACGGGTCGGCACGCCCGCGGCCGAGCTCGTGCGCCGCATTCAGGAGTGGCTCGAGCAGCGCCCAGAGTGGGTTCACATCACGACGAAGCAGAAGGAAGTCGAGTTCATCCCCGCGGCGTGGAACAAGATGCTTCGGCCGGTCGGCAAGCGAAAGACGTTCGAGCCCGAGCACTGGATGACCATGCGGCTCCGGGCTGGGAGCACACGCCTTCGACTGTTCGTGATCGTGTGCCCGACTACCGATGCGGGCGTCCGAAAGCGGACGCTGGAACGCCTGCTGAAGGACAAGAAGGAGTTCGGGTTCTCCACGTTCTTCAAGCGGAAGGAGCTGACCGAAGACTGGACGCGCGTGCTCTCCGAGGAAGTCTGTCCGCTGCCGGAGGAGGACGAGCCTGATGTGGACGCGGTGATGGCGAGCGTTGAGAAGCGGCTGGTCGAGTTTCTGAAGGAGACGGCGGGTCTGCCAGCGGCGATGAAGGCAGTTCAGAGTTGAGCACGGATCGGTACGCTCGCGTGCGAGCGGGCTGCTCGGGGCTGGAAGAGCAGGGTGTCGTGGTGCGTGGCTGCTTCCTTACGGGCGCGGTTTCCGTTTGGGGGCGTACTGGTGAGAGCCCGCGGCCGCGGTGAGGGCGTCGAAGCAATAGTCGGCGTCGTCGTTGCGGTTGTCGTAGGGGGCTGGGACGCCGAGCATCTTGCAGAGTTCGATGAAGTGGGCCTGCGACGACGCACGCTCGGAGAGATTGCGGTCGGACCACTTGCGCACGAAGTCATGGGGCGTGATGACGGAGGCCGCGGAGGTCATGCGCGTGCATTGTTGCGGAAAGCCGGGCGGGGTGCATGAGACTCGCGGGACGGATGGGACGGATGACATGGGTGGCGTGTGACACGCCAGAACGGCGCTTCCGAGGGCTGGGGGCACCCAGGGACTCAGTGCCTGGGTTTTGCGCGCCTTGAAGCGGGAAGGCCGCTGAAGCGGGCTGGGGAGGGAAGGGCGTTTCGACACGCAGGGGCGCGGAGGGGCGCGGGGGGGGGGGTGCGTGGGGTGGAACGGGTCGGCTCGGAGAGCCGACCCTACCCGGGGGGCTCAGGGGCAGCCGAGGACGTATTGGCCCTGGAAGCAGCCGAAGTCGGCGACGGTGAGCGTGCCGCTGGCGTTGCAGTCGGCGTACAGGTCGCCCAGGACGTACTTGCCCTGGAAACAGCCGAAGTCAGCGACCGTGAGGCTGCCGCTCTCGTTGCAGTCCGCGTAGCAGCCCGGGACGAGGACGCCGCTGCCGTCGAGCGTGAGCGTCGCGTCGAGGTCGAAGCCGATCGCGTCGAGCACGAGGTTCATGAGAACGTGGGCCGTGTTGCCGGCCGGAAGAATCGTGGGGAGGTCGAGCGGGAACTCGGGGAGCTTCGTGCCGGGCTTCTGGGTTTCCGAGAGTTGCACGGGGACGACCGAGGTGATCGTGGCCGTCGTGCCCGTGACGACGACGTGCGCCTGGAAGACGATCGGTACGGGCGTGGGCGGGAGCTCCACGGCGTTGGCGAGGATCTCGAACGATCCGGTGACGTCGAGCACCGCGGCGATCGTCACGTCGTAGGCGCCCGGGCCGGCGGGGGTGATCGTTCCCGCGGCCGGGGCGGCTTGCACGCCCGCGAACTGGGTCACGGAAACGTCGCCGATGGGCAACGAGACGGGGATGCCGAGATAGGTCGAATCGGGGGCGCGCGTGCGGAACGAGTCGAAGGCGAGGTCCACGGTCGCGGGCAGGAGGATGGGAGCCGCGGAGACGAAGTCGATCGAGAAGCCCGAGAGCGACGCGGTGTTGGTGCCGGTGTTGAGGGTAAGGCGGAGCACGCCCGCGCCAGGGGAATCGAGCGGGCCCGCGACGCCCCCGCCGAGCGTCGTGTCCACGGGCACGTTCTCCGTCGAGCCGAACGACCCGAAGATGCCGGGCTTGGTGCGCGTGCCGGTCGGGTTGGTCGCGGCGACCCAGTTGCCGACCAGCGTGCCGGTTGTGTCCACGGTCACGCCGAGATTGCCGGTAAGGCCGCTCGACGCTGGGTTGAGCGTGAAATCGAAGGTGAGGATGTCGCCGGCGAGCGCGGGCGCGACCGAGAGCGAAGCCGCGAGGGCGGCGGCGGCGCGGCGTGCCCCCCGGGCGAACGGATGCAGGTCCGGTGTCACGGGATCGACCTCCTCATTCAGATGAGTGTGCCGCGCACCGCGACCCGTGGCAAGGGCGATCGGCGACCGGCGCGCGGATTGGCGAGGCGTCCACGCGCTCGGGTGAACCTGGGCGGGGGGGAACGGGTCGGGAAGTACGCTCGGCGGGACTCGAACCCACAACCTCTGCCTTCGGAGGCGTGCCTGGCGTCGTGCAAAAAACCCCGAAAACCCCGAGGTTTTCAGCAGTCTACACCATTCGGCCGGTGATTGCAACCGTGCGCGTTACCATGCGAGAAACCGCGGGGAATCTCGGTATCTACCGGATTGGGGTGATCGGCATTCCGGTAGCTACCGGCGTCCGGATGCCTGCACCGAGCGCGACGGAGGGATGGACCGCATAGGTCGGGGAGGGGCTGCGGCCAGACTTGCCGGAGGCTCGCTCTTCCGCGTCGAGCGGGATGATGTAGCCGTGCTCGACCAATACCCGCAGCGGGCTGTCCAACCCCGCGGCAGTGGTCAGTGTGGTGCTGCGCGAACCCTTGAGTGCTTGCCAGGCGTCGCGCTTCGTGAAAGTCTCCTGCCGGGCGCGGGCAGCCCACGCCAGCATTCGGGCCGCGAGTGCGAGTCCGGGGTCCGCGCCGGCCTGCGCGAATGCGATGCGCGCGTGGTCCATGAGGCCAGCATGATGCACCCGAGCCGCGCGAGCAGCGTCGCCAGTTTTTCCGGCGTCGTGTCGTCGCACAACAGGCGAGGTTCCTCGGGGATGGGCTCGGCAGTGAGCCGCGCGGCGAGTGCCATCGCCTCGGACCCGGCCGTGCCGTCTCCATCCGCGGCCTGCTTCTCCAGTCGCTTCAGTGTTTCCTCTTCGATTCGGCGCCGGGATCGGGCCTCGCCAGTTGCTCCGCGGCTCCGAGCGAGCAAATCGGCCTCGAAGTCCAACACCGGCTTGGTCATCGTCCGGAACACAGCCGACTTGCGCGCTCCGGAAGGAAGGGCAATCCGAACGTGCCCGAAGCTGGTCTCGTGCATGAGGGCAGTTGCGGGCCCGGCACTACGGCGCGCTGGGGTGTCTACTGGTACGGGTCGAACGTCGGTTGGGACCGCTTTCTCGACAAGGCGAGCGAGGTCGGTCGTCACCTCGCGGAATGCCCGTCCACGATCTTCCCCGACAGGGTGCGACTGCCCCTCCTCGATCCGGCGACGGTAGGCGCGCTTCAAGCGCTTCATTCCGCACCGGATCTTCGTGCAATACCCGGTGGACGTGGCCGGCTGAGATTCCCGTCTCGGCTTCGATGGCCCGGAGTGATCTGCCTTGCTCCCGCAGCTCCCAGACGAGCGCCCTGGTTGCCGGCGCGAGCCCCCGGTAGGCGCGGCCCTTGTCCCGTCGCGGTCGGCGGATTGGCCGTCGCTTCATGGCGGACATGGTAGAACTCCTTCGGGGCGGCGCGCCAATGCTGCTCGCGAGCGCCACCAGCTTTCTCATCCCGTCGCGAGTGCCACCCGCTCCGCCAACTCCCGGCTCCGCTCGGCGTACCACTCCGCGGTGGTCTCAAGCTGGGCGTGCCCGAGTGTCGCCGCGGCCCCGTCCAGGCCGAACGCCGCGCGCACTTCGGTTGCCCGGGCGTGCCGCAGTTGATTCGGCGCCCACGAATGGTCCCTACGCCAACGCCGGATCGCCTCGAGCTCTTCGGGGGTGAGCCGCGTACGCCAACCGGCCTTCGTTTCGCCCTTGAGCCGATCCAGCTCGGCCGGAAGCGGGAACGCCCACCGGCACGCCGCTTCGATCGCGTTGCCGTAGCTTTGGGTCGTCCAGCGGTCGCCCGGCGACTTCCGGGGCCGGTGCTTGCGGTTCGACCCGGGGACGTTCCCGCAGCTCGGCAGCGTCCGGCGCCGGGCGTGCGTGGATTCCCGCCGCAGACGCTCGGACTCGGCCGGCGAGAACAGCGGAGCGTCGAGCTCGGGGCGGAGGTAACGGCCGACGATCGTCTGGGACTTGGGGCCCAGGGGAATCACCCGTTCATGCCCCAGGTGCGCGGTCTTGTGGACGGGCGGCCGGTACAGCCACACTCGTCCCGTGGTCTCGATCGCCCCTGTCGTCATCACGCAGACCTCGCCCGGCCGCATCCCGGTCAGGCGCTGCAGCCGCACCATGTCTGCCACGACGGGCGTCAGGTGCGGGACGGTCGTCTCCACCATCGCGTCCGCGACCGGTCGGACGGGTTCGGTTTCTCGGGCATCCGTCCGGCCCCGCCGCAGACCCCGGATCGCAGTGAGCGCGTGGTACACCCCTCCGGGGACCATTCCCTCCTCGACGCCCCACCGGAAGCACGCCCGGACTTGGTGGACGTGCCGATTGACCGTGGTCCGCGCCAGTCCCTCGCGCACTAGCTGGTCCCGGACGGTCTTGAGTTGGACAGGACCGAACGCAACGACCTCCAGGTCGCCGTAGAGCCGCCGGAGCGCTCCCACCGCCCGCTTGAAGCTCGGCAGCGTGGTCGGCGTGTAGGTGTGCTCCAGGTGCTTCCAGTAGGCCGCGGCAAGCTCCACGACGCTCAGCGTGCCCTCGGAAGCGTCCGGGCGAACCTGCCCGCCCGCGGCGAGCCATTCGGCCACAAGCTGCTTGAATCGGCGTTTGGACTCTGCGGATTTCCAGGGCCCCAGGTACACGTCTCGCCCGGAAAGCGTGACGACAGCCTGTCCCGAGGGCTTGTGGCGGCGGTACGACGGGACGCGAACAGGCTTGAATCCGGCGGGCATGGCGGGCCTCCGTTCGCGCGGATCCGGTAGTTACCGGGTTCCGCGCTCCTCGGGGCCGCTCTGCCGCACGCGGGCAGGTACGCAGAAGACGCTGCGTTCGGCGTGGTTTTCTGCAAGTAC
Source organism: Phycisphaerales bacterium (assembly GCA_046153875.1). GTDB lineage: Bacteria > Planctomycetota > Phycisphaerae > Phycisphaerales > UBA1924 > JBJXFE01. Next base: position 11,053 of record JBJXFE010000033.1, read on the forward strand.
GCTCGGCGGGACTCGAACCCACAACCTCTGCCTTCGGAGGGCAGCGCTCTATCCAATTGAGCTACGAGCGCGTCGCGGGACGATGCTACGATCGCGCCCCCGCGATGGCAACGCCGGCCCCGCGAGGGATCGCACCGCCGGCGACCGCCGAGCCCCGTGCCCCCACCCGCCGAGCCGGTCCCCTCCATCTCGCACGACGACGCCCGGCCGAGCGAGGGGGGCGCGCGGTCGAGCATCCCCGCGCCGCTCTGGGCGGTCCTCGCCTTCGCTTTTCTCGCCAGCATCGGCACCGGGGTGGTGACGAACGGGATCTACTTCATCACGCGGCACGCGTACGGGTTCGGCGACGCGGGCAACTACCTTCTCGGGCTTGTACTGGGCGTGACGTACATCGGCGGTGCGCTGGCGACGGGACCGATGCTGCGGCGGCTGGGCGGGGACGGCGGTGCCGGCTCGCGCCGCGTGAGCACCCGCGCCGTGCTGGGGATCACGCTCGCCGTGCTCGGGCTGCTGTGCGCGATCCCGATCGCCTGCCGCGGTGCGCAGGGGTCGTGGCCGATCTGGCTGTTGATCGCGCTGTACAGCCCGCTGACCGGGGTCGTCTGGCCGGTCGTGGAAAGCTACGTGAGCGGCGGGCGACGCGGGCCGGGCCTCCGCTCGGCGATCGGGCGGTTCAACTGGACGTGGTCCGGGGCGATTGTCGTGGCGTATGTCGCGGTTTCGCCGGCGCTCCCCGATGCCGCGGGCGGCGGGGCATCGGAGGCTGAGCCGCACCTGCGCGGGGCGTACGTGATCGCGGCGCTGGGCGTGCTGCACCTGGTGACACTCGCGTTCCTCGTGCCCTGGCCGCGCGAGCCCGGGCGGCACCTGGCCGAGCACCACGAGCCGCACCCGGCGAGCTGGCGGCGGATGCTCACGACGTTCCGCATCCTGCTGCCCGCCAGTTACATCGTGCTGACCGTGCTGCTCCCGTACCTGCCCGGGGCGTTCGAACGGATCGGCGCGCCGCGCGACGGCCACATGGCGCTGGCGGCCGTCTGGCTGGGCGCGCGGTGGGTGGCGTTCGTGATGCTGGAGCGCTGGCACGGGTGGCACGGGCGGTGGTGGCCCCCGGTCGCGGGCGGCATCCTGGTGCTGATCGGCTTCGGCGGGGCGGTGCTCGCGCCCGGCGCGGTGTGGCTGGGGGGGGGGGCGCTGGCGGCCATGCTCGCCGGGCTGGCGTGCTTCGGGGTCGGGATGGCGGTGATCTACTGCGGGGCCCTCTACTACGCGATGGAGGTCGGTGACGCGAAAGTCGACGCGGGCGGAACGCACGAGGCGCTCATCGGGATCGGCTACACCGCCGGGCCGGCGCTGGGGTTGCTCGCTGTTGGTGCGGAGTACGCCGGGGTGATCCCGACCGGGTGGTTCGAAGGTGTCCTCGTGGCGGTGGTGGCACTGGTGGCGCTGGTCGCGGCCGGGATCGCCGCGTACCGCTGCTGGCACGATGCGGGGCACGCTCGGCCCCCGATCGGGGGTTAGCGGGGTGTCGCGGGTCGGGGCTGCGGGATTCTCCCGGCCCACCCCCCGGCCCCCCGCCCCCTGCGAGGGGCTGCGGCGAACCGTGGGGGAGCGGAAGCGGTACATCTGATAGAGGCGGTGAAGGCCGCCGGGGATCGCGGCCCGATATCATGGGGAGCGACCGGGGTTCGTCCGCGTCGGCTCACCGAGCCGGGGTGGGTGGTCGATGGTTGGTCCGCGTCGGGCCGCGGGGTTTTCTGCCCGGCGCGGGAGAAGAGGCACGATCCGTGCCGGGAGAGTCCATGCCGCGCTTTCGTCTGGCGTGCGTCGCCCTGATCGCGGGGACGGTGTTGTCTTCGGCGTTGCCGGCGTCGGCGCAGGTCGCCGCGGTGGCGTCGGCCGAGGACTGGTCGAAGTCGATCTGGTCCGCGGCGTCGGGGGGGCACGACCAGCGTCTGTGGTCGCTGCTCGAGGAGCGACCCGCTGTCGTCCCTGAAGGGGCGGCGGTGTGGCTGGGGACTTCGGCCGACCTGCTCAAGGCCAACATGGCCAAGCGCGAGGAGCTGCGCGGCGAAGAGCTGAAGCGGGTCAACGAGGAGCTCGACAAGCATCTGGCCGATGCGCCGAGCGACCTGACGATCAGTCGGGCGCTGCGCTCGGCGGTCGAGCTCCACATGCTCTCGACGGACAAGCCCGGGGTGCTGAACGACGCGCGGGTCGCGCGGCTGCGGGCCCGGGCCGCCGAGGCGGCGCGCGACGCGGAGCTGCGCGGCGACTGGTTCACGTCCAGCGAGCTCTTCGCCCGGCTCGACTCGCTCTACGAGGACACCGGGGATTTCAAGGAAGACCTGCGCCGCCAGGGCACGCGGCTGAGCATGATCCGCCTGTATGTCCCCGAACGGTTCTGGGAGCTGCGCAACGACCGGCGGCTGGAAGACAACGAGAAACCCCTTCCGCCGTACAACCCTGTCGGTGACGTCTGGAGCGAGAAGCTCGCGGGGATCACGACGTACATGGCGGCGAAGGCCGTCGAACGCGGAGCGGCCGACCACGTCGAACGCACACCGCTGGAGAAGTCGCTGCGCGGCGGGATCGAGGCGATCCGCACGATGGTTACGACGGAGGACCTCGCGGGGTCGTTCCCGGGGCTGCGCAACCCCGAGGCCCGCGCCCGGATGCTCGCGTCCCTCGCGCAGGAGGATGCGCGGCTTCTGCTCGGCGCCCGCCCTGGTGACACGATGGAGCTGATGAAGCGGCTCATGGGCGAGAACAAGAAGTCCGTGATGATCGACGAGCCCGCGCTGATCCACGAGTTCGGCAACGGCGCCATGGCCGAGTTCGACGAGTTCTCGGCGATCATCTGGCCCGACGAGGTCCGCCGGTTCAACAAGAGCACGCAGGGCAACTTCATCGGCGTCGGCATCCACATCCAGCTCGACGAGCTGCTGAACATCCGCGTGGTCACGCCGATCGAGGGGACGCCCGCTCAGCGCGCCGGCGTCCGCCCGGGCGACATTATCAAGCGCGTCAACGGCAAGTCGACGCTCGGATTCTCCCTCGACCAGGCCGTGGACGTCATCACTGGCACGGAAGACACCAAGGTCATGCTGACGCTTGAGCGAGCGTCCGATGACGCACCCGCGGGCGGCGCAGGGGACGGGCCGAGGGTCGACGAGATCGACGTGAGTCTCATCCGTGAGAAGATCGAGATCCCCAGCGTCAAGGGGTGGAAGCGGATCGGCGCGGCCGAGGACTCCTGGGAGTGGTTCATCGACCCGGAGCTGAAGATCGGGTACGTGCGGCTGAGCGGGTTCACCGAGAAGACGGATCTGGAGCTCGACTCGGCGATCCGGCAGATGAAGGCCCAGAATGTCCGCGGGCTGATCCTCGACCTGCGGTTCAACCCCGGCGGGCTGCTCGAGCAGGCCGTCGCGGTGACGAGCCGGTTCGTCGAGCCGCGTGCCGCCGAGGTGTACGACGGCCTGATCGTCTCGACGCACGGGCCGGACGGCCGCACCCCGGAGCGCGAGTATGCGCTCGACCGGCGGGCGACGCTCTCGAACATCCCGGTCGTGGTGCTGGTGAACGAGGGCTCGGCCTCGGCGAGCGAGATCGTCTCCGGGGCGATCCAGGACTACGCGGCCGCGGGTGCGCTGCGCGGGCTGGTGCTCGGGCAGCGCAGCTTCGGCAAGGGGAGCGTGCAGAACGTGTGGCAGCTCCCCGGCGCCGGGCTCACGCCCGCGTACGTCAAGCTCACGACGCAGTACTACAAGCTGCCGGGGGGGCGGCTGATCCACCGCAAGCCGACCAGCGAGCACTGGGGCGTCGAGCCCAACCTGTCCGTCGAGATGCTGCCCAAGCAGATCGCGGAAGCGTTCACGCTGCGCCAGAACGCCGACGTGCTGAAGCTCAACAACGAGGGCGCCAAGGGCGACAAGAACGAGCCGTCGCCCAACCCGGATGACCTGATCGCCAAGGGGCTGGACCTCCAGCTCGAGCACGCGCTCGTCGTCCTGCAGACACAGACCCTGGCCGACGGGCGCGGGCACGCCCAGCTCAAGGAGCCGGCCGAGACACGCACGCGGAACTGATCCGCGCCGCGGCTTCCGCGGAGTCATCGGACAAACAGAGCCCTTCTCCGCGCCCGGGTTTTTCCGGGCGCGATTCGTTGGTGGGCCGTGCGGTCCGGGGTACACTGGTTCGCGGCGTGTGTGCGCCGCCGACAACGAGTCGGGGCGGGGCGTGGGGAAAGAGGAAGCCGGACCATGAAGACCCGTGTGATGTTCTGCGCGGCGGCGCTCGCCGCGGCGGCGTCGGCCCAGGCCCAGGAGAAGTTCTACATCCTGTCGGACCAGCTCTTCCCGCAGCTGCGCGAGGTGAGCCCGCAGACCGGCGCGATCGTGTCGAGCGTCCCCGTGACCGGGCACGAGTCGCTCTTCGGCGGGCTCGCCGCCCTGAACGGCTCGATGTACTCCGTCGACGGGTACAACGACCCGAATCCGGATCGGCTGTTCAGGATCGATCCGGCGACCGGCGCGGGGACGGTGGTGGGGCCGACCGGGTTCAACTGGAACTTCCGATCGGTCTATGCCCACCCGACGAGCGGCGTGCTCTACGGCACGACCGACGGCGTTGGCGTCTTCACGTTCAACCTGACGACGGGCGCCGCGACGCTGGCGGCGAACTTCTCCGGCGGCGGACCGGAGCACGACCAGATCACCGCCTTCGCGATCAACGCCCAGGGCCAGGCGTACTGCACGGACATCCAGCAGACGAGCCTCTTCGGGCTCAACCTTCAGACCGGGGCGCTTTCGTTCATCGCCAACATCGGGGGCGACTCGAACTGGTTCGAGGACCTCGCATTCGACTCAGCGGGGACGCTCTGGGGCGCGCGGTTCAACGGCGGGCTCTACACGATCAACACGACGACGGGCGCGCCGACGCTCGCGCACTTCGGCTTCTACAAGGGGATCGCGTTCGTCAGCGACGCGTGCTATCCGGACTGCAACGCGAGCGGGGGGCTCACCGTAGCCGACTTCGGGTGCTTCCAGGGCAAGTACGTCCTCGGCGATCTCTACGCCGACTGCAACGCGAGCGGGTCGCTGACCGTCGCGGACTTCGGGTGCTTCCAGGGCAAGTACGTGCTCGGGTGCCCGTGACCGAGGCAACGCGGGTGAACTGAAGCAATCACGTCGGGCCCGGGGGCCGCGGTCCCCTGGCCTTTTTTTCTCTGGATCATCCGATTCGAACGGATCGCAATCCGTCGCGCCGTTGCAACCGGCAACTACGGGCACCCCAGCACGTAGGCGTTCTGGAAGCAGGAGAAATCCGCGATCGTGCAGGTCCAGTCGCAGTTGCAGTCGCGCTGCTGGCCGCACTCGGGAAACGCGAACCACGTCTGCTGGCAGCCGAAGTCGGCGACGGTGAGCGTGCCGTCCCCGTTGCAGTCGGCGTAGCACCAGCCGGCGGCCGCTGGGGTGTAGGGGCCGCTGACGGAAGACGCGACCCCCGCGGGAGTGTCCACGGTCGCGCGCAGGTACCGCATCGTGCCGCAGAGGCCGGCCGCGGAGCCCGGAACTCTGAGCTGGGCGCGCCCGTTCGCGGGGAAGTTTCCCAGCGAGGTCCATGGACCGGTCGGGGTGTCGGCGTGCTCCAGGCGGACCGAGGCGCTCAACCCCGCGCTCCCGGGTACCGCGACGGACCAGTCCACGAAGAGCGCGGCGCCGGTGCGCACGATCCGACCCGGCGGCGGCGCGACGACGCGGATCGCGAGCGCCGCGGGCGCGGACGACTCGCGGAAGACGCGCAGGCGGTTGCGCGGGTTCAGCCCCGCGCCCTCGTTGGTGACGATGGCCACGTCCGGGAGTCCGTTGCGATCCACGTCGCCGACGGTCATGGCGGAGTACGTTCCGGGTGTTGGAAGGACGATGGTCGCGATCTGCGTCCACCCGCCTCCGCCGCCGTTCCCCGCCCAGACCGCGAGTTGGGTCGGGCGGTAGGCAACAACGTCGGCGAAGCCGTCGGCGTTCATGTCGGCCAGTTTTGTGGCGACGTACCCGCTCGCGGGAAGTCCGGCCGAGGCGCCCGACCACCCGCCCGCCGGCGTGCGGAGCCAGACCTCGACGCCGCCGGATGCGTTGACGAACGACAGGTCGTCGCGGGCGTCGCCGTTCAAGTCCGCGAGGCTCGGCCCCCGGCGCCCCACGAGCCCGACGGCCGGCAGACCCGCGTCTGAGAGCACGAACGAGGCGGCGCGATTGTTCACGTAGACCGAGCCGTGCTGGTGCGCGACGACGAAGTCGGGGAACCCGTCGTTATTCACGTCGCCGGCGGCGACGTCGTTGGTCGCGTTGCCGCCGACGAAACCAAAGGTTTGAATCCACGTGCCCGGGGCTGGGGCGAGGGGACTGAAGTGGTTGCTCGAGTACGCGTGAACGCCGGCGCAGCAACCAAATGAGTTAGAGACCAGGTCGAGGTCCCCGTCGGCGTCGAAGTCCGCGAGGGCCACGCCGAACATCCCGTACTTCTCGCCGTTGGTCGCCAGTCCATCGTCCCACGGCGTCCAGTTCATGCCCGTGCCGTCGCCGAGGGCGGCCTCGATGAGCTGGTCACCGAAGTCGCTCGTGCTGTAGTTGTGGTGCATGCCGTACGCGATGTCGGGGTCGCCGTCCCAGTTCAGGTCGCCGACTGCGACGCCGCCGTACCCGAACGTGCCCGTCTGATAGGACGTCCACCCGCCGACGCCGTCGCCGAACCAGACGCTCACGCCGTGGAGCTGCGAGTTGATGTTGGGCGAGCCGTGGTCGCCGATGGAGACGATGTCCGGGTGCCCGTCGCCGTTGACGTCGGCGAGCATGAGCGTTGTCCGTCCGCCCTCCCATTGCGGCGGGAAGAGCCCGGTGGAGGACTCGACGTAGTTCAGAGGGGTTGTGGTCTGGGCGAGCGCTCCGCCGCCGACGAGCGGGCAGAGCAGAGCGGCGGCGACGTGTCGAACCACGGGTGCCATGGCGAAACCTCCCGACGATGTTCCGGCGCGGGGGCGGTCATTCATTGTGGTTGCCCACGGCTCCGGACCTGTGGCGCCACCGTGACACGGTACCGACGAGACGTGCGGCGTCAAGGGGCGGCGCGGCGCGTGGCAAGCCGCGCACGTGCCAGGGAAAGCAGCCCCGCCTGCAGCGTCACGAACAGGAGTACCAGCACGCCAACGGCGATCCGCGTCCACCAGCTGTTGAGCGATCCGTGGAACGCGATCAGCGATTGAATGAGCCCGAGAACCGCGACGCCCAGTGCCGTGCCCGCGACGAACCCCGCGCCGCCGGTGAGGAGCGTGCCGCCGATGACGACGGCCGCGATCACGTCGAGTTCCAGGCCCATGCACGCCGCGGGGTCGCCCGACTGGGTGTAAAACGTGTAAACAACGCCCGCGAGCGCGGAGCAAGACCCCGCGAGCGCATAGACCGCCAGCCGCGTGCGCGCGACGGGGACGCCCATGAGCGCGGCCGCGCGTTCGTCGCCGCCGATCGCCATGACGCGCAGGCCGAAACGGGTGCGGTGGGCGAGGATCATGCCTGACGCGAGTACGGCGATGAAGATGGTGGCGGTCAACGGCCAGTCGAGGCCGTCGCCCAGCGGGATCGCGAGGCGTTCGTTGGCGTGAGCGATGAACGGGTGGTTGACGGCGAGCGACCGGGGATGGATCACGAATCCCAGGCCCCGCGCCAGGAACATGCCCGCGAGCGTGACGAGGAAGGCCGGCAGGCGGAAGGCCGCGATGAGGGCGGCCTGGGCGAGCCCGAAGGCAGCTCCGGCGGCGAGCGTGGCGGTGATCGCGGCGAGCGGGTGGAGGCCGGAGTCGATCAGCGCGGCGGCCAGGATGCTCGCGCAGGCGGCGACGGCACCGACCGACAGGTCGATCCCGCCGGAGAGGATGACGAAGGTCGCGCCGACGGCGGCCACGCCGAGGAACGCGTTGTCGCCGACGAGGCTGACGAGGACGCGCGCCGAGCCGAAGCGCGGGAACATCGCGCAGCCCGTGAGATACAGCGCGAGGGCGACCCCGGCGGTGACCAGCAAGGGGATGAACCGGAGGGTGGGCTTCATGGCGTCGACCCCGGCGGCTCGGGCGGCGCGGCGGAGGATCGCCACCGCGTTCGCCACTCCTGCCATGTGGGTGAGGAGAGCAGGCACACAAGGATGACGACGATCGCCTTGGGCACCAGCGCCACGTCCGGGCTGACGTTGTGCATGTACAGGGTTGTCGTGAGGGCCTGGATGAAGATCGCGCCGACGGCCGACGCGGCGATGTGGAACCGCCCGCCGGTGAGGGCCGTGCCCCCGAGCACCACGGCCAGGATCGCGTCAAGCTCCAGGTAGAGACCCGCGTGGTTCGCATCGGCGGCCTTGATGTCCCCGGCGGCGATCAGCCCCGCCACGCCCGCGCACACGCCCGACCCGGCATACGCCAGCACGACGACGCGCCCGACGGGGACCGCCGAGGCCCGGGCCGCGTCGGGGTTGCTGCCGATTGCCTCCACGAACAGGCCCAGCGCCGTGCGGCGCGTCGTCACAACCGCGGCGGCGACAATCAGCCCGGCGAGCACAACCGGGAAGGGGATGCCCGCGAGCGTGCCACCGCCGATGAACGCGAGCCCGTCGTGCGCGAACACGACCACCTGCCCTTCGCAGATCAGTTGAGCCGCGCCGCGCCCGCAGACCATGAGCACGAGCGTCGCCACGATCGGCTGGAGGCGCAGCGCCGCGACGAGGACGCCGTTAAACACGCCCGCGACGATCGAGGTCCCCAGCGCTCCGGCGAGGACGATCGGGAGCGACCAGCCCGCGACGGCGAGTGCGGCTGCGGCCGCGCCCGCGACGGCGGCCACCGCGCCGACGGAAAGGTCAACCCCACGTGCGGCGATGACGAGCGTCATGCCGACGGCCGCCACCGCGACCTTCGAGCCGTGGTTCAGGACGTCGATCGGCGCGCCGTAGAGCCCGCCGCCCCGCAGGTCCACGCCAAGGAATCCCGGTGTGAAGACCGCGTTGAACAGGACGAGGAGCGCCAGGGCCGCAAGCGGGCGCAGCACCGCGGGCCGTGCGCGATCGCCCGACAGACGCGGCTCAGCGATGGTGGTCTTCGTCATGTCGTGCGTCCGCGATCGCGTGCATCACGGTGTCTTCCGTGCGCGACGCCCCGTCGAGTCGCGCGACCACGCGCCGGTCGCGCAGCACCAGCAGGCGGTCGGCCGCCCGCACGAGGTGATCGAGCTCCGCGGTGATGAGCAGCACGGCGAGCCCCTCGTCGCGCAAGCTGCCGATGAGCGATTCGATCTGCTCGCGCGCGCCCACGTCCACGCCCCGGGTCGGCTCGTCCAGAATCAGGACGCGGGGGCGGAGGATCAGCCAGCGGGCCAGCACCACCTTCTGCTGGTTGCCCCCGGAGAGCGTGCGGACGGGCTGCTCGGGCCCGGTGCAACGGATCGCCAGGCGACGGATCATGTCGCCGGCGATCTCATGCTGCCGGCGCGACGGGAGCCGGCGCCAGATGCCGCGTGAAGCCTGCATGGCCAGCACGATGTTCTCGCGGACCGACAGGTCCGGGATGAGCCCTTCGGCCCGGCGGTCCTCGGGCGTGAACGCCAGCCCGCGGGCGACGGCACCGCGGGGCGAACGGATCGTGACGGGGCGACCGTCCCTGGAGATCGTCCCCGAGTCCGCGCGCTCGAGCCCGAAAAGCAGCCGGGCCGCCTCGCTCCGCCCGGACCCGAGCAGCCCCGCGAGGCCCAGCGTCCGGCCCGGCTCAAGGTCGAGATCGAAGGGGGCGATCGCGCCGCGCCGGCCCAGGCCGCGCGCGGACAGAACAGGGGCGGGTCGCGGCGGCGCTCCGTCCGGCGTTTCGGCCGCGGATCGGGGCGCCGTCGGCTCGGCCAGCGGACGACCGATCATCAGGCTGACGAGCGAGACGCGCGGGAGCTCGGTGACGGGATGCGTCCCGACGAGCCGGCCGTCGCGCAGGATCGTGACGCGGTCCGCGATGGCGTACACCTGCTCGAGGAAGTGGCTGACGAAGACGATGCCGATTCCGCTCTCGCGCAGGCGGCGGAGCACCGCCAGGAGTCTCGTGACCTCCCCGCGGTCAAGGCTCGCGGTCGGCTCGTCGAGGATCAGGAGGCGGGCCGACACGTCCAGCGCGCGGGCGATCGCCGCGAGCTGGCGGGAAGCGATCGGGAGGGCCTCCAGGTCCCGCGTCACGTCGAAGGACACGCCGAGCCGGTCGAGCGCGGCCCGGGCGCGGGCGTGCATGGCGCGTCGGTTCACGAGCCCGAAGCGGGTCGGCTCGCGCCCGAGCACGATGTTCTCGGCGGCCGACAGCCGCGGGATCAGCATGACTTCCTGGTGGACGCACGCGATGCCGAGCGTTTCGGCGTGGAGCGGCGAGCGGGGGACGATGGTTCGGCCGTCAAGGGCGAGGTGTCCCGCGTCCGGGCGGTGGACGCCGGTAAGGACTCGGATCAGGGTGCTCTTGCCCGCGCCGTTCTCGCCGACGAGGGCGTGCACCTCCCCCGGGCGGACGGAGAAGTCGATCGCCGACAGGGCGCGCACCACGCCGAAGGACTTTGACAGGCCCGTGACTTTCAGGATGGGCTGTTCGGCGTCGTCGGCCATTGTGGTGAAGCGCGGGACCCGAACCTCGACTCAGTACTTCCGGCCCGGCAGCAGCTCCGCGGCCTGGGGCTGCTCGTAGACCGCGCCGGGCGTTGGGATGCGGCGCGGGACGGTTCGGCCCTCGGCGACGGCTTGCACGGTGTCGAAGACCAGCGGGCCGATCAGCGGGGTGCACTCCACGGTGCAGTTGAGCGTGCCGGCGGCCATGGCCTCGAAGGCGCCGCGCACCGCGTCGATCGACACCATGAGCACGTCCCGCCCCGGCCGCCGCCCGGACTCCTCGATCGCCTGGATCGCCCCGAGCGCCATGTCGTCGTTGTGGGCATAGACCGCGGTGATCGCGCGGCCTTCGGGCGTCTTCAGCAGCGCTTCCATGACCTCCTTGCCTTTGGCCCGGTTGAAGTCGCCGCTCTGCGACAGCACGATCCTCATGCCCGCGTGCGGGGCGATCGCCTCCCCGAATCCTTTCTTGCGGTCGATCGCCGGCGCGGAGCCGGGCGTGCCCTGGAGTTCGGCGATGACGGCCGAGCCGTTCGAGGCTTTGATGAGCCAGTCGGCCGCGCGCCGCCCTTCGTCGACGAAGTCGGCGCCGATGAACGTCACGAACAGCGACTCGTCGGAGACCTGGACGGACCGGTCGGTGAGGATCACGGGGATCCCCGCGGCCTTCACCTCGCGCAGCACCGGCTCCCACCCCGTCTCGATGACCGGCGCGAGGACGATGACGTCCACGTCCTGGGCGATGAAGGACCGCAGCGCCTTGATCTGGTTCTCCTGCTTCTGCTGGGCGTCGGAGAACACCAGGCGGATGCCGCGGGCGCCAGCCTCGCCGCGGATGGACTCCGAGTTGGCCGTGCGCCACGCGCCCTCCGCGCCGATCTGGGAGAAGCCGACGACGAGGGGCTTCGGAGTGGCCTGTGCGGGTGTGCCGCCGGTCGGCGCGGTTGCGTCGCGGGGAGTGCGGTCACAGGCGCCGAGGACGAGCGCGACACACGCGAGCAGGACTGAACCACGTACGCGCGGCATGGCGGGGCCCTCCTGCGCATTCCGATCCGGGGACCGGCTCGGATGGCGGTCCAGCGTACCGCCGGAATCGACCGCGCGTGCGGGCATAAGCTGTCGGATCACGCGCGGCGCGCGGCGCGTGGCGGGATCGGCGGGCGGTGGCGCACGAACCCGACTCGCCGCGCCATGGAGCGTGGTTCGCGCGGCCGGCGGGCGAAGCCGGATCCCGTGGTTGCGGCGGAACCCTTCGTGCGGCGCGATTCAGGTTCGAGCGAGCGCGGATGGAGGGCGGTTGATGATCAGTCGAGCGACGGCGTACGCGGCGAAGGCGCTGGGCCGGGCGGCGGCCGTGAAGGGGCGGCTGGTGTTGGTGCGAAAACTGGGGAAGGATTCGGGCGTCCCCGCGGCCTACCTGGCGAAGATCATGCAGACGCTGGCCCGGGCGGGGTTGGTAACGACGCGTCGGGGCACGCGGGGCGGTGTGACTCTCGCCCGCTCGCCGGACCGGATCACGCTGCACGACCTGTGCGTCGCCCTGAGCGATCGCTGCCTGGTGCGCGGATGCCTGATGGGGGACGCCGCGTGCGTGCGCGGCTGCCCGTGCCGGGGGTTCTGGCGGGCGCATCACGCGGCGATCGTGAGGTTCCTGCGGACGACCACGATCGCGGACATGGCGTCGGCGGGGACCGGACCGGCCCGCGCGACCGCGCGCCGCTTGCGCAGAAAAAAACGGGGGGGCACACCGCGACGGCGTGCCCCCCGCGACAACGGGGTTCGATGAGACCCGCTCGCCCGCGGCGCGGGCGGGTGGTGCCGGCTCATAGGGCGGGGTTACGGGCAGCCGAGGATGTACTTGCCCTGGAAGCAGCCGAAGTCGGCGACGGTGAGGTTGCCGCTCGCGTTGCAGTCGGCGTACAGGTCGCCCAGGGCGTACTTGCCCTGGAAGCACCCGAAGTCCGCGACGGTGAGGGTGTTGCTGTTATTGCAATCGGGGTAGCACGAGACGCTCAGGACCGCGCCGCTGCTCAGGTCGGTGCCGCACGCGGTGGTCGTCATGCAGGTGTACGTCCCCTCATCGGCGGAGGTCACGTTGGAGATGGTCAGGGCGGTGCCGAAGACGCCCGAGATGTGACCGGGGACGACGGTGAGGTTTACGCCGTTGCGCCGCCACTGGTAGGTCACGATGCCGCCGGAGGACGTGGCGGTGCAGCCGAAGAGGACGGTGGCGCCGGGGGCGACGGACACGGGCAGCGGGTTCGCCTGGACTTCCGGCTCGCACGCGGTCTTCCACGTGGCCAGGGCTTCGGCGATCTGCTCGCGGAGCATCTCCTGCTTCATCGAGTAGACGATGGTGGGCAAGGTCGAAGCGTTGTGCCCGAAGAGCGCGAAGGTGTATTCCCGCGGCAGGATGAGCCAGTTGCTCGCGAGGGTCACCTTCCGGGGCAGGCTCGCCCACCCGCCCTCGGTTCCCCACGCCAGGTTCCCGCACTCATACGACCCGCCCTTGTTCACGTACCGCACCGCGTCTTTGAACTGGTCGCGGACGGTCGTGGGCAGGTTGATCGCCGCGGCCTCCTGGTTGATGACGTTGTTCAGCGTCATGTACGACCCGTACCCGAGGCTGTCCAGGTCGTTCATGCGATCGAAGAGCTGCTCCCGCCAAGAGTTGCTGTACAGCGTGCCGTCCACGGCCTGCTCCATGAAGTCGGCCATCTCGCCCGTCGTCGCCTTGTTGAGCACGACGGCGCACTGGCAGTCCTGGCGGTCGAGGGTGAGGCTCGGGGCCCCGTGGGCGTCGGCGAACGCGAGCAGGCTGGGGATGCTGTACCGCTTCTCCAGCGCGATGAGGGCGTTGTTGCTGCTGGGCTCGAGCAGCGCGCGGACAGTGTCCGAGACGCTGTGGAACACCGGCGTGCAGGTCCACGTGAACGGGCAGGAGGAGCACTCGTTGCGGTGCTCGACGTTGGCGTTGAGCGAGTCCGCGCCGATCGAGCACTGGTGGATCGCGTAGACCCCGTGGAGCAGCTTGACGGTGCTGCACGGCTCGAACGCGAACGTCTGGTTGACGCCCGCGAGCACGGGCCCGCCGACCTGCTTGAGCGTGAACCCGGTGATGCCGTCCGTCCCGGCCCAGAGCAGGTCGCGGACGCGGCGCGTCTGGGCGTTGGAGTTGTCCACCATCGCCACGGCGAACCGAGTGCTGCCGACAAAGTTCGTGAACCGTCTCATGCACGTGAGCCGCGCCCCGTACTGGTTCACGAGGTCGTTGACCTGCGCGCTGGAGAGGTTCCCGTGGAACCACCCCGCGCCGGGGTTCTGGCCGACCATCACCACCGAGTACCGCGGCGCCGACGTGATGGTCCCGCCGCTCTCGATCGCGATGCTGATGAGGCGGGCGCTGTTGGCGGTGAGCTCCGCGACGACCTGCGCTTCGGTGATGTTGTAGTACACCCACCAGCTCTGCACGTTGGCCCCGGTGTTGGGCACGGCCACGGCGCTGTAGTACTTCGTGGTGCCGATCGTGTAGGTGTCCAAGTCGATCAGCCGCAGGTTGGTCCCGCTGAGCCACGAGTTGATCTGCGCGACGCTGACGCCCGCGACCCAGCCCCATCCGGGCGCGGCGGTGGCCCCGCTGTTAGGCACGCCGACGGCGGTGAAGACCATGTTGCCCGCCGCGTTCTCGTAGCCTTCCAGGTCCAAGAGCCGCAGGTTGTTCGTGTTGAGCCAAGTCGTGATCCCGGCGGAAGTCTGCCCGTACGTCACCATCGAACCGGAGACGGCGTAGGCCCCGGAGTTCACGACGAACAGGGTGTCATAGGTCGGGGTGAGGCCGGTGGTGGCCAGCTCGATGCTGAAGGGGCGTGAGCCGGTGCTGATGGAGGTGTTGATCTGGTTGCCGGTGGCCCCGTAGAGGTATCCCCACCCTGCCGGGGTGTCGAGGATTCGGTCGGGTTGGGCAAGGGTTTGGCCGCAAACGGCGAGTGCGGCGACGGTGGCGATGAGGGTCTTCATGCCGCTACGTGCGGGGGGTGTGGCCGGGGCGGCCAGAGAATTGCCATGGGCCATGGCCAATGGGCGATGGGCAGGCTTGGCACAAGCGGCCCGCCCGCGACGTGCCCCCCGCGCCCGATCGCGGCCAAAGATACGGCGGGAGGGGCCGTGCCGACCGACGCCAGGACACAGGTGACGCAGTTGCTCGACGCCGCGGTGGGCGGGGACACGCTTGCCACGGAGCGGCTGTTTCCGCTGGTCTATGAGGAGCTGCGACGGATGGCGGTCGCCCTCATGGGGCGGGAAAAGGGCGGCGGGCGGCCGCTGACCCTCCAGCCGACGGCGCTGGTCAACGAGGCGTACCTGCGGCTTGTGGGGGGGGGCGGGGGGGGCGGGGCCGGGGGGAAAGAAGTTCCGTGGAACAACCGGGCGCATTTCTTCGGGGCGGCGGCCCTGGCGATGCGGCGGATCCTGATCGATCGCGCCCGGCACGTCCGCGCGACGCGCCCCCGCCAGGCCGGAGCGCTCCACGACGGGCTCACGCTGCCGACGCTCGAGACCGACGGCCCCCAGGACCAGGCGGCGGAGGATCTGATCGCTCTGGATAAGGCTCTGACCGTGCTCAAAGGACGGGACGAGCGGCAGCACGAGGTGGTCATGCTCCGGTTCTTCGCGGGGTTGACGATCGAGCAGACTTCGCAGGCGCTCGACCTTTCGCCGAGCACGGTGAAGAACGAGTGGGCGTATGCGCGGGCGTGGCTGATGCGCGAGGTGGAGCGGGGGCGGAGCGGATGAAGAGGTGGGGAGGTGAAGAGGTGAGCATGTGAGCGGGTGGAGAGGAGCGGTAATGGGGGTAGCAGTTGACGGCCCGTGTACACTCGTGCCGGCATGACCGCGATGGGGACCAGCGGAGTTCGGGAGGGGGGCGGCTCGCGGGGCGCGGACCGTGAGCGCCGCGTCCGTCGTCTGTTCGAGGCGGCGTCCCGGGAGCAGGGCGCGGCACGTGCTTTGATCCTCGACGCGGCCCGCATCGACGATCCCGAGGTGTGCGCCGAGGTCGAAGCGCTGCTCGGCTACCACGAACAAAGCGACCACCTGCTCGACGGCTCGGCGCTCGAAGCGGCGTCGGCCCTGACCGGCGGTGGGGGGGCGGGCGGGTCGGGCTCGGACGCGGCGCCGCCCGCGCTTCCCGCGGCGATCGGGCGCTTCAAGATCATCCGCGAGCTCGGTCGCGGCGGGATGGGCGTGGTGTACGAGGCGGAGCAGGAGTTCCCGCGGCGCCGGGTGGCGCTGAAGGTGGTGCGTCCCGAGCTGGTCACGTCGTCGCTGCTCAAACGGTTCTCGCACGAGGCCGAGGCGCTCGCGTCGCTCCAGCACGCGGGGATTGCCCAGCTCTTCGAGGCCGGGTTCGCCGACGGCGAAGCGGGAGTGGGGGGGCGGCGGCCGTACATCGTGATGGAGCTGGTCGAGGGGCGCCCGCTGACCGTCTACGCGCGCGAGGCCGGGCGCGGGGCGGGGGGCGGGGCGGGGGGCGGGGCGGGGGGCGGGGTTGGCCGGGGCGGGCTTTCGATCGCCGAGCGCTTCGAGCTGGTGGCCCGCGCGTGCGACGCGGTGGACCACGCGCACCGGCGCGGGGTCATCCACCGCGATCTGAAGCCTGCGAACATCCTCGTCAACGATCGCGGCGAGCCGAAGGTGCTGGACTTCGGCGTGGCGCGCCTCACCGGGGCCGACGCCCCCGACCACGCGATGACCAGCGCGGGGCAGCTCATCGGCACGCTCGGGTACATGAGCCCCGAACAGGTGGCGGGCGACCCGCGGGCGGTGGACTCGCGGTCGGACGTCTACGCGCTGGGGGCGATCCTGTATGAGACGCTGGCGGAGCGGTCGCCGATCGACGTGGGGGGGATGAGCGTGACGCAGGCGGCGCTGTCCCTGCGCGACCGCGAGCCGACCCCGCTGGGGCGGCTTGACGCGCGGCTGCGCGGCGACGCCGAGACGATCGCGGCCAAGGCGCTGGAAAAGGACGCGACGCGGCGGTACGCGTCGGCGGCGGAACTCGCGGCCGACCTGCGGCGGTTCCTGGCGCGCGAGCCGATCGCGGCTCGGCGCGATTCGTCGCTCTACATCCTCCAGAAACGGATGCGCCGCTACCGGTGGGTGCTGGGGGCCGCGGCCGGGTTCCTGCTGCTGGTCGCGGGGTTCGCGGCGTGGGCCGCGGCGTCGGCGTCGTCGTACCGGGCGCTGGCGGGGCGCGAGCGATTGGCCAAGGCCGCGGAGTCCGCGGCGAACGCCGCGTTGGAGAGCGAGCTGCGCACGAGCAACCTGGAGCGGGCGCGGCTGCTGGTCGCGTCCGGCTCCGCGCCCGACGGCGAAGAGATCCTGTGGAACGAGCACGTCCGGAACCCGTCGGCTCCGGACACGCTGTGGGCGCTGCGGGATGCGTACGCGCACTACCCGTGCCGGGCGACACTCGAAGGGCACGCGGCGCCGACCGAGGGCGTAGCGGTTTCGCGGGACGGGGGCGTGGTTGTTTCCGGCGACCGGCGCGGCGTTCTCCGCGTCTGGGACGGGCGGAGCGGGGCGTGCGTGCGCACGCTGCCGGGGCCGCCGGTGTTCATCCGGTCGATCGCGCTCGCACCCGACGCGGGCACGGCGTTGGTGGCCGGCGCTGACGGCGTCCTGATCGCGTGGGACCTGGCGACGGGCGGAAAGACCGGGGTGGCCCGCGCGCACAAGCCCGGGCGGTTCAGCGTCGCGATCTCGCCCGACGGCATCCTGGCCGCCACCGGGGGCGGTGATGAGAGCCTGCGCCTGTGGAATGCGCGGACGCTCGCGCCCGTCGGCGAGCTGGGGGTCCACCCCGGCGGCGTGCACCACGTCGCGTTTTCCGCGGACGGCACGCGCCTGACGGCGAGCGGGAACGAGGGCGTTCGCGTGATTGACGTGGGCGCCCGGCGCTCGATCGGCCCGCTGATGGTTCACGCCGGGGCGGCGGGCGCGGCGTTCTCGCCGGACGCGAAGACCATCGCGTCCTGCGGCGCGGACGCGACGGTGCGCCTGTGGGATGCGGCGTCGATGACACCGGCGGGGGCGATCGTCAAGGGCCCGGCCTGGGGCGTGCGGCACGTCGCGTTTTCGTCGGATGGTCGGCGGGTGCTCTTCGCGGACTGGTGGGCGATGTACGCCGCGGAGGCGGCGGACAAGGCGCGGGCGGAGCTGGTCGCGGTGTCGGACAGCATCATCGCGCACTGCGCGCTCAGCGCCGACGGCTCCACGCTCGCCTCCACGGCGGGCGACCGCACGGTGCGTGTGTGGGATGTGTCGGCCGACGGGGCGCGGCGCTGGCTCGAGCCCCCGCACGGGTCGCGCGGGTACCTGCACATGGCGGCCGTTACGCCCGACGGTTCGACGATCGCGGTGGTGAACGAGTCGGGGGCGGCGAACCTGTGGCGCGCGTCGGACCTGAGCCACGTGGCGACGCTCCCGGGGCGACGGGTCCGCCTGTTCGACGTGGCGTTCAGCGGCGACGGGGCGTTCCTGGCGGTGGCGTCGTCGGACGGTGCGGCCCGGGTGTGGGACGTCGCGCGGCGCGAGCTCGTCACCGAGTTCGACGCCCACCCGGGGTCGAGCCTGACGCACGTGCGGTTCTCGCCGGACGGGACGGTGCTGGCGACGTGCGGCTACGACAAGCTCGTGAAGCTGTGGGACACGCGCGACTGGAGCCTCAAGGCCGAGGCGCGGACCGGGAGTTCGAACACCCGGCAGGTGCGCTTCACGCCCGACGGGAAGCTGATGCTGACGACCAACAGCGCCGGCACGCTCCAGATCATGAACGCGGCGGACGCGGCGGTGATCGAGACTATCCGTGAGGAGGGGGCGCTCTGGGCGCTGGACATCAGCCCCGACGGGACGCGCTTCGCGCTCGGGGACGGCGAGCGGCGGACCCGCATCTTCGACCTGGCGTCGCGGCGCGTGCTGCTGAGCCTGGAGGGGCACCGCGAGATCATCTGGTCGGTCGCATTCTCGGGCGACGGTCGCCTGCTGGCCAGCGAGAGCAGCGACGGGATGCTCAAGGTATGGGACGCGAGGACGGGGGCCTGCCTGATCACGGTGCTCGACGATGACCAGGGGCTGGTGTTCCCGCTCTCGTTCATGCCGGGGTCGTACCGGGTGCTTACGGGGCACGGATTTCGCGGGGCGGCGATCTGGGACTTCGCGTACTACGACCGCTTCATCGCGGGCAACGCAGAACATCACCTGCGGCGGCTCTCGCGCGACGAGCCGCCGGAGCTGATCGCGGCCGCGCGGCGCTGGGCGGCGACGATCGGGCGCTGAGGTCGCGGCATCATTGAGGAGCACGAATGGCCGGGGTCATCCGAATCGGTGCGGCGGCGATCCTGGTGCTGATCGTGGCGCGTTCGCCGGCGATGCGCGGATCGGAGCGGTGGGGTCTGCGGGCCGATGGACTGCGGTGCGAGTACCTGAATGACCCGTTGGGCGTGGAGGAGTCGGCGCCGCGTCTGAGCTGGGTCGTGTCCGCCGAGCGCCGGGGGGAGCATCAGAGGGCGTACCAGGTGCTCGTCGCGTCGTCGGCTGAGCGGCTGGGGCGCGATGAGGGCGATCTGTGGGACTCGGGCCAGGTCCTGTCGTTCGACACCGCGCACATCACGTACGGCGGCACGCCCCTCGAATCGCGGCAGGAGTGCTCTTGGAAGGTGCGGTCGTGGGATCGTCACGGGGCGCCGGGGCCGTGGAGCGATCCGGCACAGTGGGAGATGGGGCTGCGGCGCCCGGAGGATTGGACCGGCGCGTGGGTGGAGGCACGCACGACCCCGGTCGCCCTCAAAGTGACCCGCGCGGAGTATCACACACCCGACGGCCGCACGGCGAAGGACGTGACGGACGTCGTCGCCGGGCTGATCGCGGCGAAGGGTCCGAACTTCGTGCCGACGAATGAATCGCTCGGCGGTGACCCCGCGCCGGGTGTTGCGAAGCGGCTGACCGTGGAGTTCGAGTGCGACGGTGTACGGATGACGATTGAGGGACCGGAAAACGCGCCGATCGCGCTGCCCGAGGGCCGGCTGCCGTACTTGCGCAAGGCGTTTGCGGTCGGGCGGCGCGTGGTGAAGGCCCGGCTCTACGCGACCGCACTGGGCGTGTACGAGCTGCACCTCAACGGCACGCGCGTCGGGGATCAGCATCTCGCGCCGGGCTGGACGGACTACTCGAAGCGCGTGCGCTACCAGGTGTATGACGTGACGGATCAGTTGGTGGAGGGTCGCAATGCCCTCGGGGCGGTGGTCGCGCCGGGCTGGTACAGCGGGCGCGCGGGGCTGTTCCATGCGAGGCAGTTCTACGGCACGGTCCCGGCCTTGCTCGCGCAGATCGAGATCACCTACGCCAACGGGAGCGTGGAACGGGTCGTCACGGACGGTTCGTGGAGGACGCACGCCGGCCCGCGGCTCGCGGCGGACCTCATGGACGGCGAGGCCCACGACGCACGGGCGGACGTGGCCGGATGGTCCGAGGCGGGGTTCGACGACAGCGATTGGTCCTCGGCGACGACCCGGCATGAGGCCCGGAGGCTCCAGGCGGATGTGTCCGAGCCCATCCGCGCGCTGATGGAACTGCCGGCGCGGAACATGACCGAGCCCGCGCCCGGGCGCTGGACGTTCGACATCGGCCAGAACATGGTGGGGGTGGTTCGCCTGCGGGTGGAGGGGCCGCGCGGGGCGGTCGTGACCCTGCGACACGGGGAGATGCTCAACGCTGACGGGACGGTCTATACCCAGAACCTGAGGGGGGCGCGGGCGACGGATACGTATGTGTGCCGCGGCGACGGCGTGGAGACATGGCAACCGCGGTTCACGTTTCACGGATTCCGTTACGTCGAGGTCACGGGCCTGCTCTCGCGGCCGGAGCTTGACGCCGTCACCGGCGTTGTGCTCGGCTCCGATCTCCCTCCGTACGGGACGTTCTCGTGCTCCGACCTGCGCCTCAATCAGCTCCAAGCGAACATCGTGTGGGGGCTTCGCGGCAACTACCTGAGTGTGCCCATGGACTGCCCGCAGCGCGACGAGCGGATGGGTTGGATGGCCGATGCGCAGGTTTTCCTCCCGACCGCGGTCTACAACGCCGGTGTCGCGCCGTTCATGACCAAGTGGATGGACGACGTCGCGGACGCGCAGCGCGACGACGGGGCCCACTCGGACGTGGCGCCCGCGATGAAGGGGCTGAGCTACGGCACTCCGGCGTGGGGTGACGCGGGGTCGATCGTGCCGTGGGAGCTCTACCGGACGTACGGCGACACCCGCATCCTGGAGCGGCACGTCGGGTCGATGATCCGCTGGGTGGAGTGGTGCCGGGCGCATAGCACGGGTCTGATCCGCGACCGGGATCGCGGCAACGACTATGGAGACTGGCTGTCGATCGGCGCGGACACCCCGAAAGACCTGATCGGGACCGCGTACTTCGCGCACTCCACGGACCTGCTGACTCGGACGCTGCGGGTGCTGGGGCGCGATGAGGAGGCCGGGAAGTACGAGGGATTGCTCGGGGAGATCAGGGGCGCGCTCAACGCGCGGTACGTGCGCGACGATGGGTTCATCGCTGGGGACACGCAGTGCGTATACACGCTCGCGCTGGCGTTCGATCTGCTCCCGGAGGCTTCACGACCCGAGGCGCTGCGCCGTCTCGTGGCGGACATCGAAGCGAAGGGGAACCGCCTCTCGACCGGGTTCGTCGGCGTGAGCCACCTGCTGAACGCGCTCACCGATCACGGGCGACCGGATGTCGCGCACCGTCTGCTGATGCAGGACGAGTTCCCATCCTGGCTCTTCCCCGTGAAGCACGGTGCGACGACAATCTGGGAGCGTTGGGACGGCTGGACGCCCGAGGGTGGCGTCCACCGCGACTGGACCATGAACTCGTTTAACCACTACGCGCTCGGCTCGTGCGGTCGGTGGCTCTTCGAGAGCGTGGCGGGCATCGCGCAGGAGCGGGACGGCGCGGGATTCCATCGGATCGTGATCCGCCCGCGTGTCGGCCCCACGCTGACCCGCGCCGAGGCGAGCTACCGAGCGGTATCAGGGACGATCGAGAGTTCTTGGGCGATCGCCGACGGTGTGTTCACCCTCCGCGTGACGATCCCGGTGGGCACGCGGGCGACGGTGTACGTGCCGACCGCGCGTCCCGCGGACGTGCTCGAGTCCGGCCGGCCGGTCCGCGAGTCCGAAGGGGTGGGCGTCTTGAACGCCGAGCCCGGCGAGGCAGTTCTGTCTGTCGGGTCGGGGACCTACTCGTTCGCGGCGCCCGCGCCCGAGCGATGATCGAACCGTGTCCGCCCCGGGCCGTTGACACCGACCGTCCGGACGGTATTGTTCTCCCGCCTTGGGACGCGGGACCTCCATCACGCTGCGGGACGCGATCCTCGACGCCGCGGAGAAGGTGGTGGTGCGCCAGGGCACGGCGAACCTGACCTTCGATGCCGTGGCGGCCGAAGCCGGCCTGAGCAAGGGCGGGCTGCTCCACCATTTTCCGACCAAGGACCTGCTGGTGACGGGCCTGGTCACGCGGGCAGCCGGGAACTGGCGGGCGTGCTACACCGACGCGTATGAGCGCACGCCCGAGGGACCCGGGCGGATGGCCCGCGCGCTGCTGCACCACTGCCTGTCCGACGCCGAGTGCTGGACCGAGGAACTGCGCCGCAGCACGTCGGCGGTCTTCGCCGCGCTGGCGCAGAACCCGGACCTTATCGAGCCGATGCGCGCGGTATATACGGACCTGCACCAGCGGGTGAGCCGCGACGGGTTGCCGCCGGGCATCGGTGAGGCGGTCCTGGCGGCGATCGACGGGCTGTGGCTTAACTGGGTGCTGGGGCTTGTGCCGCTGAACCAAGCGCGGGTGATCCGGGTGCGGCGGGCGCTGGCGGACATGCTGGAGGGGCGCGTTCCCGCGCGGGCGTCCGGCAGGCGGGGCGTCACGCCGCGCCCCACAGCGCGCCGAGAGCCCGCGCGGCGAGATCCACGCGCCTCGGCGAAGACACGCAAGGCAGGAGGGACTCGATGAAGCGGTCATCCGTGGTGACTCTCGTGCTGACCCTCGTGGGGCTCGGCGCCGCGGGGGGAGGGCTGGCGTGGTTCGCGATGAGCGCTGGCGGCGCGCCGGCCGGGGGCCTTCCGCCGGATTTCGAGCCCGCCGAGGCGGTCAACGTCGTCGAAGCGAGGGTCGAGCCGTGGCAGCCGATGGCCGACCTGATGGGCACGGTGATCGCGCGCCGGTCGGTGACGGTGCGCAACGAGCTGGTCGGGACCGTCACGTTCGTCGGCTTTGACTCCGGGTCAATCGTCGAAGCGGGGCAGGTGGTGCTCAAGCAGGACGACCGGGTGGACCGCGCGGCCCTCGAGGCGGCCCGGGCCGCGGTGCGGGTCGCGGAGGCATCGATCGTCCAGGCGGACTCGCGGATCGTGCTCGCGGAGGCCGAGTGGGAGCGGATGAGCAGCGCCCTCGCAGGCCGGGCCGTCGTGGACCTGGAGCTGACGCGGTCGCGGGCGGCGCTCGATTCGGCACGGGCGGAGCGGGCGAAGTGGGTGGCCGACGCGGACCAGGCCCGGGCGCGCGTCGCCGAGATAGAGGCTCGGATCTCGAAGCTGACGATCACGGCGCCGTTCCGGGCGCGGGCGGGCATGCGGAATGTTCACGAGGGCCAGTTCCTGAGCGAGGGGGACGACGTCGTCGTCCTCCAGGAGCTCGCCGACTCGATCTTCCTCGACTTCGCGGTGCCCCAGGAGTACGCCCTCCGCGTGACGCCGGGCACGTCGGTGATGGCCACGGGCGAGCTGCTTGGCCCCGACCCGGTGCGCATCGACGTGGTCGCGGTGGACGCGACGGTGAACTACGACACGCGCAACCTGCGGGTCCGGGCGGTCGTGGAAAACCCGCGCGGGACGCTGGTGCCGGGGATGTTCGTGCAGGTCCGCGTGCCGGTCGAGGAGTCCAGGCGGTACGTCGTGGTGCCGAGCATGGCGGTGCGTCGCGCGGCGTTCGGGAACTCGGTGTACGTGATCGAGCCGGAGGCGTCGGGCGACGCGGCGCGGGCGCGGCAGCGCTTCGTCACGCTCGGGCCGGCGGTCGGTGAGGACGTGATCGTGCTCGAGGGCCTCAAGGAAGGGGAGCGCGTGGCCGGGGCGGGATCGTTCAAGCTGCGCGACGGGGCGAAGGTGATGATCGGTCCGTCTTCCGGCGCGCCGGGCGGGGAGGGCGCGGCCGCGGGCGGCGGCGGGGGCGCGTCGAAGGGCGGGTGATCGGGGGCGGTCGGCGGGCGGGGTGCAGCAGCGCCGTCGGGCGCGGGGAGTTCGGCGTGCGATCGTTCACGGACATCTTCATCCGCAAGCCGGTGCTGGCGGTTGTGATCAACCTGATCATCCTCGCGGTGGGGTGGCGGTCGATCGACGCGCTGGCGGTGCGGCAGTACCCGCGGCTGGAGTCGAGCGCGATCCTCATCACGACGGTGTACGTCGGGGCGAGCGCGGAGACGGTGCGCGGCTTTCTCACGACGCCGATCGAGCAGGCGGTCTCGGCGATCGACGGGATCGACTACATCGAGAGCAGCAGCCGCGCGGGTGTGAGCACGGTCACGGTGCGGCTGCGGCTCAACCACAACAGCAACGACGCGCTGGCGGAGATCAGCGCGCGGCTGAACCAGGTGCGCAGCCGGCTGCCCTCGGACGCCGAGGCGCCCGCGGTGGATATCCAGCGGACGGACAAGCCGTACGCGACGTTCTACATCAGCTTCACCAGCGGGCAGATGAGCCTGATGCAGCTCAACGACTACCTCGTGCGCGAGGTGCAGCCGGAGATGCAGACGATCGCGGGCGTTCAACGGGTGGGGGTCGAGGGCCCGCGCGAGCTGGCGATGCGGGTCTGGCTCGACACGACGAGGATGGAGAGCTTCGACATCACGCCCGCGGAGGTTCACGCGGCGCTGGCGCGCAACAACTTCCTGGCGGCCGTGGGGCGGACCAAGAGCCGCGACATCCAGATCGACCTACTGACCGATACCGACCTGCGGAGCGTGTCCGAGTTCGAGGACCTGATCGTGCGCGAGCGCGACGGGACGCTGGTGCGCCTGCGGGACATCGCCCGCGTCGAGATGGGGAGCGAGGAGCCGACGGGTCAGGCGGGGTTCAACGGAAAGCCCGCGATCTGGCTCTCGGTGTGGCCCCTGCCGCGCGCCAACGAGCTGGAGGTGGCCTCGCTGCTCAAGAAGCGGATCGAGGAGGTGCGCCCGTCGCTGCCCGCGGGCGTGGAGATGACGCTGGCGTATGACGGCACCTATTACATGGACCACGCGATCCAGGAGATCACGACGACGCTGGCCGAGACCATCGGGATCGTGGCGCTGGTCGTGTTCCTGTTCATGGGCTCGATCCGCACGGTGATGGTGCCGCTGATGGCGATGCCCGTGTCGCTCATCGGGGCGTGCATCGCGATGCTGCTCTTCGGGTTCTCGCTCAACCTGCTCACGATTCTCGCGATCGTGCTGTCGGTGGGGCTGGTGGTGGACGACGCGATTGTGATGGTGGAGAACGTCGAACGGCATATCCGCGAAGGGAAGCCCAAGCTCGAGGCGGCGCTGATCGGCGCGCGCGAGCTGTTCGCGCCGGTGGTCTCGATGACCATCACGCTGGCGGCGGTCTACACCCCGATCGGGTTCCAGAGCGGGCTGACCGGGATGCTGTTCCGCGAGTTCGCGTTCACGCTGGCGGCGGCGGTGGTGATCTCGGGGATCGTGGCGGTGACGCTCTCGCCCATCATGAGCGCGTGGATGGTGCCGGCGGGGGGGCACGAAGGGTGGTTCACGCGTCTGGTCAACCGGTTCTTTGACCGGCTGCGTGTGCTCTACGAGCGCGTGCTGGGCGTGGTGCTCAAGGGGTCGTGGGTGCTGGTCCCTGTAGCGGTGGGGGTCTGCTACTTCGCGGTGCCGCTCTACGAGCGGTCGAAGAAGGAGCTGGCGCCGACGGAGGACGAAGGGATCGTGTTCGCCTATGTCCAGACCGCGCCGGACGCGACGCTCGACTACACCATCCGCGGGTTCAAGAAGGTGGCCGCGGCGTTCATGTCGGTGCCGGAGGCGAAGTTCTTCTTCGAGGTGGCGGAGCTGGGCATGGGGGGGGGCTTCGGCGGCATCCAGACGGTGGACTGGCACCTGCGGGACCGCACGACCCAGCCGATCAAGAACGAGATCATCGAGCGGCTCATGGCGATCGAGGACCTGCGGTCGGTGGCCATCACGCCGGCGCCGCTGCCCGGCGCGGGGCAGTTCGACGTGGAGATGATGATCACCAGCGGCGACGAGGCCCCGGAGATGGAGCCGTTCATCGGGCAGATCATCGGGGCCGGGTACGCGAGCGGCAAGTTCGTGTACGTGGACTCGGACCTGAGGATCGACCTGCCCCAGACACGCATCGAGATCGACCGCAAGAAGGTCGCGGACATGGGCCTGGACCTGGCGGACGTGGGGCAGGACCTGGCGGTGCTGCTCTCGGGCGGGTACGTGAACCGGTTCAACTTTGCGGGGCGGAGCTACAAGGTCATCCCCCAGGTGGAAGACTCGCAGCGGCGGATCCCCGAGCAGCTCCTGCAACTCAAGGTGCGGACGCGCGACGGCGGGTCGGTCTCGCTGCGCTCGCTGGTGACGCTCAAAACGGAGACGGTGCCGCGGGTGCTCAGCCGCTTCCAGCAGCGCAACAGCGCCAAGGTCTTCGGCGTGGTGGCTCCCGGGGTGACCAAGGAGGAGGCGCTGGTCGCGTTGGAAACGGCCGCGAAGCAGATCGTCCCGCCCGGGTACGCGGTCGACTACGCCGGCGAGAGCCGCCAGATGCGGACCGAGGGCGCGACGCTGGTGTCCACGCTGGGGTTCGCGATCGGGCTGATCTACCTCGTCCTGGCGGCCCAGTTCGGCAGCTTCCGCGACCCGCTGATCGTGCTGCTCGGCTCCGTGCCCCTGGCGCTCACCGGGGCGCTGGTGTTCACCGCGTTCGGCGCGACGACGATCAACATCTATTCGCAGGTGGGGCTGATCACGCTGGTGGGGCTGGTGGCGAAGAACGGCATTTTGATCGTCGAGTTCGCCAACCACCTCCAGGAGACGGGGTTGAGCAAGCGGGACGCGGTGCGGCGGGCCGCGGGGACGCGCCTGCGGCCCATCCTCATGACGTCGGCCGCGACGGTCTTCGGGCACTTCCCGCTGGTGCTGGTGACGGGCGCGGGGGCCGAGGCGCGCAACAGCATCGGCATCGTGCTGGTGAGCGGGATGGCGATCTCCACGCTGTTCACGCTCATCGTGGTGCCGGCGATCTACACGCTGATCGCGGGGCGGCGAAACATCCACACGCCCGAGCCCGAAGAGCCGGGCAGGATCGGGCACGCGGGTGTCCACGGCAACGGCGCCGCCGGCGCGGATGGTGCCCGCCGCGGGGTGCCCGAGGGTGTGTTCGCTTCTGCGTGATTGATCGCGTGGCCGGGGGGCGTTGCGCCTCGAGTGCTCCCGGGCGGAAGGTGCCGCCCCTGAGTTGAGTGTGGGCCGGGCCCGCCGGAAAGGCGATTTCGAGCCCGGCTTGACATATTCCAAAACAAGAATATATTTACCCCATGACCCGGGCCGCGACCGCCGACCATGTGTTCAGCGCCATTGCCGAGCCGCGCCGGCGTGAGATCATCGATCTGCTCTGGGGCGGCGGGGCCGCGGAGGCGTACGCGGTGGGGGCGATCGTCAAGGCGCTGGGCCTGCCGCAGCCGGCGGTGTCGAAGCACCTGGGCGTGCTGCGCCAGGTGGGGATCGTCACCGTGACCTGCGATGGGCGTCGCCGGCTCTACCGGCTCGACGCCAGGGAGCTCAAGGCCGTGCACGACTGGACACGCACGTTCGACCGGTTCTGGACGCATCAGCTCCAACGGATCAAGGCGCGGGCCGAGGGCCGGGTGAAGGAGCGTGCGACCGGCGAGAAGCATCACCATCACGACCAGGAGAATCGACCATGCTGACCACCGCCGCGGACGAGACGATCCACACGCTGAGCATCCTCAAGGAGATCGACATCGCGGCGCCGATCGGCGTCGCGTTCCAGGCCGTGCTGGAGGAACTGGGCCCGGGCGGGGAGATGCCCGACGGCAAGCAGTTCCCGATGAAAATCGAGCCGTGGCCGGGGGGGCGCTGGTACCGCGACCTGGGGAACAACTCCGGGCACTTGTGGGGTCACGTGCAGGTGATCAAGCCGCCCACGCTGCTGGAGATCAGCGGGCCGATGTTCATGTCCTACCCGGCGACGAACTTCGTGCAGTACCGGCTGACGGTCGAGGGGAGCGGCACGCGCCTGAAAATCGTCCATCGCGCAATGGGGCTGATCCCGCAGGACCACCGCGAGAGCGTGCACGAGGGCTGGGAGCACGGGCTCAAGAGGATCCGGATGCTCGCGGAACGGCGCGCGGAGCGCAAGTCGCTGCTGTGAGCGCTGGATTGGGTTCCGGTGCTGCCGGCGTGCCCATCGGGAGAGGTTCGCGTGATCGGTGAAATGGTGAAGCGGATTTCGAAAGGAGCAGAGATGAAGGCGATCGAGACGCCCGAGCGGGGGCGCAAGCGGCCCGGGCACCCCGTGGTGTCGCGGGAGGAGTGGTTGAGCGCGAGGCTGGCGCACCTGGCCAGGGAGAAGGCGTTCACACGTCAACGCGACGAACTGCTCCGCGAGCGGCGCGAGCTGCCCTGGGTCAAGGTCGAGAAGGAGTACGCCTTCGAGGCGCCCGAGGGCCTGGTGACGCTCGCCGACCTCTTCAACGGGCGCAGCCAGCTCATCGTCAAGCACTTCATGATGCCGCCCGGCCAGGCCAACCCCTGCGTGGGGTGCTCGTTCGAGATGGATCACGTCGGCGGGGCCCTCGTACACCTCGAGAATCACGACGTGTCGTTCGCAGTCGTCGCGCGGGCGCCCATCGGCGAGATCGAGGTCTACCGACGGCGCATGGAGTGGCGTGCCAGGTGGGTCTCGTCCTTCGGCGGCGACTTCAACTACGACTTCCACGCATCGTTCACGAAGGAGCAGCTCGCCGTCGGCAAGGCGTTCTACAACTACCGGGTCGAGCCGCGGATGCCCCTGGAGGACCTGTCCGGCTTCAGCGTCTTCTACAAGGACGACAACGCCCACATCTTCCACACCTACTCCGCCTTCGGACGCGGGGCGGAGGAGGTCCTGACGACGTATATGTTCCTCGACATGACCCCCAAGGGACGCAACGAGACGGGTCCCAGCCACAACCTGACCGACTGGGTCCGGCCGCACGACCGGTACGGCATGGGCGGGAGCGTGGATCCCAAGACCGGGCGCTACCACCCCAGCGCGGCGTCGAGTTCATGCTGTGCGCCGACGGAGTTCCGCACATGAACGGCGGATGCTGCCGGGCTCGTGGAGCTGACCGGCCGGGGCTCGCCCGGCGCTGCTTGGGGGCCTCGGGCTGGATCGTTCCCAGCGTCACGCTGGCGCTGCTCCCCAAGTGCCCCGCGTGCCTGGCCGCATACGTCGCGCTCGGGACGGGCTTGGGGCTGTCGGTGACCGGAGCGGCGTACATTCGGGAGTCTCTGGTAGCGGTGTGCGTCGCGTCGCTGCTCGCGATGGCGGCCTGGAGCGTGTGGGGGCTGGTGTCCAGGGTGATCCCGCGGGTCCGTTCAAGGAGAGCTGCGCCATGACGACGAACATGATCACTCATCCGCCCGTGGTGTCACGGGGGGATTGGCTGGTCGCCCGCGAGCGGCTGCTGGCTCGGGAGAAGGAACTGACCCGCGCGCAGGATGCTCTCAGCGCCGAGCGCCGCAGGCTGCCGATGGTCCGGATCGACAAGCCCTACGTCTTCGAGGGGCCGCCTCCGCGGGGGCGGGCGACCCTGCTCGACCTGTTCGAGGGCCGGCGGCAGCTCATCATCTATCACTTCATGTTTGACGCGGACGACCCGCCGCCGGGCAAGTCCGGCGCGCCGTGGGACGAGGGATGCCCGGGCTGCTCGTTCGCGGCCGATCAGGTCCCACACCTCGCGCACCTGTACGCCCGCGACACGTCGTTCGCCCTCGTCTCCCGGGCGCCGCTGGCCAAGATCACGCCCTTCAAAGAGCGCATGGGCTGGGCGTTGCCGTGGTATTCGTCCTTCGGGAGCGAGTTCAACTACGACTTCCACGTGACGCTCGACGCGGCGAAGGGGAGCGTGGAGTGGAACTATCGGAGCGCGGCGTCGCTGGTCGCGGCGGGCAAGATCCCGTCTACCCAAGGGGAACTGCCCGCCCTGAGCTGTTTCCTCCGCGTCGGCGATGAGGTCTACCACACCTACTCGGCGTACGCACGCGGCCTGGAGCCGCTGCTCACGACGTGCCACATGCTCGACCTGACGGCGTATGGTCGCCAGGAGTCCTGGGAGGACTCCCCGGAAGGATGGCCGCGGACCTCGCTCAAGGACGGCGACTGGGTGCGGCACCACGACCGATACGAGAATGGCTACGCTCACGGTCCGGGAGCGGCGCTCACGCCGATGCGGGAAGCCTCGTGCCCGAAGTGTTCGGGCGGCGCGTGAGTGAGCCGGCGGGGCGGCGGCACGGCGGCGGAGTGATTGTGTTAGTCGCCACGGCGACTCACCAGAGGCGAGCTGACCGTGTGCGGTGATGCCCCGCGATTGATGAGGCCGAGCCGCGGATCGCCGGAAAACCGGCGTTCCGGGGCACGAATCGTCCACCGCTGCGCCGGAGGACCGGCGAGCGTTGGCACCCAGTCCCGCCGCGGAGTGACGGGCCACCCGTTCCCCTCCGCGAGGCTCTGCGGCCCCCGCACCCTCCGCGTTCTTAGGAGTCGGCTCGGAGAGCCGACCTACCCGAACTCTGCGCTCCCGCGTGGAGCGAAGCTACTGCACCAGCCCCTTCGTCAGGCGCATGAAGGCGGTCTCGAGGTTGACCGCTTCCTCCGTGAACTTGCTGATCCGGAAGCCCGCGTTGATCAGGATGTTCGGGAGGTCGGTGTAGTTGTGCCCCCCCGCCCCCGCCGATTCATCGAACGCGACGTGGATGGTGCGGAGCTGGCCGTTGGAAACTGCGGCGGTTGAACCGCCGCGAGCCCCCGCCGCCGTGTTGTTCGCCGGACCGGCGACCGGGCCGGTCACGGGCCCCGCGTCGTCCACGATCGTGACTTTCTTCACGCCCGGCACCTTCGACAGCAGCTCCGCCGCTTCCTTTACCCTGTCCGTCACCGACACGTGAATCACGTGGCCGACCTTCGCCCGCTGCAACGCCTGCCGCACACTCCCGGCGAAGAGCAGCTTGCCCCGCTCGATGATCCCCACCTCGTTGCACAGCTCCGCCAGCTCCGGCAGGATGTGCGACGAGATGAGGATGGTCTTACCCATGCGCTTGAGCTCCTTGAGCAGCTCGCGCATCTCGATGCGGGCCCGCGGGTCGAGGCCGCTGGCGGGCTCATCCATGAGCAGCACTTTCGGGTCGTGCAGCAGCACGCGGGCGACCGCCAGCCGCTGCTGCATCCCGCGGCTGAGGCTGTTGACCTCCGCCGTCGCCTTGAACGTCAGGTCCGTCAGCTCCAGCACGTCGTTCACGACCTTGCGGCGCTGCTGCCCGTGGATACCGTACGCCGCGGCGAAGAACTCGAGGTACTCGGTGACCACCATGTCCTCGTACGCGCCCATGAAGTCCGGGACGTAGCCGATCATGGGGCGGATCTGGCGGTTCTGGTAGCCGACCGTAAGCCCCGCGATCTGCGCCTGCCCGCTCGACGGTCTGAGCAGGGTGGCGAGGATTTTGATCGTCGTGGTCTTGCCCGCGCCGTTGGGCCCGATGAACCCGAAGCAACTCCCCTCCTCGATCGCGAGGTTGAGGTTGTCCAGGGCGATGAGCTCGGCGTACCGCCGCGTCAGGTTGATCGTCTCGATCATCGGCACGGCGGTTCAGCCTCCGTTTCTATCGTCGTCGCCGCCACCGTCGTCCGCGGGAGTGGGGGAGTCGGGGGAGGGGGGGTCGGTGTCAGAGTTGCCTTCGGGCGAGTTCGGGAGCGTTGATCGAGCCGTCACCGCGGGGGGCCCGCCCCCGCCGTCCGCGGGCGAAAGAGGATACACCCAGCGGACGACGGTCCGGCCGCGCGTCGGGGCCTCGCGGTACCCGCCCCCGATGTCCGCGTAGAGCGGTACGGGCGAGGGCTGGTCGCCGGCCTCGCCCAGGTGCCCGACGACGATTACGCACGGCTGCGTGAACCAGCGGCCCAGGTCCCACCCGTGCGTCATGGTGCGCAGGGCGGCCGGCTGCGGGTCGCCGCGCACGCCGTTGTCCAGCCGCGGCGGCTGAAGCTGGGAATAGAACGCAAGGGCGTTCAGGCGGCCCGGCAGTCCGAGGGGGTTGAAGTGCTCCTCGCCGAGCGTCGGGTCGTCTTCGCGGGCCTGCGGGAGGAGGCTGGCGAAGAACCCCTCGGAGTCCGAGATGGTCGTGTTCTCCCGCTTGATGGCCTCCAGGTCCAGCTTCGCCCCGGGCGCCCAGGTCCAGGTGCCGGGGAAGCGGGCGACGATGACGTTCGCGAGGATCTTCTCCCGCTTGATGCTGGCGAGCATCGGATCGAGCCGCTTCTGCCCGCGGACGACGACGATCGTGACTTCGCTCAGCGGGCCCGGCAGGTCGTGCGTGAGCACGCCGCGCAGCATCGCCCGCCCGATCGCGGGGTCCGGCAGGAGTTCGATCCGCCGCTCGCCATCGGGCCCGGGTTCGGGGCGAGGCATCGACCATCGCGGCCCCCCCGCCCAGTCCACCTGGAACTGCTTGACGGTCGAGCGGGCCGGGAACTCGATCGCCTCGGGCTCCTTCGATTCGATGCGGTAGGCGCGGGCGTCGGGGAAGCCGCCGCCGGAGTCGGAGCCGGGCGTGTCCCACGGCGCGATCGTGTTGTAGAAGCGGTCGGACGTGGCGATCGCCCCCACTCCGCCTGCCCCACCCTCACGCGTGGCCGGATCACCGACGGCCACGCGGGCCTCGCCGTACACCGGCGTGAGCAGGTTGACCCACGAGCGTGCCCGCTGCCAGGGCTGCCCGTAGACGTGGTCGAGGAAGGTGAGGTGCGAGGCCTCGACGCGCCGGGGGCGGATCGCTGTCGCCCCGCCCCAGGCGATCGCGGTGAACACGCCGGCGGTGAGGGTGAACGCGACCCAGGCGTGGTGCGACCGGCCCGAGCGCTTGAGGACAAAGAACCCGACGGGCCCGGCGACCAGCCAGTACGCGATGAACACGACGAAGCCGATCAGGACGCCGGCCGCGGCCCGCTCCTCCTTGTTGATCTGCCCGCCAAAGTCGCGGTCGAGGGTGGTGGGTACCAGCGTGGGTTTTGATACGAAGCGCTGGAGGCCGTTGGCGGTCGTCAGCTCGTCCTCGTTCGGCAGCGCGCCGCGCCGACCGAGGATGCGGTGCCAGAACAGGTCGGCCTCCGGCGCGTCGCCCTGCTGAAAGAACCGCGACGCGAGGTCGAGGCCGATGAGCGTGACGGCGCCCGTGCCCTCCAGTCGGCGCACGGCGATGCAGCGGCCGTCCGGCGCGTTGAGGATCGGGACGGCGTCCCCCCAGGCACCCTCGGGCTCGCCTTGCACACCGCTGCCGACGGCGGGGGCGAAGACGTGGAGAGTTTCCTTGTCGGGCAGCGGGCGGGCTCCCGCGCGAGCCCGGCGCAGCATCGGCTCGAAGGGGGCGAGGTCCACGCTCTCGCTGCGTTCGATCCGCACCTTCGGGATCAGGTCGAACAGCGGGTTCACGGTTTCGTCGCTCCAGGTCTGGCCGACGCGCGGCAGGATCACGACCAGGTGCCCGCCGCGGCGCACCCACTCGCGGATCGCGTGCGCGGTGTCGGGGGCGAGCTGGCCCGGCTGCCCCTCGCCCCACGCGATCGTGTCGAACATCGCCAGGCCCGTCCAGCGGTCGGGAAGGCCGGCCGCGTCGATCGGCACCAGCTCCGTTCTCTCGTGCCCGAGCGCGAGGTGAGGCTCAGTGCCGAAGCCCTCGTAGCGGGTGAGCCCGAGCGACCGCCGCCCGACGACGCCGATCATGCCGACCCGAGGGTCGAGGAGCCGCGGCGTGGCGGGGATGTTGGCCGTGCCGAGGAGCCGTCCGACTGTCGCGCTCGGCAACGCGGGGTCGCGCGCTGTGTCGCCGGGTTCGCCGGCCGCGTGGACCGCGACGGCGAGCACCGACGACGGCGTGAACCAGAAGGGGAGGCGGCAGTAGACCCAGACCGGCTGCTTGAGCCCCGGGTTCGTGGCGACGGTGCGCTCCCAGACCGGGCGGTCGCCGTCGCGGTCGCGGAGGGTGACGCGGACAAGGACCTCGCGCGGGCGATCCGAGCTGTCGGTCAGTTCGAGCTTCAGCCCGATCCACTCGCCGCGGCGGGCGGTCGAACCCGTGCCGAATGCGGCCGCCTCGACCTCGACCTCGCCCACGTCCACGGCGGAGTTCGGCTGCGCCCGGGCCGGTGACGCCGACAGCACCGCCAGGGCGATCCATGCGCCAAGCCGAACCCACCGAATCGGCGTCCATTCGGGCATCGTGCGATTCTACCGGGAGTCAAGCTCCGGGATTCCAACGCCGATCAAGGCATCGTGGTTCGCTTTTCGATGGAAGCGTGGCTCCTGCTGGCGTCGATGGGCGGCGCCTGCGCCGTCGCCTTCCTCCACAGCCTCGCGGTCACGGTCGAACGAGAGTGCCGCGCCCATGAACTGCAGGTGAAAGCCGCCAAGTTGCGCCGCCGGTACGCGGCCCAGCTCCGGGGCGAGACGGTGGATGAGGCCGGGGTGATCGAGGTGGACGAGGCCCCTCCCGTTTCGATCCCCATGCCGCCGCCCGAAGCGGGCGCGGTGAAGCAAGCGGCATGATTCTTCGGTTGCCCGATCCGGCGCGTGGGTCTACCGTAGTTCCCGCTGCGGCTGTGGCGGAATTGGCAGACGCGCCAGGTTCAGGTCCTGGTGGGGGTAAAACCCCGTGGAGGTTCAACTCCTCTCAGCCGCATTTTTTTTTCCGCGCCCGATCGCACCGCTTCCTCGCGCGATCGCCGCGCGTTGCCGCTCGCCGAGGGCATCAACCACGCCCGGTTCTGCTGAAGGGGCGAGCCTGTCGGTAGCGCTGCGCGTGCGGCGCTGAGTTGTATCCTGCGCCGGCAGTGTCGGAGCCGTGGCTCCGCGCGGGAGCGGTCGCCGTGACCAAGCAGGACAGGATCAAGCTCGCGCTGGCGATCGCCGGGCTGCTGGCCGCGGGGCTGCTGCTCGCATGGAACTTCGGCTGGATCAGCTTCGGATCGCGGACGCCGCCGCCGAGCGTGCCGCCGGGCGTGATCATCGAGGAGCCGCCGGCCCCCGCGCCGGGCGCACCGACGCAGCGGTCCACCGGTTGAACGGCCCATGGGACTCCTCCTGGCAGGAATTGACGAGGCGGGGTACGGGCCGATGCTCGGCCCGCTGTGCGTCGGGTGCGCGGCGTTCCGTGTTGATCGCTGGGAGCCGGGCGAGCCGGCGCCGGACCTCTGGGACCTGCTGGAGGCCGCGATCTGCCGCGAGCCCGACGCGCGGGCGAAGCGCCCGCCGCGGATCGCTGTCGCCGACTCGAAGAAGCTCAAGCTCGCCAACAGCCTGACGACGAAGCACCCGCTGGTCCACCTGGAGCGCGGCGTGCTGGCGTTTCTGCGGACGATAAGCGGGTCCGTGGACGAGAACGCGGGAGCGCCGCCCGTGGCGCTCGACGACGCGGCGCTGTTCGAGCGACTCGGAGCGCGGCTGGAGGATCGCCCGTGGTACGCCGTGCCGCCGGTGTCACTCCCGCTCGGGCAGACGACGGGTGAACTGGTGATCTGCGGTAGTCGGTTAGCTGCGGCGATGGATCAGGCGGGGGTCGAGGCGGTCGCGCTGAGGTGCGAGGCCGTGCCGGAGCGGCTGTTCAACGAAACGGTGCGTCGCACGCGGTCGAAGGCCGACGCGACGCTGATCGGGATCGGCGCGCACCTGGCGTGCGTGCTGAGCGCGGAAGTCCGGTCGGGCGATGAGGTCCGCGTCGTCTGCGACCGTCTCGGCGGGCGGACGATGTACGAGGGCGTGCTCGCCAAGCTCGTGCCAGGGGCCGGCGTTCGCGTTCTCGAGGAGTCCGACGCGCGGAGCCGGTACGAGATCGTTCCCGCCGGCGCCGCGCCCGCCCGCGGCGGGTCGCCGGGCCGCGTGATCGTCCAGTTCATGTCCGAGGCGGAGTCGGCGCACATGCCGGTCGCGCTCGCGTCGATGGCCGCCAAGTACGTGCGGGAACTGGCCATGAAGCGGTTCAACCGGTACTGGTGCGCCCGGATGCCGGAGCTGAAGCCGACGGCCGGGTACGTGCAGGACGCGCGGCGCTGGCTGCGCGACGCGGCGTCGATCGTGACGCCCTCGGATCGGGCCGCGATGGTCCGGCTCGCGTAGCGTTCGCCGTGGCCCCCGCCCCGCACGCGCCCGACGATCGCAGGTTCTTGAGCCTCGCCGCACGTCTCGCGCTCCGCGCCGCGGGCGATGTCGAACCCAACCCGATGGTCGGCGCGGTGCTGACCGACGTTCAAGGGCGGATCATCGGGCTGGGCCATCACCGGCGCTTCGGCGGGCCGCACGCCGAGCGCGAGGCTCTGGCGGACTGCCGCCGTCGCGGCTGCGATCCGCGGGGCGCGGCGGTGTACGTCACGCTCGAGCCGTGCCGGCATCACGGCAAGACCCCGCCGTGCGCCGACGCGCTGATCGAGGCGGGGGTGGGGCGTGTGGTGATGGCGGTTGGTGACCCGAACCCGGTTGCGGGGGGTGGGGCGGACGTGCTGCGCGCCGCGGGGATCGACGCGCGGTTCACGGGGGCCAGCCCGCTCGCGGCGTACGCCTCGGCGCCGTTCGTCAAGCGCGTGACCACGGGCCTGCCGTGGA
Source organism: Phycisphaerales bacterium (assembly GCA_046153875.1). Taxonomy (GTDB): domain Bacteria; phylum Planctomycetota; class Phycisphaerae; order Phycisphaerales; family UBA1924; genus JBJXFE01. Next base: position 47,704 of record JBJXFE010000033.1, read on the forward strand.
CAATCGCCAAGTGGGCGCAAACGGCGGACGGCGAGACACGGTTCGGCGTCGACGGGTCGCGCTGGATCAGCGGCGAGGCCGCCCGCCGACGGGTCCATCGCCTGCGCGGGCGCGTGGACGCGATCATCACCGGCATGGGCACGGTGCTGGCCGACGACCCGCTGCTGACGGCGCGCGGTCTCGCGCGGGTTCGGCGCGTCGCGCGGCGCGTGCTCGTGACGACGCGCCCCGGCATGCCGGAGGGGCGTATCCTGGCGCGGACCGCCGCGGCCGGGCCCGTCGTGCTCGCGACGTCGCACGCGAACCCGGTCGCGCCGCCGGCGCCGATCGAACTGCTGGCGTTGCCGGCGTCGCGAGCGGGCGTCGACCTGGCCGTGCTGCTCCGGGAACTCGTGTCCCGGCACAACACCGCCACGGTGCTCATCGAGGCCGGCGCGACGCTGCTCGGCGCGTTTCTCGCCGCGGGGCTCGTGGACGAGGCGATCGTGTATGTCGCCGGTGTGGAGGGTGAGCCGGGCGCGGTCGTTCCGCGCGGGCCGCTGCGGGCGGTCACGAACGGCGACTACCGGATGGTGCGTGCGGCGTCGGTCGGCCCGGACGCCGAGCTGCGGTTTGTGAGAGCGTCGCGCGTCCCCGGGTTGGATCAGGCCGAGGGCTCCGCAGGTGTTGCGTCGGCATGAGTTTGTGGGGCCGCTACCCGGCTGTCCGGGCGTACGACGCCAGAGAAGGCTGGACCCTCGCGCGGACCCGCTCGCCCTCGGCCTCGACGAAGACGGTGGTGCCCGCGGCGGCCTGGGCAGGCTTGACGGCCGCGAAGCCGATCGCGGCCGCCCCGAGCATCGGGCTGAGCGTCGCGCTCGTCACGACGCCGACAGCCTCGGCGTCCGGCGCATCGGAGGCGAAGATCGGCGAACCGCTGACCGGCATGGGGCGGTCGAACGGCGTGCCGGCGCCGCCCTCGGGAGCGGCGGGGGGCCCGCACCGGACGCCGACCAGCGTGCGCTTGGAGTGCCCGCGCGATTCCATCCGGGCGACAACTTCCTGCCCGAGGTAGCACCCCTTGGTGAACGACACGCGATCGCGGTGGACGCCCGTTTCGTGCGGGAGCGAGTCGGGGCCGAAGTCGATGTTGTAGATCGGCGTACCCGCCTCGATGCGGGCGATGTTGTACGCCCGCCACCCCGCGGGGCGAAGGCGCAGCTCGGGCCGCGGCGAACCGGTCGGCGACGCGTGCCCCTCGTGCTCGTGCGCGAACGCGAGCAGTTCGCGGCAGGCGTTTTCGGCGTCGGCACGCCGCACGAGCAGCTCCAGGCCGATCTCGCCGAGGGCATCCCATCGGTCCACGATCACCTCGCATCCCGCGATTTCAGTGACGCAGGCGCCGCCGGGGAGCAGGTCCCCGACCGCGGGGCCCGCCTTCACCCTGCTGATCGCCTCGATGATGCGGGGCGCGAGCGGCCCGTGCAGCGCCAGGCGGTGGTACGTCTCGCTGGCGTCCTCGATGGCGACATCCTCGGTGATCATGAACGCCGCGAGCCCGGCCCGCGCGCGCTCGGCGGCGAACACGTCCACGTCGGCGATCGTTCCGTCTCCCGTTTCGATCAGCCGCAGGTCCGCGTCGATCCGCCCCTTGCGATTGAGCCAGAACGTCCGCCGGCACTGGAATGGCGTGTCGAAGCCCTTCAGCTCCTGCGTCACCATGCGGTTCAGGAACGCGAAGCGGTCCGCCCCGGTGATCACCAGCGTTCCACGCTGGGGCTGGTCGAACAGGGCCGCGGTCTTGCGGATCGCGGCGTATTCCAGCTCCAGCTCGGCGAACGCCTGGGGCACGAGCACGTCCGCTTCCGCCGGCCCCCAGGGCGCGGCAGCCGCGCCGGCGTTGTCGTGCATCGCACGCAAGGGGCTGACACGGGCCATGAGGCGATCGTATGGGCCGCGAGCTAGGATCGCGTCCATTTCGCGTCATTCCTCCGGAGGAACCTGAGTGAACTTCGACCTGCTCAAGCGTCTGTGCGAGACCCCCGGCGTGCCCGGCCGCGAGGAGCGCGTCCGCGACCTCATCAAGGGCGAGGTCAAGGGCCTCTTCGACGAGGTCACCACCGACCCGATGGGGTCGCTCATCTGCCGGCGCGGGCCGCGCACGGGCAAGAAACTGAAGAAGGTCGGCAAGGGCTCCCGGGCCGACGGCGGGCCGACCCGCGTGATGGTCCTGTGCCACATGGACGAGATCGGGTTCTACGTCTCCCACGTGGACGCCAAGGGCTGGATCTGGCTCAGCCCCGCGGGCGGGTTCGACGCGAGGAACCTGTTCAGCCGACGGGTGCTGGTGTGCGCCAAGGACGGGGACCTGCCGGGCGTGATGAACCCCGGGGGGAGGCCGATCCACATCTCAACCCCCGAGGAACGCACGAAGGTGCCCGAAGTCAAGACGTTCTACGTGGACGTTGGCTTGACGCCGGACAAGGTGAAGAAGTCCGTGCAGATCGGCGACTATGTCGTGATGCACGAGCCGTGCATCCGCATCGGCACGAAGGTCGTCTCCAAGGCCCTGGACAACCGCGTCGCGTGCTGGCTCGGCGTGGAGTCCATCCGCCAGCTCGACCGCGAGGGCGCGGGGCACGCCTGCGAGGTCTACACCGTCTTCACGACGCAGGAGGAGGTCGGCCTCCGCGGGGCGCGCACGGCCGCCTATGCCGTCAAGCCCGACATCGGCCTGGGCCTGGACGTCACGCTCGCCTGCGACACGCCGGGCGTGCCGGAGGAGGAGTCCGTCACAACGCACGGCAAGGGCTTCGGGCTGCACATCAAGGACTCGTCGTTCATCGCGGACAAGTCGCTCGTGGACGAGATCGAGGCCGTGGCGAAGAAGAACAAGATCGCGTACCAGCGGACGATCCTCGCCGCGGGCGGGCAGGACGGGGCGGCCGCGCAGCAGGCGGCGGCGGGCGCGCGGGCGGTCGGGATCGTCGTCGGCACGCGGTACATCCACACCGTGACGGAGATGATCGACACGCGGGACATCGAGGCGGCGCGGGACGTGATCGCGGCGTATCTGCCGACCGTCGCGTAGCGGGCGACGTGGCGTGGGTCCGGTGGCACGGGCGGCCCGCCCGTGCGGCGTGCATCGCACGTCTTCCCGTGCAACAATCCGCCATGCCCACCCCCCTCAAGCGGATCGCTCTCGCGTATTCCGGCGGCCTCGACACCTCCTGCATCGTCCCCTGGCTCCGGGAGAACCTCCCGGGCGCGGAGGTCGTCTGCGTCGTGGGCGACGTGGGGCAGGGCTCGGACGAGCTGGCGGGCGTGGAGCGCAAGGCGAAGGACTCGGGCGCGGCCGAGTGTCACGTGGTGGACCTCAAGGCCGAGTTCGTGGACGAGTTCGTGATGCCGACGATGATCGCGGGCGCGATCTACGAGGGCCGCTACCTGCTGGGCACGGCGATCGCCCGCCCGGTGCTGGCCCGCGGGCAGGTGAACGTCGCGAAGAAGACCGGCTGCACGGCCCTGGCCCACGGCTGCACGGGCAAGGGGAACGACCAGGTCCGCTTCGAATCGGCGTACGCCGCGCTGGCCCCCGAGATGGAGATCATCGCCCCGTGGCGGATGGACGCGTGGAAGCTCTCGGGCCGCCTGGCGATGCTCGACTACCTCAAGCAGCGGAACATCCCGACGACGGCGAGCGCCACCAAGATCTACTCGCGCGACCGCAACCTCTGGCACATCTCCCACGAGGGGGGCACCATCGAAGACCCGGCGAACGCCCCGCCCGAGGATGCCTGGATGCTCACCGCTGATCCGCGGACAGCGCCGGACAAGCCGGAGGAGGTCATCGTCGGCTTTAAACATGGGCGCCCCGTGTCGTTCAACGGCGCCGAGTTCAAGACGTGGCAGATCGTCGAGAAGCTCAACGCGGTCGCGGGGGCGCACGGCGTGGGCCGCGTGGACCTGGTGGAGAACCGGCGCGTCGGCATGAAATCCCGCGGCCTCTACGAGACCCCCGGCGGGACGGTGATCGTCGAGGCGCTGCGGGCCCTGGAAGAGCTCGTCCTCGACCGTGAGACGCGGCACTACCGCGAGCACCTGGGGTTGACGTTCGCGGAGCTCGTCTATGACGGCCGCTGGTTCACGCCCTTACGCGAGGCGCTGTGGGCGGCGGCCCAGAAGATGGCCGAGCCGCTGAACGGGCAGGTGACGGTGCGGCTGTTCAAGGGCGTGGCGACGGCGGTGCAGCGTCGGAGCCCGAACTCGCTGTACGCGGAGAAGATGGTGAGTTTCGAGGGTGAGGAGGTGTACAGCCAGAAGGACGCGGGTGGGTTTATCAGGTTGTTGAGCTTGCCGGAGCGGATCAGGGCCCTGAAGAAGTAGAGGGAGCCCGGAGTACGCAGAGGTCGCGGAGATCACGCAGAGTTCGCGGAGGGAGGCATTTAAACACAGAGATCACAGAGACCACGGAGGGGGGATGGGGGCGGGTGACGCGAAGTTCGCGAAGAGTGCGAAGGGTGCCACCGCTCGCCGGTCCGCCGGCGCAGCGGTGGGAGGCGTGGAAGCACGCGGGGTATCAGCGGACTCGGTCAGCCTGTACAATTACTCCGCCGCCGTGGCGTGCCGGAGCGGGCGAGCCAGAGACGCACGGATCGGCCGCGACCTGATCGAGTCCCGCGCAGGTGCGGCACGGCGGACGGAAGTGTGCTTTCTCGGCGTGCCGCTGGCTTCGCCGTTTCGGCGAAGCCCGTGGATGGCCCATCAACTGCGGCATGTTCGCCCAACCACGGGCGGCCCGAAGCGGGCTGCCCGTGGCACGAAACAGCGCCACCCGCCTGCCCGCATGAACCTGTGCCACCCGCCGAACCTAGACCACACGATAGCGGACACCTATCCTTCGAATTGAAGGAGTACTGTGTGTCAGACTCGGAATACAAAGTATCAATCAAGGGCGCCGAGTTGTCGTTTGAGCAGACGGTGTCGATAGACCTAGCCAAGCGGATCGTCGCGATGGCGGCCTCAGGGGGTGCCGCGTCGTTCGCGGGAGGCGACAAAGGCGGACACGGCCAGCAGGCGCAGTCGCATCAATCTCAGGCGGGCACGGAGGATGCTCCAGCTCTTTCCGAGTACGTCGCTGCTTGCGAGGCGAAACGGAACATCGAGTACATCACGGCAATCGGCGAGTTCATGCGGAAGCACCGTGGGAAGACGACGTTCACCGAGCAAGACTTGGAGACGGGCTTCGAAGACGCCGCCAAGGGCGTTCCACAAAACCTATCGCGCGACATCACGTGGGCGAAGAAGGCAAGTTGGATCGCCCCGAAGACGGGCGCAGACGGCCAGTACTACGTCACCGTGACAGGAAGGGAGGCCATCGCCGACAAGTTCAGCCTGGCGACGAGGGCCAAGTCCAAGGCTAGCGCCGGCGGGCGCAAGAAGAAAAAGAAGGTCACCCCAAAGGGCCCCTGAGTGCGCGCCTAGCGCATGAGCACTGAATGGACCCGACCACCTACCCGGATCGAGTCGATCAAGCGCTTTGCGGGTTGATCCTTGCGGCAGGCGACCCTGTCGAAGCCCGGGCCGCGGCAGTGGTTTCCAAGCATCTTCTCGAGAAACACGGGATCCATATTCACTGGCGAACAATCGAGACCGAGTTCCGCAAAGCCAAGAATCTGGTAAAGGCGTCCAAACGAGACGGACAGTGGGTCTTTGCGCCGCTCAAGGCGTGCCTTGAGCACCTGAATGGCGCGGCGAGCGACATTCTGCTCGTCGACCCTTCAAAGGCAGTAGCGGCCACTGCCACGCTGCACGACACCTTGGCCGCACTCTCTGGAACGATCCGAGTATGCGACCCGTATCTCGATGCTCAGACACTGCATCACCTTGATGCGGTGCCGACGCAGTCCACCATCCGGCTCCTGACTTACAACATCACGGACAGTGGAACCACCCGCAGCTTGGTTCAGGCGTTCGCCTCGAAGGGCGTCACACTTGAGGTTCGACGGGCCCACGCCAATGTCATGCACGACCGCTATGTGATCGCGGGGCAGGGAGTCCTGATCCTCGGCACGAGCCTCAACGGCTTCGGAAAGAAGCAGTGCTTCGTGGTTCGCGCCGGGCAATCCATCGCAGGCTCGCTCACTAAGACATTTGACGACCTGTGGGCAAAGGCCACGAGCTGGCCGTAAAAAGGCCGTGAAGGAGCTTCCGCCGCCGGTCCGCCACGGCGCGGGCGGTTGGATGGCTGGGGCGATTTCGGTCCGGGTTCCGCCGCCCGCTTGGGCGGAAGGGCCGACAGGAATTTTATCGGTCGATCGTGGACGGCGGTCCCCCGTGGGGTGGCTCGGTGCTGCGCCAGAGCGCCGCGTCCCCGCGGCGTTATGCTCCGGCCACGCGGCGCTCCCCTGCGGCCATGAAATGCTGCGTTCCGGCCACGCGGCGCTTCGCTCCGGCCATGAAACGCTCTTCTCCGGCCATGCGGCGCTCCTCTCCGGCCATGAAATGCTCCGCTCCGGGCACGCGCCGGAGCGCTCCATGCCCTTATCCGGACTCGATCGGACCACGAACCAGCGTTTTCGACGCCGAGAACGGGGATCGGACCTTCACCGCGCACGTCCGCACCCCCGCCCCCCGCCCCCCGCCCGTCCCCTTTCCCGCCTTCCTCTGTGACCTCTGCGTGATCTCCGCGATCTCTGCGTACTCCTCGTTCGCCTTCACGCCAAGAAACTTGTGCCGTTTATCCGGGTTGTGCTCAAGACGCGGCCCACCCGCGCCGACCAAACAACGCACGCCCATCGGCCGCGCGTTGCGGTGAGGGGGGCGCGTCGAAAGGAAGACCGATGGCAACCTATCCCGTCACGCCCCGCTCCGAGTTCCTCCAGTGGTGCCAGGCCCACGCGCCGGTCTGGGCCGTCAACGCCATGGAAATCGGGCTCACCGCGCCCCAGACCACCGCCTACACCGCCGCCGTCACCGGCGCCGCCGCAGCGCTCCTCGCGCAGAACCAGGCCCAGGAAGCCGCCAAGGCCGCGACGCTCGGCGCCGCCACCGCGTTCGAGAACCTCCGAGACCTCACCAGCACCAACGTCGCCGCCATCCGCACCTACGCCGAGGCCCAGGCCGACCCCAACACCGTCTATCAGACGGCGATGATCCCCGCGCCCGCGACCCCGACGCCCGTCGCGCCGCCCGCCAAGCCCTCGGACCTGACCGTGACACTCAACACGAGCAGCGGCGCGCCGACGCTCCGCTGGAAGGCGAGCAATCCCGCCGGGTCCAGCGGCACGTCGTACATCGTGCGGCGGCGGCTGCCGGGGGAAGGGGCTTTCACGTTCATCGGCGTCAGCGGCAAGAAAGAGATCGTCGACGCGACCATGCCCGCCGGGCCGGACTGGGTCGAGTACACCGTGCAGGGGCAGCGGAGCGATTCCTCCGGGCCGCTCAGCGAGATCTTCACCGTGAAGTTCGGCGTCGGCGGCGACGGGCAGGTGCAGGCGTTTGTCACGACGGAGGCGGAGGGGCAGCAGCTGCCGAAGCTCGCGGCGTAAAGAAAGCTCAAATCTCAAGGTAATTATCCCTTGACTGTAGAGATTGGCGGGATACACTTGGGGCGTAGATCGGAGTCGCCCCATGCCGAAGGTCAACCGAAACGCCCCCAAACGAGCCGAATCCTCGGAATCCGAATACTCCCTCATGGAGTTCATGCGGGAGTTCCCGGATGACGCCGCGTGCCTTGAGTGGCTTTGGCGCAACCGCCTGTCCCCGGACGGCGAGCACGCCCATTGCCCGAAATGTGACGCGCTCCGCAAGTTCACCCGGTACTCGACTTCCCAGCGTCGGCAGTCGTGGACTTGCACGGCGTGCGGACACCACGCGCACCCGACGGCCGGGACCATCTTTGAGAAGTCGGCTACGTCGCTTCAACTCTGGTTCTACGCGATGTACCTGATGACTAGCACTCGTTGCGGAATCTCCGCGAAGCAGTTGGAGCGCGAGTTGGGCGTGACGTACAAGACGGCTTGGCGCATTGCGAACCAGATTCGCACTCAACTGATGCAGCCCGATGACGTTCCGCTGTCCGGCGCTGTTGAAGCCGATGAGACGTACATTGGTGGCCGTCGTCGCGGGACGCCGCGTGGACGCCCCGGGCGCGGATCGCACAAGACGGCGGTATTCGGGATGGTCCAGCGCGGCGGAAATGTCGTGGCGCGTACCGTGCCGAACGTCCGCAAGGCCACGCTCATGCCGAACATGGTCGAGCGAGTCCTGCCGGGGTCCACGGTCTACACCGACGAGTTGAAGTCCTACGACGGGGTCGGGAACCACGGCTACCAGCATCGGCGGGTTCACCACTCGGCGAAGGTCTACGTCTCCGGGGACGCGCACACGAACACCATTGAGGGGTTCTGGTCCCTCGTGAAGCGCGGGATCGGAGGCGTCTACCACTCGGTGTCCGCTAAGCACTTGCAGTCCTATCTGAGCGAGTACGCTTGGCGCTACAACCGTCGCCACGAGGGGGCGCAGAAGTTTTCAGACCTGCTTGCGGCGGCTGTGGCCCGGTGACTTCGGCTTGGGCTTGGGGGCCACCTTCGCCAGATTGCGGAGGAAGTCCCCCCGCTTCGGAACCGGGATTTCGTGGCCTTTTCGTGTGCGCTGGGTCTTTTCCGCCATTGGTGGGGGCTCCGGAATGCTTACAGGATACGTCCTCAAGTTCTACCGGGCGATACATCATCTGGACGATCTGCGCACACAGACCGCCGCGTGGTTCAACAGCGACCGCTGCACCATCATCCGAGAGCCCGATCCGGATGGAGCGTATCAGTACCGTGTCCGCGTTGTCCTGAAAGAGTCGCTCCCGGCGGAGCCGTTCGCTCTTATCATCGGCGACGCCTTTTACAGTCTCCGATCGTGCCTCGACAACTTTGCGTTCGTCTTGAACGGTGGGACCGCTGCCGCACAGCAGATGGCGAATAAATCCGAGTTCCCCATCTTCGGGAACGAGAATAGAGCGGGCGATCCTGTGGATGGGGCGATCGTTCACAAACAGCCTATCAGAGCCAAAATTTGCGGCATGACACAAGCAGCACAAGCAGCCATAAAGAGTTTGCAGCCGTACATGCGAGGCAATAGGTATCGGGACGACCCGCTGTGGATCTTGCACAGCTTGTGTAACATCGACAAACACAGGTCGGTCCACCTTGTTGCGTCTTTTATGGGCGGCCTTGTCCTCAAGTTTCCCGGGCTGCACCGGTTTAAGACTTATGGTGGACCGCTGAAAGACGAGACAGTAGAGCCTATCCCGAAACCGTTGTCGAGCTGGCGCGTATGACTCTGCACGATGCTGAGACTCACGGACGAGCAGTTGGATTGGCTGGTGGAGCGTGTGCCTGATGCGCCGGTGAGCCCGCTGGG
>JBJXFE010000034.1:0-18608 GCA_046153875.1 Phycisphaerales bacterium
CCCAGCGGGCTCACCGGCGCATCAGGCACACGCTCCACCAGCCAATCCAACTGCTCGTCCGTGAGTCTCAGCATCGTGCAGAGTCATACGCGCCAGCTCGACAACGGTTTCGGGATAGGCTCTACTGCGGGCGGCTGGCCGCCGGCCGCGGCAGCTCCCCGAGCTCGATCGACTCGGGCCTGATGAGCGGTGGGTTGCGCTTGGCGTTGTCGCTGTATTCGGCCGCATCGGGCGCGAAGCGCCCGTCTGCGCCAACCCGGCGGCGAACGTCAGCCAACGGCTCGCCGTCGCGCCGTCGCACTGGGTAACTGAAGACCAGTTCGAAGGAGTCTCGGGCTCGACTCGCATTGCGCGGCGGGTCGATCCAAAAAGCAAACAGAGTCCAGCTCTGTGGCGGCAGGATGCACCGGTACCACGCGACTAGGGCACGGTCCTGTTCGGTCGCGTGGTCGCCGTGGACCCACTTGTGCCGACTATTCAGTGTCGGTCGCAACGCGACAAGGATCTGCGGGTGGCCGAGCTCCGGTCCCTGGAGGCCGAGCTCTTCGACCGTGGCTTCGTGATTGTCGCCGACGAATACAAGTAGCCGCGGGTCCGGAAGCCAGAGCGGGTTCGTCAGGCCGCCTTCATGCCACGCTTCAAAGAGCAGTTGTCCGTCCTCGAGCGCGTACACCCGGACACACCGTTGAGACGTTCGGCACGAATGCACAGCCACGATTTCGGGACCGGCGTACCCGGGGAAGAGATCGGCCATTACGACGTCGGTCGCTGCCCAAGCATCGGGTGGTCGTTGCGTCGGCGGCGGCATGACGATCGGCTCGGTGCCCGGCGACGTCCAGAGCGGTCGGTCAAACTCCGGATAGCGGTACACCGCGACCTGCGTTGACAAAGGGTCTGAGGCGTCAAGGGGTGCGCTGACAACCACGGCCGTGCCGCCGCCGAGTTCCTCGGGCCAGTTGATGTACCTGGCAAAGGGTACGGTTCCCTCCTCCCCGCCCGACCAGGTCTTGATCGGCTTGCCTGTTGCTGTGAACAGCGTGGCCCAGCGGGGCTTCTCCGACGTGTCCCACCGCATGTATGCCGGTTGCTGGTTGAGCCACCAGATCACCGCCGCAGTGGAGCCGACCATCGACACCGCGATCGCCGCGCACGCCGCAGCCGTCGCTGCGATCGGGTGGCGGGCGATCCATCGCGTTGCGCGGGTCCAAGCCGTCGGCGGCTGGGCTGTCACTGGTTCGCCGCGGAACCAGCGTCGCAGGTCCGCGGCGACCGCGGCCGCGGAGGCGTAGCGATCCTGTGGCGTCGGGGCGACCGCCTTGAGCAGCACGGCCGCGAGAGGACGCGGCAGCGCGGGGGCCAGCGATCGCGGGTCGCGCGCCGGCTGCGTGGCCACGCGATGAATGGCGGCGTGGAGCGGGAGGGAAGACTGAGAAGGTGAAGAGGTGAGCAGGTGAGCAGGTGGTGAGGAGTCGCTGGTGCGGAAGAGCCGGTCTTCGAGATCGGCAAATGACCTCGCGGAATCAGGAGCATCGGGATCGTCAGGGGCGGACGACGGGGGAAGAGTTGAAGACGCGGAGTTTTGTGCGCGAGGAGATGAAGTAGAACCGGTAGATGACGGAGCCCCCTCCGTCATCGCCGGGCTGCACCCGGCGATAACACCTCCCTCGACTGGGTAGGACGGAGTAGAGAGGTCATGCGGCGTGTGCCCGGTCAACACGACGTACGCCGCGGCGCCGAGGCCGTAGACATCCGAGCGGGTCGAGATCAGCGACCGCTCGCCGCGGGCCTGCTCGGGGGCCATGAAGGCGGGGCTGCCGATCGGCACGCCCTCGGCGGTCAGCGAGGCATGCACGTCATCGGCGATGAGCGCGGCCAGGCCCAGGTCGATGATGACGGGGTCGCCGTGGGTGTCGATGATGACGTTGGACGGCTTGATGTCGCGGTGGATGACGCCGTGCTCGTGCAGCGCGTGAACCGCGTCGGCGACGCGGGCGAGGAGCTCGGCGCGCTCGCGGAGGTTGAGGGTCCAGCGGAGCGGCGTGGTGCGCGCCTGTGCATCGTGAGGAGGCGAAGCGGTGGTGGGGTGAGCAGGTGAAGAATCGGGCAGGTGGGCGGGTGATGCCGAAGTAGCGTGTGGGTGTGCATGGGCGCGGGGGGCGGATGCACCCGAGCCTTCGCTCGCCGAGCCTCGCTCAGACTCGGCGTCCGTTGAACCGGAGGGGAACCCGTCGCGGAGCGACGGGCCACCCGGCGCCGCGCCACCCAGCGGCGGGTTACCCAGCGGCGGGCCACCCAGATCGCAGTGCCGATCCAGCGGCAGGCCCTCGACATACTCGGTCGCGATGAACAGCCGGCCGTCGTGGAGGCCGTAGTCGATCACGCGCGGCGTCGCGGCCAGGTGGAGTTGCGAGAGCACATCGAGCTCCCGCCAGGCCCGCTGCGCGGCCGGCCCTTCGCCGAGGCGCTGGTTGAGCAGCTTGAGGGCCAGCCTCCGATCCGACCCGTCGCGGGTCGCGAGGTACACCGCACCGCCTCCCCCCCGACCGAGCAGGCGGTGCAGCGTGTACCCCGCGATCCGCGGAAGGCTCCTCGTGGCCTCGTCCGCTTCGCCCGCCGGGGCCGCGGAACCTGTCGAGGAGCCCTTTTCAGCCGGTCCGCCCGCGTCATCGGAGTGGATCGCCACGACGACACGGGCGGCTGCGGCCATTCCGGACAAACGTGTCGTATTTGGGCGGTCCCCCTCCGGCGGATTCATGGCGGCCCGCCCTCGTTGGCGGGTCGTTCGGCGCGCGAAACCCCCCTGCGTGCTCCCATGCCGCCCTTAACGCACGGCAACCGCCCGCGCAGGGTGGGCTCGCGAAAATTCGGCGCTTCCCATCGAGATTCGGCTTCCATCGAACCCCCGGCGGGCTTTATACTCGCGCGAGGGGTGCGGGTTGCAGCGATTCGAGGAATCCAACGCGGCGTTCAGGACCACGCGGCCCACGCTGCTCGACGGCCTGCACACGGGCGACGATGCGGCCCGGCGCGGCGCCCTGGACCAACTCATCCGCATCTACTGGCCGCCGGTGTACGCGTACCTCCGCCGCTCGGGTCGCGGGCGGGACGAATCGGCGGAGCTGACCCAGGCGTTCTTCGCGGACGTGGCGCTGCGGCGCGACCTGTTCGGGCGTGCGGCCGCGGAACGCGGCAAGATGCGCACCCTCATCATCGGAGCCCTCAAGCACTATCTCATCGACGTCCTCCGGCGCCAGCGGGCGCGGGGAGGGCCCGCCCTGCCCATCGCGGACCTGGAGCGCGAGGAACGGGTCGTGCCCGACGCCGCCACCGTCCCGCCCGACGAGGCCTTCGACCGCCGGTGGGCGCTGGTCGTGCTGGAGGAAGCGATGGCCCGGTGCCGCGAGCATTTTCACGCGACGGGCAAGGTCGGCCACTGGTCCGTGTTTGAGGCGCGTGTCCTCGCGCCGTCGATCTCGAACATCACGCCGCCCCCGCTCGCACAGCTGTCGGCGTCGCACGGGTTCCGCACCCCAGCCGACGCGGCCGCGGCCGTGCAGGTCGTCAAGAAGCGGGCCGCTGCCCTGTTGCGCGAAGTCGCCGGCGAATCGGCATGCGGACCGCAAGATCAAGACGATGAGCATCGTCTGGTGGTGGCGATGCTGAGTTGAGAAGGGACGGAGGGACGGAGGGACCAAGGGACCGGGGGGACTGAGCTGGTGCGACCACCCCCACGGCGGTGGAGTCTGACGCCCAAAGGTGGACAAGCAGGGGTGTGGGGCCGATACTTCCGCCCCGGCCGGGCTCCCGCGAGTTCGACCGGTCCGGCCACCTTAGCTCAGTGGTAGAGCGATGCTTTCGTAAAGCATAGGTCCAGGGTTCAAATCCCTGAGGTGGCTTTGTGCGCCGGGGCGCGACAACGCCGCGCGCAGCGGGTACCGACCGGCATACGAACCGCGCGGGCGCGCCCCGCGAATGTCGGCAAGATCGGGTAGGGGAACTTGACCCCCCACCCGGGCGTCCGACATAGTGTTGGTGGGAGGCGGCCCGGCCCTTATAGCGGGAGGCCGCGGCCCCGCGGCCCGATCGTGTTCAACCGGGTTCCGATCAGCGGCGAACCCAGGAGCAGCCCATGGCGACGACGAACGGATGGAACGGGCGGAACGGGCGTTTGGTGTTGGCCGGCCTGTGCGCTGGCGCGCTGCTGATGGCTGCGGGCGGCGTTGCGTCGGCGCAGACGTTGACCGACAGCTCGACCGTGGCGTCGTCGGGCGACGCCCGGCGCGACACCCTGATGAAGCTGACCCGCCCGATCACCGTCAACGTCACCGACAACCGCCTCGAAGACGTCATCAACTTCATCAAGGACTTCTCCGGCGCGGCGCTCGACCCCGAGTGGATCGACGACGCGAACCCCGAGGGGCTCGACAAGGACAAGCTCATCACCGTCAACGCGACGAACATCAGCGTGCTCACGCTGCTCGAGCGCGTCCTCGCCCTCGCGTCCGACGGCGACATCAGCCAGAACTCGTGGCAGCTCGCCCCGACCGGCGAGTGCCAGCTCGGGCCCAAGGCGCGCCTGAACAAGCACAAGCGCGTCGAGATCTACGACATCAACGACCTGCTCATGGACATCCCCGACTACGCCGAGGTCCCGCTCATCGACCTGCAGTCCGTGCTCCAGTCGGGGCAGGGCGGCGGCGGCGGGCGGAGCCCGTTCCGCAACGACGACAACCAGCAGCAGAACGATCGCACCGCCATCCGCGACGAGAAGTCCAACGAGATCATCGACATCATCACCGAGCTCGTCGAGCCCGACCAGTGGCTCACCACCGGCGGCACGGGCGGCAGCATCCGCGTCTGGCAGGGGGCCATCATCGTCAACGCGCCGGACTACATGCACCGCCAGCTCAACGGCTACCAGTTCTGGCCCCGCCGACTGACCAACTTCGGCAGCGCGGGCGGCCGCCGCTACGTCAGCCTCGGCACGGACACCGGCCTCAGCACGATCGACGGGATCGCCAACCAGGAAGTCTCCGCGGTCGTCGGCGGGCAGATCATCCGCAGCGGGCCCGGCGGCGGACGCTGAGCCCGACCGCTCCGCACCCCTGATCGCTGAACGATCACACGCAGCAGCCCGCATCCGCGGGCTGTTTTCCTGCGCAGCTTCCGCGCGAACCCGTCCGTTTCAGTTCACTTCGAGCAGTTTCACGCGGATCCGCCCGTTGCTGGTCGTCACGACGGACCGACCCGCCTCCGATCCTCCGCCTAGCACAAGCTCGGCGGAGCGCCGCCGCCGCGACTCCGCCCGCACCCCATCCGGCACGTCGATCGAACCGTTGCTCGTCTTGAGGGACAGCACGCCCGCGAACTCCGGGCCGATCTCCAGTGTTACCGGCCCGTTCGACGTGTCGATCCGCACCGGCCCGCGCCCCTCCGGCGTCAGACGCACCAGCACCGACCCGTTGGACGTGTCCGCCGTCACCGGCCCGGCAACGTCGGTCAGCTCGATCCGCCCGTTGCTCGTGTCCGCGTCGATCTCGCCCGAGACCTCGTGGACGATGATCCGTCCGTTGGACGTCTTCAGGTCCGCCCGCCCGGCGACGCCACCGACTGTGATCCGCCCGTTGTCAGTGCGGACCTTCACCCCCGCGACGGTGGCCGAGCGCGGCGCCGCGACATCGATCGAGCACCCTTCGTTCGACCACCATCCGTCGGCCGGTGGCATGGGGGAGATCACCACGATCCCCGCGTCGTTCTGCTCGGCCACGACCTTCATCTGGGCCAGCCTCTCGGGCGTGCGGGCCTTGAGGGTCGCGGAGATGACGATCTCGTCCCCCTCGGCCCGGGACACCGTGACCGCCCCGTTGCGCGTCGTGATGTCCAGCCCGCGAGTTTCGGTCGTCGGGGCCAGCTCCGCGGTGCGCAGTTCCTCGTAGGTCTTGCCCACGAACACGCACCCCGCGGCGGCCAGCATCAGCAGCCCCGCCGCGATCGGCTGGATCATCCGCAACAGTGGGGACCGGGCTCGCGCGTGCATGGCGTGCTCCTGACTCAAGGGCTTCCGGGCACAGTTTAGGGAATCCCGGGCGCCGGTTTCACCCCGGCGCACCGCCGCGGCTCGGCGGGTCGGTGCCGGTTCGTCATGGCCGCCGCGAATGTCGTCGTCGTCGCGGGCCCGGCGTCCATAACTGTCCCTCTCGCTGCGGGCCAACCGATAGACTGGCGCTCAAGGCGGACCGTCCATGAACCTGTCGGAGTTGATCGCCGGGCTGGGTGTTCGCCCGGTGGACCCCGCAGCCGCGGGCCTGCGGGTCTGCGACCTCACCGATGACAGCCGGACCGTCGTGCCGGGGTCGCTCTTCATCGCGCGCCGCGGGACGAAGGCCGACGGCCGCGCGTTCATCAAGGACGCCGTCGCCGCCGGAGCCGTGGCGGTGCTCACGGACGACGCGTCCGTGCGTCTCCCCGACCGCGCCCCGGCTGTTCTGCTCCTGGCCGACCCGGGCACGTTGCCACGCGCCGCCGCACGGATGGCCGAACGCTTCCACGGCGATCCCACCTCGGGCCTCACCCTGATCGGCGTGACCGGTACCAAGGGCAAGACCACCACCGCCCACCTGATCCACCGCGTGCTGAACGCCAGCGGCACGCGCTGCGGGCTCATCGGCACCGTGGTGGTCGATGACGGCGTCGAGGTCGCTCCCGCCACGCTGACCACGCCGCCCGCCACCGAGCTGAGCCGCACCTTCGCCCGGATGCTCGAGGCCGGGTGCAGGGCGGCCGTCATGGAAGTCTCCAGCCACGCGCTCGACCAGGGTCGCGTCGCGGGCCTGCGCTTCCAGGTCGGCGTCTTCACCAACCTCTCCGGCGACCACCTCGACTACCACGGCACCATGGAGAACTACGCCCGGGCGAAGGCGCAGCTCTTCGCCATGCTGCCCGCGGAGGGGGCGGCCGTCATCAACGCCGAGGACCCCGCCGCCGAAACGATGGTCGGGGCGTGCCGGGCGAGTGTGATCCGGTGCTCAATCCGCGAGCGAGGGGACGACTGCCGTGTGCTGCCGGACCGGTGCTGCGCCTCGGTCGACGCGGCCGACATGGGCGGCACGCGGGGCGCGTTCCGTGGGCCATGGGGCGAGTTCGACGCGGACCTGCGCCTCGTCGGGCGGCACAACGTGATGAATGCGCTCCAGGCGGTCGCCGCCTGCTGGTCGGCCGGCGTCGAGGCCGACGACCTCCGCCCCGCGATCGCCCGTGCCGAAGCCCCACCCGGGCGGCTCGAGCCCGTTACCGGCCCGGACGACCCTTTCACCGTCTTCGTCGACTACGCCCATACCGACGACGCGATCCGCAAGACCCTCGAAGCCCTCCGCCCGCTCGTGCCGCGCGCCGGGCGATTGCGGATCGTCTTCGGCTGCGGCGGGGACCGAGACCGGACCAAGCGCCCCCGCATGGGGGCGGCCGCCTCGGAACTCGCCGACGACGTCTACCTCACCAGCGACAACCCGCGCACCGAAGACCCCGCCGCGATCATCGCCGAAGTCCTCGCGGGGATCGACCCGACGCGGCGAGCCGCCGTCGTCATCGAGCCCGACCGACGCGAAGCCACCCGCCGCGCCGTGAGCGACGTGCGCCCGGGCGACATCCTCCTCATCGCCGGCAAGGGGCACGAGACCTACCAGGTCCTGCCGGACGGGCGCGGCGGGACGCGGACCATCGAGTTCGACGACCGGGCGGTGGCGCGTGACGCGCTGCGGACGCGGCGCTCGACCGCGGCTCCGGTTCCCGCGGCGGTCGTCACCGGCCCCGCGCGCGGCGCTACCCTCCGCTCGACCCGACGACCATGAGCTTCTGGACCTTCGACAACGTGAGGACCGTGCTGGGGGCGCAGTGGGCGGCGCGCCCGGGGCCCGGAGTGTCAGCCGCGGAGGCGGGGCTCTGCACCGACACCCGCGCCATCAAGCCCGGCCAGGTCTTCCTCGCGCTACGCGGGGAGCGGACCGACGGCCACCTGTACCTCGACCACGCGGCGAAGGCCGGCGCGAGCCTGCTCGTCGTGGACGAGAAGTTCGCCGGCGTGCCGCCCCCGGGCTCGGCCGCGCTGCGCGTCGCCGACACCCGCAAGGCACTCCTCCGTCTTGCCGCCGCGTACCGGCGCACGCTCGACGGCACCCGCGTGGTGGCCGTCACGGGTTCCAACGGCAAGACCACAACGACCCGCATGATCGACGCCGTCCTCTCCGGCGCGCTCCGCGGAACCGCCCCGATCAAGAGCTTCAACAACGCTGTCGGCGTGCCCCTCACCATCCTCGCCGCGAAGCCCGGTGACCACTACCTCATCTGCGAGATCGGCACCAGCGCCCCGGGCGAAGTCGCGGAGCTCGCCCGCGCCGTTGCACCCGACGTCTCCGTCATCACCAGCATCGGGCGCGAGCACACCGCCACACTCGGGACGCTCCGCCAGATCGCCCAGGAGGAAGCCGCGCAGGTGGACTTCCTCCGCCGCGGCGGGCTCGCCGTCATCCACGCCGAGGCCCCGCACCTGCGCGAGATCGTCGAGGCCAAGGCCGGCGACCCGCACGGTTTCGGCGTCGTCACCTTCGGCACGCGCCGCGACGCGGACCTCCGCGTCGGCGACGTGCACCAGCACCCCGACGGAGTTCGGTTCACCATCAACGGCCGGCACGAGTACCGCGTGCCGCTCCTCGGGGCCCACAACGCCGTGAACGCCGCCGCCGCCGTCGCCGTCGCCCGGCGGTTCGGCGTCGAGCACGACGCCGTCGCCGCCGGTCTCGCCCGCGTGACGGGCGCCGACATGCGGCTCCAGGTGTCGACCGTCGCCGGCGTGCGCGTGATCAACGACGCCTACAACGCCAATCCGGACTCCATGGCGGCGGCGATTGCGCTCTTTGCCGAGGCGGGTCGGGGCGCCGTCCGTCGTGTCGCCGTCCTGGGCGACATGCTCGAGCTGGGCGACTCCGGCCCCTCCTGGCACGCCGAGGTTGTCGCCCGCGCGCTGGACCCGGAGGTCGGCCTCGACCTCCTCGTGCTCGTGGGCCCCCGGATAGCCGCCGCGGCACGCGGGCTGAGCGACGACCGGGTCGTGCTGGTCCCGAACCCGTCGGACTGCGCGGTCGCCGCGATCGCGGATCGGCTGCGCCCCGGCGACACCGTGCTGCTCAAGGGTTCGCGTGGAATGACGATCGAACGTGTCCTTGCCGCGCTCACCGCGCGCGCCGCGGCCCCGTCCCCGGCTCCCTCCGCCACGGTCCGCGTTGAGAAGCAGCGCCGCGTCCGGGCCCCGCGCGCGTGAGCCCTCGCGACCGCGTGGGCATCCGATCGGGCCCGCCCCGACCCTGATACGCTCCCGCCGAACCGATGCTGTATGTCCTGTACGACCGCACGCGCGACTGGCTCGAAGAGGTCGGGCTCATCTGGGCCTTCCGCATCCTCGACCAGGTCGAGTTCCGCGCCCTCGCGTCGGCCTTCCTCTCGTTCGTGATCGTCATGACGCTCGGTCGGCGGGCGATCGCGGTCCTCACCCGCATGAAGATCGGCGACACGGGCCTCACCGACGCCGAGGCACTCCGCGCCAGCGCCCGCTCCAAGGCCAACACGCCCACCATGGGGGGCGTCCTCATCGCCGGCGCCATCGCGGTCTCCGTGCTCCTGCTCGCCGACGTGCGGGAGTTCTACGTCTACGCGGCCCTCATCGTGCTTGCCTGGCTCGCGGCCCTCGGCGGCGTGGACGACTGGCTGAAGCTCACCGCCGCACGCCGCGGGCTCGCGAGCCGCCAAGGCCTCCACGCCTGGGAGAAGCTCGTCTTCCAGGTCGGCATCGGGCTGCTCGTCGGGCTCTTCGCGTACGAAAAGGGTGACGTTCCCGAGGTCCCGCTGGACCTGGCCCACGTGCTCAACCTGCCGGGGCAGAAGACCTACTTCGGCAAGGCGGCGGAACTGAACCCGGCGCTCCTGTTCATGCCCCAGTGGCTCTTCATCGTCGTCACCGTCCTGATGATGACCGGCATGAGCAACGCCGTGAACATCACCGACGGGATGGACGGCCTGGCCTCCGGCGTCACTGTCACGGTCTCGCTCGGCGTGCTGCTGCTGACACTGATCGCCGGGAGCCAGGCGCTCGCGCAGGCGCTCCTGGTCCCGTATATCCACAGCGCGGACGAGCTGGCCGTCCTGGCCGGGGCGATGGTGGGAGCCTGCCTGGGCTTCCTGTGGTGGAACGGCTCGCCGGCCCAGGTCTTCATGGGCGACACGGGATCGCTCTGCCTCGGCGGGCTCCTGGGCTACATCGCCGTGATCGTCCGCCAGGAGGCCGTCGTTCTCCTCATGTGCGGCGTGTTCCTGCTCGAGATCGGGTCGGTCGTCCTTCAGGTGGGGTACTTCAAGTGGTCGGGCGGCAAGCGCATCTTCCGCTGCGCCCCGCTCCACCATCACCTCCATCTGGGCGGGTGGACCGAGCAGCAGGTCGTGACACGCTTCTGGATCGTCTCGATCCTGCTCGTGGTCGCGGGGCTGTTGTCGATCAAGGTGCGGTGAACGCGCGACCGATCACGCGGTGCGCCGACCGCCCGCGGCGGGGGCCGTTTCGTCCACGGGCTTCATCCCGTGCCCCTCGACCTGCATCCGCAGGAACTCCGCGTACCGCCCGCCGCGGGCCAGCAGGTCGTCGTGCGTGCCCGTCTCGATCACACGCCCCTCTTCCAGCACCACGATGCGGTCCGCGTGCCGGATCGTGCTCAGCCGGTGGGCGATCACGAAGCTCGTCCGCCCGCGCATGAGCCGCGCCAGGCTCCGCTGGATGAGCCGCTCGCTCTCCGTGTCGAGGTTGCTCGTCGCCTCGTCGAGGATCAGGATCTTCGGGTCCGCCAGCACGGCCCGCGCGATCGCCAGCCGCTGCTTCTGCCCGCCGGAGAGCCGCACGCCGCGCTCGCCGATCAGTGTGTCGTACCCCTGCTCGAGGGCGTCGATGAACCCGTCGGCGTTGGCGATCGCCGCCGCCTCGCGCACCTGCGCCATGGTCGCGTCGCGCCGCGCATACGCGATGTTGTCCGCGACCGAGCCGTCGAACAGGAACACGTCCTGCTCGACCACGCCGAGCAGCCGCCGGTAGCTCTCCACGTCGATCTCGCGCAGGTCCCGCCCGTCCAGCTCGATCCGCCCGCCCTGCGGGTCGTGGAACCGCGCGACGAGGTTGCACAGCGTGGTCTTGCCGGCGCCGCTCGGCCCCACCAGCGCCACCATCTCGCCCGGGGCGACGTCCAGCGACACGCCGCGGATGACGGGGCGTGATTCCTGGGCAGGGCTTTGGGTAGTTCGGCTCTCCGAGCCGACCCTGTGGTTTGCCCGGCTTTCCGCGCCGACGAGTTCGCCGTTCGACCGTGCGGGATGCTCGGTTCCCGTCTTCGTCGGCGGTGCGGCCGCCGCCCGCTTCGACGCCCGGCTCGGGTACGCGAACATCACGTCGCGCAGCGTCACCCGCCCCGCAACCCCCTCACGGGCCAGCACCACGCCGCCGCGGCTCTCGACGAACTCGGTCGGCTCCTCCAGCACGTCCAGCACGCGGTCGAACCCCGCCAGGCTGTTCTGCATCTCCGTCGCGCTCGTCGCCAGGA
The DNA here is from genome assembly GCA_046153875.1 of Phycisphaerales bacterium. Lineage (GTDB taxonomy): Bacteria > Planctomycetota > Phycisphaerae > Phycisphaerales > UBA1924 > JBJXFE01. Next base: position 11,631 of record JBJXFE010000034.1, read on the forward strand.
CTTCCAGCGGGCCCAGCAGCATCAGCAGGTACGCCGTGAACATCATCACGTCGCCCACCGTCATGTCCCCGCGGATCACGCCCAGCCCGCCGTACACCAGCACACCGGTGCTCGCCAGCGGCACCATCACCTGCCACGCCATGTCGATCCCGCGCGACCACCACCACGTCAGGACTTCCTGCCGCGTCATCAGGTGAGAGGACCGCACGAACCGCCCGGCCTCGCCCGCCTCGCGGTTGAACCCGCGCACCACGCGCATCCCGCCGAACGCCTCGGTGGTGTGCGCGTCGATGGACACCCGCGTCGCCTTGATGTCGCGGTACAAGGGCCGGATCCGCGCCACCCACGTCCGGTGCGTCAGCGCCACCGCGGGGATGAGCACGATCGCCCCCGCCAGCATCCGCCAGTCCGTCCACCCCAGCACCACCAGCGCCCCGATGAGCTGTACGGTCGCGTTCCACGGGTTGTACAGCAGGTGGAACAGCAGATCCCCGGCCGACGCCGCGTCGTCGCGGAGCATGGACGAAACGCCGCCGCTCTTGAGCTGATGGACGCGGTGGAGCGGCAGGCGGACGGCGTGGTCGAACACGCGCCGGCGCATCTCGACCTGGAGCCGCTTGGTCAGCAGCGTCATCTGCCAGCGACCCCAGAATCCGACGAGCGTGCGGACGATCGTGATTGCGGCCATGATCCCCGCGACGGTGAGCAGCACGCGGGTGCGCCACGATGGGGGCGCGTTCGCATCCGGCTTGAACGTGTCCAGTGCCGCTGGCCACGGGTGGTTGAGGATGACGTGGTCGATGGCGAACTTCGTGCAGACCGGCATCAGCAGGATGAGCACGGCCGCGACGGTGAGCGTGCCCAGGGCCGCCGCTACGCGCCCCCGGTGACCCAAGAGCATCCGCCAGAAGGCGCGGAAGAGCTGCCCGAACGTGCGTGCCCGCGGCGGTCGGCCGGGTTTGCCCGCGTCCCCCTTCTGTACGAACGCGAGCGACCCGTCGTCCCGCCCTTCTTCGAGCCGCCGGGATCGGTCCTTGAGGTACTCGACGTACCGCCGACGGCTGCTGAGGGAGCGCCCGAACGACATCGGGCCATCGTAGGGTCGACGACGCGTGTGCGGGGCTCACACCGGTGTGGGCTCGCCCGGGGCGGCGGCCCGCGCCGACGTGATCCCCAGCGCCGCCAGCCGATCGTGCCACACGCGCTCGTGCGCTTCCCAGAAGTGGTCGAACGACGACGCGAAGCTCATGCCCTGCATCATCTCATGTCCGGCCCGGCCCATTGCCCGCCGGCGGGGTTCGTCCGCGACCAGGTCAACGATCGACTTCACCCATAGGTCCGGGTCGTCCGCGTCGAGGACCAGCCCGGTCCGCTCCTGCTCGACGACCTCCTTCGGCCCGCCGCGATCCGAGACCAGCACGGGGAGCCCGGACGAGCCGGCCTCCATCACGACCTGGCCCAGCGTGTCCGTGGTCGAGGGGAAGACGAACAGGTCGGCGGACGCGTAGATCGTCGCCAGTTCGCGCCCGTGGCGGAACCCCAGGAATCGTGCCCCGTGCCCCGCCAGCTCCTGCTCCATCGTCGCCCGGTACGGCCCGTCGCCCACCACGATCAGCTCGGCGTTGAGCCCGCGTGCCGCGCACCGGGTGCGGACCCGCTTCCACACCTTGGTCAACAGCGGCAGGTTCTTCTCGACGCTGACCCGTCCGACGGAGAGCACCTTGACGCTCGCCGGGTCCGCGCCGTGCGCCGCCCAGATGGTCTCGTCGCGGTACCGCGCCTGGAACGCCTCGGGGTCGATGCCGGGCCGCAGCGCCAGCAGCCGGTCGCTCGGCACGCCCATCGCGGCCAGGGACGCCCGGTAGTCCTCGCTCCGCGTGAAGATCGCGGCGAACGGCCCGTAGAAGAGCTTCATCGCCGCGGACGTCGCCCAGGTGAACGCCGCGTCGTCGAACAGGTGGTCGATGTACGCCGGGAAATCCGTGTGATACACGCCGACCATCGGCACGCGGAGCATCCGCGCCGCGATCGCCCCGACGATCCCCACCGACCCCGGGGTGCTCACGTGGATCACGTCCGGCTGCATCCGGTCCACGTAGCGGAGCATCCTCAGCACCGGCGGCAGGACCATCTCGAGGTTCTCGTACCTGGGCATCGCCCGCGCCAGCACCGGCTCGAAGTTCACGATGTTCGCCCCGTCCGGCACGCGGAACCGCGTGGACGTGAGGACCGTCAGGTCGCGCCCCGACGCCCGGGCCTGCTGCGCCGCGTTCTGGATGAACCGCGACACCCCGTTCACGTCGCCCAGCGTGTCGGTGAAAAGGCAGACGCGCATCGGTCGCTCCAGGGGCGTCACGGTCCCGCGTCGGCCCGTGCGCCACGTCTCGTGGTCGAACGCATCGAGGAACGGCCGCTCCTTGTTCTGCTGGAACAGGCTCACGATATACGGGAGCTGCGCGCCCAGGAGCACGCTAGCGGCCCCGGCGCCGTCGAGGAGGCAGCCCGCGCCGCTCCCGCGCCGCCGGCCGAACGCGCCGGCGAAGACCGCCCGCGTCGCCGCCGCCACGAGGTCGTCGAGAAACTCGGGCATCCGCTCGTGGTCACCCAGCGGTGTTCCGCCGACCCACGAGCCGGCCGCGAGCCGATCGCGGATCGCGGGGTGGCGGTCGAGCACCGGTCCGAGGGTGTCGCGCAGGGCGGTGAGAATCGCGGGAGTCCGGCGCCGCCCGCGCCGGAGCCGCCGCAATCCGGCACGGGCGGAATCCACCAGCAGCGCCATCTTCGACGGCGTCGGAACGCCCGCCCCCGCGAACCGCAGCACCCGCGACGCGATCAGCCGTGCGCGCGGGCGCAGGCGCGGCACGAGCCGCTCCGCGGCGAAGTGCGCCCCGACCGTGGCGAGCTGATGGGCCAGCAGCGACGAGTGCCCGGCTACGCCCCCCGGCTCGCACCGGGCGCTCATCACGCGGCGCAGGAATAGCTTCGGGTCCGTGACCTTGATGCCGCCCTCGTTCTCCACCGCCGTCCACGTGCGCCCGACGTTGAGCAGCCCGTGGTCGTCCGAGCCGCCGGTGCACGCCTTGTCCCACACCCGCGGCCACAGCGGGCGGAGCCCGTGCGCATTCGCCATCGCCTGCACCGTCGCGGGCGTGAGCGTGCCCAGGAACCGCTCCAGCACCCCGCGGTGCAGCCCCGTGTGCGCCCCGTTGAGCGTCTCGAAGCACTTGAACAGCAGCGTGCACTTCTCGACGTGCGCCCGCGTCAGCTTCCCGTTCTGGATGTACAGCGGGTGAGCGAGGGCGTGCGGCAGGTTGTCGTCGGCGAGCCACTCGGCGAAGGCATACACGTCGTCGCGCAGGCGCAGCCGCCCGATCTCCTCGTGCTGCTCCGGGGAGAGCCCCCACACCAGCACGTGCAGCCTGCATCGATCCTCGGGAAAGTGGACGGTGACTTCCTCCCCCACGACCACGTTCGGGAAGCCGCGATCGAGCAGCTCCTGCGCCCCTGTGATCGTGTCGTGGTCCGTGATCGTGACCAGGTCCATCCCGCGGGCCACGGCCTGCTCATACACCCGCTCGGGCGGCGAGTAGCACTCCGGGCACCCGATGAGCCCCAGAGCGGCCGTCGCCGGTCCGTCGGACGCCCGCGAGTGGCAGTGCATGTCCATCCGGGTAAAGCCCGGTGCGGCGGGGTGATCGGTGAGTGGTTCGATGAGCGCGCCGGGGCGCGGCGGCCGCAAGGGGCCGTGCCGGGCGGGGTTCAAGTCGCGGTCGGCGGCTCGTCCCATGCGGGCTCCAGCGCGGCGGCGGGCGCCGCGGGGTGCATAATCAGGTCGCCCGGGCTCGGCGTCATCGCGTCCACGCTCCTAGGAACGGGCAATGATTGATCGTCGCTTGAGCGGGCGAGCGCTCCGTCAGCGATCCTCATGGAGTCTTCAATGGGCCTGAAACGAACCCTCATGCGAAGTGGCTACCGGGGTTACCCGAACCACCGAGTTGACCGTGGCGCCGCATGAATCGTGGCGCGGCCGGGAATCTGAGTATGCACGCGGCATTCTGTCCCCTATGCCGGACGATCACCTCGGCGTCCTCAACGGCGCCCGCGTCAGTGATCGCGGCAATGCGCGAGACGCTTGTCGTCCTCGGCGACAACCAGGGCTGCCCCGGCTGGTCCGTGCTGATCCTCCGCGATCACGTCGAACACCTCGCGGAACTGTCCGACGCCGGCCAAGCGAGCGTGTTCACGGAAGTCGCCCGCGTCGCCGCGGCCATCCGTGCAGTCTTCCCGGCCTCCGGTGTCGGCGGCGGCCCGCCCCGGATCAACTACGAATGCCTGGGCAACGCCGAGCCACACGTGCACTGGCACGTCATCCCGCGCCACGCCGACGACCCGGACCCGACCAAGCCGGTGTGGGGATGGCCGGCCGACCAACTGAGGGGCTCGATGAGCGACCAGGAACGGGCGGCCCTGATCGCGCGGCTGCGCGATGCGATTCGGTCCGCGCGATGAAGGCCTAAGACCGGCGCGCCCCGAACCCCCTCGCGATCTCCGTCATCCGCGCCAGGTGGTAGTCGTCGTGCGCGCACACGAACGCCAGCGCGTCCACGAGCCTCATCGGTTGTTGGAGCCGCGGACGCACCGCCGTCCGCGCGAAGTCCGACTCGTCCAGCGCATCCACCCGCGCCGCCTGCCGCTCGCGCGACGCCCGGAACTCGCCGAGCAGGTCGGCGATCGGGCGCGCGTTGTGCCCCGCCGCACGCGTCGCCGCGTTGGTCATGTCCGCCGCCCGCAGCGCCGCACGCCCGGCCAGAAAGTCATCCAGCCGTCCGTCCCACAGCGGCTCCAAGTCCAGCAGGTGGCCGATGTTCTCCTGGATCGTCCACCCGCGCCCGTCGCTGAACGTGAGCGCCGCAGTCGGGAGCCGCCGCACCTTGTCCTCGATCCGCGCGGGCGTCCCGCGGAAACGATCGATCACGTCGGGGTAAACCTCGACCGGATAGTCGAACGTGAAAGTCCTCTGCACCCACGGCAGTTTGCCGGGCATCGCCCACTCCCTTGTCCCCCGATCCGCGAAGCACGGGCGACGGGCGATCGTACCCGGTTCCGACCCCGCCCCCGCGGGGCGAATCTCAAGGGTTGGACGGGGTGGGGGGGGTGGTGGGGGGGGGTGGGGGGGGAGCGGGATTACCAGATGAACCGCGTCCGCCCGAAGTCCGGCACGGGGAACCCCGAGCGCGTCTGGCGGAGCAGCGACGGGAAGTACACGAAGAACGCCTTGCCGATGAGCAGGTCGCGCGGCACGACACCCGGCGTCGGATCGATACTGTGCGCCACCCACGGGTCCGGCTCGCCCCAGCGCCGCCCGTCTTCGCTCTGCGGGCTGTTGTCGCCGCACACGAAGAAGTGGTCGGGCCCGAGCCGCGGCGTCCGCAGCGGATGGGTCGCCGTGGCCGGTGGGATCCCCCCGGCCGGCTGGTAGTAGATGTCCCGGTCGAGCGCGACGCCGTGGAGCCTGAACGCCGGAGTTGCCGCGCCACCTTCGGCCCCCGCGAACTCCCACAGCAGGATCGGTGCCCCGTACGCGTCGGGACGGACGAGCAGGTTGTCCCCCCGGTCCTCGCCCGCCGTGACAGCTTCGGTGACGCTGATCCGCGTGCTCCGCAGCAGCCGCAGCGCCGGGGACCAGTTGTACTCGCTCGCTACGACAAGGCGCCCATCGATCCACAGCTGCAGCGCCTGGTCGGCGTGCCAGAACTCGACGTTCGTCACGCGCCCCGGCGTCAACGGCCCCACCGGCGCGGACCCCAGTTGGGCCCACCCCGCGTCGTCCGGTTGGCGATCGATCACCGGCCTCATCGCGAGCGTGGCCGAGGAGCCGTCGATCCGCGCGCGGAAGTCGTGGCTCCGCGCCCGCAGGATCGCGGTCACGCGCAGGCCGTCCGCGACGGGCTCAACCCCCATCCGCATCCGCACGTCCGACACCGGGAACAGGGGGGGAGAGCCGGCGAGGGGGGTCTCGTTGTAGGGATAGCGGTCGTTGATCGGGCGGACGTTGTTGAGCCAGCGGAGCGTGGTCGAACCGCCGCCCGCGAACGCGTACACGCTCCCGCCCGACGCCGCCGACCACCCGTCACCCGTGCCATCCCACGGCGGGCGGAAGCCGGAGAGCGACGGGTCCCCCGTCGCGATGGGCGGATACCGGCTATCGAAGACCGGCAGCCACGCCGTGCGCTGGATCCGCTCGGGCTTGCGGGCGATCGTCCAGTCCGTCAGCGCCCACAGCGACGCGGGAGGCTCGGGCGTTTCCCCCGGGGCCGGGCGGCGCACAAAGACATCGCCGTCCACGAGCGCGACCTGCTCGCCGGGCAGCCCGATCAGCCGTTTGATGAAGTTGGTCTGCGGCGTCGTCGGCGCCTTGAACACGACCACGTCCCACCGCTGTGGATCGAACAGGGCGTAGAGGTACTTGAACACCAGGATGCGGTCACCCGACCGCCGGGGGACGTTGCGCCGCTCGAGCGTCTCCATCGACATCGGGTCGTGGACGACGATGGCGCTGCGGGCGCCCTGCACCGCGCTGGGAACCTGGTTGCGCGGGTCCGGCCCCGTCTGGTCCCACGGCCCGACCGCCCAGGCGTACCCGCTGCCGGGGTCGGTGAACCGCATGTGCGCGCCCATCAGCGTCGGGGCCATCGACCCCGTGGGGATCACAAACGCCTCGATCACGAACGCGCGAAACACGAACGCCAGCGCGAACGCGATGATGATGGAGACAAACGTCTCCTTGATCTGGCTGCGGTGTGGGGCTTGCGTGCGCGGTGTCGCGGGTGCGATCGTGGTCATGGGCGTACACGATAGGCGAACGGCGCGCGCTCTCGCCGGTGCGCGTTAGGGGCCTTGGCCGGGGGGCGGCCCGCCCGAGGGCGCCCCGCCGGGCGGCAGGGGTGGACCGCCGCCGCGCCGCCGCCGCCGCCGCCG
>JBJXFE010000052.1:0-22701 GCA_046153875.1 Phycisphaerales bacterium
CCCAGCCGCGACTTCGGCGACGAATTCCAGAGCGACGCCGCGGCGCCCGTCGGCCGCATCATCGCCCCGTTCAACCTCGCCCCCGGCGAGTCCCGCGAGTTCGTCTTCGTCATTTCCTGGCACTTCCCCAATCTCCACACCGGCCAGGGCCAGATGTACGCCAACTGGTTCAAGGATGCCCTGGAAGTGGCGCGCCACGTCCGCGACCACGACCGGCGACTCTTCGATCAGACCGAACTCTTCCGCAAGACCTACTACGAGGACACGACCCTCCCCTGGTGGCTCGCACTCCGCTTGATGATGCCCACCGCCAACCTCGCCACCGGCACCGCGCAGTGGTGGAAGAACGGGCGCTTCTGGGGATGGGAAGGCGTCGGGTGCTGCCACGGCACGTGCACCCACGTCTGGAACTACTCCCACGCCGAGGCCCGCCTCTTCCCGGAGCTTGCCCGCTCGACGCGCGTCATGCAGGACCTGGGCACGGGCTTCGAGGAGACGACGGGCCGCGTCGCATTCCGCGGCGAGGTAGATAAGGGGTTCGCCTACGCCGCCGACGGCCAGGCCGGCACCGTGCTCAAGTGCTACCGCGAGCACCTCTGCTCGCCGGACGGGTCGTTCCTCAGGGCCAACTGGGCGCGAATCAAGAAGGTGGTCGAGTTTCTGTTGCTCAAGGACGCCGAGCGGCGATCGGGCGATCCCTATGACGGCATCATCGAGGGCAGCCAGCACAACACGTTCGACATCGACTTCGTCGGGCCCAACACGTTCGTGGGCTCCCTGTACCTGGCCGCGCTCCGTGCCGGGGGCCGGATGGCCGCGCAGATGAACGACCACATCACCGGCGCGATCTGGCATGAACTCGCGTTCACCGGCGCTCGGTGGACCGAGGCCAACCTCTTCAACGGGCGATGGTTCACCCAGAAACTCGCGCCCGGCCAGGATACACGCTGGCAATACGGCGGAGGCTGCCTCGCGGACCAGCTGTTCGGCCAGACGTGGTCGAAGTTGCTCGACCTCGGCAACGTGTACGACCCCGAGAAGGTCAGGACCGCGCTCCGCTCGGTCTATCAGCACAACTTCGCCCCGCCCGGCGGCTCGCTGGGCGTCTACAACGCCCAGTGGCCGCCCGAACGCGAGTTCGCCGCGCCGCGCGAGGGGGGCGTACTCACCTGCACCTGGCCCGACGGCGGGCGCCCCGGCGAGCCCGTCCGGTATCGCGATGAAGTCTGGACCGGGATCGAGTACCAGGTCGCCACCGGCCTGATCCTCGAAGGCCTCGTGGACGAGGGGCTGACGATCATCAAGGCGATCGACGATCGCTACGACGGCGCCCTGCACAACCCCTGGAACGAGGTCGAGTGCGGCGACCACTACGCCCGCGCCATGGCATCATGGGGCGCGTACCAGGCGCTGTGCGGCTTCATCTACGACGGACCCGCGGGCGAGATCGGCTTCGACCCGCGGATCACGCCGGACAAGTTCGCGGCGTTCTTCGCGGGCGCGGAAGGCTGGGGGCTCTTGCGACAGGACCGGAGCGAGCCGACGCAGCTCAACCGCATCGAAGTCCGCTACGGGAAACTCCGCGTCGCTCGCTTTCTCTGCCGCACGCCGGACGCCCGGGCGCCGGTCTCATTGCGTGTCATCCTCACGTCGTCGGGGCGCGAGCGCGTCATCACCGCCGACACAGACGCACGCCGCGACGGCATGAAGGTCGTCGAACTCCTAGATTCCGTAACCCTCCAGGCCGGCGACTCCCTCGACCTGCGCTGGACGTTCTGACCCCACCCACCCACGTGATTGCGTCACGCGTACGGTGCGAGCTCGTCGGGCAGCTTGCGCAGCCCGCGCCGCTTGGCCTTCGCTACCGCGTACTTCAACGAGTCACGCACCCGCTTATGCACGCGCGGCGTGAGCGCCACGCCCAGCCGTTCCATCTCGCCCAGCGCGAACGCCCACGCGTGGTACTCCTCAAGGCAACGCGGCGAATACACCCCGAAGCCGATCGCGTGATGCCCGATTTCGTGCAAGAACACGGCCGCGGACATCGGGCCCTTGGGCCGCGGCGCCTCGATCAGCCGGGTCCTGCCCCCGTCGCGGTACCGGACCTCCCACGCCACGCCGGACATGCTCGTGCGCCACCGGCGCACCCGCACCCCGTACCGGTCGAGCATCGACCGCGTGATCTCGTCGTACCGGTCCTGCATCGGCGCGCGGCGCCGCCCGCTCGCGGCCGGCCGACGCGGCGTTGCAACAGCGGACCCAGACGCGGGAAGAGTCCGCCGCGTGTTCTCCTCGCGTCGGCGCGCCGCCGCGGGGCGAATCAGGTCCCACAACGTCCTCATCACGGCGCGGCTCCCTCCTGCCCCTCCAGACGCTCGCCGCGTTCGATCCGACGCCCGCGGGCGAACTCCGCCCAGAACATCGCGCGCTTGCCGGCCGGTTGAACCTCGATGACGCGCAGCGAGTCTCCCGCGCACGCCACTGTGCCGACCTCCGCGTCCGTGATCTCGCCCGGCGTCACCGCCACAGCCGGTTCTTGGGGCCGACGCCCCGCCGGTTGCACGCGCAGCAGCTTCAGAGGCTCGTCCCGGAACCGCACCGTCACCCCCGGCCACGGCGTCAGCCCGTGAACCCGACGCCGCGCCGCCTCACCGCTCTGCGTGAAGTCCACCCACCCATCCGCCTTCGAAAGCTTGGGCGCGACCGTCACACGCGATTCGTCCTGATCGCGCGGCTCGAGCGTGCCCCGCGCAAAGCTCTCGAGGACGCCCACCACCAGCGCCGGCCCGTCCTCCGCCAGAACATCGTGCAACTCGCCGGCCGTCATCGCCGGGTCGATCGCCCACCGTGACTGCCCGAGAACCCGTCCCGCGTCCATCAGGTCCGCGAGCGTGATGAGGCTGTTGCCCGTCTCCGCGTCCCCCGCGAGGATCGCCGCGTTAATCGGCGCTGCCCCGCGCCAGCGCGGCAGCAGCGACGCGTGCAGGTTCACCGCGAAGACACCGTCCAACAGCTCCCGCCCCATCTTCTGTCCGAACGCGATCACCACGAACGCCCGCGCGCCCAGACCACGGATGCCGTCCACGACCCGGGCCTCGTTCACGCGCTCAACCTTGAGCAGTCGCGCGCCCCGCAGCGACTCGGCGGCCCACGCGGCGATCGGCGTCGGCGTCGGCGCCCCGCCGCGCCCCGCGGGGCGATCCGGTTGCGTCACCACCGCCCGGATCGAGTGCCGCTCCGCCAGCCGCCGGAGCGTCGGCAGCCCGAACGCGCCGGAACCGAAATACACCAGGTCCATCGCCGGGCAGCGTAGCCTCGCCCCTCACCGTGTGCCCGCCGCACGCTCCAGGTCGCGGACCGCCGCACGGTTCTTCAGCCGCGACATCTGCGTCATTCGGTCGAGGATCAGAACGCCGTCGAGGTGGTCCACCTCGTGCTGCCAGCACCGCGAGAGCAACCCGCCCGCCCGGGCCGTGAACTCCTTCCCATCCAGGCCCGTCGCCGTGAGCGTGATCCCCGCCGGCCGCAGAACATCCCCCTGCACGTCGGGGATGCTCAGGCAGCCCTCCTCATAGGGGTCAACCGGACCGAGCGGCGACGACAGCACCGGGTTGACGCACACGAGCGGACCCCGCGTCGCCGTCGGAGGGTCCGTGTCCGCCGAGCGGGTGTCGCCCGCGGGCACATCCGCCACGAACAGGCGCCACGCCAGCCCGACCTGCGGCGCCGCCAGCCCGATGCCCTCCTCGCGCCGCATCAGCTCGATCATCCTCGCGGCCACCGCTCGCACCTCGTCCGTCACCGCCGCCACAGGCTTGCAGCGCCGACGCAACGCCGGGTCCGGATACAGCCGGAGGTCGAGGGATGAGGGATCAACAGGCATCGGCCGATCGTAGAGGGCGGTGCCCCGGGCCGCATGGGTGTCGGTCCGCGCACCCGACCGCGCGGCGAACGCCCGCTACAATGCGGCCGCGGCGCGCCCCGATGCCCGCGATCGGTACCGGGCGGGACGCACGCGGAGCGCACCCCCGATCACCCACGAGGACAGCGACTTGGCGTTTTTCTTCAGCAAGAAGCCGGACGACCCGGGCAAGGACGACAACGGCAAGGCGGGCAACGGCGAGCCGTTCAAGGTCAACGCCGAGAGCGCCCGACGGTTCTTCGACCACGCCCGCACCGTCCACGAAACCACCAACTACGAGTACGCCATGCAGTCCTGGCTCAACGGGCTGCGCCACGACCCGACGAGCATCGAAGGTCTGGAGGGGTTTTTCCGCTCGGCCCGCCAGTTTGCCGAGGAGAACAAAAAGGGCGCCAGCAAGGACACCATCAAGCAGTTTGCCGGGCGAGCCGACCTCGACCGCTACCTCTCGGCCCTCCTCGACTGGGGCTGCGACCCGCTCGACTCCGTCAGCGCCGTCCGCGCGACCGAGTACGCCGCCCGCCTGGGGCTCGCCGAGCAGGCCTACTGGCTCGGCGACCGCGCCCTCACCGTGATCGTCGCCGACCGCCGTCCGCGCAAGGACCTGCTCGTCAAGCTCGTCGACGTCTTCGGCTCCGTCAACATCTGGGACCTGGCCGTCAAGGCCCTGGAGTTCGCCTGCAGGCTCGACCCCAGCGACGGGAAGCTCCAGGCCGAGCTGCGCAACCTCGCCGCGCAGGCCACCATGTCCAAGGGCGGGTACGACAAGTCCGGCCAGGCCGGCGGCTTCCGCGCCAACGTCCGCGACGCCGACAAGCAGCGCATGCTCGAGGAGCAGGACCGCGTCAGCAGAACCGACGAATCGATCGACCGTCTTCTCCGCGCGGCCGAGGAGGACTACCAGAAACGCCCCGACGACCCGCACGCGATCAGCCTCTATCTCAAGCGGCTGCTGGAGCGCGGCCGCCCTGAAGACGAGAAGCGGGCCCACAACGTCGCCAAGGAAGCGTACGAGAAGTCGAAGCAGTTCCGTTTCCGGCAGGTCCAGGGCGACATCGTCCTGAGGGTGGCGCAGCGCAAGCTCCTGGTCTACAAGGACGCCGCCGCCGCCAAGCCGCAGGACGCCAACGCCCAGGCCCAGTACCGCGCCGCGCTCGCGGGCTTCGCGAAGATGGAGATCGAGGAGATCAGAGCGCGCGTCGAGGCCTACCCGACCGACCTGGGGCTGAAGTTCGAGCTCGGCAAGCGCTACTTCGACCTGGAGCGCTACGAGGACGCGATCGGCATGTTCCAGGAGGCGAAGGCCGACGCGAAGCACCGCGTGGCCGCCCTCCAGTACCTCGCCCAGGCCTTCCAGAAGATCGAGTGGATCAACGAGGCCGTTTCCACCTTCCGGCAGGCGCGCGAAACGTACCGCGTGGACAACGACGACGTCGGCCTGAACCTGCAGTACGGCCTGATGACGGCCCTGCACGTGAAGGCCGAGAACGAGCGCGACCTGGCCGCCGCCGAGGAGGCCGACCAGCTCGCCTCCGCGATCGCCATCCAGCAGATCAACTACAAGGACATCCGCGCCCGCCGCGACGCCATCAAGAAACTGCTCGTGGACCTGCGCCGCGGGACCACCGTCTGATCGGGCGTTCCATTCCTGTTTCCATGGCACCGGAAACGCCCGGGATGTGCGAGTCATCGAGCGAATCCCGCGGACCCGGAGCCACGCAGGCTCGCGCCACCATCATCATCCCCGCACGCCTCGGGTCCGCCCGCTTCCCCGGCAAGGTCCTCGCCGATCGCACCGGCCGCCCGATGATCCGGCACGTCTACGAAGCCGCGTGCCGCTCCACCACCGCCGCCCGCGTCGTCGTCGCGACCGACAGCGAGCGCGTCCGCGACGCTGTCCGCGTCTTCGGCGGCGAGTCCGTGTTGACCGGCGAGCACCCCAACGGCACGAGCCGCCTGGCCGAGGCCGCCCGCATCCTCGCCCTCGAACCCGACGCCGTCGTCGTCAACGTCCAGGGGGACGAGCCGGAGCTCGAGCCCACGCTCATCGACGCCGCCGCCGAAGCCCTCACCCGCGGCCCCGCGCCGATGGCCACGGTCGCGATCCCGTTCCACACGGGCGAGGACCCGCACGACCCCAACCTCGTCAAGGTCGTCCTGCGGCTCGACTCCACGGCCCTCTACTTCTCGCGCGCGCTCATCCCCTTCCCGCGCGACGCGGCCGACACCAACCTTCGCGCGCTCAGGCACGTCGGGCTCTACGCCTACCGACGGAGCTTCCTCGACACCTACCTCGCCCTCCCACCCACCGACCTCGAACGCACCGAGCAGCTCGAGCAACTCCGCGTCCTCGCCCACGGGCACTCGATCGCCGTGGCCGTGCGCGACGTGCCGAGCTTCGGCGGCATCGACACGCCGGAGCAGTACGAAGCGTTCGTGCGCCGATGGAATACACAACCCGGACGCCGAGGCTAAGGAGTCTTCGACGAAGCCTCGGGTGCGAGAGTCACTCGCTCCGCGTGTCGCGCGGGGATCGGCGAACCCGACGCTTCGCTCCCCGATCGGCACTCATGCTTGGCGAACGGAATCGTCCCGCAACCTCAGCAACCGATCGGCCTCATCCACGTCCTTGTCCCCGCGCCCCGAGAGATTCACCACCAGGTGCCGATCGCGTGCCATCGTCGCCGCGATCCGCAGCCCCCCCGCGATGGCGTGTGCACTCTCCAGCGCCGGGATGATCCCCTCCGTCCGCGCGAGCAGCACGAACGCATCCAGCGTCTCGTCGTCCGTCGCCGAGACGTACTCCACGCGCCGCGAGTCCTTCCAGTACGCGTGCTCGGGCCCGACTCCCGGGTAGTCAAGCCCCGCCGAGCACGAGTGAACGTCCGCCGTCTGTCCGAACGCATCCTGCAAGACGTAGCTGAGCGAGCCGTGCAGCACGCCGGGCGACCCGAGGCCCAGCGATGCCGCGTGCTCCCCGGACCTGTTCGATCGTCCCCCCGCCTCGACGCCGACGAGCCGCACGCCCGCGTCACCGATGAACGGCGCGAAAATCCCCGCCGCGTTCGACCCGCCGCCGACGCACGCGACGATGCAGTCCGGCAATCGCCCGACGCCTTGGAGCGACTGCGCCCTCGCCTCGGTCCCGATGACGGACTGGAAGTCGCGCACGATCATCGGGAACGGGTGCGGGCCGACGACCGACCCGATGATGTAGTGGGTGTGATCGACCGACCCCATCCAGTCGCGCATCGCCTCGTTCGTCGCGTCTTTGAGGGTCCGCGACCCCGAGTTCACCTCGACCACGCGCGCCCCGAGCAGCCGCATCCGGATCACGTTCAGCCGCTGACGCCGCGCGTCCTCCGAGCCCATGTAGACATCGCACGTCAGCCCGAGATGCGCTGCGGCCGTCGCCGACGCCACACCGTGCTGCCCCGCGCCCGTCTCGGCGATAATCCGCCGCTTGCCCATCCGCCGCGCGAGAAGCCCCTGCCCGAGCGTGTTGTTGATCTTGTGGGCGCCCGTGTGGGCCAGGTCCTCGCGCTTGAGCCAGATCGAAGCGCCCAGGCCCGACGCGCCCGCGCGTCGGGCGTGCTCCGTCAGGCGTCCCGCGAAGTACAGCGGTGTCGGCCTCCCCGCAAAGGTCTTCAGCAGCCCGTTCAGCTCCTCCCGGAACGCCGCGTCCCGTTGCGCACGTTCATACTCCGCGCTCAACTGGTGCAGCGCCGCCACCAGAGTCTCGGGGACGTACGCACCGCCATACGCCCCGAAGCGCCCCGCGGCGTCCGGCACCGGAGTCATGGTTGCGCCCGGGGTCGCGGTCATGCCGGGACGGTAGGCGGGGCGCTCCCGGTGCCGCCCGGGTCATCCCGCTCCGCGGCGCGGGCCGCCTCGATCCCCGCACGCTCATCCACGCGGAGCATCAGGAAGAACCCCGCCACGAAGAACGCCACGAGCAGGAACAGCGCCGGCGTCTTGCCGATCGCCGTGGACGCCCACGCGAAGCTGACCAGAGCGATCACGCCCGAGAGCTTGTACACCGTGCCATAGACACCGAAGAACTCGCCCGATCGCTGGTTCGGCGTGAACACCCCCATGAACGCGCGGCTCGCCGTGCCGATCCCGCCGAGCCCGAGCCCCAGCCCGCCGGCGATGATCCAGAAGAGCCACGCCCCGCCGCCGGTCGCCCGCATGATCGCCAGCATCAGGGTGCTGAGCGTCCACGCCGCGATGAAGCACAGCACGGTCCGGCGGTGACCCAGCACGTCCTGGTATCGCCCCGCGAGAACCGCCCCCACACCCGCGCTCAGCGCCATCACGAGCGCCAGGAGCACGAGTTGCTTGAACCCGAAGGCCATGTCGTCGCCGATCGAGCCGGCGAAGTAGATCACCGTGTTCGTGCCGAGGCTGTAGACGAAGAACGCCGTGAGGTACCGCGCGACCTGCCGGAACCGCCCCGTCTCGCGGGCGCTGCGCACCAGCGTACGGACCGTCCCCCCGATCAACGACCCGCGTGCCGCCGCCGGCGGCGGCGCGGCGCGCTCCCGCAGGAACAGCATCGCCGGGACCATCCCCGCCACGAACCACCCCCCGGCGAACACAAAGAACCATCGCCACCGTGACGGGTCCTCGACATCAAGCCCGAAGACCACGACCGCCACGATCCCCAGCAGCGCCAGCGCGCCGACGTAGCTCATCGACCAGCCCAGGGCCGACACGCGCCCCATCGTGGCGGGCGTGGCGACCTGCGTCAGGAACGAACCCAGGAAGTTCTCGCCCAGCCCGCACGCCAGCGCGGCGCCCGCGTACAGCACCGCCGCCCACCACAGCATCCCCGGTTGGACCGTGGCCAGCAGCGCGGTCAGCGCCGCGCACACCAGCCCCGTGCCGATCAGCAGTTCCATCTTCCACGCACGCCGATCCGCGATCGCCCCGGCCACCGGCGACAGGATCGTCACCGCCAGCAGCCCCACCGCCGCCATCCCGCCGAACCACGTCAAGCCCTGGTCCGGCGACGCGGCCACGTGCCGTTTCATGTAGATCACGAACATCAGCGTGTTGATCAGCAACTGGAACGACTGGTTCGCCAGGTCGTACATCCCCCACGCCCAGACCTCGCGTGGGTTGGGCAGACCGCGGAAGATGTTCAGCTTCTGGAGCAGGCGATGACCTCGGTCACGGGATCGACAGGGTACCCGCGGGCGTGCGGAACCCTTGTGAACGACAACGGGGCCCGGGTCGGCCCGGGCCCCGTCAAGGATCGTCATCTTCGCGCCGCCGCGGTTACTTCTTCCCGTCGCTCTCCTCGATCGGCGGCGGAGTCGGCAGCCGGAACTCCTTCAGCAGCCCGTCGATCTTCGCCAGCTTGTCCGCGAACGGCGTCACACTCGAGCTGGGGTGGATGCCGCGGTACCGCACCGTCCCGCCCGGGTCGATGATCGCCACGTGCGGGATGCCGCGCACGCCGTAGTCCGGGTTGAACACGTCCTCGGTGCCGAACGCCACCGTCCACGTCATCCCCGTCTGGGCGATGAACTCCGGCATCAGCTCGTACTCGGCCTGCGGGTTGCCCTTGGTGTCCACGCGCTCCGTCTTGCCCTTGATACCCTCGGGGCGCTTGATGTGGTAGCCCTGTGGGCTGGTCACACCCAGCACGACGACCGGGTAGCCCTCGTAGTGAGCCGTCAGCTTCTGCACATCGGGGAAGCTCGCCACGCACGGGCCGCACCACGTCGCCCAGAAATCCACCACCACGACTTTCCCGCGCAGGTCCGCCAGTGTGTTGATCGGCGTCTTGGAGCTCGACCACGTGAAGTGAATCTCCGGCGCCGGGTGCCCGACCAGCTGGCCCCGGGCGTACGCACCGTCGAAGTACGTCGCCGTCCGGTGCAGCCGCTTCACCAGCGCCGCCTGCTTCTCATCCGACGGATCGATCGACCGCACGCCCTTGTGAACCACGTCCGCCAGACGCACCCGCAGGCTCTCGCGGGCCCTCGCGTTCACCGCGTCCTCGCTCTTCATCAGGCTCTCGTAGAAGTTCACCAGCGACCCGAGCTTCGCCGCGGGGAAACCTTCGTTCACGTTCGAGCCCAGCGCGAACAGCCCCGGCGCCGCGCCAACCACGACGTCCTTGTCGAGCGTGTACGCCAGCGCATCGAACAGCGGCGCCGTTTCGCCGGCCCGAACCAGCCCGGGCATCGCCGGGTGATCCACCGCCACCGCCAGCACACGCCGCTGCACCGCCTTGGCCTCATCGGCACGCGCCTTCTGCTCCTGCCACGCCTTCAGCTTCGCCTCATCCGCGTCCTTCGGCTCGGCCGCCAGGTACGCCGACGGCGCGTACTGCACCCGGAGCATCGCCGCCCACGCGCCGTCCGCCCCGCGGTCCTTCGACAGCCCGTCGAGCCGCGCGATCGCCTCGTCCTTCTTCCCGGCCGCGTTGAACAGGTCCACGTCGTGCAGCGTGCGGAACTGGCCGACGCTGACCTCCCCGATCGGGATGTCCGCCAGGGCCGTCTCGGCCGCCTCGCGCCGCGCCTTCGTGTAGGCCGCGTAGTCGTCGCGCTTCAGGTCCTTCGTCGCGACCTGGAACTTCTCCACGACCGCCGAGACCTGCGTGTCTTTCGGCGGGTCGGCCCACGCCGCCCCGGCCAGGCTCAGAATCAGCGACGCCGCCAGAACTCCGCCCGTTGCGAACCGTGGGGTCTTCATCGAAGGTCTCCGTTGGGTTATCCGCTCCGGGCCAGACTACCCCGGTTCGGGTATCTCGGCAATACCGCTCCGAGTTCTGCACCCCGTCAGCCGTTCGGCAAAAGGTGCCGACGCAGGAACTCCAGTTGCCGGTTCTTGGCGTCGTTGGAGTGTCGCCCGAAGCCCGCGTGCTCGTCCGGGGCCCCCGACTCCGGCCAGACCACGAACTCGACGTCGTCCGGCGACTCCCCCGCCCGGCGGTACCGCGCCCGCAGCAAGTCCACGAACTCCATCGCCGCCGCGATCGGCACCACGCGGTC
Organism: Phycisphaerales bacterium; assembly: GCA_046153875.1. Lineage (GTDB taxonomy): Bacteria > Planctomycetota > Phycisphaerae > Phycisphaerales > UBA1924 > JBJXFE01. The sequence goes on from JBJXFE010000052.1 coordinate 10,933, forward strand.
GAGCTCGTTGTGCATCGCCAGCAGCGGGATCGGCCGCCACGCCTCGAGGTGCGCCGACGGATCGATCCGCGCGACCCGCTCCGGGTCGTGCTTCACCGACCACTGCGCGCCCGCGCCGAAGTACAGCGTCCGCAGCGCCCCGGTCGTGCATTCCACGGCTGCGCACCGGAACGGGTGCGGGTCGCACAGCCGCCGCAGCGTCGCCATGCCGCCCGCGGACATGCCGCCGATGGCCATCCGCGTCGTGTCGAACAGCCCGGCGCGGATCGTTTCCGCAAGGCCTACCTCTCCTACACCTGCTCGTGGCACAGGCGTCCCGCCTATGCCTACCGCTTCTACTTCCCCGCGCCCTACCAGCGCAGCCACAACCATGTCAATCTCCGCCACCACCCGTTCCAACACGTCCAGCGTCCGCGCCGGAGCGTCCATCCCCGCTTCGAGCCGCTCGCCATGCCCCGGCAGGTCGATCGCGCACGCCGCGATCCCGGCGCGGACCCACCGCAGGTACCGCCCGGGGTCCAGTTCCTTGTTCGCCGTGCGCCCGTGCATCCACAGCACGACCGGCGCGGGAGACGACCAATCCGGGTGCGCCAGCAGCGCGGGGATGTCACCGGCCAGGCGCACCGATCTGGAACGCTCGGCCAGATAGGCCGGGAATCGTGCGAAGCGCTCGATCACGCGGGAGCGTAGGGTCGATCGCGGCATCCTCCGAAGGGTTGGCGTGTCGTCGGCGGCACGGCGTCGATGCTACCCACCCCCCTATCGCGCCCAAGGCGTTCGCCACCATTCAGCGAGGATGTACCCGCGGAACTCACCATCAGTGGCCGCATCGGCCACGGGCCAAGTCTTCGGGGGTCGCAACTGCTCAAGCGCGGCAATGACCGGGGGCCACCAGTCGGCATGCAACTGGTGATAGCGATCGAGGGAGTGCGTTTGCTCGGTACCCTTCGATCGTGCGGCCACCCGAAGATGATCAGAGTCGGGCGCGACCAGAAACGTCGCGGGCTGTGCGAAGAACCCTGCTTGGTCGAGATCGCTCAAGGCTGCGGTCAGTTGGTCGGGCGCCAGCTGTCCAACCCGCATGTCTCGCTCGGGGTGGAGCGGATCGGCTGCGACAAGAACAGTCCCGTCTTCCCAGACGGCGAGCCGAACGCCGGAGCTTCTTGCGCTTGGGTTGGCGGGCCTGCCCGCATCAAAGACCACGACGACGATCGGGGCGTCGATCGTCGCCGTCCCCCCACGTTCTGTTCGGGGGCCGCATCCCCACAGCGCCGGCAAAACAACGCTCGCGGTCAGCAACGATGGGAACGCCGGGCGCATGCGTTGGCCCTCCATACGGTGGCTGGCACGGTGTCAGGGGGAGTCTCGGTGCCGCCCGGCGCTTGCGCCTCACGCCCCCGATCGTCGCGCTCGCCGTCTCGCTCCACGGTCCCTTCCGCCCGCGCGAATCGCGCCGCAGATCATCGTACCCGAGCCTTCGCTCGAAGACTCGCTCAGGCTCGGCGTCCGGAAGCACGACGCAATGAGCGGAGGCTCCAACCTCACACCGCCACCTTCGCCCCCCGCTCGATCACCTTCGGCAGCGCGACCCCCGTGCTAAAATCCTCCGCCTCCATCGCCGTCAGCGGCCCCACCTCCAGCACGCAGTCCGCAGCCCCATCCGCGCCGCGCGGCACCTTCACGCCCGCGCGTTCGAGCCAGCTGGCCGCCCGCTCCGTCTGAATCTGGCGGCTGCTCTCCACGCTGTCCACGCCCGTCGCGTTCTTGATCGGCGCGAACTCCTCGACCCGCTCCGTCTCGTACACGATCGAGCCGGGGGGGCGGCACAGCGGCAGCGCGTCGAACACGAACCGCTCCAGCTTCACCGCGTTCGGCTCCGTAGGCTCGACCACATCTCCGCTCTCCGCGTCGACGCACGCGACCTTCTTCTCCGCCCGGTGGTACGGCAACTCGAACGACGGGTCCGTGTTGAGCCGCGACAGGAACTCGACCGACATCGCGTGCACCGCGATCGACCCCGCGAGGAACCGAAGCGACCCATCGGCCAGCCGCTGCCGCTGCAGCTCCATCGGCAGGTCGGAATACTCGATGACCTCGACGCGGCGGCCTCCGCCGCGCGCGTCCGGCGTCGAGCAGAACACGCCCAGCTTCTCCTCGGCGTACGCCTTGGGGATCATCTTGCTCGACATCTCGCCCGACGAGTCCGGCGCGCCCGCGTGCAGCCCGAGGAACACCGGGTCGAGCACCCGCACGATCGGGTTGTCCACCTGAAAGTAGCTCACGTGCTCGACGCCGCGCCGCTTCATCGCCTCGACCGCGCCGGACACGCCCAGCGCCCTGATCGATCCGCCGTGCCCGTCCGGGTTGCTGGCGAGCTCGTGCTTCGACGTCATCAGCACCCGTCCGGTCCGAATGTCCAGCGACGGCATCACGCCCTGCTGGAAGAACGTCACATTGGTCGCCGAAAGCCCGAAGAACGAGCGCTCACGGAAGAACCGCACCGTGTCCGAGTGGTTCTGCGGGCTGGTCATGATGTACCACGGAACCGCCCGCCCATGCCTCCGGCCCGTCGCGAGCAGCCCCTCGGCGAAGACCTGGAACAGCGGCTTGCCCGTGACCGCACCGGCGGGGAAGCAGCCCTTTGGCCCCTCGAAACCCAGCCGGCTCCCCTGCCCGCCCGCGACCGTGAAGGCCGCGATGCGCCCGCGGCGCAGCAGGTCTTCCCCCAGGCTCTTGAACTTCGCACGGTCCCACGTCCGCACCCGTGAGCCCGGATCGTTCGGGTAGTACGGCGCCGGCTCGACGCCCGCGGGCAGCGCGAACGCGGGCTTGTTCCTCACGTACTCCGCGACGAGCCGCGGCAGCGCCCCGAGATCGAGGGTCGCGATCTGCACCAGCAGGTGGCGCCGCGACGGCTCGGACAGCGCGTCGTAGAACCTCAGCAGGTGCCCCTGCCCGGCGCGCTCGAGCCGATCGACCAGTTCCGCGGGTGGCCCCATTCTCATAGCCCTCTGTTGCCCGCACCAGCGCAAGCCCCATCGCGCTCCGCTCGTGCGCCAAGACCCGCGAAGCGTAGACTCCCGCGATGGGCAACCTCTTCACCGCGCCGCCCCGACTCCCGCTCATCGCGCCCTCGATACTCTCGGCCGACTTCGCGCGGATGGGCGACGAGTGCCGCGGCGTCTTCGCCGCCGGCGCGGACCTCCTCCACCTCGACGTGATGGACGGACACTTCGTCCCGAACCTCACCATGGGCCCGGACCTGTGCCGGTCCCTCCGCCGGGAGTTTCCGATCGCCTTCCTCGACGTGCACCTGATGGTCAAGGACCCCGCCCGGTTCGTCACACCCTTCATCACCGCCGGCGCGAATCACCTGACCTTCCACGTCGAAGTCATGGAGCCCAAGGCCGTCGAAGCACTCGCCCGGACCATCCGTCAGGCCGGCGCCACGGCGGGCTTGGCCATCAACCCCCCGACCCCGATCGACAACGCCATGCCCCTCGCCCCCCACTTCGACCTCATTCTGGTCATGTCCGTCAACCCCGGCTTCAGCGGGCAGAAGTTCATCCCCGGCGTGCTCGACAAGGTCCGCCGGATCAAGCCCACGCTCCGCCCGGACCAGCGGCTCCAGATGGACGGCGGCATCGGCTCCCACAACTCCCGGCAGGTCCGTGACGTCGGCTGCGACGTGATCGTCGCCGCTTCGGCCGTCTTCGGCGTCCCGCCCGCGGATCGTCCGAGAACCATCGAACACCTTCGTGGGTAGTTCCCGGACCCGGCGTTGCGTCCGGTATTCGCCGCCGAGGAGTCGCGCCGCGCCCCAACACCCGCACCGAGGGCTCTGGCAACCCTATCATTTACCTGACAAAGCGCCGATTCGGGCAAGCCAAGCCTTTGGACTCCCGACTCAGGACCGGTTAGACTTCACGCTACGCCCACGGAAGGGGCGGGCGGATCCCGGGGGACCGTGCGAGGCCTATGGCCAAGTCCGAACATATCCGTGCCGTGTTCGTGGGATGTGGCAGGACCGCCTGGGACGAGGCCGGTCGCGTGGGCGGAGCCTGCGACCTTCCCCTGACCCCCATCGGCTTGGCCGACGCCGAAGCCGAACTCAAGGCTTTGGCCGGGGTCAAGCTCTCCTCCATCCTCACCTCATCCGATGGAGCTTCCCGGCAGACCGCCGGTCTGGTGGCCGCCCGCGTCGCGACCGACGGCGTCGCCCCCCGCATCAAGCTGGTCGAAGGTCTTGCAGACGCCTGCATGGGCTTGTGGGAGGGGATGCGCCACGCCGAGCTCGAGGAGAAGTTCCCGAAGGTCTACAAGTCTTGGCGCGAGGACCCCGAGGCCGTCATCGTGCCCGAAGGCGAAACCCTTGTCGAGGCGCAAACTCGTATTGTCCAAGCACTTGGGTCCTGCTTCAGCCGCGTGAACGCCGAGGGCGCCACCGCCGTCGTCCTCCGCCCTATGGCCCTCGCCCTGGTCCGCTGCTGGCTGGACGTTGCTCCGCTCCGGAACGTTTGGTCGATGGTGAATGAAGCGCCGGCCCTGATGTGGCGAACGATCCCGCGGGATCAGCTCCGCCGCAAGCCCGCGCTGGTTCGCATGACCGCGTGACGGTGCCCGTCGTGGACCGCTCGTGGAGACCGGCGGTTCGTCAGAATCCGCCGGCACCGGGGAATCGCTCGATGACGCAGGTTGAGGCACGCACGTGGGGGCAGGTCCGACCCGCCCGCAAGACGGCGATCCCCGAGGGCCTTTGGCTCCGGTGCCCCACCTGCGCCCAGATGATCTACCGCAAGCAGATGGAGGCCAACCTCCACGTCTGCCCGGAGTGCAACCACCACTTCCGTATCGGCGCCGCCGAGCGGGTCCGTCAGCTCACCGACGCCGACTCGTTCGCCCCCATGTTCACCGGCCTCGCCCCCGCCGATCCGCTCAAGTTCAATGACCTCAAGGCCTACGCCGAACGCCTCAGCGCCGAGCAGGTCAAGACCGGCCAGACCGACGCGATCCAGGCCGGCACGGGGTTCATCAAGGGCCGCCCCGCGATGCTCTGCTGCCTCGACCTCACCTTCATGATGGGATCAATGGGCAGCGTCGTCGGCGAGACCATCACGCGCGCCATCGAGCACGCCACCGCCGAAAACCTCCCGCTCATCATCGTCAGTTGCTCCGGCGGAGCCCGCATGCAGGAGTCCGGGCTCTCCCTGATGCAGATGGCCAAGACTTCGGCCGCCCTCGCACGCCACGACGACAAGGGCGGGCTGTTCATCTCCGTCCTGACCGACCCGACCACCGGCGGCGTCACCGCCTCCTTCGCCATGCTCGGGGACGTGATCGTCGCCGAGCCGAAGGCCCTCATCGGCTTCGCCGGCCCGCGCGTCATCCAGCAGACCATCCGCCAGGAACTGCCCGAGGGCTTCCAGCGGTCCGAGTTCCTGCTGAAGTCCGGCCTCGTCGACAAGGTCGTCCGGCGGCAGGACCTCCGCAGTGAACTCGCCCGGATCATCGACTATGCCGGCAAGTAGCCGGCCGCCCTTCATGAATCGGCTCCGGGCCTGGGCTCCGGCGTTCGCGGCCGGGCTCATCCATGCCTCGCTCATCGCGCTCGCGTTTCCCCCGTTCAGTTTCTGGGGCTGTGTCTTCCTGGCGCCGCTGCCCCTCGTCTGGGCCGCGACCCGCCGTCGGCAACCGACCCTGCTCCCCGTCTGGCTCGGCGTGCTGCCCCTGTGGGCATACGAGATGTCCTGGGTGTGGAACGTCTCGATTGCGGGCTACGTGCCGATGATCGCAGCCCTGGCCCTGTTCGCCGCGCTCTTCGTTGCGCTCCTCCGGGCCGTCAGCACCCGCCTGCCGGGCCTGCCGTTGAGCCTGCTCGTGCCGGTCCTGTGGACAGGCTTGGAGTTCTTCCGCGGCGAGATCGTCTGCCACGGCTTCCCGTGGATGATGCTGGCCCACCCGACCATCGACGCCCCGATGCTCCCGTGGACCGCGGCGGCCCTGGGCACCTATTTCACTTCGTTCCTCGTGGCCGCATTCTCGGGGGCCGCGGCGGACAGCTTCCTCGCCGCGCCACGCCGTCGGCGCACCGCGACGATCGCCCTTGCTGCCGCGTCACTGGCGGTTCTCGGAGCGTTCGCGATCGCGCGCCGAACGCCGAACCCGTCGCCCCGGCACCTGCGTGTGGCCGTTGTCCAGACCAACATCCCGCAGGACAACAAGATGGACTGGACGATCGAGCAGCGCCTTCTCGACTGGGAGCGCTTCGAGGCACTCACGCGGCAGGCGGCCACCGCCCGACCCGCGCCCCACCTGATCGTCTGGCCCGAAACGATGTTCCCCGGCGAGGCGCTCGACGCCGACTCCGTCCGCGCCCAGCGCGACGCCGGCCTCGCTTGGCCCGCGACCCGCCCGGACAGCGACGAAGACCCCCTTCCGCTCTCCCACTTCGCCGACCGGCTCCTCCGCCTTCAGGCCGACATCGGCGTGCCCATGCTTGTCGGCGCGCTCGCCATGACCAACCTGCGCTTCGTCGAGAACGACGGGGGTGGGTTCCACGCCGAGTACGACGCCCGCTACAACTCCGCATTCCTCATCGTCAGCGGCGCGCTCGATCCGGCACGCTACGACAAGATCGAACTCACCCCCTTCGGCGAGGTCATGCCCTATGTCTCGGCCTGGCCGTGGCTGCAGCGCCAGGTGCTCGCCCTGGGCGCGAGCGGCATGTCCTTCGACCTCGCCCCCGGGCGCACCCGCACGGTCTTCGAGGTCAACGGCGACGACGGGCGCCCGGTGCGTTTCGTCACCCCGATCTGCTTCGAGGCTACGAGCGCCTCACTCTGCCGCACGCTCAGCCGATCCGCCCCCGGCGGGCGGGCCGACCTCATCATCAACCTCACCAACGACGGCTGGTTCGGCGCGTTCGATCCCGGCCGCCGCCAGCACCTCCAGATCGCCCGATGGCGCAGCGCCGAGCTCGACCTCCCCTTGATCCGGGCCGCCAACACGGGCGCCTCGGCCGTCATCGAACCCCCCGGACGGACCGCTGCGCCCCGAGCCCCGGCGGCCCTCATGCCGCTACGCACCGATGGGCTATTGTCCGCGGCGATTGCGGTCGGCGGGTCGGAATCGACGATCTACGCCCTGATCGGCGACGTATTCGGATGGCTGGCTCTGGCGGCTACGGGGGGCTTGGCTGCTGTTTCGGTCGTCATCGGGCGGCGATCACGGACCTCCGGCGCCATGCCGACGACCGCCGACTGATGCCGGGACCGCGACGATGAGCAGGGGAGCTTCATGGTGATCCGATCTGGACGACGCGGCCGCGTTTCAGCACGAACCTTCGGCGCGCTCGCACTGTGCGTGATCATCGTGCATGCCGGGCCCATCCCGGGTTGCAAGGGCCGCACAGCCCGCCCCCCGGCCGCCGGCGGCCCTCGACCCCCGTCCGTCGAAGAGTTGCAGCGGACCGAGCCCCGCCGCGAGCCCGCCAGGCCGCCTTCGTCCCGACCCCGCGCCGCGCCGCCGGCCTCCGGCGCCGTCCTGGCCTCCGAGCTCCGTGAGCGGGCTCTGGGCGTGCTCATGGTGGCCGCGGACGACGCGGACCCGGCGCTGCGCGCCAACGCCCTGGAAGGCCTCGCCCTCGTGCCCAGGCGTTCCGAGCCCATCATCGCCCGCGCCCTGCGCGACCCCAACGAGGGTGTCCGCGCGGTCGCCGCCATGGTCGTCGGCCGAGCCGGCTTGACGACCGTGTCCGGATCCCTGCGCCCTTTGCTGGAGGACCGATCGCCCTACGTCCGCGCGTCGGCAATCTTCGGCATGGCCAAGACTGTCGGCGGCGCCGATCCTTCGCCGCTGGCCGCAATGCTCCTGTCCGATCCCTCGCCACGCATCCGTTCGCACGCCGTGTTCATCCTCGGCGACCTGGGCGACCCCTCCGCGCTGCCCATGATCCGCGAGTCGGTGCGCCTGACCATCCCGCGCGCCTCGGAGTCCGAGTCCAAGCTCTTCCAGCTGCAGGCCGCCGAAGCGATGGTCAAGCTCGGCGACGCGGACCGCCTCGAAGTCATCCTGGCAGCGCTCTTCGCCGCGACCCAGGACGACCTCCAGATCGCCGCCCTCGCCGCCCAGATCCTCGGCGGGCTGGGGTACAAGAGCGTTATCAACGACCTCAAGAACCTCGCGGGTGAGATCGACAACTCCGGGCGGACCATGCCCCCGGAGATCCGCATGGCCGCCGCCGGAGCGCTCGCGGAGCTCACGCGAACCGGCGACCGCGTCGACGTCGGTTTCATCGCCGACGAGTACCGAGCCGCTGAATCGCCGCTGGTCCGGATGCAGGCCGCCTTCGTCTATGGCCAGAACCGCGGCCCGAACGACCTCGTCAAGCTCGACGCCATGCTCTCCGACCAGTCGGGTCTCGTCAGGGTGTCGGCCGCCGCCGCCATCCTGAAGTTCGCACCGGATCGTTGACCCCGCGTGCCCAGGGGCGCCCCCGGCACCCGGCAAGTCCCGCGCGTCCGATACGCGGATTGCCACATCGCCGTGGTATCATCGCTACCCGGGTTGACATCCGTGCGTATTCTGGTGTATTAAACCCGGCGCGCCACCGACCCCAGCGGGCGACGGGTACCGTCGCCGCGTCAACCCGGGGCCGGCGCGACGCGGAGTGGCCGGCGGCCAGGGCAGGCCCGGCATCGTGGAACCCCGGCGGGTTCCGGTCCGCCTTTTTGGCGCAGGAGTTGAATGTGCACGTTGTCACCAAGATCCTGATCGTCGCCGCCTCAATCCTGTGCGTCCTGCTCTCGGCGCTCACGATGGCCTACGCCGTCAACGCCGACCGCATCGTCGCGGACCTCAACAGCGAGAAGAACCTCAAGGACGCCGCGATGTCGGCCCGGACCAACGACGTCGCCGCCGCCAAGGAGGAGCTCGACCGCAAGAGCGGGCTCGTCGAGTCCCTCAGCACCCAGCTCGCCGCGCGGGACACGAACATCCGCCAGCTCCAGAACGAGCGGTCCGATCTCGTCACCTCGATCCGCAAGGCCGAGGCCGAGCGCGACTCCATCTCCTCCAAGATCGAGCAGATGGCCGCGACCACGAACACGCAGGCCAAGCTCGTGGACACCCTCATCGGCGAGGTCACCAAGCTCCGGGACAATGAGCTCGCGTACCGCCGCGAGGCCATCCAGCTCACCGACCGCATCAACGACCTCGACAGCCAGCGCGCCGGCCTCGAGCAGAGCGTCCGCGCGTTGCAGGAGCAGATGACCGAGCTGCGCTACGCCCTCCAGAACGCCTCGGCCGGCGTCACCGCGGGCGCCAACGCCCCGCGCCCCCCCACCGTCAAAGCCGAAGGCCGCATCACCCAGACCATGGCCGACGCCGTCCGCGGCGTCATGCTCGCCCAGATCGACCTCGGCACCAACGACCAGGTCCGCGAGAACACCCTGCTGTACATCATCCGCGCGCCCAGCGAGTACATCGGCCAGATCGTCATCGAGAAGGCCGACCTGAAGACCGCGGTCGGCCGCATCAACCTTCAGGGCCAGACCAACGTCCAGGTCCGCGCCGGCGACCTCGTCCGCGGATCGCTCCGCTGACGCGCCGTCGGCGGCGCCCCGGAAGCCGCACCCGCGCGAGGCCGACTCCGCGACTGACCCCGCGGCCCGCGCCGCTCCGTTCAGCGGCCGTGCCGCAAGGAACCACGAATGAGCCAGTTCGGAATGCAGATGCCCGGCGGACGGATGAAGCGGTCGGCCTCCATGACCGTATACACCGGCCTGCTCTTCCTCGCGGTCGTCGCCCTCGCCGTCGCCAGCGGCTTCATGTACCTCGCGGCCGGCAAGGTCGGCGCCAACGGCGACCCCTTCGCGCTCCAGGAGCCCGGGCGCATCCAGCTCAAGAAGTGACGTGACGCCGCGCCGCGGGTTGGTCGCGCCTTCTCCGGCTTGACACCCGCCCGCACGCCGATACATTTCCCGCGGCTCGTGCGGCCCCGCCGCCGGGTCAGACTGCTGCCGGGGCGGTAGCTCAATTGGTTAGAGTACCGGACTGTCGATCCGGTGGTTGCGGGTTCGAGTCCCGTCCGCCTCGCTTGAAACGGCCCTTCCTGGAGGGCCTTTTCTATTGGTGGTTCACAGGTCGCTCACAAACCACTGCCCCGCCGGACATGACGTGTCGGGGGCTGGGTCAGCCCCCGGAGCCGTTCCTCGGCTCGACCCGCATCATGGTGGCCTGCATCAACGCCACGCGCGATTCCGGCTTTGCCGCCGAGTACGCGAAGACCTCGGCGGTCGCAACGCCGACCGTGCGCCCGACACGCACCGCCCGGCCGCGCGCTACGAACCGCTCGCCCACCGCCGGGGCCAACAGGTTGATCTTGAACTCAACGCTGAGCACGGCGGAGCCTTCCGCCATCCGAGTGAGGCACGCGTAGCCACAGGCCGAGTCCGCGATCGCCGCTATCGCCCCGGCGTGAACGAACCCGTGTTGCTGCTGGATCGATTCGGCCCAAGGAAGTTCGACGTCCACTTTACCATCGGCAACGCGGATCAGCCGTGCCCCGAGCGTTGAGAGGAGCCGCTGGCGCTGGAAGGACTCGGCAATGCGGTCGTGCAGGGGCGTCGTGTTCATCGCACGGAACATACTCCCCGGGCGGCAGGTGTCCCGCAGCGCGTTCCCCGATCATCGTTGCGGCTGGTGGGGTCATCGGGGCTTCGCCCTGCCGCAGTCCGGACCAACGGCTCGCCGTGACGAGAGGGGCGACCGGAATGGCGCCACAGCCTGGCTCCGCGGCGAAGACTCTGACCGATTCGCATTGACATCCTTCACGCTCCTCGCGGTTCTCCGCCTGCGGTTGGCGTAGGGCTTCGCTACATTGGTGCACGTGGGGCGCCGACCAAGCCGCCGACCGAGTTTGGGGCCCGGCTCCGCCGGGTTTGCCCTTCTCTTCACCGCGTTCGCCGTGGTGTTTGAGGTGTCCTTCTCCTACTCCGGGTCTGCGTCGAAGGTCAGGGAGCAGCGCGCCTCGGCGTCGTGGCCCGGCGTGCAGGGCACGGTCGTGTCGGCCCGGGCGATCGAGCGCCGCAAACGCGGCGGCCCGACCTTCCGCCCCGAGATCGAATACGACTACACCGTCAACGGGACCGTCCATCGCTCGGACCGCTACCGCGTGATGCACAACTGGCGTACCACCTCCCTGGCCGAGGAACTCGTGGCGCGTCACCCGCCCGGCGCGGCCGTCACCGTCTACTACGACCCGTCCGATCCCGCGCGCGCCGTCCTCTCGCCGGGCGGCGCCTGGGGGGACACGGGGACCATCACACTGTTCCGCGTGATCGTGTGGGCCTTGGCCATCGGGGGCTGGGTTGCCGTCGCCTTCCGGGTGTATGGGAAGAGGCGTGCGGAAGCGAGGCAATGACCCGCGCTTGGACCCGCACCTTGGGGCCTGATTCACGGCCCGGGCCGGCGCGGGCGGCATAGATTCACACACGGCATCAACGGCCGCGGTGATCCCCGTGCTGGGCCTCCGGCTTTGCGGGGTCGCGCAGGGGGGGGGGGCGGAGCCCATGCGACTAGGTTCTGTCTGACGGATCATCGGGAGCCAGGATTCTCAGGTACCGCCGGATGATGGCGAGGTGGACGAAGGCCAGGAAGCTGGAGGCCAGCTTGTCATAGCGGGTGCCCACGCGCCGGTTCTCCTTCAGCCATCCCACGCTGTTCTCGACTTTGGCGCGGCGTCGGTAGGCACGGCGGTCCAGACGCCGC
>JBJXFE010000053.1:0-114883 GCA_046153875.1 Phycisphaerales bacterium
GGTGTTAAACCGGAGGAAGGTGGGGACGACGTCAAGTCATCATGGCCTTTATGTCTAGGGCTGCACACGTGCTACAATGGTGCGTACAAAGGGACGCCAACCCGCGAGGGGGAGCAAATCCCAAAAAACGCATCTCAGTCCAGATTGCAGGCTGCAACTCGCCTGCATGAAGTCGGAATCGCTAGTAATCGGGGATCAGCTACGCCCCGGTGAATACGTTCCTGAGCCTTGTACACACCGCCCGTCAAGTCATGGAAGCCGGGAGCGCCCGAAGTCGTCACGGTTCAGTGATGCCCACGGCAAGCTCGGTGACTGGGACTAAGTCGTAACAAGGTAGCCGTAGGAGAACCTGCGGCTGGATCACCTCCTTTCTAAGGGATTTCCTTAGACCGGCGTGGCCCGCCTCTTAACGGGGTGTGCCGGGAGAGCGATCTCCAACCGGTAACGTCAGTGCATTCTCGTCGCTGGTTTCCGTCGCCCGCATCCGCGGGAGAGGGGAATCAGGGGCAGCCCGTCGGTAACGACGGATCAAGGGTTTCCCGGCTGTTTGCGATATACGCGCCGCCCGTCCGCCTTCGGACGGGCGGCGTTGTTTTTGGCTACGGAGGACGCGGGGGTTCCCCAGGGAATCACGCTTACTTGCCGCCGGAGCGCGGCGGCGAAGGAATCGAGAACAGCTCACGCGCGTCGTTCACCACGCCGAGCCACTCAACCGGGATGTCCTTGAGCTCGATGTCCTCGCCCCAGATGCGATCATGCCCGCCCTTCTCCGCGGCGTCGGAATCGGGGCGGAGAACGATGTCCACGCTCGCTGGCAACTGCTGCGGAAGCTGGTCGCCGCTCGAAGTCGAAGACTCGCCGCCGGAGCCGTTCGGCCCCCAAGCTTTGGTCTGGCCCAGCCAGTACTCATGGCCATCACAGCGCAGGAGCAAGCGCGCGACGATCTGAACCGGCGATTCGTCCGAGCCCAGGACCAACACGCGTGCCAGTGTGCTGCGTCCGAAGACCCCGGCGCGGATACCCGTTCGGTGGATGGAATCAGCGACTCGCTGCCGTAGCTCGGGGTCTGACACGAGCTCGACCACGGACTCGCTTCGGCCGACGACCCGCAACGTGCACGGCGACGCTTTCGAGACGGTGAGCACCGGCTCCGTTGAGGGCGAAGCGGCGTCATAGACATCGATGGTGGCGTGCAGGATAAGGGGGTGTTCGCCGATCGGGAGATTGAGGCGAGCCTTGTAGGGCCAGCCCCCGCCGGTGTTCGTGCCGGAAGTTGACCCGTGCGTCTGTTCCTCGACGACGAAGTGGCGATCACCGTCCATGTACGCCTCGGCACGTTCGCCGGCGTGCTCGACGTACGCCTTGAGCACGAACCGAAGGTCCGGCGCGTTCATCCCGAGCGGCCCCCACTCGAGCGCCGCCGACACGTGAAGAGGTCTTCGTTCCCGCACGCGAACCGGGCATCGGAGCGCGGCGACGCGGACACTCTGGCGGAAGTACTGCTGGTACTGCTCGGGTGTGGCGAGGTCGCGCTTGTATGCGGCGTTGATCAGCGTTGACCAATCGCCATTCCATGCGTTGAACGCGCCGAACTGCTGTTCCAGCGCGGTGTCGACAAAGCCCCCGATCGCGGTTTGACCTGCCCGTCCGGTTTCGATCCTGCGGATGACTTCAATCAGCGCCGCGTGAGCGGTGGTGCGGTCGGCGCTCACGGCACTGTTGCGCAACATCCAGAGCGGCTTAACGGTGTTCCAGTCGAATCGCGTCGCCGCACTCCAGCCGATGACCCCGCCGATGCCGATCGCGGCGAGGAGGAAGAAAACACCAAGAACGATGAGCGACCTACGTTTGCGGTGATGCCCGATCCGAATTGCGAGCCGCGCTCCGGTGTTGGCTCCGCACTCCGGACAACGGCGCGGCGTTGCGGGGAGCGTCGTGGAGTCCGATCGATCGAGCGTGCCATCGCTGCGGTCGGGGACGTCCACCAGGCCCGAGAGGTCAAACCGGCATCGGCGGCAGAGCGGGTGGTCGTCGATGCGCCGTCCGCGCAAACCGAGCACCAGCAGCCCGGCGCCAAAGGCCGCGATCACCACGAGAGCGACGACCGACCACACGAACATGGCTCGCCTCCATCGACAACCTACACGAGATCCTCAACCTGCGCGCCGCCGGTCAGAGCGAACAGAGCATGCACCCCGGACGACGGCGACGGCCGGGCTGAGGAGTGTTCGCTCCGGCCAGGCTTTCGCGAGGAGAACCCACGAAGAGGCTTGGGTGGGCAGGGCCGACAGCCAAACGGGGATTCTGGAACGGCACGGCCCGGGTTCCGTATGGCATCTGCCAGCGCGTGGGGTTGCCGGGCAGCTATTGACGGCGACCGTCGCGCAACGCTCAAGGGATTCGCCCTCGGAGGCCGCGCGTGTCAATCCAGCGATCGATCGGAGTTGGTGGGCGGGGCGTTGCGATCGCGCTGGCGCTCGCGTGCGCGGCGCTGGGGCCCGCGCCGGCGTCGTCATCGCGCCAGCCCGCGGTCGACCGGCCCGACCGCGATGCGCAGCGCTCGCCGTTCACCGGCGTCGCCTTCAGGGGCGATCGGGCCCGGGTCCTCATCGAGGATCGGTGGTACGAACTCGACGCGATCGGCGGGGACGGATGGCGGCTCTCGTGGGGAGAGCTGCGCGCCGCGTCGGAGCGGGCGTTCGGCGAGGGGTGGACAGGCCGGATCGCGATGGACCTCGACGCGGTGCTCGGGAGCGTCGGTGTGCGGGCAGGCGACACCGTTACGGTCCATGGGCGGCCGCTGGACGGGCGCGACGGCGCGATCGCGGGCGCGCCCGTCGAACTGACCGCGGTTCCCCACACGCACGACAAGCGCCGCGCGGCGACGAGCATGTTCCGCGAGGCTGAGCAGCGCGGCACGGGCGCGGCGCTGCGCGCGCCGGTCCCGGCGCGCCCCGCACTTGGAGAAATGATCGCGGTGCTGCGCGACCGGCACGCCCAGGGGATGCGCCGCGGCGTGGACTGGGACGGGGCGCTCGCGACGGAACTCGTTCGGCTCGGCGAACGCGCGGCGGGCGCGGAGATCGTTCGCGCGGCCCAACGGCTCGTGGCGCTCAGCGGGGACGGGCACGCCGGCGTGGCCGAGTTCGACATGGCGCTTCCCCCCGGCTTCCTGCCGTTCGCATTTGTGTGGGTGGACGGGGAGTGGCGCGGGTTTATCACGAAGGGTGCGTCCTGGGTCTGGCCGGCGGGTGCCGCGGACGTGCGGATCGATGGCGTTCCAGTCGCCGAGTGGATCGACGCGGCCCGCCCGTATGTGGCCGCGGGCGCGGAGCACCTGGTCCGCCATCGGTGCGCGCGGTTGGCGCAGCGTGCCGTTTTCATCCGTGAGCTGAAAGGGGTCAAGAAGGGCCCGGGGGATGAGGTCGAGGTCACGTGGACGTTGCGCGCCGACGGTGAGGCTCCCGGCGGGCCGCCCGGCGCGTATCGGGCGCCTCTGGAGGCGAGCGGCTCGCGCGCCAAAGTCCGCGGCTCGATTCCTGCGGGCGCGGAGGGCGTCGGTTTCGCGTGGCGCGAGATCCCGGGGGGCGGGCGCGTTGGGTGCGTCCGGATCGAATCGATGGGGGATGGAGAAGCGTTCGGGGCGGCGCTGCGCGGCGCGATCGAGACGGCGCTGGCGGGCGACGCGATGCTGATCGACGTTCGGGGGAACGGGGGAGGCGCGCGCGACGCGCTCCTGGTCACACTGCCCTACCTGATGGAGCGCGACGTGCTGGTCTTCAACCTGGCGCGTCCCCGCCTGGCGATCTTCGACGCGGACCGGCCGCCCGATGACGAGTTGCTCACCGACCGGTTTCTGCGCCCGGTGACGTGGTCGCGGTGGAGCCCCGCCGAGCGTGAAGCAATCGCGGCGGCACTGCGAGATGCGCGTCCGTCGTGGTTGCCGGCCGAGGGGTGGGAGGCGGCCGGGTTCGGCCCGTGGTACGCGGGCGTCGTAAGCCGCGAGCGGCACGGCGCGCGTGACGTGACGGGGCGGGCGCGCACACCCTTCGCCGGACCCGTCGCGGTGCTGCTCGACGGCGGGTGCTTCAGCGCCACGGACATTTTTCTGGGGGCGATCGAGCAACTGCCGAACGTGATGCTGGTCGGAACGCCGTCCGGCGGCGGCAGCGCCCGCAAAGTACCGGTCCGCGTCGAGGGGCCGCCGCGCCTCTCGCTGCAGCTCGCGTCGATCGCATCCTTCCGTCCCGACGGGCGGGCGTACGACGGCGCCGGCATCGATCCCGACGTGGAGATCGGGCCGGCCCCCGAGGATTTCGAAGGGAAGGGCGATCGGGTCCTCGAGCGCGCGTTGCGGGTGCTCGGGGAGCGGTTGCCACCGAGGCGCTGAGGTCGCAGAGTCCGGATGAGGGGTACCCGGGCGGCGGTTAGTCGAGCGCCGAGCGACCGATCCGTGAAACCGAACCTAGCGGAACCCAATCGTCCGCCGAGTCGGCAGTTCGGCGAGCTCCTGTGCTGACGATGCCAGTCGTCGGATCGTCTGCGGCAGCCCTCGCCGCACTGCCGCGAGCCTCCCGGCGTCAGACCTGTCGCGGGGATAGCCCCTGGTCGGCTTGATTGTGCTGCAACCGCGGCCGCACCCCGGGGTATATTCAAGACGAGAGGCCATGAACCGACGCCAGGAACAGAGGCTGATTGAGCGTGCCGCGGCCGGGGATCGGGCGGCCGCGGAATCCCTGATCCGCGCTCACCAGTACTCGCTCTATGCCTATCTGCTGCGGATGTCCGGGCGGCCCGAGGCGGCCGAAGACATCGTGCAGGAGGCGTTCGTCCGCGTGTTGACGAACCTCGAGCGGTTCGATCCGCGGTTCCGGTTCTCGACGTGGCTGTTCACGATCGCCAAACGGCTGTACTTGAACGCCGCGGCGCGGATGAAGCCTGCCTACGGCTCCGACATGGTGGACACTGCCGGCGGTGTGGGGCTCGGCCCCGATCGGCCGGCGATCGCGGGCGAGGTCGCGGCCAACGCGACCGACGCAATCGCCCACGCCCTGGCGGTGCTGCCCGACGTGCAGCGCGAGGTGGTGATCCTGTTCCACCAGCTCGACTGGCCGGTGTCGGTGATCGCGCAGCACATGGACATCCCGGTGGGCACGGTGAAGAGCCACCTGCACCGGGGTCGTCGGCGGATGCGTGAGGCGCTGGCGCGGTGCGAGGTCCGGGTCGCGCGGGTCGCGGAGGTGTGGACGTGAGCAACGCGCGGCGTGACATCCCGCGGGAGCGCATCCCCGATGAACTCGTGGACGCGTACTTCGACCACGAGCTGGACGAGG
The DNA here is from genome assembly GCA_046153875.1 of Phycisphaerales bacterium. Lineage (GTDB taxonomy): Bacteria > Planctomycetota > Phycisphaerae > Phycisphaerales > UBA1924 > JBJXFE01. Next base: position 5,334 of record JBJXFE010000053.1, read on the forward strand.
GTTCGCGCGACCGGCTCTTCCGCGGCATGCTGGCCGACCCGGAGCGGGCCGAAGAGCTCGCCCGCACGCAGCGCGCGGTCGGCCTGCTCCGCGAGCCGATCGACGCGCCGGACCTGACCGAGTCGATCATGGCGCGGGTCGAGCGGCGGCGCCGGTTCATCCACCCCGCCCAGCGTCGCACGGTGCGGCACTGGCGGCTCGTGGCCGCGGGCGCGGTCCTGGCGGTGGTCCTGGGGCTGGCCCTCACGCAGCGGTACGCGCCGCAGTTCCTCGAGCTCGCGCCGCGGCCGCGTCCGATCACGGCGGTCGTCGAGGCCGGGCGGGCCGAGGCCGAACAGGGCGCACGCCAACTCGCTTCAACGATCACGTCCGTCGCGGCTCGCGCGACACCCGTTGCGGACGCCGACCCGAATGCCGCCGGCTCACCAGCGCCCGCGGCCGCCGCACGGCCGATGTACTCCCTCACGCTGCAGCCCGGCGCTCTCGCGGGGGTCCGGACGCTTCCGCCCGCGCCGAAGCGCGAGGTGCTGGTCTTCGGGGGCGCGGGATCGCCGGGTGTGTTCCGCTTCGCGCACGGCAGCGGCGTGCTGTTCGGAGTCGATCGGTTCGCGGTTGCGGGCCGGGTCGGTGTGCCGGACTGGGCCCGCGCGATCGGCGCTCCGGACGATGCGGAGGACCCTGCGTCGCTCGCGCCGTTCCCGGGCACGATCCTCCGTGTGCCGGGAATCGACCGGTTTGTGGGTGATGTGGTTGAAGAGAACTCAAGCGGCGGTCCGCCGCGACGGTAAGTGGGTGTTGCTCTATCCAGTCCGGTCGGCACCGCGCTTCGGCGCGCGAGCGGAGTCTCCGGAACCGTGATCCGCGGTGTGCCAAATCGGCGGCGTGCGGGGCGGCGATGGTTCGCGGCCCTGATCGTGCTGCTGGCGTCGCCCTGGGCCGACGCTCGGCTCCAGGCGCCGTCGCCCGAAGGCGAGATGCGGCGCCTCGACGCGGTGTTGCCCGCGGGCGTTGAGGTCGTGGTCACGCTGCGCGGCGCAGCCGAGGTTCGCCGCACGCCCGCCGGGCGCGCTGTCGAGGCGATGCTCGCCGACTCGGGGAAGCTCGAAGAGTCTGTCCGCGCGTGGAAGGGGCTGGCGGAGAGCCTCGGGTGGTCCCCGGCCCAGGCGTTCGACGAGCTTCTGGGCCGCCGCGTCACGATCGCCGCGCGCGGGCTCGGGGGCGGGGAGCTCGCCGACTGGGCGCTCATCGGCGAGGTTTCACGCGCGACCGAGGACCGACTGCGGCTGCGGCTGCGGCCCGCGCCCCGGGCGATCGTCGCGGGGCTCACCGTTCTGGCCGTCGAGGAGGGCGCATTCGAGCTGACCATCTGCTCGCGCGGCGGGTGCGGCGGGCTGGCCGGCGACGAGGGCTCGCCGGACGGCGCGACGTTCATGCTCGCGCCCGCGGGACGCTCGGTGCTGTTCGATGAACTGGTTCCCGTGCTGGCGGGCGGGATCGGCGGCGGTGGGGGGCGCGACGCCGCGCCGCGACCCGCGCCGCGCACACCGGCGAACCGAGGGCCGGGCGCGTTCATGCTGATGCGCGGCACGCTCGCGGGCGGAGAGGGGTCCTTCATCGCGGTGACGGCGGCGATGGACCCCGCGCATCCGTCGGAGGGGTTCCACGCCCGCGTGCTGATGTCCAAGGATCTTCTGGCGGCCGACGCGCTGACTCCGCCGTGGACGGGCGCGGCGCTGGGCCGACTGGAACCGGGTGCGATGATGGCGGCGATGAGCGCGGCCGGTTTCGAGCCGATCCGGCGCATCGCCGAGGCGTTCGGGCTTCCGACGCTGGCGGGGTGGTCGGAGCCGGCGAACCCGGACCGGCGTCGCACGGCGCTGGTCGTGCGCGAGGCGGGTTCCCCGACATCGGCGAGCCTGGGCCCGCCCGATGGCGTGGCGGATGATGACCTTCCGGTGTCGGGATCGTCGCGCGAGGGCGTGAGCCGGGGCGCCGGGGCCGCTCGCCCCCCGCTTTCAATCGTGATCGCTCGGGAAACGGAGTCGCCCGACGTGCCGGCTGCGCCCGGGATCGCGGACAACGTCGCGTCGTATCAGAATGCCCTCCAGGCGGCGGCCGACGAAGCGATGGAGCTGGCCCAGCCCTCGCGCGGTTCAGCGGCCGTTCACGAAACTCCGCTCGCCCCCGAGGCGGCCGACGAGTGGCGGATGGTCGTGGGGGATGAACCGACGCTCCGATGGATGAGCGTCAAGGCGGTGGCCGGGGCGTCCGGCGCCGGCGATGGGCAGGACCCTCGCTCGCCCGGCTGGTGGACGATTGTGGCGCTGGAATCCGGCGACCCCGCATCCGCCGGGGGCGTGGAACAGATGCGTGCGGCGCTGGTCGGGGAGCGGGCGGACCGGCGTGCGGCACGCCGCGTTTCCGTCGGCGTGGTGCGCCCCGGCGCGATCTCGCGGTGGCTCGGCGCCGCCGCGTCGAACGCCCCGGGGCGCGCGCTGCGCCGGATCGACGTGCTGCGCTGGGACTCGTGGCGCACCGCGACGGGCGCGGTCGAGGGCGAGCTGACCATCCGCATGAACTCGACGCCGTAGACTGCGTGCATGGCGCATCTGCTGGGCATCGACGTGGGGACGTCGTCGGTCAAGGTGGTCATCGTGGACGAGCGCGGCGCGGTCCGCGCCGTGGCGTCGGCGTCGTACCCGCTGAGCCGCCCGCGCCCGCTCTGGAGCGAGCAGGACCCGCGCGACTGGTGGACCGGGGCGTCCGCGGCGATCCGCGAGGCGACAGCGCGCGCGCGGGTCCGCGGCCCGGACATCGTCGGCGTCGGCCTGAGCGGGCAGATGCACGGGAGCGTGCTGCTCTCGAAAGAGGCGTCGTCGTCCGGGGGGCGCGACGCGGACCCGCTGCGCCCCGCCATCCTGTGGAACGACCAGCGCACGGGCGCGGAGTGCGCCCGGATCGAGGCGTCGGCGGGCGGGCGTCGGGCGCTCGTTGAGATGGTGGGCAACGCGGCGCTGCCGGGGTTTACGCTGCCGAAACTGCTGTGGGTGCGGGAGCACGAGCCCGGACTCTTCCGGCGTGTCGCGGCGATTCTGCTCCCCAAGGACTATCTGCGGCTGCGGCTCACGGGGGAACTGGCGACGGATGTCGGCGATGCGTCGGGGCTGCTTCTGCTCGACGTGGATCGCCGGTGCTACAGCGACCGGGCGCTGTCGCTGTTCGGCATTGATCCGTCGCTCCTGCCGCGTGTCGTCGAGTCGGGGGAGGTCACCGGCCGCGTCACACCGTGGGCCGCGAGCCAGACCGGCCTCGCGCCGGGGACGCCGGTGGCCGCGGGCTCGGGGGACAACCAGGCCGGGGCGGTCGGCGCGGGCGTCGTTCGTCCCGGCATGGTGCTGGCCACGCTGGGTACGAGCGGCGTGATCTACGCGCCCTGCGACCAGCCGCGGAAGGACCTCGGCGTGTCGGGCTCGGCGGGGCGCGTCCACACCATGTGCGCGGCGGATGGAACGGCGGGCGCGCCGGGGCGCTGGTGCATCACCGGGTGTATGTTGTCGGCGGCGGGCTCGCTGCAATGGTGCCTCGACGCGCTGTGGCCCGGCGAGACCGTCGAGAAGCTGCTGGACGAGGCCGGGGGCGCGCCGCCGGGGTCGGGCGGGCTGGTCTTTCTGCCGTACATGACAGGCGAGCGGTGCCCGTACGCCGATCCGCTGGCGCGGGGCGGGTGGATCGGGCTGACGAGCCGGCACACGCGCGGGCACCTCGTGCGGGCGGTGATCGAGGGCGTGAGCTTCGGCATGGCGCAGGTGCTGGACATCCAGCGCTCGATCGGCGTGAAGGCTGAGTCAGCGCGCGTGGGCGGCGGCGGGGCGAAGTCGCGGCTGTGGCGGCAGGTGCTCGCCGATGCGCTGGGCGTGCCGGTCGCCACGACGAACACGGAGGAAGGCCCGGCGTTCGGGGCGGCGCTGCTCGCGGGCGTAGGCGCCGGCGTGTGGTCGAGCGTCGCGGAAGCGTGCGATGACGCGATCACCGAGGGTGAGCGGCTGGAGCCGGACGCGGCGGGGGCGGAGGCGTGCCGCCCGACGCGGCGCGTCTTCAACGCGCTGTATCACGACCTGAAGGGGCGCTTCGCGGACCTGGCCGCGGCGGACCAGTGAATCACTTCGCGCAGCGCGACCGGCGGCGGCTGACGAGGGTGAGCCCGGCCAGGCCCAGCAGCGCGATCGCGCCGGGCGTGGGGATCACCTGCGACGCGACGCGGACGTTATCGAGGCCCCACGACTCGTCGCTCATGCCCTGGAGCAGGTGCCCGCCGAACTTCAGCGAAAGCGTGGACGCGCCGGGCAGCCCGAAGCTCACGGCGATATCCCGGTAGATGGAGTCCGGGGCGGTCGGGTGGTAGCCCATCGGGATCGGGCCGACGTCCGGGGGGCGGAAGCTCTGGAGCGTGTGCATGTTGGCGAAGGTCTCGTCGAAGACCGTCGTGCCGTTGGCGTGGACGCGGAACCAGTCCGGGCCGAACCCCGTGTCGTACCCGTCCCAGGAGTCGATGACGTAGAGGTCGAAGGTGAGGGTGTACAGGTACGACTCGCCCGGTCCGAGGGCGGCCGGTGAGGGCGCGGGCAGCGTCAGTGTGACGGAGGACTCGTTGGAGTAGCGCCCGATGTACCGCGAGAAGGGTCCGAGCTGGTCGAAGGTGGTGCCCGCGGACCAGACCGGCTCGACGGGCCCACTTTCGAACGTGTTCTGGTAGATCACATCGGCGCGAGCGCCGCCGCCGACAGCGAGTGCGAAGATCGTGGCGGCGGACGCGAGGATGCGGGCGGACGGGCGGGCCATCTTCCTTCACTCCCCGGGCGCAGATCGACCGTCGGCGTCGCGCTCGAGCGCTGCCGGGGAGGACGTTTCTGCACCCCTCTCGAACCGTGCGTGCGGCGGACCATCCGCCCACCTGTTCAACGTGCCACCGGTTTGAGCGCGTGCGAGGGCGCGTCAAGCTTGGCGCGCGCGGCGCGGTGCGGACGTGCTGCGTGGGCAAGGTCGGCCGGTTGTGCGGGCGGACGGGCGCGCCGATAACACGCGACGAGGCCGGCACGAGACTCCGGACCGGTCGTGCGCGCCGGTCGTCCACGCCGGTTTCACCGGCGCCGAACGGTCTTTTCATCGGGCGGCGCATCGCTCGCGGGCCGCGGCGGACCTACCATGCCTCGTCCGGCGTGCGCGCGGCGGACAGACCACGAACACGCGGCGGAACACGGCGACCGGGCCCGACCCGGCTCCCGGAAGCCGAACCACACGGACGGCGGCGATGAGCACCACAGCACCAACAGGCCGGGCCATCCGCAACGTGGCGATCATCGCCCACGTCGACCACGGCAAGACCACGCTCGTCGACAAGCTGCTGATGCAGTCGGGCATGTTCCGCGCCGGCGAGCTCGAAAAGCTCGCCGGCGGACAGCACGACCTGATCATGGACTCCAACCCGCTCGAGCGCGAGCGCGGGATCACGATCCTGTCGAAGAACTGCGCCGTCACGTACCACGCCAACGACGGGATCGACTACCGCATCAACATCATCGACACGCCCGGGCACGCGGACTTCGGCGGCGAGGTCGAGCGCGTCCTTCGCATGGCCGACGGGTGCCTGCTGCTGGTGGATGCGCTCGACGGGCCGATGCCGCAGACGCGGTTCGTGCTCCGCAAGGCGCTGGAGAACGGGCTCAAGCCGATCGTGGTGGTGAACAAGTGCGACCGCGAGAACGCGCGTCCGCACCAGGTGGTCGTCGAGGTCTTCGAGCTGCTTTTCGAGCTCGGGGCCGATGATCACGCTCTGGACTTCAAGACCATTTTCTGCTCCGGGCGGCACGGCTGGGCGATCACCGAGCTGCACGACAAGCAGCCGATCCCGACCTCCGGCGACCTGCGGGCGGTGTTCGAGACGATCGTGAAGGAAGTCCCCGCGGCGAAGGACCCGATCGACGCGCCGGTCCAGATGCTGATCACGACGCTGGACTACAACGACTACGTCGGGCGGATCGGCATCGGGCGGGTGTTCGCCGGCGTGCTCCGCGCCGGGCAGCAGGTGGCGATCCTGAAGCGCGACGGCTCGCGGATCAACTCCAAGGTGGGCCAGCTCCTCCAGTTCAACGGGCTTAAGCGGACGGACGTGGCGGAGGTCTGGGCCGGCGACCTGTGCGCCGTCGTGGGCCTGGAATCCGTGGACATCGGCGACACGCTCGCCGACCCGGAGAACCCCGTCGCCCTCCCCCCGGTCAACGTGGACGAGCCCACGATGACCATGCTCTTCCGCATCAACGACTCTCCGTTCGCCGGGCGCGAGGGGGAGTACGTCACCAGCCGCCAGCTCCGCGAGCGGCTGATGCGGGAGCTGGAAAAGAACGTCGCGCTGCGCGTCGAGCCGGGGCGCACCAGCGACGAGTTCGTCGTCTCGGGGCGCGGCACGCTCCACCTGGGCATCCTGCTCGAGACGATGCGGCGCGAGGGGTTCGAGCTGTCCGTGGGCAAGCCCGAGGTCATCATCCGCGAGATCGACGGCGGGTCGAAGGAGCCGTTCGAGTCCCTGGCGGTGGACGTGCCCAACGGGTTCGTCGGGCGGGTCATGGAGCTCGTGGGGGCGCGCAAGGGCGAGCTGAAGAAGATGGAAGCCCGCGGCGACAAAGCCACGCACCTGGCGTTCGAGATCCCGGCGCGCTGCCTGATCGGGATGCGCGGGCGGATGCTCACCGCCACCCAGGGCGAGGCGATCCTCCACCACACGTTCCTGGAATACCGGCCCGTGACCAGCGAGCCGATCCGGCGCACCCAGGGCGTCATGGTCGCGACCGAGTCCGGGCGCGTCACGGGGTTCGCGGTCGAGGGGCTGCACGAGCGCGGCGTGCTCTTCGTCGTCCCGGGGGACGAGGTCTACGCGGGCCAGGTCGTCGGCGAGCACAACCGCGACAACGACCTGCCCGTGAACATCACGCGGCTCAAGCACCTGACCAACATCCGGTCCTCCACGAAGGAAGCGACCGTCACGCTCAAGGCCCCGCGCCGCGTCTCCCTCGAAGAGGCGATCGAGTACATCGAGGACGACGAGCTCGTCGAGATCGCGCCCAAGTCGGTCCGCCTGCGCAAGAAGCTGCTCAACGAGGGCGCGCGCAAGAAGGCCGAGCGTCAGTCGAAGGACCGTGAGCGGGCGCAGGCGTAGCGGCCGACGTTCCGACCCGCGGGCTGCGCCCGCGCCCCCGGCCGGCTCTGGGCGGCGAAGCCGGCCGCCCGAACCGGGCGAGTTCGTATGCTGGGCGCATGATCCGACATGTCCTCGCGTGCGTGCTGGTCTTCGCGTCGGGATGCTCCGCCCAACCATCGGCGCCGGCCGCGCCGCCCGGGCCCGAAGCCGCCGCTCCACGACTCACCCTCGAACAGATCATGGCCGATCCGGACTGGATCGGGAACGCCCCCGAACGCCCGTACTGGGCCGACGACTCGCGGTCGGTGTACTACTCGCGCAAGAAGCCCGGGAGCGATGAACGCGAGCTGATCCAGATCGACCGGAGCGGCACGGTGCTGCGGGTGGTTCAGGACGCGGACAGACCGGCGATCGACGTGCCGGGCGGAGATGTCAGCGCGGACCTGAACTGGAAGGTCTACTCCCGCGCGGGAGACTTGTATCTCAAGGACTTGCTGAGCGGGCAGGTCCGGCAGCTCACGCGCACGGCCGAGGACGAATCCGGCCCGCGGTTTATGCGCGCCGGCGACAGGATCGTGTTTCAACGGGGCGGGGCGACGCTGATCCGCGACATCGCGACGGGATTCGAGGAGCAGCCCGCGGACCTCCGCGCGGCCGACGACCCCGACAAGAAGAAGGAGGAGGACGGCGACCTGCTCAAGCAGCAGCAGGACAGGCTGTTCGATTTTCTCCGCGAGCGCAAACGAAAGCAGGACGAGGGGAAGGAGCGCGATCGGCGCGAGCGTGACGCCGACACGCTGCGGGCCGCGAAGCCGTGGTATCTGGGCGCGGACGTGGACATCCGCGAGTCGAACCTGTCGCCCGACGAGCGGTGGATGCTTGTGCGCCTGGCGAAGAAGGGCGACGCCGACGGCAAGCGCGACACCATGCCGCAGTACGTGAGCGAAACGGGCTACGTCGATTCGCGCGCGGTGCGGAGCAAGGTCGGCACGGGCAAACCGGTGGGGGAGTCGCTGGTCCTGCTCGACCTGGAGAAACGGGTCCGGCACGACCTGGACCTGTCCGTGCTGCCGGGGATCGCGGATGACCCGCTGAAGGAGCTGCGAGAGGCCGCGGAGAAGAGGCGGAAGGAAGAGAAGGAGAAGAGGGAGAAGAAGGAGGGCGAGAAGGGAGAGAAGAAGGACAAGGACGAGATGGGAGGCGACGCGGGAGCGAAAGAGGGCGAAGGGCGGGAGGTACCCGAGGCTTCGTCGAAGACTCCTCAGCCTCGGCGTCCGGGGGAAGACGAAGCCGACGCGAAGGAAGGTGCGCACAAAGACACCGACAAGAAAGACGAGAAGCCCAAACCGCGACCCGTGAGCGTGCGCGACATCGAGTGGTCCGACGACGGCTCGCGTGTCGTGGTGCAGGTCTTCTCGCTGGACAGCAAGGACCGATGGGTCGCGGGCGTCGACTTCGAAGGCGGCACGCTTGTTCCACTGGAACGCGATACGGAAGAAGCGTGGATCAACGGCCGCTTCACGCAGCTCGGTTGGGTGAGGGACACCGCGACGATCTGGTTCCTCTCGGAGCGCACCGGGTGGTCGCACCTGTACCTGCGCGACCTGGCGGGGGGCGGCGACGCCCGGGGGGTCACGAGCGGCGAGTACGAGGTCTCCGACGCTCGCCCCTCGCGCGACGGCCGCTGGCTGTACTACACGGCCAACGCGGAGCATCCCGGCGTCTTCGAGACCTGGCGGGCGGATGCGCGGACCGGCGCGACCGAGCCGTTGACGAAGCTGGGCGGGGGATCGTCTTATGTGCTTTCGCCCGACGGCTCGACGCTGCTTCTGACGCACTCCACGCCGACGCGCCCGCCGGAGCTCTTCATCCAGCCGGCTCAGCCCGGCGCGACCGCGACCAAGGTCACAACCGCCGTCAGCGCAGCCTTCACCGCGATCCCCTGGCAGGTCCCCCGGTTCGTCGAGGTCGCGGGTCGCGGCGGCATCATCCACACCCGGCTCTATCTGCCCGAGAGCGCGCCTCCACAGGCGTTGCGCCCCGCGGTGCTCTTTGTCCACGGCGCGGGGTATCTTCAGAACGCGCACAAGGGCTGGTCCACGTACTTCCGCGAGTTCATGTTCCACAACCTGCTCGTGCAGCGCGGGTACGTCGTGCTGGACATGGATTACCGCGCGTCGGCCGGGTATGGGCGCGACTGGCGCACCGCGATCTACCGCTGTATGGGCACGCCCGAGCTTGAAGACCTTGAGGACGGTGTGAAGTGGCTCGTCGAGCACCACAACGTCGATCCCGCCCGCGTCGGGGTCTACGGCGGGTCGTACGGCGGGTTCCTCACGCTGATGGCGCTGTTCACGAAGCCCGACCTCTTCGCGTGCGGCGCGGCCCTGCGCCCCGTCACCGACTGGGCCCACTACAACCACGGGTACACGGCCAACATCCTCAACACGCCGGAGGTCGATCCCGAGGCCTACGAGCGGTCGAGCCCGATCGAGTTCGCGGCGGGGCTCAAGCGCCCTCTGCTGATCTGCCACGGGATGCAGGACGACAACGTGTTCTTCCAGGACACGGTGCGGCTCGCGCAGCGGCTGATCGAGCTGGAGAAGCCGGACTGGGAGGTGGCCGCGTATCCCATCGAGCCGCACGCCTTCCAGACGCCGAAGGGGTGGCTGGATGAGTACCGGCGGATTCTGAAGCTGTTTGAGACGTACCTGAAAGACAGCAACCAGCAACGAGCAACTGGCAACTAGCCGGGCGGCGGCGGCAAGGCCGCCTACACTTCGCCCCCATTGCCCGACGGGACCAAAGCCGGGGTTTTCAAGAAACCCCGCCCCGGATCGCGGCGTGGAATGTTCGAGGCTCATCCATGTACGCGATCATCGAAGAGTCGGGCGGGCAGCGCAAGGTCATCCAGGGGGAGACGATCCTCGTGGACCTGATCGAGGGCGGCGAAGCCAAGCCCGGGCAGGCGGTCACGTTCGACAAGGTGCTCGTGGTCGGCGCGCCCGGCGGCACCAAGGCCGACGGTAAGACAAAGCTCGGCACGCCCTACGTCAAGGGCGCCAGCGTCTCCGGCGAGGTCGTCGAGCCGGTGGTGATGGGCGAGAAGGTCTACATCATCAAGTACCGCGAGAAGAAAGACTCCAAGCGCAAGACCGGGCACCGCCAGCGCTACACCAGCGTGCGGGTGACCGCGATCGCGGGCTGAGCGCCCGTCTCGGCGCGTCAGGCCACCGGCCCGACAAACGTCCCGCGCTCCCGGTCCTTCTTCACGCCCGGGAACTTCAGCACGCGTCCGTGCGCCGCGGCGTAGACGCCCGGCGGCAGCACGCCGGCCGCGAAGATCGACTCGGTCAGGTTCTGCAGCGCGTCCGACCGGGTCATCTCGAACGGGCGCATCGCGCCGGTGAGCACGACCGGCACGCGCAGCGCGTGCGGCCCCACGCACGCGGCGCACAGCCGCTCACCCGTTTTCTCCAGCGTGTCCGTGCCGTGCAGGATCACCACGCCGGTCGTCTCCGTGGGGTGGGCGGCGCTCCCGCCGGCGACGCGCACGGCCTCGACGATCCGCTCGCGGTCGTCGTCGGTCATGTGCAGGCTGTCCTTGCTCATCAGCTCGATCACCCGGACGGTCGTGTCCTCCAGACGCAGCCGGCGGAGCATCCGGCGCACGACCGATCCGCCGGGCCCCGCGCCGGTGCGATTGATGAGCTGCCCGGTGGCCTCGTCGAATGTCTTCTCGATCGTGCCGCCGGTGGTGATCAGCGTGACGTACCGCATCCGGCAAGGGTAGGGACGGCGGGCGCACGGTCGCTCCACGTGCTCCTACCGTGGTGTCCGTGACCATCCGCCGCCAGCCTTCGGACTTCGTCGTGACGGAACTCCTCGTCGAGTCGGGCTCGGTCCGCTCCGTGCCATCGGCCGAGGCGCCGTTCGCGGTCTACGCGCTGACGAAAACCTCGCTCAGCACGCCGGAAGCGGTGAACCGGCTGGCCGGGGCGCTGGGGGTGCGGCACGGGGCGGTGTCGGCGGCCGGGCTCAAGGACAAACACGCGACCACGGTGCAGCACGTAGCGGTCCGCGTGCGGGATTCGGCGCAGGCCGGGGCGATGCCGCGTGAGGTCGGTGACGCCGCGGCACCTACCTCAGGCTCCTGGTCCGCGATGCTCGTCGGCTGGTCGGCCGAGGAGATGACTTCCCAGTGGATCGACCGCAACCGCTTCACGATCGTGGTCCGCGACCTTTCGCGCAAGGCCGTCGCCGAGATGGACCGGCGGGCGGGCGTTCTCGCCCTCGGAACCACTCCGTCCGCGATCCTCTTCGTGAACTACTTCGGCGACCAGCGCTTCGGCTCGGCCCGGCACGGCGGGGGCTTTCTCGCGGCCCGGCTCATCCGCGGGGACTTCGAGGGCGCGCTGCGCCTGGCCATCGGCACGCCGGCCCGCAAGGACACCGGCAAGAAGCGCACCCTCACGCGCGCCGCGGCCGCGCACTGGGGCCGATGGCGCGAGATGCTCGCCCACGTGCCCCGGATGCCCGAGCGCCGCGCGCTGGAGGTGCTCGCGGCCGCAGACGGAAGCAAGCCCGACTTCCGCGCCGCCTTCGCCGCACTCCCGTACTTCGATCAGCAGATCGCCGTCGAGGCCTACCAGTCGCACCTGTGGAACGCGATTGCCCGCCGGCTTGCGGCATCGATCGCGCCCCCGGCTCACACGCTGACGACCGAAGACCCGTTCGGCACGATGGTCTTCCCCGCGGCCGCACTCGCCGAGGAGCACTGGATGGAGTTGAAGCCGCCGATCCTCTGCCGACGCTCGACGCTCGAAGGGCCGTGGGCGGGCGCGGCGACCGCGGTGCTCGCGGAGGAGGGGATCACGCTCGACGACCTTCGCGTGCCCGGGATGCGGCGTCCGTCGTTCGACCACGCCGTGCGACCGCTCTTCGCGCGGGCCGAGGGTTTCACGATGTCGCGTCCCGAGCGCGACGACCTGGGCGCGAGCGCCAAGCGCCTCAAGCGGACGCTGGAGTTTGACCTGCCGCGGGGGGCGTATGCGACGGTCGTTCTGCGGGCTCTGGGCCAGTAGTCCACAACGGCGGCCGGCGGTGGAGAGCCGGTGGAGAAAGTTGGACCCCACGAAACTCCGGTGCCGCGGGTTTCCGCCGGTGGCATGCGTGCTTCGTCGCTTCGTGACGATCGAGTGGTCTCGGCAGAGAGGGTGCCTCGGAATGGGAATCTTCAAGTCCCCGCGATCGCGGTGGTTACGAATGCACGCACGCCGATGTGTCGTACTGCGATGACCGGCCGGTTACGGGGACCGCTGCGCTGCGTCGCGCGGTGCTTGAAAAAAAACTGAGCAATCAGCCTTCGGTTAGGGAGTTTACGAGTTGCGTTGTGGGGGATTGTGGGGCATAATCCCATCCCATGCTGGTGGAGCCCCATGCTGCTGTTCACCGGTCATTCCGAGCACTCGATCGACGCCAAGGGCCGACTGGCCGTCCCGGCGAAGTATCGCGGTCGGCTCGACGAGCAGCGGGACGGGAAGGGCTGGTACAGCGTGCCGTACCCGGGCGGGGTGATCCGGCTGTACACGCAGGCGCGGTTCGAGGCGCTGTCGGACATCACGCCGCAGAAGCTGACGCCGGACCAGGACGAAGCGGAGCTGGAGGCGGAGTTGTTCGGTTCGGCCGAGCTGCTGGAGATGGACGTGGAGGGCCGCGTCGTTCTGCCGAAGATGCACCTCGATTCGGCCGGTCTGACGAGCCGCGAGGTCGTGATCGTGGGGGCGAGGAACAGGCTGGAGATCCGCGACCGGGCGGCGTGGCTCGCGGGCCGCGGCGAGCGGTTCGCGCGGCTGCCGGAGCTGGTGGCACGGATCGAAGCGAAGAGGAACGCCGGACGGGGCACGACCGCATGACGCGACAGGACGGGCGCACGGATGCGCGCCCCGCGCCGTTCGGTGGATGAGCAAGGGAGAGAGAGCGACTCGGGCGTGACCGGACGCGGCCCGCCCGAGGGTTGACGGACAACGAGCAAGCCGCGAGCGGCGGGGGCGGGGCGCGGCAGCGCTCCGCACACGAAAGGACTCGCCGCTCCTGTCGGGCCAACACCGGCATCGATCGCAAGGACGCGGATCGTGCCGGGCTCGACTCTCCGCGCGTGCGGATGGTCGTGCGGCCCGCATCGGGAGCGTCCCCGCGCCCGCTCGACCCGCGTCCGGCCGGCCCCGCGCCGACCGGACGCCTTCCACCCCGCGACGGGACCGCCACCACCACCCTCCTCCGAATGGTTCCGCCGCCGACGCGACCCGCCCTGATCGGCGGGTCGCGTTGTTTCGGCGCGTGGGGTGCGCCGCGCCCCGCCTCGTCTCTCCGTCTCGTGTCACGTGCTGCGGCGTTCAGCACACCCGAGAACGGGTCGATGACTGCGGCACGGTGATCTCGACCATCGTCAATGCGCTGACGCTTATGTCGCGGACCTCGATGGCCGAGGCGCAGCGCGTGATCCGCCAGGCCGCGGAGCGGCTCGCGACGGGGCACCGGATCAACCGCGCGTCGGACGACCCGTCCGGGCTGATCGCGGCCGACCGCCTCGGGGCGCGACGGGTGGAACTCACGGAGATGATCGCGCAGGCCGAGCGGGCCGGGTTCGTGCTGTCGGCCGTCGAGGGCGGCCTGGCCGAGATGGACACGCTGCTCCAGGACCTGAACGGGCTGGTGGTCCAGGCGGCCAGTACGGGCGGGCTCGGCGGGGCGGAGCGCGAAGCGCTTCAGGTCGAGGCGAACGGGATCATCCAGGCGCTCGGGCACCTCATCGGCACGTACACGTTCGACGGGAAGCTCGTGCTGGCCGAGGGCGCGACGGTGACGTTCAACGGCGGGGCGTTCGGCTTCGGCGGGTTTGACCTGAAGACGATGGGCGTGGTGCATCAGTCGGCGCCGGCACCGGAAGCGCCGGCGAGCCCGCAGCCGCCGGTGACCTCCGAGCCTGATCCCCCCGCGGGAGGCACGCCCGCGCCCGGCACGCCACCCGACCCCCCCGACCCGACGCGCCTGAGCCTGCTCGACATCATGACCGGCGGGGCGCTGAACCTGGTGGACGGAGATCTGGAGCTGACGCAGCGGTCGATCGCGGGGGCGCTCAAGAGCGTCCACCACATGCGCGGCACGATCGGCGCGCACCTGAAGTACGTGCTCGGCTCGGGGATGACGGCCCTGATGATCGAGCTGGAGAACACCGCGGCGGCCGAGTCGGTCATCCGCGACGCGGACTACGCGCACGAGGTGGCGAGCCTGATCCGCGGGCAGATCATGGAGATGGCGTCGATCAAGACGTTCCAGCTTGCCAAGGACCAGGCGTTCAACGCGCTGGCGCTGCTGGGGTAGCGGGAGGGGTGTCGGGAGTTGTTCCGCCGTCGCGTCGGCAACCGGCGCTACCCTCCGCCCATGGTTCACGCCTGGCATGATGTGACGCCGGGGCTCGAGGGGGACGATCTCCCGTCGTGCTTCCGGGCGGTGATCGAGATCCCGCGGGGGTCCAACCTCAAGTACGAGCTCGATAAGTCCACCGGGCTGCTCAAGCTCGATCGCGTGCTTTCCTCGGCGGTGTTCTACCCGGCGAACTACGGGTTCATCCCGCAGACGCTGGCGGAGGACGACGACCCGCTGGACGTGCTGGTGTACTGCACCGAGGACATCCCGCCGCTGTGCCTGTGCGAGGCTCGGGCGGTCGGGCTGATGACGATGATCGACCACGGCGACCCGGACCACAAGATCATCGCGGTGCTGCGGCAGGACCCGATCTACTCGGAGTTCCAGAAGGCGAGCGACTTCCCGCGGCACATCTTCAAGATGCTGCGTCAGTTCTTCGAGGACTACAAAATGCTCGAGGCGAAGGAGGTCGCGGTGGACGAGATCATGCCGGCCGAGGCCGCCCACGCGATCATCGAGGACTCGCTCCAGCGGTACGAGCGCGAGCGGCGGAAGGGGAAGATGAAGGGGCTGAGGTAGTGAGCACCTGGGGGGATGAATCGTCATGGCGGGGCGGAAGCGGTCCGGCAAGAGGCAATCGGCGTTGCTGCGGGACTTCCTGCGGCTCGGCAATCTTGTCGACATGCATGTCGCGATCGAGGACATGGGCGCCGACGCGAGCGCGGCGTGGCTGGAGATACTGACCGAGCTGGCGCCGCACAGCCCGATCGAAGGAGGGTGGGGAGACCCTGAGGCTGCGGCGTTCCGCGCGCTGGTACTCGGGCTTGCGCGGCGGGGGCAGCAGGAGTTGGCCCCGTTGCTCAACGAGTACTGTCGTAACGCACCTCTGAACCGGTGCGTCGTCCAAGCACTGGCCACGCTGGGGCAACCTGAGTCGTTAGCCGTGCTTCGCACAGCGCTCGATCGAGATGAGGAGTCGATGGATTCAGCGGTGGCGGGCGGCATCCGGTCGTGCGCCGAGGCGAACCGGGGCGATCCACGGTTTCTCGCTGGTGCATTCGAGCTCCTGTCCCGTTACCTTCTGGCCGGGGCGCGAAAGTCCACCGACACCATCTGCGAGGCGCTGCTCGCCCTGGATCGTGAACGGGCAACGGAAGCCCTGCTTGGCTCCGCGATCCTGACCGCGAGCCGTCGGGACCTCGCCGACGTGCTCAAGGCCCTGGGAAACGTCGGCGTGTTGATTCCCCGTGATCGGCTGGTGAGATTGCTCGCCGAAGTCGTCGCCGACGCGTCGGCGCCCGCGAATGCCTTGATCATGCGGGGTGTATTGAGCACCCTGCAACGCACCGATCCAATCGGAGCGGAGCCGATCGTCGATGCCGCGCTGGAGTCTTCGGAGCCACTCATCCGGCATGCAGCGGTGGATGCGAAGCTGGAGATCTGCGGACTCCACGGTCTGTGCGACGAGTTCTCCGACGGGCAACGCGCCCGCTGGCCCCGCGAGATCGAGATCGTGGAAACTCTCTGTCATTTACACCTCGACGTTGAGAGCAACGGACTCAGCAGTGTTTTCAGCAACCATCGTCTGCTATGGTGGCGCGAGGTTGTGCCTCTGCTCCGCGAAGTAGGCGCGGAGGCGTGGGCGAACGCCCTGACAGAACTCGCGAGGAACCGGGGACTCGACGATCCGAAGCTGTCCGAAGAGGATGCAGAGGCCGTGCGGTGGCCGCCGGTCGTGTTCGAGCGCGAAACGCGTCTCGGGGAGTCGTGGGGCAATCAACTCGAAGACCTGATCGTGGTCTTGTGCCGCTACACGCTCGCGCGGCCCGACGCGTTTCGCAAGCGCAGCCAACGTATCAGCTTCCCTGGCTGATGCAATCGCCGTGCCATCTGTGAGCGGTCAACTCGCGCTTCGTCCACCAGCTTGCCTATTTGACTCCTGATCGCCTCACCCTTGCGCCTGCTCACCTCCCTATTCGTCGCCCGCTATCCTGCCGCCATGCTCCCCCGCGTCGAGCGCGTGCTGATCGACCGTGATCGGATCGCGGCCCGGGTGCGCGAACTGGGGGCACAGATCGTCGCGGACCTTTCACGCGACGCCGCGCCGGGCGAGCAGGTGGTGCTTGTTCCGATCCTCACCGGCTCGATCGTGTTCGTGGCCGACCTGATTCGGCAGATGCCGCTGCCGCTGAGCCTGGGCGTGGTGGCGGTGTCGAGCTATCCGGGCGCGGCCACGGCATCCCAGGGCGCGGGGATTCGGGGGGACGTTCCCACCGACCTCGGAGGCAAGCACGTTCTCATCGTCGATGACATCCTCGACTCGGGGCGGACGCTCGGGCTGATGCGCCGGTTGATCGAGGCGCAGCGCCCCAAGACCCTGCGGATCTGCGTCCTGCTCAGCAAGCCCGAGTCGTCGCGGAAGGAACCGGTGAAGGTGGAGTACGTGGGCTTCGACATCCCCGACGCGTTCGTCGTGGGCTACGGGCTGGACTTCGACGGGTTCTACCGGAACCTGCCGGAGATCGGGGTGCTGGGGAAGTGAGGAAGGGAACAAGGGAACAAGGGATCAAGGGATCGAGGGATCGAGGGATCGAGGGACAAGAGGGGCTGCGGATGGTGATGCGTTGAACGAAAAGGGCGCGAGTGAAACCGGTGGCGAGCGGCTGATCCTGCGGACGCGGCCCGGCGTCGCGTTCGCGGCCCTGTACCGCTGGTCCATGCTGGGCCCGGGCGCGGTGGCTGTCGCGGCGTACTTCCTGGTCCGGCGCGCGATTGCGCCCGATTGGGCGCGGGGTTTTCTGTGGTTCGCGCTGGCGTGGGCCGGGCTGTATCTGGCGTGGGGCGTGCTGGCGTGGCTGAGCCGGTGTTATGAGCTGACCGATCGCCGGGTCGTGGTGCGTGCCGGCGTGCTGCGCCGGGTGATGGGCGACGTGCCGCTGCGGAACATCCAGCACGTCACGATGACGCGCTCGCTCGCCGAGCGGCTGCTCGGCCTGGGCACGATCGGCGTCGCCACCGCCGGCTCGGACGGCGCGGCGATCCACCTGCGGATGATCCACCAGCCCGAGCTCGTGGTCGATCGGATCAGCGGCGCAGCTCGGCGCACCCAGGGCTCCGCACGGGCGAATGCTCTCGGCGGCACGGGCGGCTCGCCCGCGCCTTCTTCACCGTCTCATCGTCTCACCGTCTCACCGTCTCATGCCGTTCCCGTGATCGGCCTGGCCGGCGGGATCGGCGCGGGCAAGTCCGAGGTCGCGCGCGTTCTGGCGCGACTCGGCTGCGCGGTCGAGGATTCCGACGCGCTGGCGCGTGAAGCGTTGAATCGTCCAGAGGTGCGTGCCCGGCTCCGGGAGTGGTGGGGGGATCGCGTCTTCGGCGCGGACGGCGTGGTGGACCGCAGGTCGCTCGCCGCCATTGTGTTCGCCGAGCCCGCGGAGCGTGCCCGGCTCGAGGGCCTCACCCACCCCATCGTCCGAGCCACCCGCGCCGAGCGCTTCAGGGCTGCCGCGGGCGCGCGGGCCCTGGTCATCGACGCGCCTCTGCTCTTCGAGGCCGGTTCGGACGCGGAGTGCGACGCGGTGATCTTCGTGGACGCGCCCCGCGACGTGCGCCTGGCGCGGCTGACGGCCTCACGCGGGTGGGACGACGCGGAGCTCGCTCGGCGCGAGGCCGCCCAGTGGCCGGTGCAACGCAAGCGCGAGCTCTCCCATGAAGTGGTCGCGAACGACGGGTCGACCGCGGACCTTGAGCCCGGGGTGCGTGCGGCCCTGGACCGCATCCTCTCCCGCCACGCCGCCCCGAAACCCTGAGCGCCGCGGCAATGCGCGGCGGTGTGTGGCGTTGCCCGTTGGCTTGGGCCGCCCGTTGGCTTGAGCATCGGTTGTGTGCTAGAGTTGATGGAAGCGAGCGGTCGGCGACCCAGCGCTGTCCGCCGAAGAGGGGCCCGGAACGAGGCCCCCGCGCGTGCGACCCGCACGCCATACCCGGCCAGTCCGCGATCTGTCGGCGAGCCTCGCTGGCTCCCGCACAGGATTCCACGAGGGCAGCAGCCCGATCACCGTCCGGGGCATCCCCGGAGCTTGTTCCCCCACCTTGACGGTCGCCGACGCGACCCGGCCCGAAACCCGCCCACCGGCGGTAGCCCGCGGCCACGATTCCAAGGACAGTCCATGGCCAAGTCGAGCAGCGTTGCGGACGAATCGTCCAAAGCCAAGTCGGCGTCCGCGCCTTCGAAGAAGGCTGTTGAGGCCGAGGCGAAGCCCTCGTCCGCGGACTCGGCACGATCGCGCAACGAGGGGCCCGCTCCGCGCGCCGCGGAACCCCCGCGCGCCGTCGAAACACCGCGCGCCGCGGAGCCCCAGCGTCAGGCCGAACCGCCGCGAACGGGCGCGCCGTCCGACGCGGGGCTGACGCCCTCCGCCCCCGCGCCGCAGCAGTACGGCGGGCCGCACGGTGGATCGGGACAGAGCGGACCGAGCCAGGGCGGACCAGGCCAAAGCGGTCAGGGCGGGCATGGTGGTGGACAGGGCGGACCGGGGCAGTACGGTCCGCACGGCGGCCAGGGTGGCGGCGGGGGCGGCGGGTTCATGGGCGGCGGCGGGCACCGGCGCAAGAAGAAGCGCCGCAAGGGCGGCGGGTTCGGCGGCGGGGGGGGCGGCGGCGGGGGTTACCCGCCCCAGCAGCAGCCGTTCACCGACCACGCGCTGCCCAGCGATGAGGAACTGGAGCGCGAAGCCGCCGAGCTCGAACGCATTGCCCTGGCCTCGCCCGGCGCGAAGGACACGCTGAGCATCTCGCAGCTCCAGCGGATGGAGATCGACGAGCTGCACAAGGTCGCGGCGCGCGAGGGGCTGGCCGAGTTCAACCACCTGGGCAAGCAGGACCTGATCTTCAAGGTGCTCAAAGCGCGGGCCGCCAAGCAGGGCCTGATGTTCGGCGAGGGCACGCTGGAGATCATGCCCGACGGCTTCGGGTTCCTCCGCTCGCCCGAGCAGAGCTACCTCCCCGGGCCGGACGATATCTATGTGAGCCCCTCCCAGGTGCGACGGTTCGGGCTCAAGAAGGGCATGACGGTCAAGGGGCTGATCCGCCCGCCGAAGGAGAGCGAGCGGTACTTCGCCCTGCTCCGCGTCGAGGAGGTCAACGGCTTCCCGCCGTCGAAGGTGGCGACGCTGCTGAACTTCGAGGACCTGACGCCGCTCCACCCGGAGAAACGGTTCATCCTGGAGACGACGCCGGACGAGATCGAGTGCCGCATCATCGACCTGGTGGCGCCGCTGGGCTACGGCCAGCGGGCCCTGATCGTGGCCCCGCCGCGCACGGGCAAGACGGTGCTGCTCCAGAAGGTGACCAAGGCGATCCGCAAGAACTACCCCGAGGTCAAGATCATCGTGCTGCTGGTGGACGAGCGCCCCGAGGAGGTGACGGACTTCCGCCGCACATGCCCGGACGTCGAGGTCGTCGCCAGCACGTTCGACGAGAACAGCACCCGCCACGTGCAGGTCTGCGACATGGTGATCGAGAAGGCCCGGCGGATGGTGGAGTTCGGGAACGACGTGGTGATCCTGCTCGACTCGATCACGCGGCTCGCCCGCGCCCACAACGCCGAGATGCCCCACTCGGGCAAGATCATGTCCGGCGGCATCGACTCCAACGCGCTGCAGCGCCCCAAGAAGTTCTTCGGCGCGGCCCGCGCGATCGAGAAGGGGGGGAGCCTGTCGATCATCGCCACCGCCCTGGTGGACACCGGGTCGAAGATGGACGAGGTGATCTTCGAGGAGTTCAAGGGCACCGGCAACAGCGAGTTGCACCTCGACCGCAAGCTCATGGAGAAGCGGATCTACCCCTGCATCGACATCGGGGCCTCGGGCACGCGGCGCGAGGAGCTGCTGCTCGACCCCAAGGAGCTCGAGCTTGTCCACCGGCTGCGCAAGGTGCTCAGCGACATGAACGTCGTCGAGGGGATGGAGCTGCTGCGCACCCGCATGAAGAAGGTCAAGACCAACGCCGAGTTCCTGATGACCATGGCGCTGGGATAAGAACGCCCGTCGGACCAACCGAGCGTGGGGACGGGCGCGGCTCGGGGCGGGCTCTTCGGGTACGCTCTTGCGCGTTCGTCCGGGCGCCGGTTGGTCCGGTGGCACGACGGGCGTGGAGCGACCGGTGCGGGTCACGCGCAGCGCGAGCCTCGGGGTGCTGGTCGGGATCGCCGTGCCGTGGGCGGCGTGCTGGGTTATCGGTGGGCTCTGGCTGGTTTTTGATCTTTCGCGGGTGATCCCCGTGGCCGGTCGCGTCGTAGTGACGGCGGGGATCGGCGCGATCGCGGCGGGTCAGTTTTTGTTCCTCGTCACGGTGGCCGATAAGCTGTTGCCCCGTGTTGCCCGGCGCGTCGAGGTCTGGGCGATGGAAATGGCCCTGTTCGCGGTTTTCTCGGCGTGTTTCGGGTGGGCGGCGGTCACCGTGGTCTGGAGCGTGATGCCTTGATGCGGTTGAGACAGGGGGCGGGACCAGCGGCGTGTCGGTCGGTCTGCGGCTGGCTCCTCCGCTCGGCGGCGGTCGGCGCGGCCGGGCTGGCCGTCACGGGCGCGGCGTGGGCCCAGAACCAGTCCCCGCCGATCACGTCATCGCTCAAGGAGTTCACGGCCCGGTCCATCTCGCGGATCGCACTCTGGGACCTTCGAGCCACCACCGAGCCCGAACCCCGCGACTACCGCATCACCTCGATCCTGCTCGGGTTCGCCCAGGAGCTCACCCCCGGCGATGAGGACCTCATCCGCCGCCGGCTCGAGGCGGCCTGGGCCGCGGGCGACATGGACCTCGTCCTCGACCTGACCCGGGCGGTCGTGAAGCTCGATCCGCGGGACACGGTGGCGCAGCTTCGTCTCATCACCGCGCAGATCTCCCGCCTGCAGACCGTCGAGTTGCGGTTGACCGCGTACGACCAGTGGCTCGACCCGGAGGGGCGCGGGAGGCTCTTCGACGCCTCGATCCGAAGCCGCCTGGCTCTCGATGCGGCCCTGCTGGCGCGCGAGCAGGGCGACGAGGACGCGTTCATCGAGCGGCTCACGCTCGCCACGCAGCTCGACCCGACGCACAAGGAGGCGGCCGCGCTCGCCGCGACGTACGCCGGCGAGAGCGTCGGCATGCTGGCGCGCCTGGACCTGCTGGCCAACATCCTCCTGGCCGACCCCGTCGATCCCAACGTCCACCAGGCGATCGCCCGCGAGCTGGTCATCGGCGGCGCGTACGTCGGCGCCGAGCGGTTCCTCCGCAACGCCCGCGCGATCCTCGAAGCCTCCGGCGGCGACGCGGCACCGATCGATCGCGACCTGACCATGCTCGAGTGGCACCGCGACGGGCCCGGCGCGGTGATCGAGCGGTTTAACCGCCAGCGGATGGACCGCGTCGAGCAGCTCGTGCGCCGGATTCAGGAAGCCCAGAAGGCCGGGCTCCCGATCGACAAGCTCGAACGACCCGACGATGTGCGGGTCTCGCCTCAGTTCGCGGCCGTGCAGGCGCTGGCGCTCGACGCCGAGGGGGACCGCCCGGCCCTGGAGGCCGGCATCACCGAGATCGCCGATACGTTCCGGATGCTCGCCGAGGGCGTCCTCGACCCCGAGAAGCGCCCGCCGGAGGTGACCGCCGAGCAGGCGGAGCGCCAGGCGGCCGACCTGAACGCGCAGCTCCAGCTCATCCGTCTCTGGACGGGCACGCAGATCGACCTCGTGCGGACCGCGCTCGACCCCGGCGGGCCGCTGGTGCGCGCGAACCCGCCGCTGCTCCCGCTCCTGCAAGGCTGGCTCAAACTCCGCACGGGCGATCCTGCGGGCGCGATCGCGGACCTGACGCCGCTGGTGGACGATGACTACTCGGCCCGCATAGCGATCGGTCAGGCTCACGAGGCGCTGGGCGATGTTCCCGCGGCGCTCGCGGCGTACGACCAGGTGATGCGCGAGGCGCCGCTCTTCGCCGCCGGCGCGTGGGCCCGGGCGCGCCTGGAGCGGCTCGGCGTGCGCCTGGATGAGAAGCTCGTCGCCGACCTGGAGGAGTACGCCAGGCCGAGCGGGTCCAAGAACAAGTGGGTGGACGGCGCCGTGGCCGATCCGCGCCGGTACGTCAACGTCGTCGTGGTCCTGCCCGAGCCCACCAGCGACCCGCTCCAACGCGACATGCTGCGTCTGCGGATCACCAATGTCTCGGGTCGACCCCTCGCGATGGGCGCGGACCGGGCCATCTCGAGCCGCTTCCTCGTCGCCGCGAAGATCGAGGCCGCGCTCGGTCCGTTGGAGCGATTCATCGTCCCCGAGGTGCTCGACGTGGACCGGCGCTTGCGCCTGATGAGCGGCGAGTCGGTCGAGGCGCTCGTCTGGCCCTCCGCGGGCGAGACCGGGTTGATGCTCGAGCTCGCGGCCGCGATCAACACGCGCGTGCGCTGGCGGGCCATCCAGGGGTTCTGGATCGATCCTGACGGCGGGTTCCGCCCCGGCCCGATGAACGTACAGACCGAGTCGGAGGCGCTCGTCCGTCGGTCCCTCCCCGAGGCCGTGGTCGCCGCCGGCGAGCACGTCAGGAAGGTCCAGGGCGATCCGGACTTCCTGCTCCCGCGCATGGCCGCGGGTCTCCGCGCCGCGCTCATGACGGCTCCTCCGCCCGAACCCGGCAACGAGCCGATGCGGGTGGCCGACGAGGCCGTGGGCCTCGTCGCGGATGCCTGGGTTGCCCGCTGGCCGAACCTGAGCCCTGACGCGCGGGCGATGGCCGCGGCGGTGCTCCCCACCAGGCAGTTCTCGCCCGCCATGGCGCCGGTCGAGGAGGCGATGCGGCTGGAGACGGACCCGCTCGTGCTCGCCGTCGTGCTGGTCACCCGTGTCACCGAACCCGACGACGCGCTGCTGTCCCAGGCCCGCGCCGCCGCGGACCCGCGGATCGCGGAGCTGGCGACGCTGCTGACCGACCGCCTGGCGACGGGCGCGAAGACCTACGCGCGGCTCACGCCCAAGGACCTCATGCCGGCCCCGAAGGCCGACGCGGACAGGTGAGCCGCGCCGTCGGCCGCGGCCCGCGCGCCACCCTCGGACCCCCGGGATGAGCGATCCGCTCGCTGAAAACCGTTCGCCGCCGGCTTCCAGCTTCCGATGGAGGCCCGTGGTCGGCTTCGTCGTTGGCGTGGCGCTGCTGGGTGCGGCGGTGTGGGCCGTGGGGACGCAGGAGTTCGCGGCGCTGCGGTCGGTAGCCGCGGAGCAGTTCGGGTTGGTGCTGGCTCTCGCGGCGCTCGCTGCGGTCAACTGGCTGCTGATGAGCGAGGTGTTCCACGCGCTGATGACGCCCTACGGCGTGGTGAGCCGGCGCGAGATGCGGGCACTGATCGGCGCTTCGTGGCTCTTGAACTACCTCCCGATGCGTCCGGGGCTGCTCGGGCGGGTGGCGTACCACAAGGCCGTGAACGGAATCGCCGTGACCGACTCGGCGAAGGCGGTCGCCGCGAACATCGGGTGCGGACTGGTCTCGCTCGGGTGCGGGCTGCTGGCGCCGCTCGCCGCGCGGGTCTGGCCGCAGGATGACGCGGCGTGGAGCGTGGCGTTCTCCGTGCCACTGGTCGGGCTGGTGGCGTGCTCGCTGTCGTGTGGCGCTGCGGGCCTCCCGCGGGCGCGATCGTGGGCCTACGCCGCGCTGCTGCGGTATCTCGACCTGATGGTGTGGGGCGTGCGATACTTCGTGGTGTTCATGATCGTGGGGCATGAGCTTCACCCGGTCGAGGCCGCAGCGATTGCGGTGGTGAGCCAGGTGGCGAGCCTGGTCCCGATCGTGGGGAACGGCCTGGGCATCCGCGAGTGGGCCGTGGGGTTGACGGCGGCGGCGCTTCCGGTGTGGATGAGGGGTGAAGGGGAGCTGGGCCGGGAAGTCGGCCTCGCGGCGGACCTTGTGAACCGCGCCGCCGAAGTGGCCGCGGCCGTCCCCGTGGGCCTCTTCGCGGCCTGGTGGCTGGCCCGGAACCGGTCGGCCCGCCTGCCGAAACCCGAAACCGAGCGGGGTCCGGCGGAGTAGAGACTTGTAGCTTCACAAGTGCATCCGGGGTGTTATCGAGACGACGATCCGGCGGGCGTCTGGGCTCGCCGCGCGTTTGGGTCGATCTAGTGCGGGGTGCGCGCCCGCTGTGGATGGGCGCCCCGCCCCGGAAACGAGCCAGGACGGTTCGGCGATGATCAACAAGATCGAACAGGACCATCAGCGCTTCCGCCAGATCGTGCGCGGGCGGATCCGCAAGGAGCTGCGCAAGTTCCTGTCGCGCGGCGAGCTGATCGGGCGCGAGGGCCGCCGGTTCGTCTCAATCCCCGTCCACGACATCGATATCCCGACGTTCCGTTACGGCGACAACTCCGGCGGCGTCGGTATGGGCGACGGCGACGAGGGCGACGGTGTCGGGCAGCCGGGCAAGGGGGACGGTCGCGGCGGCGAGAACGAGGGGCGGCACCTGCTGGAGGTCGATGTCTCGCTGGAGGAGCTGGCCGACATCCTCGCCGAGGAGCTTCGCCTGCCGCGGATCGAGCCGAAGGGCGCCCACCGCATCACCACGACCAAGGACCGGTACTCGGGCATCCGCCCCGTCGGCCCGGCGTCGCTGCGCCACTTCAAGCGGACCTACCGCGAGGCGCTCAAGCGGCAGATCGCGATGGGCCTCTACGACCCGCAGAACCCGATCGTGGTGCCTATCCGCAACGACCTGCGGTTCC
Source organism: Phycisphaerales bacterium (assembly GCA_046153875.1). Taxonomy (GTDB): domain Bacteria; phylum Planctomycetota; class Phycisphaerae; order Phycisphaerales; family UBA1924; genus JBJXFE01. The sequence continues at coordinate 30,684 of JBJXFE010000053.1, forward strand.
GCTCGTGGACGGAGGTCCGCAAGCCGCAGAGCAACGCGGTGATCGTGTACATGATGGACGTCTCGGGCTCGATGGGCGACGAGCAGAAGGAGCTCGTACGCCTCCAGGCCTTCTGGATCGACACCTGGCTGCGGCGGAACTACGAGGGGATCGAGAGCCGTTACATCGTCCACGACGTGCGCGCCCAGGAGGTGGACAAGAAGACCTTCTTCTCCGTGCGCGAGGACGGCGGCACCCGGATCAGCTCCGCCTTCCAGTGCTGCACGGAGCTGCTCGACGCCCACTATGACCCGGCGTCGTGGAACATCTACCTGTTTCACTTCAGCGACGGCGACAACTCTTCCGAGGCCGACAACCGGGTGTGCGTGAAGCTGCTGGACGAGAAGCTGCTGGCGCGGTGCAACCTCTTCGGGTACTGCCAGGTGACGAGCGCGTACGGCAGCGGGAGCTTCCTGAGCGTGCTGCGCGAGGCCTTCCCGCGCGGCGCCGCCGACGAGGCCGGCCCGAAGCTGGTGACGGCCAAGATCGACACGCGCGACGACATCTACGACTCGCTGCGCACGCTGTTCAAGGCCGGCCGTTGAACCACGGTGAGTTCGGGCCGCGACGCGTGCAACGCCCCTGCACCCCGCGACACCCGCGCGGTTCGCGCCGCCTATGACGCCGGCGTAAGGCCGGAAACAGGGGTGAGGCCGGGGTTTGGCGGGGAATCCGCCGCCTGCGATCCCGAGCCGCCGCCCCGCCGACCCGATGAGCGAAAGTCGCTCCTCGGAATCGGTCGATCCTCACAGTCAACGGCCAGAGGGCGCGCTCGCGCTGCGGACCGGCCAATCACAGATCGAAGTCAGTGGAGCGGGAGGCGGTTCCCGCGGGCGGCGTCGCGCGGCATTCGTCCGTCGCGGCGCAAACCCCGAGCGCTGAGGCGCGTTCAGGGTGCTCGCGAGAACCTGTGCGGGTCGATCGGGACCAGGGGAGAGGGAGACCTCTCATGCGGTCCGGCACTTGTGCGGCGTATCTGGCGGCGGCGGCGGGTCTGTTGTGCGGCGGCGTCGCCGCGGCGCAGACGATTCACCCCGAGGTGGAGCCCAACGACTCGAAGGCGGCGGCCAACGTGGTCGCCGGGCTTGTCCACGGCGACCGCATCACCGGACTCACACGCGGCGGGCTCGCCAACGGGCTCGACACGAGCCTGGACTGCTTCCTGGTCTCGGCCGCGGTACTGCCCCCGGGCGTCTACCGCCACCAGCTCAACGTCGTGAGCACGCCGCTCACCGGCTTGACCCTGGGCCTGCGCGGGCTCGATCAGACCGCCGCCGGCGCGATCGTCGCCGCATCGGACGTGCAGGTCGCGTCGGGCATCGTCAGTGCGGGCGTCACCCTCTCGAGCGTGTGGTACGGGTTCGGACGGCAGGAGCGCGTGTACATCCGCATGACGGGCACGGCCGCCAGCCAGCCGTACATCCTCGAGTTCACGACCACACCCGCCGCGGTGACGCCGATCGCGGGCACGTTCGCGGCCGGCACCATGACATTCCTCGTCGAGGCGGTCTTCGGCAACCCCGACGCCGAGGTCTGGCTCTACGACGCCAACATGAACCCGGTCTCCGGCGGCAATAACGACGACCCGGTGACGCCGATGTCGTCGCTGGACCGGGCGAGCATGACCCGGAATCTCGCGGCGGGCACGTACTACATGGCCGTGGGCGTGGCGAACATGTCCAACCACCTTGCCTCGCCGATGGACGAGGCGACGCCGGCCGACGACGACGTGCTGGACTTCGCCGGCGCGCTCGTGCCCGCGGGCGGGCTGCCCGTGAACCGCACCGGCAACATCACGATCATGGACGCCGCGGGTCTGGTCACGCTCCCCGCGGTTCCGATGACGACGACCGCCCGCTGGTACCAGTTCCAGGTGGGCGGCGGGTGCGTGTCGCCGTCGATCGAGGGCGAGCCGATGTCGCTGGCGGTGACGGCGGGGCAGCCGGCGGTGCTGGACGTGGTCGCGACGGGCACCGAGCCGCTCTCGTACCAGTGGGAGTTCAACGGCGTGACCATCCCCGGCGCGACCGGGCCGACGCACACCATCGCGTCCGCGCTCCTGACCCACACGGGCGCGTACTCGGTGGTCGTGACCAACGGGTGCGGGCAGGTCGAATCCGCGTCGGCGCAGCTCGCCGTCTCGCCGCTCGGCCCGTCCATTGTCATTCAGCCGCAGTCCCAGGCGCTCTGCCTGGGTGAAGAGGTCTACCTCACCGTCGAAGCGTCGGCGAACCTGGGCGCGCCGCTCGGGTTCCAGTGGCGCAAGGACGGCGTGGCGATCCCGCTCGCGTGGAACTCGTACCACCAGTTCAGCCTGCTCTCGGCGGGCGATGCGGGGCTGTATGACTGCGTCGTGACCGAGGTCGGCGTGGGCTCGACGACGAGCGACGTGGCGGCGGTCTCCGTCCGCACCGACCCGCCGGTGATCACCCTCAACGGCGCGGCCAACATGCAGATCCCGGTGCTGGGCACCTACACGGAGCCGGGCGCGAGCGCAACCGACGACTGCGACCCGTCCGTGGCCGTGCTGATCGGCGGCGACTCCGTCAACACCCAGGTGCCGGGGATGTACGTCGTGACCTACGACGCGATGGACTCGCAGGGCTACGCAGCGGCCACCGTGCAGCGCTACGTCCACGTCGTGGACACGGTGAAGCCGAAGGTGTTCCTGTCGATCCGTTGGCCGATCCTCTGGCCGCTCAACCACACACTGGCGAAGGTGGGGCTGAGCACGGCCGCGAAGGACCCGAGCCAGCCGTCCGGCCCGCCCCTCACGGTCAAGGTCCGCGTGTTCAGCGATGAGCCGGAGTTGCCGGCCGACAAGAACGATCCGACGGCCCGCCATGCGCCCGACGCCAAGAACATCGCCCACAACACGCTGCGGCTGCGGCGCGAGCGGCAGCCAAAGGGCAACGGGCGCGTCTACCTGGTCATGGCCTCGGCGCGCGACGAGTCGGGGAACATGGGCTTCGCGTTCGGCACGGTCGTCGCGCCGCGCTGGTGCGGGCTGTGGTCGCTCAAGAAGGTCCTGGCCGAGGCGAAGGTGATCCGCACCGCGGCCGCGGCCGCGGCGAACACCGCCACGACGGAGCAGGCGGTGGTGGACGCCCTGAAGGCCAAGGGCTACTCGGAGCACGGTCTGGCCAAGCCGCGCGGGCCGTACCAGTAGCGGCGGCTTGAAGCCGGCATGATGCCGCACGGGCGCTCGGACGTGCGCCCGTGCGGCGGGTGAGGCGAGGGAATCAATGACGGGCGCAGGCTCCCGGGCGCGTAGGGGCCTGCGCCCGTGAGCGTTTTGCGTGCGTGATGGCCGCCGTGTGCGCACGGTGTGCACCGGCAGTTGCTCGGGAGGCCTCAGCAATCTCGCGGCGCCGCGATAGCCCACCGCACGCCATCCCGCACCACCCTCCGATACAGCGTGTCACGCTCGACCGGCGTGAAGCCCGCCTCGCGGATGGCTTTCTGCAGCGTCCACGTGCTGACTTCCTGGTGGGTGGACGAGCCGCCGACCTTCGTGATGTCGTACCAGACGATCGTGCCGTCGATGTCGTCCGCGCCGCACTGGAGCATGAGCTGGGCCATGGCGAGCGTCTGCATGATCCAGAAGGCCTTGACGTGCGGGATGTTGTCGAGCATCAGGCGCGCGATCGCCAGCGTGCGGAGGTTCTCCAGCCCCGCCGGGCCGGGCAGGTGCTCGAGGTCGCTGCCGTCGGGGAAGAACGGGAGCGGGATGATGGCCTGGAAGCGGCCGCCGCAGGCGGCCGGGGAAGTGGCAGAGTGGCACAGTGGCGGAGTGGCAGGGTGAGAGGGTCCGGACGAGGCGGCCGAAGACTCGAGTGAAATGCCGCCCCCGTTCGAGCACTTCGCCACTTCGCCACTGTGCCACTTCGTCACTTCCGGCCTCGCCAGGGCCTCATCCTGCGCCCGCCGCAGCATGTCCATATGGACGAGCCGCTCGTGCCGCTGCTCGATGTGCCCGTAGAGGATCGTGGCGTTCGTGTTCAATCCCAGTTCGTGCGCCACCCGGTGAACGTCGAGCCAGACGTCGGAGCGGATCTTGCCCTTGAACGCCTCGTCGTGCACGCGGTCGTCGAAGACCTCGGCCCCGCCGCCCGGCAGCGAGCCCAGCCCGGCTTCCTTCAGGCGCGAGAGCACCCAGCGGATGCCCTCCTTGCGGGCCTCGCGCCCCGCGTCGGTCGGGTCGTTCGCGCCCTTGTAGACCTTGGCGATGCGGGCGAGATGGACGATCTCAACGGCCGTGAACGCCTTGACGTGCAGGTCGGACCCCAGCGAGCGGGCCGTCTCGCGGACGGTGCGGACGAGGTCGGGGTAGTAGTCCCAGGGCAGGTAGGGGTGGAGACCGCCGACGGAGTGGATTTCGGTGGCGCCCGCCTCGACCGCGCGCTTCACCTCTTCGCGCACGTAGTCCATGTCGCGGGTGTACGCCCCTTCGTCGTCCTTCTTGCGGTAGAACTCGCAGAACCTGCAGGCGAGGGCGCAGACGTTCGAGTAGTTCAGGTGGCGGTTGACGTTGTAGTACGCGATGTCGCCGTGCAGCCGCCGGCGCACGCCGTCCGCGAGCTCGCACAGGGTCCAGAGGTCCGGCGTGGTGTAGAGCAGGTCGCCGTCGTCGAGGGTGAGGCGTTCACCGCGTAAAACCTTGTCGCGGATCGTATCGAGGCGCGGGTCCACGCGCGGACCGCGTCGCGGGAGTGGGGGGCGCGCGGTTTCGGTGAGCATCGTGGTCACGGGCGGGCTTTCAGTGGTTCCTGAAACCAGTGTAGGGGCGCCCGAGCGAGGCGGCAGTTCGCGGATGGTCGGATGGCAGAGTTGCAGATCAGCAGATGTGCAGACCCGAGCCGCGCACCGGAGAGCAGCCTGCCGGCCCGGCTGCCGGCGCGCTGCGATCTGCCCATCTGCGATCTCGCGCCGCGCGCCCGCGTAGACTCGCCGCTCCCCGATGAACGAACCCCTCTCTCGATTCCTGCGCGCCCTGGCTCCGATGCCGCACTTCATGAGCCTCGCGCCGCTGGACGCGTGGGTACGGTTGCTCTTCTTCCCGTGGGCACGTGTCGGGGTCGTCTATCTGCCCCGCGTCGTCATGGGGCTCTTCACATCGGCGATCGCCACGGCGCTGACGCTCCCCGAGCGGGTGCTGCTCGCGCCGGTCCTGTGGCTCGCCGGCGCGCGATCCCGGTGGCGGCTGCGGCACCCTCCCGGCGTGGTGATCGTGCTCGGCTACCCACGGTCCGGGACGACGCACCTGCACTACCTGCTGTCGTGCAATCCGCGGTTCTGGACGCCGCGCTGGCACCACGCCGTGGCCCCGCAGGGGTTCTTCCTGAGCTGGTCGTTCCTCCGCGTGATGCTCGTCCCGTTCCTCTCGAACACGCGGCTCATGGACGACATGGCGTTCGGGCCGGAATGGCCGGCGGAGGACGAGTTCGCGGTGAACAACTGGTGCCTGGCGTCGTCGCTGCCCGGGCGGCTGATCGTGCCGCGGCTGCACGGGCACTATCACCGCTTCCACGGGCTCGATGAGCTCACGCCGCGGGAGCGGTCGCGGTGGCGGCGGTACACGTGGGCGTTCGCGTGGAAGCTCGCGCGCCTCGCGCGTTCGCGGGCGATCCTGCTCAAGAGCCCGAGTCACACGGCGCGGGTGCGTGAGTTGACGGACCTGTTCGGCGCGGAGCGGGTCCGGTACGTCCACATCTCCCGCGACCCGCGGGCGGTCGTCGCGTCGAACCTCTCGATGCTGCGCCGGGCGCAGGTCTATCACCTGCACGGCGCGCCGGACGCGGAGGCGATCCGCCGCGGGCTCGCCGACGAACTCGTCGCCACGGAGGAGAAGTACCGGCGCGAGGCGGTGCAGGCCGCGTCCGGGGGCGCGCGCGTCAGCGAAGTCCGCTACCAGGATCTCGTCGCCGACCCGATGGGCGAGATGCGCCGGGTTCACGACGAGTTGGGCCTCGACTGGACGCCCGCCGTCGAAGCCGGTCTGGCGCGATACCTCCACACCGTCGCCGACTACCGCGCGGCGACACCCGCCGGCGGGGGGCCGGGAGGCGCGTCGACCCCGGAGCCGAAGCTGGACGCGCTCGCCCGCGACTTCGGGCACGATCGCCCGACGGTCGCGGTGAAGCCCCTTCCGCCCGTCGTGCCCGCGGCGCTGGCGCCCCGACCCCGCGCGGGGCTGACCCTCGTGGTGTCGGCGGCCCTCGCCGTGCTCGCCTGGGTCGGTATCGCGCGCGTCGTCGGCGACCGGTGCGACTGGATCATCTGGCCGATCGGCGCCGCGATCGGCTACGCCGCGGTCCGCGCGGCTCGGGCAGGATCGACGCGGCTGGGCCTGGCGGCGACGGCGGCGACACTTCTCGTGCTGCTCGCAGCGTTCTGGCCCGCGACGTTCTTCTCCGAGTACTACCCGCGGCCGGTCCGCAACTGGCGGTGGAAAGAGGACGTGTGGGAATCGACGTGGACCGGGTTCTGGGAGACGGGCAACGTCCCGTGGATCGTGATCGGGCTCCTCTCGGCCTACCGGTTCGCGTCCCGCAGGCACGTCCACCCGCCCGGGGGCTGAACCGCGGAATCAGCAACGGGGATGCATGGACGAGAGGCCTGCCACTTCGGCAGCCCGGTACGCCGGGGCACCGATTCCGGCGGGTCGGGAGCGTGCGGGGCTCGCACAGGGCCGCCGAGCGTCCGCGAATTCGCGTCCCCAGGCCGCTCGACCGACGCTCCGCTGGCACTACGCTTGCAAACAAGACAAACGAATCGGGTCGAAACCGCCGACGATAAGCGGTTCGGCACGCGTGAGGAACGGACATGGCCACCAGCAAGATCATCGGCATTGACCTCGGCACGACCAACTCGTGCGTCGCGATCATGGAGGGCGGCCAGCCCAAAGTGCTCATCAACTCGTCCGGCAACCGGCTCACCCCATCGGTGGTCGCATTTACGGACAAGGGTGAGCGGCTCGTCGGGCAGCCCGCCAAGCACCAGCAGGTCACCAACCCCAAGAACACCGTCTACTCGATCAAGCGCTTCATGGGCCGTCGGCGCGCCGAGGTCAGCGCCAGCGCCGAGACCGGCTACGGCAAGGCGAGCAACGAGGAGAGCAAGGTTCCCTATCAGCTCGTCGGCGGGCCGGAGGAGTTCGTCCGCGTGAAGGTCAACCAGGGCGAATTCACGCCCCAGCAGATCTCCGCGTTCATCCTCCAGGACCTCAAGAAGACCGCCGAGGACTACCTGGGCGAGAAGGTCGAGCGGGCCGTCATCACCGTCCCCGCGTACTTCAACGACGCTCAGCGCCAGGCCACCAAGGACGCGGGCGAGATCGCGGGCCTGAAGGTCGAGCGCATCATCAACGAGCCGACCGCGGCCGCGCTCGCCTACGGCCTGGACAAAAAGAAGAACGAGAAGATCGTCGTCTTCGACCTCGGCGGCGGCACCTTCGACGTCTCCATCCTCGACATCGGCGACGGTGTCTTCGAGGTGCTCTCGACCAACGGCGACACCCACTTGGGCGGCGACGACTGGGACCAGCGCCTGATCGACTTCGTCGCCGAGGAGTTCCGCAAGAAGGAGGGCATCGACATCCGCAAGGACGCGATGGCCCTGCAGCGCCTCAAGGAAGCGTGCGAGAAGGCCAAGTGCGAGCTCTCCTCGATGCAGGAGACCCAGATCAACCTGCCGTTCATCACGGCGGATCAGAACGGCCCCAAGCACCTCCAGATGTCCCTCACCCGCGCGAAGTTCGAGTCGCTCTGCGCCGAACTCTTCGAGCGCCTCCGCGCCCCGTGCCTCCAGGCGATCAAGGACGCCAAGCTCGACCCGTCGAAGCTCGACGAGATCGTGCTCGTCGGCGGCTCGACCCGCATGCCGCGGGCCCAGCAGATCGCCAAGGAGCTTTTCGGCAAGGAGCCCAACAAGAGCGTGAACCCCGACGAGGTGGTCGCCATCGGCGCCGCGATCCAGGGGGCCGTGCTCCAGGGCGAGGTCAAGGACGTGCTGCTGCTCGACGTGACGCCCCTCTCCCTGGGCGTCGAAACGCTCGGCGGCGTCATGACCCCGCTCATCCCCAAGAACACAACGATCCCGACGAGCCGCAAGGAGGTCTTCTCCACGGCCACGGACAACCAGAGCAGCGTGATGATCCACGCGCTCCAGGGCGAGCGCGAGTTCGCCAAGGACAACCGCACGCTCGGCAACTTCGAGCTCAAGGACATCGCCACCGCCCCCCGCGGCGTGCCGCAGATCGAGGTCGAGTTCGCCCTCGACGCCAACGGCATCCTCACCGTCACCGCGACGGACAAGGGGACGGGGAAGAGCCAGAACATCCGCATCTCCAACTCGGGCGGCCTCAACAAGGACGAGATCGAGCGGATGAAGCGCGACGCGGAGGTCCACGCGGCCGAGGACAAGACGCGCCGCGAGGTCGTGGACCTCAAGAACCGGGCCGACGCGGTCGTCATCCAGACCCGCAAGGCGCTGGAGGAGCACGGCGGCAAGGTCGCGCCGGAGGTCCGCGGGCGGATCGAGTCGGCCCTCTCGAACCTCGAAGGGAAGATCAAGCAGGACGAGAAGGCGCCCCTTGAGGCGGCCCTCCGCGACCTGGAAGCCGCGGCCGTCGAGCTCGGCAAGGCCGCCTACGAGCAGACCAAGTCGGCGGGCGGATCGCCGGCGGGCGGAGGTGGCAAGAAGGGCGACGACGTGATCGACGCGGACTACAAGGTGAAGGACGAGTAGGAAGAGACGAAGAGACGAAGAGACGAAGAGACGAAGAGACGAAGAGACGGAGTCAAGCCCCCTGCGATGAGCCGGGGGTTTTTTCATGTCCGATGCGCGCGGAGCCGGTCCGCCATCGCCCGGGCCGCGGCGCCGCGATGGCTCAGGTGGTTCTTCTCGTCGGGCGGCAGTTCGGCACTGGTGCGCGAGAAGTCCGGCGCGACCAGAAAGAGCGGGTCATAGCCGAAGCCTCTGATCCCGCGCGGCACATCGCCCGGCAGACCGATGCGGCCTTCGAACGCTCCCCTTGAGACTGCTCCAACCCCCTCGATCCCCGCCAGCACCATCACGCAAAGGAACCGGGCCGTCCGCCGCTCGGGCGGCACGCCTTCAAACTCGCGCAGCAAGCGGGCGTTGTTGGCCGCGTCGCGCTCGGCGCGGCTCAGCCCCGTCTCCACGCCGTCCGTCGAGTAGTGGCTGCTGATCACGCCCGGGGCCCCGCCGAGCGCGTCCACCTCGAGGCCCGAGTCGTCGGCGAGGCACAGGCGTCGGGTCTGGGCCGCGTAGGAGAGCGCCTTGATCGTCGCGTTCTCATCGAACGTGGACCCGTGTTCCACGGGTTCGCTGAAACGCTCGTGGCCGGGCAGGTCTTTCAGGCCGATCACCGCCACACCGGCGGCGGCGAAGATCGCGCGCAGCTCCTCGATCTTGTGCGGGTTCGCGGTGGCGAGCACGATCGGGTCCATCGCTGGCACAGGGTACGCCGACGGGCCGGAGGCTCATGCCACCGGACTACAGTCACCCCATGACGTTCGCCGACCTGGCGCGTGCCCTCGGGATCGAGTCCGACCCGCGCCTCGCGCGCATCACCACCGCCGAGCCGCCCCCGGGCGTGGCGTACAGCGAGAATCCCGCGACCGCCGAGCCGATCGCCGGCGTGCGGCTGGACGATGCGGACGGCTACGAGCGGACCGCCGCCGAAGCCGTTGAGACCTTCAACCGCTGGCGCGAGGTCCCCGCCCCTGTCCGCGGCCAGGTCGTCCGCGCCATCGGCGACGAACTGCGCCGCCTCAAGGAGCCGCTCGGCACGCTCGTCAGCCTCGAAGTCGGCAAGATCCGGGCCGAGGGGCTCGGAGAGGTCCAGGAATCGGTGGATATCGCCGACTTCGCCGTCGGGCTCTCGCGCCAGCTGCACGGCATCACGATGCCCAGCGAGCGCCGGGAGCACCGCATGATGGAGCAGTGGCTCCCGCTCGGCCCCGTTGGCGTCATCACCGCGTTCAACTTCCCCAACGCGGTCTGGGCGTGGAACGCGATGATCGCGGCGGTCTGCGGCGATGTGGTCGTGTGGAAACCGAGCCTGTTCGCGCCGCTCACCGCGATCGCTACCAACGCAATCGCCGAGCGCGTCGCCGCCGCGATGGGGCACCCGGGCGTTTTCCGCCTCGTGATCGGCACGGACGACGCGGTCGGCGAGCGGATGGTCGCGGACCGGCGCCTGCCGCTCATCAGTGCCACGGGCTCGTGCCGCATGGGCCGGCGCGTGGGCGAAGTCGTGGCGCGGCGGCTCGGCCGCACGTTGCTCGAGCTGGGCGGGAACAACGGCGTGATTGTCCATCACGATGCCGACCTCGAACTGGCGCTGAAGTACGTCGTCTTCGGCGCGGTGGGCACGGCCGGGCAGCGCTGCACGACGACGCGGCGGCTCATCGTCCACGAGAAGGTCGCGGATCGGTTCACGGACCGGCTCGTGGCCGCGTACAAGACCATCCGCGTCGGCGACCCGCTCGCCGAAGGGACGCTGGTCGGCCCGCTGATCAACGCCCGTGCGGTCGATGGGTTCGTCGCGGCGGTGGCGGCCGCGAAGCAGCAGGGGGGGACGGTCTTGGCCGGGGGGGATCGCGCGCACGGGGCGGGGATGGGACGCGGCCACTACGTCCAGCCCACGATCATCCGCGCGCCGAAGTCCAACACCCTCCCGATCGCGATGGACGAGACCTTTGCCCCGATTCTCTACGTCTTCGCCTACCGCGAGCTCGACGACGCGATCGCGCTTCACAACAGCGTGGCCCAGGGGCTCAGCTCCGCGATCTTCACCACCGACGTGCGCGTCTCGGAGCGGTTCCTCTCCCCCGCGGGGGTCGGCAGCGACTGCGGGCTGGCGTACGTGAACCTGGGCACCAGCGGCGCCGAGATCGGCGGGGCGTTCGGCGGCGAGAAGGACACGGGCGGGGGTCGCGAGTCCGGGTCCGACTCCTGGAAGGCGTACATGCGCCGCCAGACGGCTACCATCAACGCGGGCTCGACCTTCGCCCTCGCACAGGGGATCCGCTTTGAGTGAGGCAGCCATGGCCGATGCGTTGGCGGAAGCCGCCGTCGCCGAGATCAAGTCCGGCATGGTCGTGGGCCTGGGCACGGGCCGGACCGCGTCGCGGGCGATCGCCGCTCTGGCCGAGCGCGTCAAGCGCGAACGCCTGGACGTCCAGTGCGTCCCCACAAGCCACGCGACCGAGACCGTCGCGCGGTTCCACGGGCTGCGCCTGGCCGACTTCGCGATGCTCGAGCGGGTCAACTACCTCTTCGACGGCGCCGACGAGGTCGACCCCCAACTGCGGATGCTGAAGGGCGGGGGCGGGGCCATGACCCGCGAGCGCATTGTCGCCAGCGCCGCAGAGCGCCGCGTCTACATCATCGACGAGTCCAAGCTCGTCGACCGCCTCGGCCAGCGGTCCACGCTCGGCGTGTGCGTCCTGGCGTTCGGGCTCTCGTCCGCGCGGGCCCGCCTGCGCGACATCGGGCTCCACGGCGTCGTCCGCCGCACCCTCGACGGACACCTGTTCCTCACCGACAACGGCAACCTCGTGATCGACGTGCAACTCGACGACCGCGACCTGGCCGAGCTGGCCTGCGCCATCAACGACATCCCGGGCGTCGTCGACCACGGGCTCTTCCTGAACGAGGCCGACGAGGTGCTCGTCGAGACGCCGCGCGGGGTCGAGCGCATCACGAAGCCGGAAAAGCCGGCTCGCTGATCCCTCCCGCCCATCGGCCCTCACAGCAACCCGAGCTTCTTGACGTCGTCGATCGGCTCATCGAACGAGCACGATCCGTAGGACAAAGCGAACGCCTCGCGCACGCGGGCCAGTTCCGCCGACTCCAGGAACCGCCCCCGCCACCGCACGCCCTCGTCGGTGAACTTGAACGCGCCCGGGTCGCGCTCGCCGACGATCGCCGCGGCCTCGGTCTCGTCCGCACGTCGAGCCCGCACCAGGGCCGCCGCGATGAACACGTTGACGAACCCGTGCATCGTGCCACGCGGGCACCCTGGTTCGTACGTCAACGGGTAGTCGCCCCGCACCGGGTGGTGCAACCCCGCCGTGGCCTTGAACGGCACGTCGGCGGCCGCGCACGCCGCCAGGAACGCCGCTACCCGCTCGGGCGCGGGGAAGGCCTCGACCGTCACGCCGCCGGTTCGCACCTTCGCCGCCGCGGCCGTCCCGGAGAGAGCCGCGACCAGGCCCCGGCAGTCGCCCGCGATCGGCACCTCGAAGAACGGGTAGACCTCGTCGGGCACCGCCTCGATCGCCGCATCGATCTCGTCCGCCGTTGAGACTTTCATCTCCAGCGCGTCGGCGACGGCGAGCCCGCGGTCCTCCTCCGCGTGGCGGGCGTTGAACTCATCCATCGCGGCGAGAGCGGCGTCCAGCGCCGGGAGGCCGTCCACGATCACCGAGACGTGCCACGGCTCGCTGTTCCCGGCGTGCTCGCGGTAGCCGCTGGTGGCGAACGTGCCGGGCATCAGGGCCGCCGCCGCGCGGCTCAGTTCGCCCAGCCGCGACGCCGGGCAGATGAACCGGCCCAGCACCCATTCGTGCACCCCCGCGCGCGCCCGCGCAAAGGCCTCCGCGGCCGGGGCCATGTCCAGCTTCGCCGGCGGGAACAGTCCGGCGTAGTCGATCAGGCCCGACATCAGCGTGCGCACGGCCTGGGTCATCGCCCGCCAGAATACCAGCGGAGCGGCGTCGGGGCGTCCGGCGGCGGCCGGGTTCAGGCGCGTCGCGATTCCGCGGCGGCGAGCGTGGCTTCCGGCATCTGCGCGGGGTCCAGGAACTCATCGATCAGCCGCTCGAACGCCGCGTGCCGGCGCAGGTCCGCGATGCCCCCGTCGAAGTGCCCGAACTTGGTCACGAACCGCAGCTTGCGCCCCGGGTCCCCGGACAGAGCATTGAACACCGCCGCGGCCGCCGGCGCGGGCACCACGTCGTCGCGCAGCGCCAGCTTGCACAGCGTCGGGCACCGCACCCGTCGCGCGTGCAGCGCCGCGTCGAACAACCGCAGCGTCCCCGCGATCTGGTCGGCCCGGTCCGCGTGGTCGCCCATGAACCGCGCGATCTGCGCCCCCGCCCCCGCTCCGCGCGGGCGCAGGTGCTCCAGCCGCCACGGCCAATCCCCCATCGACGGCAGCCCGATCGCCAGCCGCGAAACCTCGTCGCGCTCCGACAGGTGCGACGCCGCCACGACCGCGACCGCGCCCCCGAAAGACTCGCCGCACAGATAGACCGGAGGTGCACCGTTTCCGCCGCGCGCATCCCCGTTCCCGCTGGCGCCGACAAACCGCCCCAGCGCCCGCACCGCGCACACCGCGTCCGCGACGGCGTACGAGAACGACCACTCGCACCCGATCCCGTCCTCGCCCGGGGGCAGTTCCAGCCCCCGCGTGATGTACCCGCACTCGGTGGTGGTCCAGTCCCCGCAGTCGAGCCGCGACCCCGGGTAGCCGCGCACGCGGACGAGCAGCACGGCCACGCCGCGGTCCGCCAGGGCCCGCCAGCGCTCCGCGTGCTCGCCGAGCGCCGGCACGTTCGAGTACCCGTGCAGCACGACCGCCCCGGCCGCGGGTCGCCCCGGCGGACTCAGGAGCTTGCATCCGATCCGGCAGTGGCGCACGCCGGTGAAATGGGTATCCGCCGACGTGTCGCTGGGGTCCGATTCGGACGCGGGTGCGAGCCGCGGGCGCTCGCCCAGCACGCCCGCATTCCACGCCTTCCAGACGGGTGTGTGCCGCGGCGCGCGGGCCGGGTCGGCCACGTGCGCCAGCGTCTGGATCGGCGAGAGCCCGAAGTCTTCCGGCTCGACCATCGGTGGAAAGGGTACACGATGATCGGCGCCCGGGCCGGACCGCCCGGGCGTGTTCATCGCGCGGGGAACAAGGCCCCCGGGCTCATGCCCGGGGCGGTGCGCGCGATCCAGAGCTGGCTGGAGGGCTTCTGCTCGCCCGCCGCGAGCGGGCCGCGCTGGGCCGTCCACATCATCCACGCGCCGTCCGGGCTGAACACGGGGAGGACGTCGGTCGCCGTCGCCTGGGTGACGCGCTGGACGCGCGGTTCGTTCGGCGCCGCGCTGAGCTGCGCTTCCACGGCCCAGACCTCGTAGTTGTGGTGCCCGACGAGACTGGAGCCGAACACCAGGTACTTTCCGGAGGGGTGCCAGTACGGCGCCCAGTTGACGGCGCCATTGTCGGTGAGCTGGTGCTCGGCCTTGACGCCCACCGGCACGCCGTCCTCGTACTTCAGCTCCGCGACGAAGATCTGGAGTCGGTCGTCGCCCTTGCGGTCCGAGCGGTAGCAGATCATCGTCTCGTCGGGCGAGAAGAACGGCCCGCCGTCGTACCCGTCCTCGGTGACGATTGCGTGGTGGGCGCCCGTCTGCTGGTCGTAGATGAACAGGTCCGCGTCGGGCCGCCCGTTGGTGCGCGCGGGGCGGACCCCGGCGTACAGCACGAACCGGCCGTTCTTCGACCAGGACGCTTCCGCCTGGTAGTCGGGGAGCGCGAACACGCGTTCGACTTTCGTTTCCTTCGCCCGCGCGGGCTTGCCGACGATGTCGCTGAACAGCGCCGGGACCTGTCCCGCGACGAGTTCCGCCTCCTCCGGGAATCGCCAGGTGTAGGTGCGCTGGTCCACCCGGAACTCGTTCTTCTGCTCCGTCGAGGGTGCGACGAACGTCGTGGAGAACATGACGGCGCCGGGGACCCGCGGATGGAACCAGCCGCACGAGTTCCACGCGCCGGGCGGGCTCACATGGATCGGCGCCTCGATCCCGGTGATACCTCCGTCGGCGTGCTTCACGAGCTTGGCGATGTACATCCCGTAGAACTCGCTCGGCTTCTCGCCGCCGGCGGGCACCGGAACGCCCTGGAAGATGATCCATCGGGTGGACGGGTCGAAGTACGCCTCGCCCGCCTTCACGAACATGTCGCGGCTCGTGAGCTGGAGGTGGTCGGTCAGGTACGGGGCCTCGAGCATCTTCCAGTCCAGCGGCTCGGCCGCGGGTTGGGCTGCGGAGGGTTGTGCCGCGGGCTGCGCGGAGGGAGGCTGCGCCGCTGACGGCTGGGCCTTCACCCCGTCGCACGCGCCGAGCACCAGGCCCGCCCCGAAGATCGATACGATCACCCCGCCGATGGCCGCCGTCTTCATGCCCAACGCTCCTGGAAAAGCCGGTTCCGGGCCGCCCGATCCGGGCCCGCCGCGCGATCCGCCAAGCGTAGCGCCGCCCCGGATCGTCTTCGCCTCCCCCCGTTTCGTCGTCGTGGACAAGCCCGCGTGGATGCTCTCCGTCCCGGGCAAGGGCGAAGCCAGGCGCGACTGCGTGGCCGTCCGCGTCGGAGCGATGTTCCCGGGCGCGACCGGCCCCCTGATCGTCCATCGGCTGGACATGGAGACCTCGGGCCTGATGGTGCTGGGCCTTGACGCCGACGCGCAGCGCGAGCTCTCGCGCCAGTTCGAGGCGCGACTCGTCGAGAAGGAGTACGCCGCGCTGCTCGACGGCATCGTCACAGGCGAGTCGGGGGAGATCGACCTGCCCCTGCGCGCCGACATCGAGCACAGGCCGATCCAAGTGGTCGATGACACGCGCGGCCGCCCGGCCCTCACGCGCTGGCGCGTACTCGCGCGAGAAACCGACCGCACCCGTGTCGAGTTCCGCCCGTTGACCGGGAGGACGCACCAGCTCCGCGTCCACGCCGCCACGACCGAGGCCCGGGGCGGCCTGGGGCACGCGATCATCGGCGACGGGCTCTACGGCGGGCCGCCCGCGGGCCGGCTCATGCTCCATGCGCGCCGGCTGGCTTTCCTCGACCCGGACTCGGGTCGGCGGTTGGAGTTCGAGTGCCCGACCCCGTTTTGAGTCGGCGTCAGAGGACGAGCGGCATCGGTATGCCGCGCGGCGTCGAGGTTAGTCGCAGCAATTCGACCGCTTCGGTCAGCCCGTCCGCGTCCGATTCATCGAACGCTCCGACGTCGTAACTGTCCCCGTCGAGCACGCCCCAGCACGAGCCGTCGCCCGCGAACAGCGGCACGACGACTTCGGAACGATCGCGCGGGTCGCACGCCACGTAGCCCGCGCCCAGCGTGGCCACGTCCGGGATGACCAAGGGCCGCCGCTCCTTCCAGCACCGCCCGCAGGCCCCGTGCATCCCGAGCGGGGAGCACGCGGGCTTGTCGCGCCGCGGGCCCAGGATCATCTCGTCGCGCCCCGTAGGCTTCGTGTAGAACCCGATCCACGACACACCCGTCGGAGCGAGGAACTCCCAGAACGCGTCCACCGCGGCCTGCATGCGCACATCGGTATCGAAACGGCTCAGGTCGAGGGAGCGGAGTCGGGCGAGGATGGCCGGGTAGGGGCGCATGGCAAGCCGCGGTGCCGGATTCTTGGCGGCGGCGCCCAGGAACGCCGGACGGATAGCCTCTGCTGTTCTGCCGACTGCTGCCGTGCCGTTCTGGTTACAGCGTGGCGCTGGTGTACGGTAGCAGCCCCATGAACCGGGCCCGCTTGATCGCCTGCGCGACCATCCGCTGCTCGTACGCGCTCGTGCTCAGGCGCTTGCGCCCGAAGATCTTGCCGTTCGGGCTCATCAGACGCCGCAGCGTCTCGGCGTCCTTCCAGTCGACGATCTTCTTGCCCGTGCCCGTGGCCTTGGAGACCTTGATCTTCTGGCCGTTGTTGAAGCGATTGAACCGGCTCATGCAAACTCCGTCTTGGTCGTTCGGCCCGGGAACAGGAGTCGGGAACACCCCGACCGGCCCGGGCGACGGATGGCGTCAGGCCTCTACTTTAGGCGGACCGCCGCGCCGCAGCAGACGGTCGAGCGAGAACCGCCCCCCGCCGATCGCCAGCGCCGCCAGTCCGATCGCGATCAGCACGCTGTTCTGGTAGACGTTGCACCACGTGAGCTGCTTCGGGCAGAAGAAACTGAACCGGCCGAAGCAGGAGCACTCGAAGGTCTCGCCGCGCTGGAGGACCGCGACAATCGCCCACGTGAACGCACCCAGCGAAGCGGTCAGCAGGAAGGCGGCCGTCCGGGTCCAGAGGCCCAGGATGAGGCAGGCGGCGCACAGCAGCTCCGTCCAGGGGATGACGAAGGCCGCGAGCTTGACCAGGTGATCGTGGTCGCCCTCCGTCGTCCACTTGAACTTCTCGATCGCGAGGGCCAACGACCTGGGGCTGGAGAGCTTCGTTGCCGCGGCGAAGATGAAGACCGCGGCGAGCGCGAGCCGCGGGAGCATCGCCGCCGCCGCGAGCGCCGGCGGAGTCCGCGGCGTTCCGGTCGTGTCGTAGTTGATCGCGTCGTCGTCGGGCATCGGTGCGGCTCTACTGGAGCGGGTCGGGGCCGACGTCCACGGGCCAACCCCGGGCGCGCCACGCGTCGTACCCGTCCTTCATGATGTAGATCGGCCCGATCCCGGTCTTGAGGTTCTGCAGGCCGATCATCACCTCAAGTGAATCCGTGCATGTCGCGCCGTGGCAGTACACCACGACCGTCTGCCCGGGAAAGTACTCCTTGGCCTTCTTCGCGTAGATCCCGCCGAAGACCGGTGGAATAAATGTTGCGCCGGTGACGTGTCCCGCCTGGTAGTCCGCCGGCGGCCGGGCGTCCACAAAAAAAACCGTCCCGTCGGCACGGCCCTTGTCGAAGAGTTCCTTGGCGCGGTCGAGCGTGACGAAGTAGTTCGCTTCCGCCGTCGGCGCGTCGCCCTTCGGTCGTTCGACGTTCGGAAGCGCGGTCCGTGCCTCAGGGGACGCCGCAAGAGTCTCGGGCGGTGTGCCTTGCGTGCCGCTCGATTCGGGCTTGGCCCCCGGGTCGGTGCCGGCGGGCGCCGCGGCCGTCTCCGGCGAGCCGGCCGCGGGCTCGGGGTTGTTCGCCGGTCGGAGCTGGATCGGAGCGCAATAGGAATGCACCGCGCCGATCACCACGCCGGCGAACACCAGCATCATCGCTTGTTTCAGCGGTTTCACGCCACGCCCTCGGGTCCGTCCTCAGGATCAGTCCGGAGCCGCGCCTCAGCGTCCGCCGCCGTCGTCCACCGGCTTCGGCGGCGTGATGACGGTCGGCGGCTCGACCGACGGGCCCATCGGGCCGGTCTTGGGCAGGGTCGGCGGGGGGCGGACCGCCCCGAGCACCGTGACTTCCATCGCCGTGTCCGCGTCGGTCTTCACCGTCAGCGTCGCGTTGATCGCGCCCACTTGCTCCGGGCCCGTGCCCTTGACCGCCACGTTGTACCCAACGCCCTCGGCCGCCTCAATCGGCGTGATGTCGAACGTCAGCGCGCCGGACCCCGCGCCCTGCTCGATGCCCGTGATCTTGAACGGTTTGCCCTGGCGCGACACGACCTTGAACGCGCGCGTGAACGCCTGCTTGGGCTCGACGGCCCCGATGTTCAGCCGCGGCGGCATCAGCTTGATGTCGCCCACGACGTCCGCGTCCACCTGCACGCTCGCCAGCGGAACCTGCGGGTCGTTCGTCCGGAAGGTCACGATGCTCTGCACCCGCCCGCGCGAGGACGAGTCCTTGAGCGTAAGCTCGACCTTGGCCTGGCGGACCTTCTCCCCCTCGATCTCGACCGTGTCCACGCCCAGCAGTTTCACACCGAACATCCGGCTGCGCGCGATCGAGGCGTAGGTCACGTTGAAGTCCGGGTGGATGCCCGTAACGGTGACGACCTGCGTGGCGGGCTTGCCCTCCACCACCTCGCCGAAGCTCACCTGGCCTTTGGGCTCGACGCTCACGGCCGTGCGCACGTCGGCGAAGATCGTCAACGTCGACGTGGGCATGATCGTCGCCTGATCGGCGGAGTCCTGGTAGCTGACTGTCACGCTCTGGGTCTGCCGCGCCCCGGCCTTGCCCGCCGGCTTGAAGATCACCTTGATCTCGCCCGACTCGCCCGGGGCGTAGTCGAACTTGGCCATCTTCGGGATCGTGCAGCCGCACGAGCCCTTCGGCTCGTTCAGCACGACGCTCGACGGGCCCGCGTTGGTGAACCTGAAGACGTGCTCGACGTCCTTGGTATCCATGATCCGCCCGAAGTCGTGCGTGATCGCCTCGAACTTCAGGTGGCCCTGCGCCGCCGGCGCCGGGGCGGGCGCGCCGTGGGTCGGGTCGTCGGCGACCTGCCCCCAGGCGGGGGCGGCCAGCCCGCAGGCCAGCCACAACGCGAGGGGCGCGGTGCGCACGATCGAAGAGCGGCGGGTCCGGCGTCCGATGGTCGTCATGGTGTGCATGTTGCCTCCATAATAGCGGGGGGGGACCGGGCCGCGGCGTTGTCGGGCGGGCCCGGTGGGCCCATCCCCGTCGCCGCGGCGAATGTCCCCGCCGCGGAGCATCCCGTGGTTGCCCCGGCAAGGCCGAGCGCTCGGGTCTTTCGACCGAATCGCTCGGCATACGCTCGGCCCGGGCGGACGTCGGTATGAGGAGCCTCACGATCGTCGCATCCGATCCGATCCCTGCTGTCCACGCCCGGGCGCGACCCTCGGCCGCGCGGGGTTCGCGCGCGTGAGTGACGACCGCGGCTTGCCGGACCTGGCCACGGCGGCGGCGCGTGGCGACCGCGCCGCCGTGGACGCCCTGCACCGCCGCTTCGACCCCGGGCTGCGCCGCCTGTTTCTCGCACGAACCGCCGGGCGCGACGAGGCCGCCGATGATCTCTGCCAGCGGGCCTGGACCGCGTGCTGGCGGGCCCTGGCGCTCGGCAAGTACGACCCCGCCCGTGCGGCCTTCTCAACCTACCTCTACGCCATCGCGTCGCGCGTCTGGCTCGAGCACCTCCGCCGCACCGGGCGGCAGGAGCCCTCGTCCGCCCTCACGGAGTACGAAGCGGACCAGCTCGGCACCGATCCCGCCGCCGACGCACGGCTGGCCGAGGTGCTCAGCATGGTCCGGGAATGTCTTCGGGGCGACGCCGGCGGGCTGTCCGAGGATGATCGGCTGATCCTTCGTGAGGTCGGCGACGGGGCCTCCGACCGCGATCTGGCGAAGCGGCTCGGGGTGGCTCCCAGCACCGTAAACGCCCGGAAACGACAGGCGCTGGAGCGCCTGCGCCGCCACCTGGCGTCGAGGGGCGTCCGGGGAGAAAACCCCGATCAGCAGGAGAGCTTCGGGCAATAACACGCGGCGACAGCGCCGGGGGTGCTCATGGACGACCAGCGACTCCAACGTCTGATCCGCATGGCCATGGAGGCCGAGAGCCTGGACGGGACTGTTCGCGCCAACCGCGACGCCCCTCCGGGCCCGATCTCGATCGTCGTGTGGCGGCGGCGTCTCTCCTGGATCGGCGGAGGCCTCGCAGCGGCCGCGTGCCTCGGCGTGGCGGCCGTCGTCTTCCGGACGCCCGCGCCGACCGGCCCGGGCGGTTTCGGGCGCGACGCGCCCATCGCCATAGCCGACCCGGCCGTAGCCGACGAGGGCGCCCGTGGCGACTCCTCACCGTCTCAAGGTCCTGACGAATCACCGACATACACCACGCAGGTCGCCGCCCATCACGCCGAGCCCGAAGAGGCCGTGGTCTTCGCCGTGTTCCGCGGCGTCGACGGCTCGTGCGAGTGCGTGCAGGTGGACGCGCCCGAGTGGAGCGGCGCGAAGCGCCTGGCCGACGTGGATCGCCATGAACTCGTCCGCGTGGCATTCCGGGACCCCTGCTCGGCATTCGCGCCCGAGGTCCTGGTCATCGGCGTCTCGGGCAAGCCCGGCACGGTCGGCTCGTCGCGTCGCCACGCCGAGGCCCTGGCCGAGCGGCTCGGGCGCGAGACCTTCCGCGGGCGCGATGTCTCCAGCGCCGCCTATGCCGCCCTTCCCGATCTGCCGGCCGGCTCGCTTGTCGTCGCCGAGAAAATCTCGATCGGGCCGTGAAGAAGCGATCCGCCCTCAGCCTTCGCCCGCACCGACCAGGTGTTCTTCACCCGGGGCGCGCCGTTCATCGCCCTCGAGGTACGCCGCGAGCGCCGCATACACCGCCGCCGGGTCCGCCGCGAGCCGCACCGATTCCTTGAACGGCTTGAGCGAGACGGATTCCGTGTCCGCCCCGTTCCGCCACACGCCGAGCCCCTTGGCGAACCAACTGATCCGCTTGCGGACCAGGTCCATCGCGTCGCGGTCGCCCCGGTGTTCGCGCAGGAGATCGAAGTAGCGGCGGACCGTCGCGATCTTCTCGCGCTCGGTCGGCGCCGGGGCTGCGCGGCCCGTGCTTAGGAAGGTCCAGCAATCGCGGAACAGCCACGGCCTGCTGAACGCCCCGCGCCCGATCATCACACCCGCGCATCCCGTCGTGCGGATCATCGACTCCGCGTCGCGCGGCGTGCGCACGTCGCCGTTGCCGATCACCGGGATCCGCCCGGCGACCGCGTCGACCACGCGGGCGATCCCCTCGAGCCGGACCGCTCCCGAAAACTTCTGTTCCGTTGTCCGCCCGTGGACGGTCACCGCCGCGACCCCTTCGTCCGCCAGCGTCCGGGCCAGCTCCGGCGAGCAGGCGTTGCCGGCCGTGTAGTCCGCGTCGGCCCAGCACAACCGAATCTTGCACGTGAGCGGGACACGCCCGCCCGAGGCTCCCTCCAGTGCTTTCACGCACGCCCGGACGATGGCCAGGGCGCGCGTCAGGTCGGTCAGGAGTTTCGAGCCCCCTTCCTTCTTCGTCACCTTGTCCACCGGGCAGCCCATGTTGATGTCCACAACCGTCGCGCCGTGCTCGACGGCCCAGCGGGCGCCCTCGCCCATGATCGCGGGGTCGCTGCCGTAGAGCTGCATCCCCACCGGCTTGTCGAAGTCGTTGGTGCGGGCCAGGTCCAGGCTCGTGGCCGTTCCGCGCAGCAGGCCTTGCGGCGAGAGCAGGTCGGTGCACGCGAGGCCCACGCCGCCCCATTCACGGCAGACCGTGCGGAATGCCAGGTCGCAGTACCCGGCCACCGGGGCGAGCAGCAGGTTCGTCGCGATGCGGACGGGCCCGATCTGGAGCGGTTGCGCGAGCACGGGGAACGGTACGCGTGCGGGCTCACCGACGGGTCGAGGCGCCCGCGGGCTTGGTTTCGACCACGCGCCCGTCTTCGAGCGTGACCACGCGCGACGCGCGAGCCGCGATCGCCGGATCGTGCGTGACCATCACGATGGTGAGGGTGTCGTCGCGCAGCCGCGTCACCTGGTCCATGATCTTCTCGCCCGTCGCGCGGTCGAGGTTGCCCGTGGGCTCATCCGCCAGCAGCACCCGCGGCTTGTTGATGAGCGCCCGGGCGATGGCGACGCGCTGACGCTCCCCGCCGGAGAGCTCGGCGGGACGGTGCTTGAGGCGGTGCCCGAGCCCGAAGGCATCGAGCAACTCCGCTGCCCGGGTCGAGACTTCTTTCGCGCGCCGGCGGTACCCGAAGCGCCCGTGCTTCACCATCGCGCCGACCGCGACGTTCTCCTGCACGTTCAGTTCCGGCAGCAGGTGGTAGAACTGGAAGACGAAGCCCACTTCCGTCGCTCGAAAAGCGTCGAGGCGCCGTGCCGAGTACTCCGCGAGCGACGCCCCGTCGTAATGGATGTCGCCGCCACGGGAAAACGCATTCCCGCACTCGGGGCAGGTTGCCGCCTTCAAGCCCGTGATCGTGTACCCGCATCGCGGGCACTTGGAGGCCGGCTTGCCGTCGGCCGGAGAATCCGGCCGATCCAGCCCGCCCAACAGGTGCAGCAGTGTGCTCTTGCCCGAGCCCGACGCGCCCAGCACCGCTACCCACTCGCCCGGCTCCACGCTCAGGCTCACGCCGCGCAGCACCGGCACGTCCACGCGTCCGAGGCGATACGTCTTGTGCAGGTTGTGGACGGCGAGCAGGGCCATGGTCACTCAAACCTCAGCGCCTGCACCGGCCGCATCCGCGCCGCCCGGGCCGCCGGGATCAGCGCCCCGACCGTGCTCGCGAGCACCCCGGACACGAAGATGATCGCCGCCTTCAGCGGGTCCACGTCGTGCGGGATCTCCGTGAACACGTATACCCGCGGGTCCCAGATGTAGAACGCCTCGCCGAAGAGTGACGCCGTCGTCCGCCCGAGCCAGTCGTGGATCGGGTTGATGTTGGTCACGATGAGCAGCGCGGCCCCCAGCCCCAGGATCGACCCTACGAGCCCGATCGCCAGCCCGTACCGCACCCAGAGCCACGCCACGCCGGCCCGGCTCGCCCCGAGGGCCCGCAGCACACCGATATCCCGCGTCTTCTCGCTCACCATCGACCAGAAGATGGCCAGCACGAGGAACACGCTCGTCAGCGCGATCACGCCGAAGATGAACATGACCAGGCCGATTTCTTTCTTGACCGCCCCGACCAGCGTGCTGTTGCGGTCCTCCCACGTGCGGATCATGATCGAATCGGCAGACGGCACCTCGCCCGGATGCGCCGCGGCGAACTCGGCGTAAACCTCCGCGCACCGCCGCTTCAGCTCCGCCAGCCCCCGCGGCGAATCGGTGTTCTTGCCCCGGACCAGCACCGCGGTGACGCGCGCCGGCTGCGTCCCCTTCGGCTCCGGTGTCACGAGGTGCGTTGTGCCGTCCTCGCGAATGTCGGCGTACGGCGCGCTCGCGGTCTTCGCCTCGTCCATGTGCAACATCGACTGGAGCTTGTCGAGCCCGATGAGCACGACGTTCGCGTCCGCGTCGTAGAACATCGTGCGGAACTCGTTCGCGACCGGGAGCTGCGCCGCCACCGGTTCCACCCACCCGCCCTTGCGGTCGAGCGGGAAGACGCCGATCGTCACTTTGTTGAACGGAAGAAAGAAGCGCGGGTCGATCCACCCGCCCGGCATCCGCTCGTTGTACCCCGAGACCTCGATCCCCGGGACGACGGCCGGCACTTCACGGCCGAGTTCGGGATCGACGACCGCCAGCCTCCGCCCGGCCTGCGCGCTCGCCTCCATCCCCGGGGTGTTCTTCGGGTCGGCCCGGAAGTCTTCGACGGGCTTGTTCCCCTTCGGCGGCGGCACGGGCTTCCAGTAGAGCGTGTTGTAGTAGCCCGCCACGCGGTCGAAGCTCTCCGGCTCGATCCCCTTGATCATCACCGTCTCGACCTGGTCGATCGGCGGGATCTTCATCATCCCGTAGGTCTCGATGGTCGGTGCGGCCGCGGCGATCCGCGGGTCGGCCTCCAGGCGCTGCACCAGGTCGCCGTAATGCGCAAACCCTGTGTTCGGCCAACTGATCGAGACGTCGCCGATGAACATGCGGCCCGAGCTGAGCAGCATCGTCAGGAAGCCGCCCATAACGGACCAGACGATCAGTTCCGTCGCCACGCACAGCAGCACGGCGAACGACGCGAGCAGCGGCATGACCTTGCTGGTGAGGTAGCGGCGCGTCAGGAGGGCCTGGTACACGGCCGTAGGGTACGGGGCGCCGCGCCCGCGTGCCATGTGCCGCACCACCGCTGCGCACCGATCTGGTACCCTCACGTAATGCCCGAGCCGCCCGCCGCCGAGCCGCGCCGTCTTGCCCTGCGCGTCGTGACCATGCCGCGCGACACGAACCAGTACGGCACGATCTTCGGCGGCGTCATCCTCAGCTACATCGACCAGGCCGGGTTCGTCGAGGCCCGCCGTCACGGCGTCCACCGCTGGGTCACGGCGTCGATCGAGCGCGTGGACTTCAAGGCCCCGGTCCACCTCGGCGACACCGTCAACTTCTACGCCCGCACGGCCCGCCTGGGCACCAAGAGCGTCACAGTGCAGGTGGAGGTCGAGGCCGAGCGGTACACCGGAGGGCAAACCGCCGCCGTCACTACCGCGACCATCACGCTGGTGGCCGTGGACGCCTCGGGGACGCCGATCCCGTTCCGCGCGCCCCCGACCGTCACCGCGGCCCCCTGAACGCAGGAGCGAGGACCGGCCATGGAGAAAACCACGACGGGCAAGCCCGGCCACGCCATGTATGTTGCGGTCCGCCGGGTCGGGCGGGCCGCGGTCGCCCGCGTCGTGCGCGAGAAGATCAGCGAGCACGAGGCCGACGTGGTCAAGGCCGAGGCCCTGGCCGCCGCGGCCGCCCCGGGGGCCGGGCATCGGCTGGTGCTCGACCTCTCCGAAGTCCAGATGATCACGTCCGCGGGCCTGGGCGCGATGATCTCCATCGAGCGCGAGTGCAAAGCCGCGGGGGGCAAGGTCGTGCTCTTCGGCATGAGCGATGAGCTTCAGGTCCTGTTCCGCATGACGAAACTCGACCGGCTCTTCGTGGTGAAGCCCGACGAGGCGGCCGCGGTGGCGGCGGTGGGGTAGAAGGTGCGTCGACGGGAGAGTCGCGCGGCGCGGATCGCCCCGTGTGTCCGCGCCGGGGTAGCCTCGCGTGGGCCGGTACCATCCACTCGGTGTGGATCACCATGGGCGCAACGTCAAGTCTTCTGACGGAGTTCGGCCGTGCCAAAGAAAACGCGGAAGCACGCGACCGAGGCGACCGGGCCGACGAAGCGGGGGTTTGCGCTTGGGGATCACGAGTTCCTCCATCCCAGCGTCAATGGTCCGTTGTCGCGGCTGACGGCGCCGAAGCGGCAGATCCGCGGGGCCCCGCCGCCGACCGTTCTCGACGGGATGCTGCGCGAAGCGACGAAGAGTTCCGCCGCGGCGAAAGCACTGTTCAAGGGTGAGTTCTGCGGGCACGGCGAACCGACCATGACCATCTTCGACGTGGTCATCGACGGCGCCGAGGAGCTGGACGTCAGCGTCATTCCCAACCCGGAAGACACCGGGAGAAACGTGATCGCGCTCGTGGCGCGCAAACCGGGCGGACCATGGGTGACGTTGTACAAGCGCGAGTGGGAGGAAGCGCAATCCACACTCGAGGGAGTGCGCCCAGCGCCGCTCACGAAAGCGGAACTCGCCGCCGTCAGCAGCGACGTTGAACGAGCACGGGTCGCGATCGGATTCGAGTATCCCTGCGACGCGACGTCGCGGGATTGTGTGAGTTGGATGACGATCGACCTGCTCTTCGCAACAAAGAAAAAGCCGATGTGCCTCGTCGATTCCGAAATGGCGTGACTGACGCCGAGCGCACTCACGCCAGTCGCGCCCAGCGCAGCTTGGCCGACCGCGAGCGCGGGTTGGCCCGCTGCTCGCCCGCGTCGGCGATGATCGGGTCGCGGTTCTCCGCGGCGTACATACCGGCCCGCAGGCCGTCGCGGAACGCGTACTTCACCCGCCGGTCTTCGCCGGAGTGGAAGCTGATGACGGCCGCCACGCCGCCGGGCTTCAGCACGTCGGGCAGAACGGTCAGCAGCCGATCCAGGTTCGCCAGCTCGCGGTTGACAAGGATCCGCAGGGCCTGGAACGTCCGCGCGGCCGGGTGCAGCTTGGCGCCCGCGGCACGCTTGATCGTGAAGTCGCGTGCCTCGCAGACGATCGCCATGAGGTCCTGCGTGGTCGCGATCGGGCTTTCGGCGCGCCGTTCGACGATGAGCCGTGCGATCTCCGGCGCGTCCGTCTCGTCCCCCAGCTCCAGCAGCGCCCCCGCCAGCTCCGCCTCGCTCATGCGGTTCACCAGCGCCGACGCGGGCTGGCCGCGGGTCGGGTCCATGCGCATGTCGAGCGGGCCGGGGCGGCGGTACGAGAACCCGCGCTCGGGGTCGTCGATCTGCGTGCTGGCGAGGCCGACATCCGCCAGGACCGCGTCGACGCGCCCCTCTTCCACGCCCGCCTGTGCGAGCACCCCGGGCAGGCCCGCGAAGTTGGTGTGAAAAAGGTCGAACCGCCCGCCGACGCGCTCCAGCTTCGCACGCGCCGCGGCGAGATTGGCCGCATCGAGGTCGATGCCGATGAGCCGCCCGCCTTCGGGATGTCCATCCTCGCCATCTCCGCCATCCGCCCGTGGCGGACAGAGGCGTTGCAGGATCGCGGCGGAGTGGCCGCCGCGGCCGACGGTGCAGTCCACGATCACCTGGCCCGGCCTGGGCGCGAGCACCTCCATCACCTGCACGAGCAGGACCGGGACATGCTGAGGAGGTGCGTCCGACTTCTTCACGACGGTGAAATGGTAAGGAGCCGCGATCGCGCGGCCATGGGCGAAGATCGCGCAGCACCGGCCTTCGTCACTGGTTGCCGTCTAGCGTGCAGCCCGCGGAAGCGGGCCGAGAGAGAGGCCGGCTACGGTCTGCATGCCATCGTGGGGTGTGGGTCGACGAATCGAAGCGAGGTCAAGGGGAGCATCAGGCCGTGAGTTCCGCCAAGAAATCGCGTGTGTCGGATGCGAACGCGGTTCTTTCCACGCTCAAGCGACTCGGCTCCGCGCGCATCCGCGACGAGATGGGGCCGCGGTACGGCATCGCCGCGCCGCCGGGCGCGCCGGCGCTCAAGGCGTTCGGTGTGCCGGTCGGCAAGCTCCACGACGTGGCCAAGCGTCTGGGCTGCGACCACGAGCTCGCCCTCGCCCTGTGGGACACGGGCTGGTACGAGGCCCGCATGTTGGCCGCGTTCGTGGATGAGCCGGCCCGGGTGACGGCCGCGCAGATGGACCGCTGGGCCCGCGACTTCGACAACTGGGGCATCTGCGACACGGTCTGTTTCCACCTGTTCGACCGCGTGCCGCCGCCGCCGCACGAGCTGGCCTTCCGCAAGGTCGAGAAGTGGGCCGGCCGCAACGAGGAGTTCGTCAAGCGGGCGGCGTTCGCGCTCCTGGCGAGTCTCGCGCTCCACCACAGGCCGCGCGACGCCGACGAGGGCTTGTTCCTGCGCTGCCTGCCGCTGATTGAGCGTGCGGCCTCAGACGACCGTAACTTCGTCAAGAAGGGCGTGAGCTGGGCCCTTCGCGGCATCGGGAGGCGCGGCCCCACGCTCAAGGCCGCCGCGATCAAGCTTGCCCGTCGTCTGGCGGCTTCTCCCGAAGCCGCGGCTGGAGGCGGCGGGGCGCAATGGGTGGGGAAGGATGTGCTGAAGGATCTGACGCGCTGAGCGGGTGCGGCGCGGTTAGGCTTGTCTCGATGCCGCCCGCGATCCCATCCGCCCCCAAGGGGCCCGCCCGCGTGGCGGGGATGCTCTCCGGCTCCGGGCGGACGTTGCTGAACCTCCTCGACCATATCGAGAACGGTTCCCTCGCGGCGATCATCCCCATCGTCATTGCCTCGCGCGAGTGCCTGGGCGCCCAGCGGGCCCGCGATCGCGGTGTGCCGGAGGTGCTGGTGATGCCGGGCGAGATACCGGCTGAGAAGCTCGGTTCACTCCTCCGCGCCAACGCCATCGAGTGGGTCGCCTTGGCCGGCTACCTCAAGCTCATTCACGTGCCGCGCGGCTACGAGGGACGCATCGTGAACATCCATCCCGCGCTCCTGCCGGATTTCGGCGGCTCGGGCATGTACGGCGAACGCGTCCACGAGGCCGTGATCCGCTCCGGCGCGTCGGAGTCCGGTTGCACCGTTCACCTCTGCGACGCCGAGTACGACCGAGGTCCGATCATCCTGCAGAAGCGTTGCCCCGTCCGCCCGGATGACACGGCGCACACCCTCGCGGACCGCGTCTTCGCCTTGGAGCGCGAGGCGTACCCGCAGGCCCTGCAACTTCTCATTGCCTCGGGCGTCGTACCGAACCAGATGCAGAGCGGAGCCGGAAAGAACCACGGATGACACGGTCGCGCACCCAGCTTTGCAATCCATCGGCCTGGGCGCTCGCTGCTTCCGCATCCGTGTTATCCGCGTTCATCCGCGGCGCTCTGTTCGTTCTGCTGCTGTCCCTCACCGCGACCGCCCCGGCCCAGGACGCCCCCCCCCTCGATTCCGACCCGACCGCCAAAGCGCTTGAGCTTCAGGACAAGGCATTCGATGCGATCGGTCGCCGCGATTACGACGAGGCCGAGCGGCTCCTGCGCCGCCAGCTCGAGCTCGACCCCGGCAACTTCGTCCCGCACTACAACCTCGCGTGCGTGCTCGCGCTCAAGGGGGACGCGGCGGCCTGCGGCGAGCAGCTCCTGCGCGCCGTCGAGCACGGCTTCTCGGATGTCAACCGTCTGCGCACCGACCCCGACCTGGCCAACGCCCGCAACGACGAGAACTACCTCAAGATCGTCAACAACTGGGGGTTCGTGCTCGAGAAGCACCGTGACGCGAACCTCTCGCGGTGCAAGCAGTTCTTCAAGGGCGGGTCGTACCTCACGGGTTTCGACGAAGAGCTGCGCCTCGCGTACCTCTCCGCGGCCGATCCGAAGTCGTTCGAGCAGGCCCGGGAGGACATCACACGCCTCGCCCGCTGGGGCGTGACGAACGTCTTCCCCGACCTGGCGCTCACCGAGCCGCAGGCCGGTGAGACCCCGGCGAAGCGGTCGCGCCCCGACGCCTGGGTCGTGGTGATCCTGCCTACGCCCGACGACTTCCAGCGCTGGTCGCGCATGGTGTTCGGCCCCGACGCGGGCTCGGGCATGTCCACGGTCGGCGGCATCTATAGCCACGACAGCAAGCGGCTCGTCGCGATGGACCTGGGCGCGACGCTCCGCCACGAGTTCTTCCACGTGCTGCACTGGCGCTCGTGCGAGCGGCTGGGCCAGCCGCACCCGCCGTGGATCCAGGAGGGCTTGTGCAGCCTCGTCGAGGACTACGAGGTCCGCGGGTCGGGCGACGCCGCGACGATCGAGCCCGTGCCGTCCTGGCGGACGAACGTCGCCAAGCGGCTGGCGCGGTCGGGTCGCCTCACTCCGATCAAGACCCTCGCCGCGATGTCGCGGGAGTCCTTCATCGCGTCGCGCCCGCTCGCTCAATACGGCCAGGCCCGCGCCGTCTTCCTCTTCCTCTGGCAGCAGGGCAAGCTCAAGGACTGGTACGCGGCGTACACCCGCGGCTTCAAGGACGACCCTACCGGCGTGCACGCGATCGAGGAGGTCTTCGAACGCCCGATGGCCGAGGTCGAGAAGCTCTACCGCGACTGGCTCAAGGCGCTCCCCGAGGTCGCCGAGCAGATCAGCCCGGGTTCCGCCGGACTGGGCGCCGAGGTCGAGCCCGGCGACGGCGACGGACCCGTGATCGTCCAGATCGACCCCCGCGGTCCGGCTCGGCGAGCCGGCCTGCGCGTGCGCGACGCCATCACCGCGATCAACGGCCAGCCGACCCGCGACCTGAACGAACTCGTCCGTGTCCTGGGCGAGCTCGAGCTCGGGGACGCGATCGAAGTTTCGTACCGGCGCGGAAGGCAGCACGGGACGGTGCAGCTCACGCTGTCGCGCCGTTGATATCCCGGGGTTCGTTGGACGCCGTGTTCGCGCCACACACACGCCGCGGCGTGCCGTAGAATTCGGTAACGTGCGCGACGGCTCGTGACCACCCGGTCCAGGCAGGTGGACGGCGTCAACCGGACCAAGCGGATGAACACGACAACGCCAACCACCGATCCGTCGATCGGGCGTCGAGCCTGGCGGGAGGTGGGTCGCGCGGCGCGTGTTTCGGTCTGGATCGTGGTCGGGCTGGCCGCGTGGCGCGGCGCGAACTGCGTACTCGGTGCCAATGACGGAACGGTGTTCCCGGACAAGGCCTACCGGAGCGGCCAGTTGTCCGCCGACGAGCTGCGGGAGGCTGTCGCCGTCCGCGGCGTGCGCAGCGTGGTGAACCTCCGGGGCGAGAACGACACGGCGTGGTACCGCGAGGAGGCCGCGGCGTGCCGCGCGGCCGGCGTGCCTCTTTTCGACATTGCCATGTCCGCGCGGGAGCTTCCCAAACCGGAGGCCGCGCTCGAGCTGGCCCGCGTGCTCCGCGACGCGCCGCGGCCGATGCTGATCCACTGCAAGAACGGCGCGAACCGGACCGGTCTGGCCGCCACGATCTACCTGATCGAGTGCGAGGGGATGCCGCCCGACGATGCGCAGCGTCGCGGGCTGACGCTCTGGCACGGACACATCCCGCTCGGGCAGACCGGCGCGATCAACCGGTTCCTTGAGATGTTCAAGGAACAGGCCCGGGGCAAGAGTCTGGAGCGGTGGCTGCAGGAGGACTATCCCGGGCTGTACGCCGACGCGACCGGATCGCGGCGCGCCCCGGCCCGGCCCTGATCGGAGGACTTCGGTGACGACTTTTCCGAACGCGTTCGGGGGCGTGAGAAACGGGCAGGAGATCCTGCGCGCCGATCATCCGTGGTTCTTCCGGATCGGGCTCTGGGCCCGGCGGGCGCGCAACGAGATGCTGGTCATCGGTATCGGCATCGGCGTCATCGAGGGCATCGTCGATCACGAGCGCCCGCTCGATCTCCTGGAATGGAACTGGCTCGTCCCTCTCGCGGTCGTGCTCATCGCGGCCGGGGCCGCGTTCCGCATCGCCGCGATGGGGTGCGTCCGCAAGAACGAGCGACTCGAGACGACCGGCGTGTACTCGCTCTGCCGGCACCCGCTGTACCTCGGCACGATCCTGCTCTACGCCGGGTTCTGCCTCCTGCTCAACGATGATGAGTTCTACTACTTCGGGGCGGCGTACTTCCTCGGGTTCTACACGCTGATGATCCTCTGGGAGGAGGCGGCGCTGCGCCGGCAGTTCCCCGATGCGCACGCCGGGTACCGCGGTCGGACGCCGGTGCTGCTCCCCGTCGGCCGTCCGATCCGCGGACGGTTCGCGTGGACGCAGGCGCGGCGTCGCGGCGCCATCGGCCTGCTCATCGCGGTCGTCGTGATGATCGGATCGGTTGAGGCGATGGCCCGCCTCTTCCGTCCCGGCGTCCTCGGCGGTGAGGCCGCCGATCCGCCGTTCGGGTGGGCCCCGGGCCGCTGATTTCGGCATCGCGATCCGCGCGTCTGCTAACACGAACGATTCGGTCGGCGTCCGTCTCCCGGGCCCGGTTCCGCGGGCACCCCATAAGGAGACGACCATGCACGCCAGAGTTCCCCGCCGTACTCGTCGCTTCGCTGCCCTGCTCGTGATCGCCGGGTCCGTGTGGGCCGCAACCCCCGCCGCCGGTGGCCCGCCGCTGATCTGCTTCCCCTACGAGATCGGCGACGCCAAGTCGCTGCCGTGGGGCGAGGGGACGCACGACAAGTCCTCCGGCTACGACCGAAAGGCGGTGGTCAAGGACACCCTCGACCTGCTCAAGACCGAGAAGGACACCCTCGTGCGCATGGAGACGCTCCGCCGCGCCACGATCTACGTCAAGGACGACCGGGAGCTCGCCACCGAGCTCCTCGCCAAGTTCGCCTTCATGGCCCTCGACGCCGAGGCCGCGGACAACGAGAAGTGGGCCGCCACCGCCCTCTTCGACGCCGGGTTCCTCGCGGCCTGCTACCGGCAGAACGGCGTGGACATCGGCTGGAAGCCGGGCGTTGAGGACCACCTCCAGGGCTGGGCCTGGATGAAGAAAGGCCTCGAGTACGACGGCTCCGACCCCGCCCGCCAGTACGCCGCGGCCCTCGTGTTGCAGGAGAAGAACGACGGGTCGTACAAGCCCTATCTTGTGCGGGCCATTCAGGGGACCGAGACGGGCTCGAACCTGGCGAAGAGCATCGAGTCCAACGGGGTGTTCGGCTCGAAGAAGATCGAGGAGCTGCGTGAATCCCTCGGAGTCGCCGATGCCCGCCGCCGCGGAACAGGCCGCTAGGCCCGTGGCCTCGGCGCGCCCCCACGACGCCCCGGTTCCTCGTCGCGCCGACGCCGTGTGCGACGAGGAGCCGCCCGGCATCGATGATGGGGCGGCGCTCGTCGCCGCCGCGCGCACGGGCGACCGGGCCGCGCTCTCGGGCCTGCACGAGCGGTTCGCGCCCGTGGTGCACGGCATCCTCCTCGCGCGTCTGCCGCACGCCGACTGCGACGACCTGGTCCAGGAGGTCTTCCTGAACGTGATCCGCCGCCTCGGCACGCTGCGCGACGACCGGGCCTTCCCCGCGTGGGTCTCGACCATGGCCCGCAACTTCGCCGCTTCGTTCTTCCGCCGCCGCGGGCGCTCCGGGCGGCACGAAGCCGTCGTCGCCCGTATTGGCCCGCACGGCGCGGCGCCACCGGCCCCGCCCCCCGGCCCCGCCCCGCCCAGCCCGCGTGACGACGCGCTCGCCCACCTTCAGGCCCAGGAGGTTCTCGCCGTGATCCGTTTGTTGCCCGAGGCGTACAGCGAAACGCTGACGCTGCGTCTGGTCGAAGGGCTCACCGGCCCGCAGATCGCCGCCCGGACCGGCATGTCCCACGGATCCGTCCGCGTCAACCTCCACCGCGGCATGGCGCTGCTCCGTGAGCGCCTGCGGATCGGAGACGAACCATGAGCGAGCACGACACGCGACCCGATTACCTCTGGGATCGTTCCGGCCCCCCGGACCCGCGCGTCGCCGCGCTGGAGGCGAAGCTGGAACCGTACCGCTTCAAGGGCGGCCCCGTGCCGGGCGCGGCGCCGGCGGTGCGCGTCCGCGACCTCGGCTGGTTCCTCCGCCGCGGCTCGCTGATCGCCGCCGCGGTCGCCCTCGGCGTCGCCGGGCTGTACCTGCTCACGCGCCCAACGGCCTCGGGCTGGACCGTCGAGCGCGTCGCGGGCGCGCCGATCCTCGGCGGCCGCGAGGTCCGCACCGCGTCGCCGTTCCGCCCCGGGCAGTGGCTCGACACCGACCCCGCCTCTCGGGCCCGAGTCGAGATCGACGAGCACATCGGTTACGTGGACGTGGACGCGGGCACCCGTCTCAAGCTCGTCCGCACCGGCACGTTCGGCACGAACGCCGACGGCACGCCGCGCGTCGAGCACCGGCTGACGCTCGCCAAGGGTCGGATCGAGGCCTTCACCACCGTCCCGCCCGAGGTCTTCTTCGTCGACACTCCATCGGTCACGGCCGTGGACTATGGGTGCGAGTATACGCTCGAGACCGACGAGGCGGGCAAAGGCCTGCTGAGCGTGACGCTGGGACTGGTCAAGCTCCGGTGGAAGGACCGCGACGTCGAGGTGCCGAGGGGCATGAGCTGCCACATCTCACCCGACACCGGTCCGGGCACGCCGTTCAAGACACCGTAGCGGTTCGAACGCCGAGCAGCTACAACCGTGCTGGTTCTGTGAGCGCCCTGATTGGTGCCGCGTGAAGCCGGCGCGTTTTTGGCCAGTCGCGCTGGTTTTTCGCCCTCGCGTGGGGTACGTTTCCCCTGCCGAATGGGCCGACCTCGCGGGGGTCGGAATCACCGTCGGCACCCCGAGAGAGAGACTGGGTCAGCGTGTTTCAGGCACGAGCGGTCGGTCCGCGCGGCCTGTGGGAGCCTTCATGAACCGTGGGCGTGCTATCGCCGCGGGCGCGATCGGTGTGGCCACGCTCGTCGTGGCCCCGATGTGCCCCGCCGAAATGATCGGACGCGGCCCGAGCCAGTCGCCCGGTGCGCCCATCCGGCCGGGCCCGCAGATTCCGGGCTTCGGCGACGGCGGGTTCAGCGCGGTGTGGGACGGCGATTCCGCCTCGCTCGCCCTGAAGGTCTACGCCAACCCGCAGTTGAGCGTCTACCTGAACAGCCAGGGCGACTCGTCCGTGGTCCGCGGCGGCGGGTTCAAGAACACCGGCTCGGCCGCCCTCGGCTTCGGGTCGTACACCGTCCAGGCCACCTGGGACGAGTTCATCACGCCGACCAACAACACCATCCAGATCATCTGGAAGACCAGCAACGCCCAGCGGTTCATCCCCGCGGGCGCGACCATCCAGGGGCAGCCGGTCGGCTTCGTTGAGGCACGGGTGGGCGTGACCGACGCCATCAGCTTCTGGCCCTGGATCACCACCGTGAACATGGTCTCCGCGACCATCGCGTCGAGCACCAACGGCGGGTTGACCCTCTCGACCTTTGACATCACCGGCAGCGTCTCCAACCCGTGGAACGGGACCAGCTTCGGGTCCACGCTCCCCGCTTCGTCGTTCAACAACGCCAACTACATTATGGCGACGTTCACGTACGTTCCCGTCCCCGCGCCGGCATCGGTCGGGGGCGTCCTGTTGTTCGCGGGCCTGTGTGCGGCCCGGAGGAGGCGATCCGTGTGACGGGGGTGGGGATGACTCAGAGCCGCGAAGGACCGCGGCGGTCACTCTTCTCAATCGCGTCGTGCCGAGCAGTGGGGCGGACCGCGGGCGGAAAACCCGGCCCGGCTTCACCACGATGCGCCATGTCGCGGGCGATGGTTGTTCCACGGTGGATACCACCGCTTTCCGCCCGCCGGGGCTGCGGCCGATCTCGGCCGCAGCTCCTTTTTTGCGACGGCCCGATCAGCCTCGGCGCCGTGGGAGTTCCGTCGTGCATCGGCGCCCTCACGGGCAGCCGGCGACGAACTTCGTCTGGAAGCACCCGAAGTCGGCGACCGAGAATCGCGCGTCGTGGTTGCAGTCCGCGTAGGGGTCGGCGCGCAGGTACTTGACCTGGAAGCACGCGAAGTCGGCGAGCGTCAGGGCGCCGTCCCCGTCGCAATCCCCGTAGCACGACCGGCACGCGCGGTTCAGCAGCACCGACGCGCTCCGGTCGGCCATGACGGACGCCGCGAGATCGACCCGTCCATCCCGGTCGAAGTCCCCCAGGACG
This sequence comes from Phycisphaerales bacterium, assembly GCA_046153875.1. Taxonomy (GTDB): domain Bacteria; phylum Planctomycetota; class Phycisphaerae; order Phycisphaerales; family UBA1924; genus JBJXFE01. The sequence continues at coordinate 66,189 of JBJXFE010000053.1, forward strand.
ACCGCCGAGGGCCAGTAGCCGACGCCGTAGCCCGTCGGCGTCGCCGATGCGGATGCGTCGACGATCAACGCGCGCTGGACAACATCGGCGATCGCGAAGCGCCCACTCTGACCAGGCTTCGGTAAGGAACTGTCGAAGCGACCATGTGTGATCGTCCTCTCATCCACGAGGCTCAAGTGCGGAACGAGACGCCCCCGCGCGTCTACACTCCACACGTTGAGATACGGATGGGAATAGACCTTCTCGAGAAGATAGTTATGATTGAACAACAGAGCGAGTTCGGCGGCGCTGCCTGGCCCGCCTGGGCGAACGATACGGAGAAACTCCGGTTGTGGATCGACGATCACGATCTGTTGAAGGTGAAAGGTCCGCCGACCTTGATTCACGAAAGTCACCATTCGGCCGGGCACGCTCTTCGTTCCCGAGGTCGCAACAATGTCAACAGTCCCGTTCCTATCCAGGTCGAGAGCGGCGACGCTACCCCACGAGAACGGCCACGGCGTGGTTCCCACCACAAGTAGTTCGCCCGGTGTGAAACTCCCTTGGCCCTTGTTCCAGAACATGACGATCGTGCGCTCGACGGGCGTGATGTCGTTCCCCGGATAAACCCGGATCGCCCACACAGCCAGGTCGCGGTTGCCGTCGTCGTCAAAGTCGGCGATGGCTGCCTGCTTCGGAACGAATCCGTCCAGGTGATAAGGCGTCGGCGGTTCGAACGTCCCGTCGCCGCGGCCCATCATGGTCCAGACCTTCCCGGGAAAGCTGAACCCGCCGGGGACGATCGCGTCGCAGACCACCAGGTCGGGGACAGTGTCGCCGTTGAGGTCCCCGATAGCGACGCTCTCGCCGGTCGCGGTCCCGACCGGCCCCAGCGCGTACGAGTGGATGGTGTCGAAGGCGCCGCGCCCGTCGTTGAGCAGCACGCGCACGTGGTAGGCGTACTCGCTGTTCGTCATCGTGGCGACCAGGTCCGTGTCCCCGTCGCCGTCGAGGTCCGCCCCCTCGAGCCATTTCCAGTTCTGGCAGCACGGCTCGAGGACGGAGGGGTACCGCGCGTAGGTCGTCAACGACCCGGCGCCGTTGTTCAGGAGCGCCGTGAACACGGAGCGGGCGGCGAACACGCCCGAAGTCACGCCCAGGTCGAGGCGCCCGTCGGTGTTCAGGTCGGCGAGCCGCACGTGCCACGGCCCCTGGCCCGCCTTGATCTCCTGCTTGGGGTCGAACGTGCCGTCGCCCCGGTTGCGCAGCAGCAGGACGGGCGCGTTCGTCACTTCGTGCCCCACCACCAGATCGAGGTCCGTGTCGCCGTCGATGTCCCCGACCGTCAATGAAGTCGCCCACTGGACGGCGGTGAGCGAGTTGCTCCATCCGGCGTTGTACGCGATGGTCGGGGCGAACACGCCCGAGCCCAGGTTCCGCATCACCGAGAGGCAGTTCGGCCCGCCCACCGATCCGCCGTAGAGGCTGGTCGCGGCCAGGTCGGGCTTGAAGTCCCCGTCCAGGTCCGCGATCACGACGCTGTAGGCGTTCGGGAACGCCACCGCCGGATGCGACGCGGCGAGCGCGAAGCCGCCCGACCCGTTGTTGAAGAGCAGCCTGACCTGCGTCTTGCAGGGGACCGCGATGTCGGGGTGTCCGTCGCCGTTAAGGTCGCCGACGGCCAGGAACGGACCCGGGTAGGCGAAGTTCAGGTTGGGGTCCCCGCGCGGGGAGACGTTGCCCACGAACACGCGGACCTCGGGCGCGAACGTCCCGTCCCGGGTGTTCAGCAGGATCGACACGTCGTTGCTCACCGTGTTGAGCACGACCAAGTCCGGGTCCCGGTCATCGTCGAGGTCTGCGATGCGCAGGCACCGCGGCATCGACCCCACGGGATAGGTGACGTGCGGGGCCAGCGTCCCGTCGCCGTTGTTGAAGAGGATGGAGACGGTGTTGTCTCTCGCGTTGGGCACGGCGGCGTCGAGGTCCATGTCGCCGTCGAGGTCGCCCAAAGCGACGTCGGTCCCTTCCCACCCGACCGGGTAGGGCTCTTGCGCCGGATCGAAGACGCCGTCGCCGTGATTGAGAAGCACGGTGAGGAAGAAGACCTTGGGGTTGGCTTGGTTGTGCGGGTTGACGTTGATGACGACGGCGTCGGGGTCGCCGTCGCCGTCCATGTCCCCGAAGGCGGCCGCGACCGCGCGGGCCGTCGCGTAGCTCGTGAGGCCGTCGTACACCTCGAACCCGGTGCGCACCGTGGGGTTGCCGAACATCGGGTGCCCGTCACCGTCCGCGTCGGGGAGGCAGAACTCCGGCTGGCGTGTGGCGGAGCCGAACGCGCACCCCAAGCACAGCACACAAACCAAGGGCCCGATCCGCTGGGCGTTCATGTTGACCTCCCGGGCCAGAACGGCCCCCGGGCTTTGGCGACGAGCGCCGAGTGATTATGAACGAAGGTACCCGTGGTCCACCCGAGCGTCCAGCGGCTATGCCGTGTTCGGAAAAGATTCTGGCTTGACACTAGGGGGGGGGGGTAGTCTAGATTGGCGCGTACGAAGGAGGTGCGGCATGAAGAGGCTCTTCACGTCGGTGTGGGTCGTCGTCTGCTTGGCCGCGTCAGCAAGCGCGACCACGAAGACGTTTGTACCGAGCAGCGGAATATGGAATGACGTGAACAACTGGAGTCCGTCGGGTCTGCCGACCGTCAACGACAACGTGGTCATTCCAGGCGGCAAGGTCTGCAACGTGGACATCACCACCGCGACCGCGCAGACGATGGAGGTCTACGGCACGCTCAACATCCAGCCGGGCAAGAAGCTCACGCTCGACCTCTACACCTCGAATGTGCCCCTGGATTCGATCGTGGACGGGATCGTCACGTTGGTGCACGACAACACCGGGTTCGGCACCCTGACGTTCGCCCAGGGCACCCACACGGTCACCGGCGATGGGCGCATCGCGGGCCAGGAAGTGACCTGCACGATCGAGGTCGGCTCGAGCTCCATCCTGACCAACGAGCTGGCGGGCTCGGGCGAGGGAATCCGGGAGAGCCTGACGATCCGCGGGTTGACCGCATCGGGGCAGACCAACGGGACGTTCGTCAACCAAGGGCTCGTCGAGGCCGTCGGGCACCTGACCCTCCACGCCGACACGATCCTCGATGACGACGGGACGGGCCTGTGGAAGGCCGTGAGCTGCAAGACGGTACTTCAGTTCGATCGGCAGGCCCTGGGGCTGGACGGGGACTTCCAACTCGGGTGCGGGAGCAAGTTCCTGTTCAACGCGAGCATCAAGACCTGCGGAACACTGATCTACAACTCAACCGGGATCGACGTGGAGAACAGCGCGACGTTCCAGTACGCCGCCTTCTCCGGTTCGCAGGCCAATCCGGGCTCGGCCACGCCGCCCGTGACGTGCAACAACCCGTGGACGGTTTCGGCGGACGATTGCTGCTGTGTGTGCCTGTGAGCCCCCGCGTTCCGCCAGACCAGGGTATCCTTCGGGCGCGATGCGTCGGACTGCCGGCCTCATCCCCGTTCTGCTCGTGAGCGCGAGCGCGGTCGCGCAGGTCCGCGAGTTCCGTTTGGGCGACGACGGCCAGTGGGTCGAGCGCGCCCGCGCAGCGCCCTCCGCCGACGAAGCGGCGATCGCGCAGGCCCGACTCCGCCTCGCCGAGGACAACCCCGACGCCGCGCTGACGATCCTCGACACCTGGATCGAGGCACACCGACGCACCGATCACCCGCTGCTGCCCGAGGCGTACCTGCTCCGCGGTGACGCCCGCACCGCCTCCGGGGACGAGTGGTGGGCGCTGTTCGACTATGAGCTGCTCGTCAAGGCGTTCCCGGGGTCGCCCGAGTTTGTGACCGCCCTGGAGCGCGAGGTCGAGATCGCCGTGCGCTACATTGGCGGCATGCGCCGCAAGCAGTGGGGGCTGCGATGGATCTCGGCGGTTTCCGACGGCGAGGAGCTGCTCGTCCTCACCCAGCAGCGGCTCCCGGGCAGCCGCCTCGCCGAGCGGGCCGCCATCGAACTGGCCGACTCGTACCACCGGCGCAACGAGCTCGAACAGGCCGCGGAGATGTACGGCATCCTCCTGCGCCTGTACCCGCGCAGCGAGTACCGTCGGCGCGCCATGGTGCGGCTCGTCGATACGCAGGTGCGCCGCTACCACGGCGCGAAGTACGACGCACGGGGGCTGAGGGAGGCCCGCGACCTGGTCGAGGACTTCCGTGCGTCCTACCCCGCCGACGCCGACCAGGCCGGCCTGAACGAGGACCTGCTCAACCGAATCGACGAGCAGCTCGCCGCCCAGGTGCTCGAGCGGGCCCGGTTCTATGACCGCCGCGGCGACCCCGTCTCGGCGCGGTTCACCCTCCGCCGGCTCGTCGAGAAGCACCCGGGCACGACCGCCGCGACCACCGCCCTCCGGACCCTTCGCGATCGCGGCTGGGCGTTCGAAGCGTCCACCCCCGCACCCGCCGCCGCACAAACCGCCCCAACGCAGCAGCCCGCTCCCGTGAACCCCAGCACACCTCCGCCTGCCGCGTCCCCGGACACCCGGAGGACGCCATGATCGTTGATGTCCTCCGCCGCTCGGCTCCGCTTTGCTGCTTTGCTGCTTTGCTGCTTTGCTGCTTTTCGTGCGCCTCCGACCCCGCCGACGGCTACTCGTTCAAGTCCACCTACGCCGAAGACGTGCGCTCCGTCGCCGTGCCCATCGTCGAGAACCGAACCTTCACCAAGGGGCTCGAGGTGCGGCTCACGGAGGCGATCATCAAGGAAATCCAGCGCTCGACGCCCTGGGTGGTCACGTCGCGCGACCGCGCAGACGCCGTCTTCGCCGGCGCCATCACGGATTCGCGCCTCCGCGCGATGTCCATCGCCCGCGGAACCGGCCTGGTCCTGGAGCAGGCCGTCGAGCTCTCCGTGGACTTCGACCTGCGCCTGGCGCGCTCCGGGCGGGTGCTGGTCAGCCGCCGTTCCTTCGACGGCGTCGCCTCGTTCGTTCCCTCCCGCGGCACCGGCGAGCGGATCGAACTCGGCGAAGCCGCGGCCGTACAGGAACTGGCCCGCGACATCGTCGCCGAGCTGCGGTCGAACTGGTGAGCGTCGCGGCCTAGCGTTTTCGGACCCCGCCGCGTGAATCCCCCCGCGCCGCGGTCCGAAGAATGATGCCAGTGCCCACCGCGAACCACGATCATCCCTCGCGCGACCCGAACCGTCCGATCGACGCCCATCCCGCGTCCGACGGGGGCGGCGATCGCCCCCAGCCTCCGCCGCCCACCCCCGGGGGCGGCCGCGGTGGCCCGCCGCGCCGCCCGGGCGCCGGCCCGACCATCCCGCCCAGCCGCGGGCTCTTCGGCCTGGTGAGCCTGGTCCTGCTCGCCGTCCTGCTCTTCATGATGTACAACGCCGGCGGCCAGGGGCAGAAGATCACCCTCGAGCAGTTCCGCACGCGCTGGACCAGCGGGCACATCATCGAAGACAGCGTGGTGATCCGCGACGACCGCGTGACCGCGCGCCTCAAGAAGGGCCCCGACGGCCCGGAGCGTGCCGTCGAGGTCACCTTCAACGTCGCGGCCCGCGAGGTCGTCACCACCAAGGTGATGGAGATCACCGGCGAGAAGGCCCAGGTCCGCCCGACGTCGGTCTGGGCGCCCTTCCTGTGGTTCTTCCTGGCCCCGCTCGCCGTCATCTTCCTGGTGTTCTGGCTCATCTCCCGCGGGCTCCGCAACGCGGGCGCGGGCGGCGGGATGCTCGGCAACTTCGGCAAGTCGCGCCACCGCATGATGTCGAAGGAGATGACCGGCATCACCTTCACCGACGTCGCCGGCATCGACGAGGCCAAGGACGAGGTCCAGGAGATCATCGAGTTCCTCAAGAACCCCAAGAAGTTCACCAAGCTCGGCGGGCGCATCCCCCGCGGCGTGCTGCTCGTGGGCGAGCCGGGGTGCGGCAAGACGCTGCTGGCCAAGGCCATCGCCGGCGAGGCCGACGTCCCGTTCTTCTCCATCAGCGGGTCGGACTTCGTCGAGATGTTCGTGGGCGTCGGGGCGTCGCGCGTCCGCGACCTCTTCAAGCAGGCCAAGGAGAACGCCCCCTGCATCATCTTCCTCGATGAGATCGACGCCGTGGGCCGGCGCCGCGGGGGCGGGTTCACCACCGGCGGGCACGACGAGCGCGAGCAGACCCTCAACGCCATCCTCGTCGAGATGGACGGGTTCACCACCACCGACGGCGTGATCGTCATCGCCGCCACCAACCGCCCCGACGTGCTCGACCCCGCGCTCATCCGCCCGGGCCGGTTCGATCGCCAGATCGTGGTGCCGCTGCCGGACCTCAAGGGACGCCTCGAGATCCTCCGCGTCCACGCCCGCAAGGTGAAGCTCGGGCCGAACGTGGACCTGGAGCGCATCGCCCGCGGCACGCCCATGTTCAGCGGCGCCGACCTGGCCGCCATCATCAACGAGGCCGCCATCGCGGCCACGATGCACAACAAGGACTTCGTCGAGCAGGAGGACATGGAGGAGGCGCGCGACAAGGTCAAGTTCGGGCGCGCCAAGAAGTCCCGCGTCCGCGAGAAGGACGAGAACAAGCTCGTCGCCTTCCACGAGGCCGGGCACGCCGTCCTCCAGTGCCTGCTCCCCGACGGCGACCCGCTCCATAAGGTCACGATCATCCCCCGCGGCGGCATGGGCGGGGCCACGTTCGCCCTCCCCGAGAAGGACCGTATGGGGTACAGCCTCAAGTACCTCCGCTCCACGATGCGGGTCGCCTGCGGCGGTCGCATCGCCGAGGAACGGGCCATGGGCGACGTCTCGTCCGGGGCCTCGGCGGACATCGCCACCGTCACCCGCATGGCCCGCACCATGATCGAGGAGTGGGGGATGAGCCCGCGCCTGGGCTTCCTCCGCTACGCCGCCACCGACACCCGCGAGATGTTCATCCCCGAGCGCGGGTACTCGGAGGAGACCGCCCGCATCATCGACGAAGAGGCCCGGCGCATCGTGGACGAGGCCTTCCAGGACGCGACGCGCCTGCTCAACGACAACTGGGAAAAGGTGGACGCCGTCGCCGGCGCGCTGCTCAAGTACGAAACCCTGAGCGCCGACGAGGTCCACAAGCTCATGCGCGGCGAGCGCCTCGACAAACCCACGGTGAGCGAGCTCCTCGCCGCCGAGGCCCGCAAGAGGGCCCGCGAGGTGCCCGCCGAGCCGACCCCGCGCCCCGAGACGGGGTCATCGCCCGGCGCCCTGCCGAGCCCGGCCTAGGCCCCCTCTCATCGCCTTGCTCGGGTTGAGCGTTGAGCTCCCGGGGAGTTTGCCGGCGCTCCGCGCGCCCCTACGCTGGTGGCATGACCGCCAACGCCGTCGTCTCCCGCTGGTCCGATCTGCCCGTGGACCGCCCGATGCCGCTGCTGGAGCGCCGGCGCGTCATCGGCGACAAGGCGATGATCTCGCACATCACGCTCCGGCGCGGGTTCATCGTGCCCACGCACCAGCACGAGAACGAGCAGTTCTCCGCGGTGCTCTCCGGGCGGCTGCGCTTCGGACTGGGGGCCGACGGCACGCCTCAGCGCCGCGAAGTGACGGTCGGGCCGGGCGAGGTCATCCACCTGCCGTCGAACCTGCCGCACTCGGCCGAGGCGCTGGAGGACACCGTCGTGCTCGACATCTTCAGCCCGCCGAGCGCGACGACGGGGATCGATCGTCGCTGAACCGGCGTGCCTACCGCGTCTCCGAGTTCTCCGCGTGCCGCTTCAGCGCAACACCGAACAGTTCATCCCACCCCGCGCGTTTCGACTTCAGGTCCGCGTCGCTCGTGCGCCCGAGCAGCGCGTCGGTGAGGCGCAGCGTCGTCGTGCCCCCGGACTCCTCGAGCGTCAACTTGATCATCGACACCGTCGGCCCGCCCCAGTCCGGGCTGATGTGCCCGACGGCCTCGATCGCGTGCGGCGGGTTCCACACGAGGGTCGTGTACCACAGCACCCCGCCGTGCCGCCCGCCCGCGCCCCAGTGCTCCACCCACCGTCCGCCCGGGCCGGGCTCGATCGACACGCCCGTGGAGCGCGGGTCGGTGAAGAAGCTCGCCGGCCACCACGCCGCGGTCTGGGAGACCAGGGCCTTCCACACGCGGTCGCGCGGGGCGTTGATCGTGTAGGTGAGCTCGATCGAGGCGTGCGCTGCGTCGAGCGGGGTGGTCTTCGGCATGGCGTTCCTCCGGGCTGGTGCGGCCGGTGAAGGGCAAGGGCGGGAGGCTTGAAAACTTTACCAGATAGTATACTATAAGTCCATCGGCCCGCCCGGTCCGCACCCGAGAACGCGCATGGTCGTGCCGCCCGCCCGCACACTCGACCGCGTCTTCGCCGCGCTCGCGGACCCGACCCGGCGCGCGATCGTCGCGCGCCTCGAACGCTCCCAGGCCACTATCTCCGACCTGGCCGGGCCGTTCGACATGACGCTCCCCGCGGTGTCGAAGCACCTGCGGGTGCTCGGCGGGGCCGGGCTGGTGCGGGTGCGCAAGCGCGGGCGTTCGCGCTTCGTGACACTGAGGCCGGGTTCCCTCGGAGAGGCCGCGGCATGGCTCGACCGGCGCGCCCGTTTCTGGCACGTTGGCCTGGGCGCCCTCAAGGCGATGAGCGAAGCGAAGCCCGATCCGACGCGCTGAGGCGGTCCGGCCGCCCGCTCACGGGTCCAGCGGCTCGAGCTTCCCGAAGACCCCGTCCTGCTCCAGGTTCGGCCCTGCCGCGAAGTAGAGGTGGTTGGTCCGTCCGAGCCGCACGCCGTTGCCGAAGAGCACGCCCCAGATGCCGTCGATCATGATGGGCGCGCCCTGCTCATCGCGGACGTAGTCGATGTAGCGGCCGGTGTCGCGGTCGAAAGCGACGATGGTTCCGTCGCCGAAGTTGGAGACCAGGAGCGTTCCGCTGAGCGCCCCGAAGTCGTCGGGCGCGATCGCCATGCCCCAGGGCGCGTTCAGCTCGAGGCGGTGCTCGAAGGCCCGCAGGAACCGCCCCTCGGTGTCGAACACGCCCAGGTACCCGTACCCCGGGTAGGCGTCCTCCTCCCCCGGGTCGTCGCCGATCCGCGCGAACGTCGTGTACACCTCGCCCGCGTGGTACCAGAAGTTGTACGGCCCGTACGTGTCCGTGGCCTGTTCCGGGTGCTTGAAGTCGCCCGCGATCCGCACGCGCTTGAACTCGTGGTCGAGCACGATGAACGACTCGAGCCCCATGTCCGCGATGAACAGACGGTTCCCCGACGGGTAGTCCGTCACGGCGCACCCGGTGAACATCGACGCCTCGACCGAGTGGTCGAACATCGCCACCGCCGCCGTCTGCCCCGTGGTCCATCCGCTCACATTCCCGTCCATCGTCACGAAAACGAACTTGCTCGGGCCGGTGATCCCCTCGCCCGAGACCACGAAGTCGGTCAGCGAGTGGCCCGTATAGACCTGCCCGGTGGGCTGCGATTCCTTATCCGGGTGCGGGTAGAACAGGCGCGACGTGGGGATGGTCACGACCTTCAGCTCGTCCTGGTAGAGCGGCACGCCGGAGACGTCGCCCACGTACGTGGTGGTCGTGCCGCTGCCGGCGTTGGTGATCCAGAAGTGCCCGCCCTCGCCCGCGGGCCGGATGGTGATGCCCCAGCCGTCAAGCAGCAGCGGGTCCACCATGACGGTGGGGTTGAACTCGGGCCGGTTGGCGACGAGGTTGACCTGCCGATAGGCGTTGCGGCGGCCCCGGGCGTGGGGGGCGTCGGCCCGCGGGCGGGTGCGCGTCATGATCGGGTGGACGAGCTTCGCGGCCTGCTGCGCGTACTCCTCGTGCGTGAGCAGGTCGGCGCGCGGCCCCGCGGACGCGACGCCGGGCGAGGCCTGGGCCGACCCGTCCGCACGCGGCTCGGGCTCGCTCGATGCGCACCCGGCCAGAGCTCCCGCCGTCAGCACCGCGATCGTGACGTGCCTCACCGTTCCTCCTTGCGCCCCATCCCCCGATTCCGGCGCGCGCCACGGCGCGCCCGGGCACGATGACCGCGCGCCATGAGCCGCGCGTGTGCGCCGCGTGAACTCGGCGCTAATCCGGAGATCGTCGAATTGCGCCCGCGCTCACGCGGGGTTCATGCCCCCTTCGCGCGCGCCGGGGTAGCTTGCGCACCCTCGGTGGATCGGAGTCCCGCGCGTCCGTGCGGCGCGCCAAGAAAGGAATCGCCCCATGAAGAGCGTCCCGTTTGTCTTGTGCGCCCTGGCGGGCCTTGCCCCGAGCGCGTTCGCTCAGGTGCAGGGCCCCAGCACCCAGCAGACCCCGCAGTTCCTGCCCTCGGACCCCGCGAGCCGAGTGCGCACCTTCTCCATCGCCAGCAACGGCAATGGAGTGACCGCGCCCGATGAGACGTTTCCGCGGCTCAACGGCGCGGCCCTCTATCGCCTCGTCGGCGTCCCGGACGGCGCGGGCATCCTCCGCACGCCCCAGGACGTCATCGACGGCACGTTCACCTTCATCATGAACCACGAGGCGGGCGCCAACGCGGGCATCGTCCGCGACCACGGCAGCCGCGGCGCGTTCGTCTCGCTGTGGAAGATCCGGGGCAACCCCGGCTCCGCCAGCTTCCTGCAGGTCGTCGGCGCCCGCGACCTGGCCGATGAGTACATGCTCTACCGCCCCGGCACGGGCTACGAGACCTACAACGCGGCCAGCCCCATGCCCGCGTACACGAACAACGTGCTGGGCACAGGCCCGGCCCCGAACTTCGACGGCATCGGCCGGCACTGCGCCGGCGACCTCGCCCCGCCGAGCGCGTTCAAGTTCGGCAACTTCGGCACCGACGCGCGCATCTATCTCAACGGCGAGGAGATCGGCAACCCCGGGCGCGCCTTCGCCTACGTCGTGACCGGCCCCGGCGCCGACACCGCCTGGGAGCTGCCGGTCCACGGCGACTATTCGTGGGAGAACTCGGTCGCCAGCCCCTTCGCGCAGCTCAAGACGATCGTCGTCGGCACCGACGACTCCACGCAGGGCAACGTCTACGTCTACGTCGGCACGAAGACCGACACGGGCAACGACATCGAGCGCGCCGGCCTGACCAACGGCAAGGTTTACGCCGTGGGCATGACCGGCACCACGGTGAACGCCAGCGGCCAGAACGTCGAGGACCGTCCCAACATCCTCGGCAACGCCGCCAGCGGCCCGGTCGCCAGCAAGGCCTTCACCATGATCGACATGGGCGATCAGACCAACACCACCGGCTCCGCCCTCCAGTCCGGCGCCGACGCCCTGGGCCAGATGAACTTCCTCCGCCCCGAGGATCAGGCGTGGGACCCTTGCAACCCCGAGCGGTGCTACTTCGTCACCACCGACTCGTTCACGGGCAACAGCCGTCTGTGGGCGATGGATTTCACCGACATCGCCCAGCCCGAGCTGGGCGGCGTGATCTCCATGGTCGGGGATGGCTCGGTGCCCGCGAGCTTCGCCGGCGGCATCGTCTCCGCCACCGGCCTCGCGGACGTCCGCATGATGGACAACATCGTCTGCACGTCGCTGGGTCAGGTGCTGATCCAGGAGGACGTCGGCAATAACGCCCGGCTCGGCCGCATCTGGCTCTACGACCCCGCCTCGGACCGCATGACCGAGATCGCGCTGGCCGACGCGAGCCGGTACATCTCGGGCGGCGCCAACTTCGTGACCCAGGACGAGGAGTCCTCGGGCATCGTGGACGCCCGCAAGGAGATCGGGCCGGGCTGGTACGTCCTCGACAACCAGAGCCACTACGGCATCGCCGGTGAACTCATCGAGGGCAGCCAGATCCTCGCGGCCTTTATCCCCGGCACGTTCTGCTACGGCGACTGCAACGCCGACAACGCCCTGACCGTCGGGGACTTCGGGTGCTTCCAGGGCAAGTACGTGCTCGGCGATCTGTACGCGGATTGCAACCTCGACGGCGCCTTCTCCGTCGCCGACTTCGGGTGCTTCCAGGGCAAGTACGTGCTCGGCTGCCCGACCTGCCCGTAACCCACAGGCCGGCCCGCGGGCCTTCTTCTCGCCGGGGCGGGCTTCCCCAGCCCGCCCCGGCTTTCGGTCGGAAAGCGAGCCACGGATGACACGGATTCACACGGATTCGATCCTCGCCCTGGGCCTGTCCGTGCCCACCCGTGTCATCCGTGGCGGCTTCTTTTCGTCGCGGTTTGTTGCGGCCGCGCTCGCGGCGGGCGTGACGGGGTGGATTGGTTCGCCCGCTCGGGCCGACCTGGTGACGGTGTACGTCTTTAGCTTCGACTTCAGCATCAACCCGCCCGGGGGGCCGATCGTGGATGCCGTGGTGAACCCCGGCGACACGATCCGCTGGCACTTCCTCGACAGCGGGCACAGCGCGACGTCGGTCCCCAACATCCCGGAAGTCTTCGACTCGGGGTACGTCGGCGTCGTCGGCACGACGTACGACCACACGTTCACGCACCCTGGCACGTGGTGGTACTACTGCTTTCCCCACGGCAACGCTCTGCCCAACGGCACCGCGGCGGGCATGGCGGGCACCATCACCGTGCTCCCGGCGCCGGGCGTCATCCTCCCGGTCGCCGCGGCATTGATGTGGGCCGCGCGCCGACGCCGGGCGTGAGCCCGGATGGTCGCGCGAAGCACGCCCGGAGGGATTCGAACCCCCAACCCTCGGTTCCGAAGACCGATGCTCTATCCAGTTGAGCTACGGGCGCGTCGGCGAGATTCTATCGCCGCGTGCCTCACCCCACCCGCCGCGCCGTCACGATTGGCGTTCCATCCACGATGGTCAGCCGCGTCGCCCGCCCGTTCTCCATCTCAATCTTGATTCGCACCGCCGGTGCCCCCGTCGGGTGGAACTCGTGCGCGCCGACGCGGAAGAGCCCGCGGAAGGACCCGTCGGCCGGCCTGAACACGACCGCGCCATTGCGGTCCTTGAGCTCGAAGCGCGTCCCCGCCGCGGCGGTCGTGCCGCTCTCGACCTCAAACGTGCCGAAGTACGCCGCGGCCTCCTCGGGCGTCAGCGGCAGCGACTGCTGCTCGATCCCGGCGTCTCCCAGGCCCTCCAGATACGCCACGACCGCTGCCGCCTCCTCCCCCCCGTCCTTCGCGTGCCGGAGCAGCGGGATGCCGTGAGGCCCGGGGATCCGCTGGACTCCCGGGTGCGCGTCCACCATCGCTTTCACCGACGCCACGTCGCCGAGCATCGCGTACGCGAAGATGTCGGGGCGCGCCCCGTGCTCAAGCAGTAGTTCCGCGATGTCCCGCCGCCCGACGTGCGACGCGGCGCCCAGTGGCGACTCCCAGTCCCCGAAACCCCAGTCCCACGACGCCTTCGCCAGCGCCGGTCGCGCTGTCACCAGCTCACGCACCCGGTCGATGTTCCGGTGCGATGCGCCGACGATCTCCTGGACCGCGCCGGCATCCTGGCGCGGAAAGCCCTGGTAGGTCGTCGGGTCATCGCCCGCGTGGCGCGTGCCGCCCAGCGCGCCCCCGGTCAGCCCCAGCACGCCGCCGACGACCACCGCCCCCGGACCGGCCGCGAGAAAGCCACGACGCGACACCGTTTCCATGACGACCTCCCCAATCCCCGTCGCGACGGGCCATGAAGGGCCCATAACGATCCTACCGTTCTCGCCCGACCCGGACCGCTCACCCGCTAAGGCGCCCCGCGACTCTCCCGGCCGCGGCCACCGACCGATGTCGGAAGAATCATGTCCACCATCGATCGCGCGCCGGAGCGTTGGAGCGAGCCCCACGCGGCCCCCGGCGCCCGCCGCCGCATCGGCACGGGCCTGCTGCGTGCGGGTGCGGCGCTGCTGGTGGTGGGCGTTGGTCCCCTGGTCGCCGTGATGATCGTCGATCCCACGTCCACCGCGGTCGGCCCCGGGCTGCTCTTCGTCGCCACCTTCCCGCCCTCGCTCGTGCTGGTCGCGATCGGGGCCGCGCTCCGCCGCGCTCGGCTCAACGACGCGCCGTGACTACCGTCCTGCGCCCGCAGTTCGGCCCGGGCCAGGCGTGGCGTGGAGGCGTGCATGAACCCGTGGGTGCTGCTGGTGATCGCCGGGCTGCTCGAAGTCGTGTGGGCGACGACGCTCAAGCAGACGGACTGTTTCAAGCGCCTCTGGCCCAGCGTGCTCACCCTCGGCGCGATGGGGGTGAGTTTCTTCCTCCTCGCCCGGGCGATGCGGACGCTCCCCGCGGGAACGTCCTACGCGGTGTGGGTCGGGATCGGCGCGGTGGGCACCGTGATCTTCGCGTCGATCTGGTACGGCGAGCGCGTCCGCGCCCCGCAGATCGCGTGCGTCGCGCTCATCGTGGCCGGGATCGTCGGGCTCAAGCTCTCGACGCCCACGCCCTGAGGCTCGCGCCGCTCACGACCGCCCGAACAGCCGCTCCAGTTCGCGGATCGTCAGGCGGATCGACGTCGGCCGCCCGTGCGGGCAGTTGCTCGAACGCTCCACCGCCTCGCGCAGCGTGACCAGCTCGGCCAGCTCCGGATCGCTCATGCGGTCCCCTGCCTTCACCGCCGCCTTGCACGACATCATGTCCAGGACTTCGTGCAGGGCCTGCTCGCTGCCCGGCGCGAACCCCTCGGCCTCGGACCGCTCGAACAGGTCCTCGAGGAACTCGACGGGATCAACGCCGCGATCGAAGAGGAACGAGGGAAAGGCGTGGACGGCCACGCTTGTCGGCCCGATCGGTTCGGCCTCGACCCCGATCCGGCCGAGCAGCGGAGCGAGGTCCGTCAGGCGCTCGACCCGCGCCGGCGATGCGGGCACGATCGCGGGGGAGAGCAGCCGCTGGCTCTCGAGCGGCCCGGCCGCGACACGCGCGACCAGCGCCTCGAACATGACCCTCTCGTGCAGCGCGTGCTGGTCGATGATGACCACGCCGTGCTCGTCCTGCGTCAGGAGGAAACTGTTGTGGACCTGCAGGACGCGCGACGCGGGCCGCGGCGCGGAGAGCGGAGCCGGCTCACCAGCGCTGGTGGAGTGGGCCTCCGGCCCGTCCTCGGAACCGGGGCGACCGGTTTCCGGTCCGCGCGCCGGCCCACCCGCCACGGGATCAACGGCCTCCCGGATCGCCTCATACCCCAGCGGTGACAGGCTCGGCCCCGGCGTGACGCGCTTGAAGTAATCGACAAAGGCGCTCACGTCGCGCGCCCGGGCCTCCGGCGAAACCACGCCGCTGTTGATCGGGGCCGCGGGCAGGATCGCCCTCCCCTCGCCCGCCCGCGCGCCCGGCATCGCGGTCGCGAACGTCGGCGTCAGGTCCGCCGCCCGCAGCGTCTCGCGCACCGCACGCAGCACCGCCGAGTGGATCAGCGACGGATCGCGGAACCGCACCTCGGCCTTCGCGGGATGAACATTCACGTCCACCGCCGTCGGGTCGATCTCGATCATCAGCACGATCGTCGGGTGCCGCCCCGGCTCGATCAGCCCGCGGTACGCCTCCTTGATCGCATGCTGGATCGTCTTGTCGCGGACCACCCGCCCGTTCAGAAAAACATGCTGCGCCTGGTTCGTTGCCCGCGCGATCGACGGCAGCCCCGCGAGCCCCCAGAGCGCGACGCCCCCGATGCCGCCGCCGAACGCGTCGAATCGGTCCGCCCGCACCTCGAGAAGCTGGTCCGCCAACTCCACCCCCAGCACCGCCAGCGCCCGCTCCCGCGGCGACTGGTCCGGAGGCACCTCCAGCACCGTCCGCCCGTCGCACACCATCGTGAACCCGACGCCCGGGTGGGCCGTCGCCAGGTCGCGCACCGAATCCACGCTCCGCCCCTGCTCGGTTGGCGGCGTGCGAAGGAACTTGCGCCGGGCCGGCGTGTTGAAGAACAGGTTGCGGACGCTGACCGCGGTGCCGCGCGCCCCCGCGGCCGGGCGCACGGGGCTGACCCGGTCTCCCTCCGCGTCCATCTCCGCGGCCGCGTCCGCCCCCTCGGGCCGCGAGCGGATCACCACCCGCGCCACCGACGCGATCGACGCCAAAGCCTCGCCCCGGAACCCGAGCGTGGCGATCCGCGTCAGGTCGTCGGGCTCGGCGATCTTGCTCGTCGCGTGCGCCGCGAGGGCCAGCGGCAACTGGTCCGCCTCCATGCCGCACCCGTCGTCGCTCACGCGGATGAGCTCGATCCCGCCCTGCTCCAGCTCGACCGCGATCCGCGTCGCCCCGGCGTCGAGCGAGTTCTCGACCAACTCCTTGACGACCGACGCCGGACGCTCCACGACCTCGCCCGCCGCGATCTGGTTCACCAGCAGCGGCGGGAGCACGCGGATGCGACGCTCGGCGAGAGTCCCGATCACGACACGATTGTACGGGTGACGGCGGGCCCTGTTCGCCAACCGACAGGCGGCCGGCGCGCCGGAGGTACACTGCACCCATGCCCGAGACCATCTTCTCGAAGATCATCCGCGGCGAAATCCCCTGCCACCGCGTCCACGACGACGCCCGCGTCCTCGCCCTCCTCGACATCAACCCGCTCAGCCGCGGGCACGTCCTCGTGATCCCCAAGGAGCCGGCCGTCACGCTCGATCAGCTCTCCGACGAGTCCGCCGCCGCGCTCGGGCGCGTCCTGCCCCGCATCTGCCGGGCCGTGGTCAGGGTGACCGGCGCGAAGGCCTACAACGTCCTCCAGAACAACGGCGCCGGCGCTCACCAGGCCGTCATGCACGTCCACTTCCATGTCATCCCGCGGTTCGCCGCGGACGCGCCGGCCGGCAGCGGCCTTGGACTGGAGATCGGCTGGCGCCCCGGGAAACTCGACGCGGTCCCGGGTGCGGACCTGGCCCGATCGCTCGCCGCGGAGATCGCCCGTTAGCGCGGCCCGGCGGGCCCGTGGTCCATCGAGGTCGTGAGTGCGGGCAGGCGGGCCGTCGAGCCGTCGTCCAGGCGCAGCACGATCGCGCTCGTGGGCTCGATCCCCTCGACGGTCCCGGTCCACGTCCGCCCATCGTGGATGAACGCGGCGCGCGTGCCGCGGAGCACGTCCCGCGCCGACCACGCGGCGACGAGTTCATCGCCGGGCAGCGCGAGCGCCCGATCGAGCGCGGCCAGCAGCGCCTCCGCGACCTCGATCCGCGTCGCGGCGCCCCCAAGGCCATGGATCGACGCCGCGCGCCCGCGCAGCTCCGCCGGCCAGTCGGTTTCTACCTGGTGCACGTTCACGCCCACGCCGATGAACCGCAGGTCCGCGGCCCGCTCGACGAGCACGCCCGCCAGCTTTCGTCCCCGCTCCCGCTCGACGACATCATTCGGCCAGCGGACCCCGATCGGCGCTCGCGGCAGGAACTCCGCGACGGCGTCCGCCGCGGCCAGGCCCGCCGCGAGCGACACGCGATCGGGAGCGTGCTCCGCGACACGCGGCACGACGGTCATCGCCAATCCAAGACCGCCGCGCTGCACCCACGCCCGGCCCAGTCGCCCGCGCCCCGAACTCTGCCGGTCCGCGAGCACCACGAGTCCGGGCCGCCCGCCCGCGGCCTCCCGCGCCGCGTCCTGCGTGGAGGCCGTCTCCGCCAGCACCACGACACGGTCGACGATCCGCACGCCATGCCGCGCGATCGCGTCCATGAGGCGATCGTGCCACCCCGAAGGGTCGTCGGCGTGGGCGGCGGCGCTCATCCGGTGATCATGTCCAGGGCCACGTCCATCCACGCGGCGCCGTGCGTGAGGGTGCCGGCGCTGATCCGGTCCACGCCGGTCTCCGCGATGAGGCGCACGGACTCGAGCCGCACGCCGCCGGAAGCCTCCAGTTGCACCGGGCTCGCCGCGGCGTCCCGGGCGGCCACCGCCTGTCGCAGCTCGTGCGGGCTCATGTTGTCCAGCAGGATCACGCCGATGAGCCCCGGCTCGACGGTGAGCAGCCGTTCGAGTTGCTTGAGCGAGTCGGCCTCGACCTCGATGAACGCGAGCGCCACGCCGCCGGCCGCGGCCGTCTGCCGCGCCCGCCTGACCGCGGCGGCGACGAACCCCGCCAGGTCGCCCAGCGCGACACCCGCGAGGTGATTGTCCTTGATGAGCACCGCGTCCCAGAGCCCGAGCCTGTGGCACATGGCGCCGCCGCACCGCACCGCGTACTTCTCCAGGACGCGCAGCCCCGGCGTGCTCTTGCGCGTGTCGTAGAGCCGCGCGCGGACGCCCGTCCCCAGCGCGTCGACGAACGTCGCCGCCCGGGTCGCCACGCCCGAGAGCCGCCCGATGAGGTTGACCAGCGTCCGCTCGACCAGCAGGATGTCCCGCTTGCGCCCGCGAACGATCCCGATCCGATCGCTCTTCTCCACCCGCGCGCCGTCCGGCACGGCGTCGGCCACGCCGAGCGTCACGCCGAACGCCGTGAAGAGGTCCTGAACCGCCGCCATGCCGCAAACCACGCCGGCGGACCGGGCCACGACGGCGGCCTCGCCCACGGCCGACTCGGGCACGGTGGCGATGCTGGTCACGTCGCCGCCGGGGCCAAGGTCTTCGTCCCGGGCCAGTTCAACGAGGCGACGCACGAGCCCCCCGCGGGACAGGTGCGCGTAAAGCTCGGGCAGGCGGAACTGGTTCAGGTCCGGCATCGCGAGCATCGTAGTCGATCACGCGCGTACACTGCCCCGGGCGCGTGCCCGAGGAGGCGACCATGGGGCTCCTGGACGGTCGGATCGGGCTGGTCGTGGGGGTCGCCAACGAGCGGTCGTACGCCTGGCACATCGCCAGAGCGCTGACGGCACACGGGGCGCGCTGCGCCTTCACCCACCTCCCCGGAGAGAAGAACGAGCGCCGCACCCGCCGCGCCGTGGACGAACTCGCCCTCAAGGAACCGTGGATGACGCCGCTCGACGCGTCGAGCGACGCGGGCCTCGACGACGCGTTCACCCGGTACGCCGAGTCGTTCGACCGCATGGACTTCCTCGTCCACTCGATCGCCTTCGCCGACCGCGAATGGCTGCGCACCGGGCAGTTCGTCGAGACGCCCCGCGCCGCGTACCTGGGCGCGATCGACATCTCCGCGTACACCCTCCTCGCTATGGCGCGGCGTGCCCGCCCCCTGATGTCGCGCACCGGCGGCTCCATCATGGCCATGTCGTACTACGGCGCCGAGAAAGTCATCCCCGGCTACAACGTCATGGGCGTGGCCAAGGCCGCCCTCGAATGCACCGCCCGCTACCTCGCCGAGGACCTGGGTCCATCGAGGATCCGCGTCAACATCATCTCCGGCGGGTACCTGCGCACGCTCGCGGTCTCCGCGGTTGGCGGGGCCGAGGCCCTGGGCGAGGCGGCCGCGATCAAAGCGCCCCTGCGCCGCAACGTCGACGGCAGCGACGTAGGCAACACGGCCGTCTGGCTCGCCAGCGACCTGTCCGCGGGCGTCACCGGCGAGACGATCTACGTGGACTGCGGGATCAACATCATCGGCGCGTGAGTCGGCGGCGCGACGCCGCGGATCAATGGGCCGATAACGCCCGCGCCGGGTCAAGCCCGATGCCGCGGATTGTCGATAGCGCGCCCGTGAGCCTCATCGGGAGCAACGTGGCCCAGTCCGTCGCGGGAGTGCCCCAGGCCGAGCGGGCCGAGGGCGCCGACCGCAAGCGCATCCAGCCCGTCAAGGCCCGCCCCGTCAAGCGGTCCAACGACGAGTACGACCATCACGTGTCCGACGTCGAAGCCCCCGACGCCGTGCGGAACCTCGCCGGCAACGACCAGGAGCAGGCTCACGAGGACCGCCAGGAGCACCCGCCCTACATGCCCGACGGCTCGCTCCGCCGTGCCGCGAAGAAGCGGATCGACGTGCAGGGCTGAGCGCTACGCCGCCGCCCGCAGCTCGCGCTCGCGTCCGCGCTCGATCACGCGGAAGACCTCCAGCAGCAGCGCGCGGTCCTGGTCGCGCCCCACCAGCCACTCGGTGAAGCCCAGGTCTTCGGCGATATCCTCGCTCAGCGGCGCGAGGTGGTCCGACGGCGCCCCGGCGCAGACCAGCGCGATCCCCGCCGCCACGCGCCCCAGCTGCAGCGCGTCGGGCACGGGCAGGCGCAGCTCGGCCTCGAGGAAGCTGAAGTGGTCGCTGATCGGCGCGGGGTGCGTCGCGCGGATCACGCGGTCCGCGCGGACGATCGCGTCGAACGCGCCAGCGTCGTCGCCCGTCGCCACGCGCACCGCCGCGAGGCGCAGCAGGGCTTCGGGCTCGTCGCCGAGGAGTTCGCCCGCGGCCTCGACGCCGCGCCGCCGCGTCGGCAGGTCGATCGGTGTCGGCGTGGACGCCAGCCACGCCCCGACCGCGCGGGCGATCGGACGCGTGATCGACTCGGGGGATCCGTCGTTGCGCTCGATCCGCTCGCCCAGGGCGAGCAGGGCCGCGTCCGACGCGGACGGTCGCCCGCTCTCCGGCCCCGGCCCGCGCCCCAGCAGCCGATCGCCCAGCGAAATCCGCGGCGTCGCCCGGGACAGCTCGGCCACCGATTCGACCAGCCGGCGCAGCGCCGGCGCGTCGCCCGCTTCAAGATGCTCACCGCCGACGAGCGTCACCATCTCCGGGTCCACGCGCCCGGGGAACACGCCCGAGTAGCTCAGCGGCCGCGGGCGCGACCAGTCGTACCACGCGGCGTCGCGACCCGCGGAGACCGCGCCCGTCACGCGCATCGGCCCGAACTCGCCGCGCCGCACCACCGCGTCCAGGCCCAGGTCGCGGCAATCCGCCTGGTCATCGCCCGCCCGCGAGACCTGCACCCACGTGATCGCGCGATCGCCCGGGGCCCGGGTCAGCGCGGCGCGATCCTCGGCCGGCAGACCGACGCCCACGCGGATCGGCCCGCCCGCCAGCCCCGCGCGGTCGAGCCGCGAGGCCCAGCGATCCGCCAGCCGCCGCAGGTGGTCCTCGCTCGCGCCCAGCCGCCGCGCGACCAGCGCCGGCAGCTCAAGCACCCGCCGGGCCGTCCGCCGCCACGCGAGCCGCGGCGCGCCCACCACCGCCTCGGTGTTCTCGGGCGTCTCGCGCTCGCGGGTCACGAACGCCGTCAGCACCGTCCCGAGCAGGATGATCCACACGCCCGCCGGCAGCCCCACGCTCGCGTCGCGGAGCCAATCCGCCCCGAGCCACGCCGCGGCCGCCACCACCAGCGTGGAGCACACCAGGTACGCCGCCGTCGGCGGGATGAGCACGATCGGGCGACCGAGCTCGACACCGACCCCTGTCCGAGAACTGGCCATGGCCCCCTCCGTCCGTGTAAACCCACAGCATCGGACGGGCCCGCCGGATTGATGAGGCGACGATCGCGCACGCCGCGTTCGGACCCGCTCCGCGTTCCGAACCAATCCGGCGTCATCGAGTTATCGGGATGGGTCAGTGGACCTGCGGGCGCTGCGGGTCGATGGTCGGCACCCCGCCCGGGCCCGACTTGGAGACCCGCCCTTCCTGCACCGCCTTGGCGACCGCCTTGGCCACCTCGACGTACTGCATCCGCAGCTCGTGCAGGGCGCGGGTGAGCATCGTGCCCTCCTGCTCCGTCAGGTTGCCCTTCGTTTTCTGCTCGAGGATGCCGAGCAGGTCGATGTGCAGCTTCGCGTAGTCGAGCGCCACCACCGCACGCCCGGTCTCGGGGTCGGGGAACGCGCCGAGGTACATCAGCGCCTGCGTCGCCAGGAGCCGGATCAGCTCGTCGACCGAAGCCTCGATCGTTTCGCCGCCCGGTCCCTGCCCCGCGGGCGCACCCGCCGTGGGAGCGGGAGCCGCCGACCTGGCCGCGGGCTTCTCGGCCGCCGTCAGCTTCTCCTTCTCGGCCTGGGCCTGGGCCTTCCAGTCGGTGTCCACGATGATCTTCGGGGCGTCGGGCATGTCGGCGTCTCTGGGGTTGGGCTCATCGTAGGCCCGCGTTGTGCCCGCTCCGTCGGCGGCGTAGGCTGTCGGGCCCCGCACGGGCACGAATGAACCGGTCTCCGCACAACCCGCGCCCGATCCGCCTCGCCGCTGCCGCGGCCGCCGCGCTCGCGCTGGCCTCCTGCGCCCGGTACCGCGGCGGCCCCGTGGCCGGGCCCGAGGACGTCGAAACTCCGCCCGAGACGCACCCCGTGCTCTCCGCGAGCGGCCCGCCGCTGAACATCCGCCCCGCGCCGATCGCGCGGGTCGAGGCCGCGCCCGAGAATCCGCCGGACCCGCTGCCGTCCGAGGTTGTGGCGATTCCCGGCGATCCCCCGAACGCCACCGAGGCGGCGGGAGCTCGTCCGGCGGGCGCGCCCGTGCTCGTCGAGGCGAAGGTCGGCGAGATCAACGCCATGCCCGTCTACGCCTCGCGCATCCTCGACGAGACCGGGATCGGCGCCGAGCTCGCCCGCATCGCGCGCAAGCCCGGCATCTCGCTCACCGACTGGCGGCAGACCGCGGGCGAGCTGGTGGCCCGCGCGCTGCGCCGCCTCGTCCAGGACGAGTTGATCGAGTCCGAGGCCCGGGACTCGCTTACCGCCCCGCAGAGAGTCGGCCTGCGCGCCATGACCGAGCAGCGGGCCCAGACCGCGCGCCGTCGCAGCGGCGGCACCCAGTCCGGCCTCGAACGCCTCCTGCAGGGCGAGGGCCACACCTACGAGGAGTTCCTGCGGGACCAGGAGGCCAGGACGCTCATCGCCCACGGGCTCGAACGCAAGGTGGACTCGCGCGTCTTCGTCACCACGCGGGACCTGACCCGCTACTACGAGCGGAACTGGAAGGAGTACAACCCCGACCCCGTCGCGCGATTCCGCATCATCCGGGTCTCGGCGGCCGACGACGCGGCGATCGAGTCCGTCCGCGCGGCGCTGGAGCGCGGCGAGCTCTTTGAGACGATCGCGGCGCTGCCGATCAACACGCTCAATCCCGAAGGCGGCGGGGTCGAGGAGAAGCCCTTCACCGGCGAGTACGCCCGGGCCGAGTTCTTCGGATCGCTCGACGAAATGAACGCGGCCGCACGGGCCCTGTCGCCCGGCGCGATCACGCCGGAGCCCGTCAACTGGGGCTCGTTCAAGGCCTGGATCAGGCTGGACGCGATCAAGGAAGTCCGGCGTCCTCTCACCGACGAGTCGGTGCAACTGGAAATCCTGGCGATCCTCTCCGAGCGCAAGCGGCAAGAGCTGCTCGATAAACACGTCATGGGCCTGATCGACCGCGCCGGGCTCACCGGCCAGATCGGGGCGATGCGGTTGCGCCTCGTGTGGATCGCCGAGCGCCGGTACTGGGACACGCGCGCGACCGAGTGAGGAATCGCGCGGCCGAGAGCCGCGCCGCGCGAGTGAGGGTGGGGGGACCATGATCGCGCTGGCCCGCTTCTGGTCGCGTCTGTCGCGGGCGTGGGCCGGGGGTGTGCCCGGCGGCGACGCCGACCGACTGCGCGGCGGGCGCGCGGGCGAGCGCGCCGCGGCCCGCTTCCTCCGGCGCGCCGGCTACCGCGTCCTCGCCCGCAACGTCCGCTCGCGCCTCGGCGAGGCCGACCTGGTCTGCCTCGACCCGGACGGGCGCACCATCGTCATCGTCGAGGTCCGCTCGCGCCGCCTGTCCGCCGACCCCGCCGTCCGCGCCGCCGAACTCCCCGCCGAGGCCAGCGTCCGCGCCGCCAAGACCGACCAGGTGCGGCGCGTCGCCGCCGCCGTCCAGCGTTCCAACGGCTGGCTCGACCGCCCGATGCGTCTCGACCTCGTCGCCGTCGAGTGGGCGGGCGACGCCCCGGAACCTGAAATCCGCCACCACGTCAATGCGATGTGATGCGCACTCCTGATCGACGACCGGTTCTTGTGGGACTCGCCGCGCCGGGTCTCTCCGTCCCTTCCCTACGGGCACGCGGCGACGAACCGGTTCTGGAAGCAGCCGAAGTCGGCGACGGAGAGACGCGCGTCGTGGTTGCAGTCCGCCCACGGGTCGGCGCGCAGGTACTTGACCTGGAAGCACGCGAAGTCGGCCAGAGTCGGCACACCGTCCCCGTCGCAGTCCCCGTAGCACGTCCCGCACGCGCGGTTCAGAAGAACCGAGACGTTCTTGTTTGAGTAGTTCGAGGTCGCCAGATCCAGCCGCCCGTCCCCGTCGAAGTCCGCGAGCACGACGGCGGTCGGCCAGTACCCCGTACCGTGGTGTGCCGCGATCGACCCGAGCGCCACGTCGCCGATCGGGCGAGCGGCGACATCCTGATACACGCTCGCCACAAACGCCGTGGTCCCACCGCTACCGGATGTTCTCAGTGCATCGAGTCTTCCATCGGTGAGCAGGCGTGCATCGACGTACTGGGGTCCGACCTCGATCAGTCCGGGAGTTCGATTCCACCAAACGCTCAGGTACGGTTCATCGATGACACCTTCAGAGAAGTTGTGATTGTGCATCAGCAGGAGTGCCGGCGGCGAATCCGGGCTTGCGGGCCGAGCCATCAGCGACTGTGGTTGCGGTGGTGTGGTGAGCAGTTGACCGGCCGAGAAGTTACCGCGCCCGTCGTTCAAGAACGTGCGCAAGTATCCGGGAACAGTCCGAGTGCCCGCCGTGCCGACGATGTCCAGGAACCCATTGCCGTCGAGGTCGAGTGCCGCGACAGCACCCTTCGCAAACGGCCATGTGGGGGAACCAATCACCAACTGTGGCCCGGCTTTGAAACGGCCGCTTCCTTGATTCCAGCATACCACCACGCGTCGATCAGCGGGGAGCAAGTCGTTGCCGGGATAAAGGGCGACGGACCAGATGGCCAGGTCATTGGCGCGATCGCCGTTCAGATCCGCGATCACGGCGTGCTTGGGGATCAGCCCGGTGAACGGGTAGGGCGTTGCGGGTTCGAATGTCCCGTCTCCCCGGCCCATCATGGTCCAGACCTTGCCGGGGAAGTTGAACCCGCCCTGCACGATGGCGTCGCAGACGACAAGATCCGGGACCTTGTCGCCGTTCAGGTCGCCGATCGCGACCGTCTCGCCGGTCGAGGCACCTTGTGGGCCGAGCGCATAGCCCGTGATGTCGTCGAACGCTCCTTTCCCGTCGTTCAGGAGCACCTTGACTTGGTGCGGCGATTGGCCGCCCTGGAGCGCGGCCACGAGGTCGATGTTCTCGTCGCCGTCGAGGTCCGCGCCTTCGAGCCAGTTCCACCCTTCGCCCACGCAGCACTCCCATTCGCGCGGGTACTTGGCGTAGGTCGTCACCGACCCCGCGCCGTTGTTCAGCAGCACGTTCAGCGTGGACCGCACGTTCCAGCACAACGCCGCGAGGTCCACGCGGCTGTCCCCGTTCAACTCCGCGAAGCGCACGAACCAGTTGCCGATGAAGCCCACGGGCAGGTACTCCGCGGGTTGGAACGTCCCCGGGCCCCGGTTGCGCATGAGAATGACGTTCGAGCCCGACCCGTGGCCAACCGCGAGGTCGATATCCCCATCCGCGTCGATGTCTCCGGCTGTCAGCGACGTGGCCTTCTGAACCTCCCCGAAACCCCCGCCGGGGACCCAGCCGGCGTTGTAGCCGACCACCGGCGCGAAGGTCGCGTCGCCGAGGTTGAGCAGCACGGAGAGCACCTCGGGGCCGAACACGCCCCCGTGGTGGCTCGTCGCGGCCAGGTCCATGTCCAGGTCCCCGTCGAGGTCCGCGATCACCACGGCGTAGGCGTCCGGGAAGGTCACGAGCGGGTGCTCCGCGGCAAGGGCGAAGTTGCCCGCGCCGTCGTTGAGCAGCAGCTTCACCCGGCTCCGTGACGGAACGGCGATGTCGATGTCCCCGTCCCCGTCGAGATCGCCGACCGCCAGGAACGGCCCCGGGTACTGAAAGTTCATGTTGGGTTCGCCGCGCTGCGTCACATTCCCCACAAAGACGCGCACCTCCGGGGCGAACGTCCCGTCCCCGTGGTTGAGCAGGATGGATACGTCGTGGCTCACGGTGTTCAGCACGACGAGGTCGAGGTCGAGGTCGCCGTCGAGGTCCGCGATTTTCAGCGACCGTGGCCTCTGCCCGACCGGGTACGTGACGCGCGGGGCGAACGTGCCGTCGCCCGCGTTGAACAGGATCGATACGGTGTTGTCGATCTCATCGGTCGTGGCGATATCCACGTCGAGGTCGCCGTCGAAGTCGCCGAGTTCGACGGCGCACGGGAGTCGCCCCGCCGCATACAGCGCGCCGGGCTGGAATACGCCGTCACCCGAGTTGAAGAGGACGGAGATAAAGAGCTGTACCGGCGCGGTCGTTCCCACATCGCCCACCACCGCGTCCGCGTCGCCGTCCCCATCCAGATCGGCGAAGGCGACGGTCGTGCACCGCCCGGCGTAGTGAACACCGTTCTCCACCTCGGGGAACGGCCTGATCTGCGTGTTGCCGAACATCGGGTGCCCGTCTCGGCCCGAGTCGGGCAGGCAGAACTCCGCCTGGCGTGCGAGTGCGGGCGCCGCGCCGCACCATGTGACGAGTGCCAAGAGCCAACGCCCGATCCGTGGGGTTCGCATGGGGTCCTCCCGAGCCAGAACGGCCGGTCAGGGGTCGGCCGCACGGGGCCGACGGCCGCAGGCTACCCGGGGAGGCCCCGAGACACAAGAGCGATCAGCGCACGAACCGATACAGGCCCTCTACTCCGAAAAAAAAGTGTGGATTCGCAGAGTGTTAGGGTTGACAATGGGTAAGGGGGGGGCTGTAGACTGCCGCGTCAGAAGGAGGTGCGGCATGAGGAACATCACGATTATCGCGTCCGCTTGCGTGACCCTCGGCTTGTGCGGCATGGCGGCCGCGGACATCAAGACCTTCCAGCCGAATACGGGAACTTGGCACGACGAGGACAACTGGAGTCCCACGGGGATTCCCACGGCCGCGGACCGGGCCGTGATTCCGGCGGGCAAGACCTGCAATATCGACAGCGACGACGCGATCGCGGACACCATCGTGGTCGCGTCCACCGGCCTCCTCTACATCTATCCGAGCTACACTCTGACGCTCGAGAACAACAACAACAACATTGATTCCGCTCCCGACGATCACGAGATCAACGGTGACGTGGTGATGCTCGTGAACCCGAGCGGGCCCCCGACGGCCGGCGGGTCGATCGCCTTCACGTCACTCGACCACCGCGTCGACGGAGACGGCACCGTCTGGGGCGACAATCCGACCTATTGCGTGGTCTCCATCGCGGCGAACATCAAACTCATTAACCGGCTGGCAGAGGCCGGTCAGGGCATGCGGGGTTCAATGACCATCGAGGGGCTCACGGGCACAACGAACGGGAAGTTCCGCAACGAGGGCCTGGTCGAGGCGGACGGCAAAGGGCACATCATCCTCGCGTCCACGACGATCCTGGAGGACATCAGCGACGCCTTCTGGAACATCGGCGATTGTTTCTCTCACATGACTTTCGAGCGTGAATCGTTGAATCTCAATGGCGATTTCACGCATGTCGATAACGGCCGCTATCACTTCAACCAGAGCGTCAAGACGTGCGGCACATACACACGCAACTGCGGGTGGATCGATGTCGGCTCGGGCAAGACGTTCAGCTACGTCGAGTTTGTAGACGGGTCCGGAAGCTGTGGAAACCCCGGGTCAGCCACCGGCGATCCGGTCACGTGCAACGCGCCGTACGTGGTCTCGGCTGACGCGAACGGCTTAAGCTGCACGGAATAGCGCTCGGAGCGTCATGCAGCGATCGCGTTCTTTCGTGAGCGGGGAGATTACCCCACCCGCTCGCTCTTGAGTTCCCGCGACATGAGCCCCGTGATGGCCGCGAGCGGGTCGAGGCCCTCGAAGAGCACGGCGTGGACGGCCTGGGCGATCGGCATGTCCACGCGGAACTTGCGGGCCAGGTCCACCACGGACCGCGCCGTGGGCACGCCCTCGACGACCGAGCGCGTCCGCTTCAGGTAGGCCTCGAGCTTTTCCCCCCGCCCCAGCGCTTCGCCGCAGGACCGGTTGCGCCCCTCCGGGCTGAAGCACGACGTGGCCAGGTCCCCGACCCCGGCCAGCCCGAAGAATGTCTCACGCGACGCGCGCCGGAACAGCCCGCGCGGACCCGCCCCTCCACCGCTCGTTCACACAATGTCCGCGCCGCGTTGGTCCCGTAGAATCCCCCGTGATCCTCTTCGTGATCTACGCCGCCTTGGCCTGGTTCGCCGCGATGCGTTGGCGGCGGACACTGGCGGCCTTTGCCGCGGTTGTCGCGGCGGTCGGCGGGCTTGTCCTGCTCGCGGGGTTCCACCTCCTGCTGAACCAGTGGACCGGCGGCCGCATCTTCCTCCCCGGCCTCCAGATGATGCTCTACCCCTTCACGGTCCTTGTCGGCGTCATCGGGTTCTACCTCGCGTGCCTGCCGCGGTCGATCCCCGACGCGAGCTGCCGGGCGTGCGAATACGACCTGCGCGGGCTGGCGAGTGAGCGGGCCGTGTGCCCGGAGTGCGGGCGCGCCCCGACCGACGCGCAGCGCGCTCTCATCGCCAACTCGCCTTCCACTTTGCCTGCGGATCACGACACGCTGCCCGAGCCCGTGCCGACCACCCCCGCCCGCCGGCGCGTCATCCGCGCCAGACTCGCCAGAGGACGCCCGCGAGGAGCGTCAGCGCCGGCAGGCCCGCGATCACCGTCCAGCGCAGGGCCGCCAGCGTCCCCGGCTCCAGGGCCCGGATGATGGGCACGGCCCGGGCCGTCGCGCTCGCGCCGATCCGGTCGTCCTGCCCCGCGAGCCAGTACACGGCGGCCTCGAACAGCTCGATGTTCCCCGGGTTCGTAGCCGAGACGCGCCCGTCCACCATCGACGCCTGCTGCGACGCGACGCGGTCCGTGAACCACGTGTTGGAGCCCACGGCGACGAGGCGCTGTGTGCCGCGCCCCTGCGGCAGGTCGCGCTCGGCGGCGGCCGCCACGACCCACGGCCCCTGCGCGTCGTCGCGTGTTGAGTCCTTCGCGGGCGGGTTCGGGGGCATGGACCCGCGCGTCCCCGGCGCCGCGACGGTCCAGAGCGCGAGCCATTCGGCCTCCGCCCAGGCGTCGCTCTCGTTGAGCGTGAACAGGGGCCACGTGCGAGCGCGGGCGGCGTCACCCTCCGCAAGGGTCTTGAGCGGCACGGGCCATTCGAAAAGGGTCCGAAGCCCGCGGACCGCGCCCGTGATCGGGTGGTCCGGGTGGTCCGCGCTGTCGGCCAGCAGGACGTGGTTGGGGATCACGATGCGCCCGCCCGTCGTCAGCGCGTCTCTGAGCAGAGGCCGCGCCGAATCCGCGCGCAGGCCGAAGAGCGGCAGCATCGCCACGGTCTTGTCCGGCGCGCCCGCCGTCGGCAGCGGCGAAGGGATGATCGAGACGAGCAGCGGCCGGCCCTCTTCCGTCAGGCGCGCCAGCGCGTCCCCGAGCGCGTCGGCACGCTGCGGCCCGGTGCTGCCGCCGCTCCCCGCGCCGCCGCTCGCGCCCTTGGCCGCGTCGTCGCTGAACGAGACGTAGACCACGGGCCGGTCGCCCTTGGGGTTGAGGCCGATCAGGTTCGGCGGCTCCGGCGAGAGTGCCGCGGGCCACTCGGCCACACTGATGCCGCGGTGCCCGAGCCGCTCGACGAGCCCGGTGAACGCCCGCGTGCGGTCGAGGAGCCTGTGCGGGAACCCGTGAACGAGCACCACGATCGGGTTGACCGGGCGGGCCAGCACGTCGATCCCCGCGGCGAACAGCTCCTCGTTGCGCCGGCGCATGTCCGCCCGCGATTCCGCGGCCGCGTCGATCGCGTCCCCCGGCGGGAAGAGCCACGCGAACGGGATGGCGGTGAGCCCGGCGTCGGGCGGGCCGATGACGAGGGCGGCCTCGGTGGTCTGGAGCGTGCGTGCGACGCGCACGGCGTCGAGCCGCGGCAGGCGCGTGAGCGTCTCGGCGTTGACGGCGGCGGTGTCGCGGCAGCGCTGAAGGTCGGCGGTCAGGGGGCGCGCCGCGTTGCGTGCCGCAGCGGGTTGCGTTTCGGCGTCGACGAACTCGCGGACGCTCTGCGTGACACTGCGCAGCCCCGTCTCCAGACTGACCAGGTCGCGGCGGAGCGGGTCCGCGGCGGCTTCGAGGTCTGGCACGCCGAGCGGGCCGGCGGGTGCGGCCAGAGTCGCTCGGGTCTTCGCGGCCGTCGCGCGCAGCTGCTCCGCGACCGCCGCGCACCGCGCCCCCTGCTCGTCGAAGAAGCGCTTATTCGATTCGGCGCCGAGCGCGTCGGGTGCGATCGCGTCCCGCACGGCCCTCACCCGCGGCCCCAGCGCCTCGAGCGAATCCGCCAGCGAACCCGCGGCGTCCGCGGCCGCCGCGATGACACCCGTCTGCTCCTTGACCTTCGGGGCTTCGCGTTCGCCGAGACGCTGGAGGAGGCTCTCGTAGGAGGCGAGCCCGGCGGCGGTGGTGACGTCGATGGTGGTGGTGGTGACGCGCGGGGTGGCGCGCCGGAAGAGGTCGAGCACGTCCTTCACCCGCCGCCCGGCACGCGGATCGAGGCTCCGCCAGTCGGCCGCGATGACGATCTCGTAGGGTGAGGTGAGGGAGTCCAGCAGCTTCTCGGTCCGCGGCGAGAGCCTCTGCTCGCGGGTCGCGGTCACGTCGGCGCGCAGCGGGTACCGCTCGGCCAGCAGATTGAGCACGACCATCGAGACCGTGGCCGCGATCACCAGGACCGCGGAGGTGAAGCCGAAGCGCCATCGCGTGCGCCCGGGTGGCGGGGGAGCGGCGGGGGTGGCGTGCGGGCCCGCGGTCATCGCCACCTCCGCGATTCCAGGGCAACGACGGCGAGCACGAGGAACCAGGCCGACGCGACGAGGAAGAACACGACGTGGACCGAATCCAGCAGCCCCCGGGCGAAATCGTCGAGGCGCTCGGGCAACGAGAGTCGCAGGACCACCCGCGCGACGCTCTGCGGCAGCCGCGACGCCACGCCCGCACTGGTCACGAGCTGCACAAGGAGCAGGAACAGGAGCGTGCCGATGAAGGCGAGCACCTGGTTGGCCGTGAGGGCCGAGGCGAGGGTCCCCACGGAGAGGTACAGCAGGCCCAGCAACAGAAGGCTCAGGTACCCCGCCGCGATCGGCCCGGGGTCCGCCGGCGGGTCGCTGCACGCCAGGAGGATCGCGGGGTAGACGAGGGTCGGGAGGTGCAGGGCCACGAGGAAGGCGGCCGCCCCCGCGAACTTGCCGAGCACGATGGCCGCGTCGCTCACGGGCGAGGTCATCAGCGGTTCGGCCGTCCCGGCGCGAAACTCCTCGGAGAGCAGCCGCATGGATACCGCCGGGACCACCGGGAGCATGAGGAACCCGGACGCCACGAAAAAGGCTCGCAGCGTGGCCGGCTCGCCCGGGGTCAGCGCGGATACGGCGAAGATCACCCCGGTCAGGAAGAGATACAGCGCGATCACCACCCACCCGACGGGCAGCCGGAAGAACGAGCGGAACTCACGGGCGGCGATGGCGTAGGCGCGGTCCATGCGTTGTGATCAGCGTCGCGCGGCGACAGGCTCGGGCGGGATCAGCGTTGTCGCGGGGGTCGGCGGCGGGGTGGCGGGCCTCGTGCCCGGCATGCGGAACTCGTCCTCGGCGTCGATGAACCTCAGAAAGATGCGTTCGAGCGTCGGTGCTTCGCGGCGCAGCTCGCGGATGAGCACGCCGCGGGCGGCGGCCGCGGACGCGATCGATTCGCGCAGGTCCGGGGCATCGGCCCGCGCCGTGACGCGCCACGCCGACCACCCGGCCTCGGTCGCGGCCTCGGTGGCCGGGCGAGCCGATGCCACGCCGTGGACGCCGGAGAGGAATGCTCCGACCGCGGCGGCGTCCGCGGGCGTCGGCGTCTTCACGTCGACGATGTACGGCGAGACTTCCCTCAGTGCGTCGAGCAGCTCGCGCGGTTTCGCGTCCACGCGCACGACGCCGCGCGCCATGATGATGAGCCGGTCGCAGGTCTGCTCGACTTCGGGCAGGATGTGGGAGCTGACGACGACGGTGCAGTTCCGGGCGAGATCGCGGATGAGGTCGCGGGCGTGGCCGATCTGCCGCGGGTCGAGCCCGTTGGTGGGCTCGTCGAGGATGAGGACCTTCGGCGCGTGGAGGATCGCGGCGGCCAGGCCGACACGCTGGCGGAAGCCCTTGCTCAGGTGCCCGACGCGCCGGCGGCGCACGCCGATGAGGTCGCATCGTTCCATCGCGCTCTCGACGGCGTGGCGGCGCGGCCCCCGCGTCATGCCGTAGAGCCGCCCGCGGAAGTCGAGGAAGTCCTCGACGCCCATCTCGCCGTAGGCCGGGGCCGATTCGGGCAGGTACCCCAGCGAGCGCCGCGCCTCGAGCGATTCGTCGAGCGTGTCGTGCCCGGCCACGCTGATCCGACCCTGGTCCGGCGGGAGGAAGCCCGTGATCATGCGCAGCGTGGTCGTCTTGCCAGCGCCGTTGGCGCCGAGCAGCCCGACGACTTGTCCCGACGGCACCTCGAACGACACACCGCTGACGGCGCGGACGCGCCCGAAGGACTTGACCACTTGGCGCACGCTGATCATGCACCCGGAGCGTAGCGTCGATGCGCCGACCCGTGTGAATCCGGGGTCGCGCGCCCGGCGTCCGTCCGGGGTAGACTACGCGCGGGGCGGCGTTGTTCGCCGTCCGGGCGTGTCGCCGGTGCTGCGCGGGGCGGGTCGGGCGAAGGATCAGCGGGCGTTCGATGGGCCAACGGCGTCCTCAGGACACGGTGCTGGGCGAGGCGGCGTCGGCGGCGCTTCTCGAAGCGCTCGGGCAGGGCGCGTGCCTTGTGGCCGGCGACGGGACGCGGCTCTGGTCCAACCCCGCGTTCGACGGGCTGGATGAGCGCACGCGCGGCGCGGTTGCGGCCGCGTGCCGCGAGGCGGCGCTGGACGCCGCCGGCGGGCGCTTCCCGGCGGGTCGCCCGCGCCAGGTCGATGTGACTTCGGATGACGGTGCCCGCGTCTACGAGGCGTTGATCTCGCCCGTGCTTGCGCCGGGGGCCCAGGGAGCCGCGGGTGGCCGCCCGGCCGCGGCCGCGCTGGTCCGTGACGTGACGCCGAAGCGCGCGACGCGGAAGAAGCTCGACGCGATCGAGCGTGCCGGCGCCGCCCTCGTCGGCCTGGAGGTCGACGCGGTCCGCAAAATGAACGCGGCGGACCGGCTCAAGCTGCTCGAGTCGCGCATCGTCGCGCTCTGCAAGGACCTGCTCCACTTCGACCACTTCGCGATCCGGATCGTCGATCGGCGCACCGGCAAGCTCGAACTCGTGATGTCGTCGGGCCTCCCCGCGGAGGTCCAGGAGCTGGAGATTTACCCGCTCGCCGAGGGCAACGGCATCAGCGGCTTCGTGGCCGCCACGGGGCGGAGCTACATCTGCCGCGACACGGACTCGGACGCGCTGTTCCTTCCCGGCATCGTGGGCGCGCGATCATCGCTGACGGTCCCGCTGCGGATGGGCGAGCGGATCATCGGCGTCTTCGACGTGGAGTCGCAGAAGCCCTCGGCGTTCGGTGAGGAGGACCGGCAGTTCGCCGAGATCTTCGGGCGGTACGTCGCGATGGCGTTCCATCTGCTTGACTTGCTGGTGGTGGAGAGGAGCGCGACGAACGAGACGGTGAGCGGGCGGGTGGCGGGGGAGATCAACGAGCCGCTGGACGACATCCTGGAGGAGGCCGACTGGCTGCGCACGCACGAGCCCACGGCCGCCGAGGCGGCGGAGCACATCGCGCGCATCCGGGACGACGTGGACGCGATCCGGCGGCGCGTGCGGAGCGTGGCGGCCGGGCCGCAGACCCTCCTGGGCGTCGAGAAGGCCCTGGCCGACCGCAAGCGCGAGCCGCTGCTCGAGGACAAGCGGATCCTCGTGGCCGACGACGAGTCCAACGTCCGGCGCATCATCCACGACATCCTGCACAACCGCGGGTGCAAGGTCTTGACGTTCGAGAGCGGGGTCGGGGCGATCGCGGCGCTGGAGGAGGTCCGCGACGGCAAGCGCCCGCCCTTCGACATGATCCTCAGCGACATCAAGATGCCCGACCGCAACGGGTACGAGGTGTTCAACGCGGCCCGCTCGTGCCAGCCGGGTGTGCCCGTCATCCTGATGACCGGGTTCGGCTACGACCCGCACCACTCGATCGTGCGCGCGTCGCAGGAAGGCCTTCAGGCCGTGCTGTTCAAGCCGTTCCCGGTGGAGCGGCTGCTCGACGAGGTACGCAAGGCGGTGACGCCCAAGGTGTGAGTGGGCAGTGGGCAATGGGGAATGGGCAATGGGGCTGCCGCCTATTTCCTGGTTCCCTATTGCCTATTGCCTATTGCCGTCCGGGTCTCTCTTCCTCGCCACGATGACCCGCGGCAATCCTTCGTGATCCTGCAGCACCGCCGCGTTTTCCAGTTCGGGGTTCGCCCGTGCGAGTTCCAGCGCGGCCGCAGCCGTGGAGTCCGCGATTTCCACGAGGATCAGCCCGCCGTGCCGCAGGAACGCCGGCCCGCGCGCGAAGAGCGGGCGCACGAAATCCAGCCCGTCCGCCCCGCCGCGGAGGGCGGATTCCGGCTCGTGGTTCTTGACGTTGGGCGGCACAGCCTCCCACTCGTGGTCGGGGATGTAGGGCGGGTTGGAGACGAGGTACGCCACGCTGCCCTTCTTCCGTGCCACGGGGTGCTGGTCGAGCGCGTCCAGCAGATCGCCGTGCAGGAAGTCGAGGCGGTCGGACACGCCGTGGCGTGCCGCGTTCTCCTGTGCGGTCTCGAGCGCAGCCCGGGACTGGTCGACGGCGACTCCGCGTGCCCGCGGCATGTTCTTGGTCAGCGCCACGCCCACGCACCCCGAGCCGGTACAGAGGTCGGCGAAGAGCACACCGTGGCCCGTGGGGCGCGAGCCGTTTGCGGATGCGCCGCCGGCTGCGCTGCGACCCTCGCTCTCCGTCGCGCCCGGGCCTGATCTCGCGGCCGCCCCGCCGAAGCCGGGCTCGACTCGGGCGTGCTGAAGGACGTGCTGGACGATGGTCTCCGTGGCCGGGCGCGGGATGAACACGCCGGGCCGGACCTTGAACGGCAGAGAAAAGAACCACGCCTCGCCTGTCAGGTACTGGACCGGCTCGTGCTTGAGGGCGCGGCCGACGAGTTCGCGGAGGCGGTCGCGCTCCAGCGGCGTCGCGGGGCGATCGGTGTCCATGTAGAGGCGGAGGCGCTCGCACCCGATGACGTGGGCGACGAGCAACTCGGCCATGAGCCGCGGCGAGTCCAGGTCCTTCTTAGTGAACGCCTCGGTCATCCACGCGAGCAGGCGGCGCGTCGTCCAGGATTGGCTCGGGGCTTGCTTGCTCACGACGGAGGAGATGATATGAGGGCGGGTATGGGGCTCATGCGACGGATGGAACCGATCGGCGCGGGGTCGGGAATGCAACCCGAGATGCCCGCCACAAGGCACCCGCTCTCGCGTCGGGCTCGCCGTCAGCGCTTCACGGGCGCGTGGCGTCCTTGAGCACCCCCGCCACGGCCGCGAGCAGCTCTTCGGGCTCGCTCATGCGCCCCGCCCCGACGTGCCGGCAGGCCTGCCAGCCGTCCCCGGGGCCGATGATCCGGAAACCGTCGGCCTCAAGCGTGCGGAGATTCCTCTGCGTGCTCGGCTGCGCCAGCATGACCGAGTTCATCGACGGCGCGAGCAGCACCGGCACGCGGGCCCGATCGACGGCGCTGAGCACCAGCGTGACCACGTCGTCCGTGAGCCCGCACGCGAGCTTGGCGAGGCAGTCCATGGTGCACGGGGCGACCAGCACGGCGTCCGCCTTATCCGCCAGCGCGATGTGCTGCGGGTCGCTGGCCTCTTCGTGCTGCCAGATGCTGGTGTACACGGGGCGGGCGGAGAGGGCCTGGAACGTGAGCGGGGCGACAAACTTCGTGGCCGCCTCGGTCATGCAGACGGTGACCTGGGCGCCGGCCTGGGCCAGCCGGCTGACGACGGTCGCGGTCTTGTACGCGGCGATGCCGCCGGTGACGGCGACAATGAGGCGCCGCCCGCGGACCGCGGCGGCGAGTGATTCAGCGTTGAACGGTGTCGGCGCACCCATGCGGAACTCGGGTCGGGGCCGCGCGGACGGGAGCGACTCAGGCGGGCAGCGCCGCCGGCTCGGCGGGTGCTTCCTCGGGCGCGGCCGGGGCCACGGGCAGAGCCGCGGGCTGGGCGATGTACTCGAGCGTGATCTTCTTCTGCATCACCTCGGCGATGACGATCTCGAGGTCGGAGCGTCCCTGGCGCTCGACGAGCGGGCGGGCGCCGTCCATGATCTGGACCAGGCGGCGCTGGATCAGCGTGCAGAGCTTGAACCGTCCACCGGCACGCTCGACGATCTCGTCGCTCTTGAGGGCTTCGATCATGGATGGGTTCCGTTTCCGTCCCCGCGCCCGGGATCGCCGGCCGCCTTCACCCCGCCGCCGCGACGCGCCCGCTCGACACGGGCAATCCGCGGCGGTCCAGAGGACGGGATCAGCCGCTATGCTAGGGTCCGGAACTGGGCCGGACAACCGCGCCGCCGCACGGTCACGCGGCGGACGAGGCCCGGCCCCCGCGTGGAGAGCCGAGCGCAGCACCGCGAGCGGGGCTGAAACCCGCCGCGAGGCGTCCGGGCGGGACGCGTCGGCGTGCGTCCACGCCGGCACGGCGCGATCGGCCGCGCGGGCGGTCGGGGTCGCCTCCGGGCGCGTCCGGGCGTACGACCCGCCGTCGATTCGGGTACTCACGCTGACGCGCGGAGATGGATCGTAACCGGGGAAGAGCGATGCCCACCATGGAATGGAAGCTCGGTGATCGCGTGTATCACGCCGGCCGGCCCGAGTGGGGCGCGGGAGAAGTCCGCGCGGTCGAGGCGGCCAAGGAGAACGGGAAGACCGTGCAGCGGTTGACCGTGCGGTTCACCCGCGCGGGGGTCAAGACGCTCTCGACGGCGTACGCGGACCTGCGTCCGGCCGACGAGATGCCGGACCTCGACGCGGACGCCCCGCCGGAGATTCTCGCGCCGACGCACGTGACGGTGAGCCTCGACAAGATGATCTCGCTGCCCGAAGGGGCGACCGACCCGTTCCGGAGCAAGCGTTCGCGGCTGGAGCACACGCTCGGGCTGTACCGGTTCACGGGGTCGGGGGCGTCGCTGGTGGACTGGGCGGCGATGCAGAGCGGCCTGCCCGACCCGCTGTCGCGGTTCAACCGGCACGAGCTGGAGCAGTTCTTCGAGCGGTTCCGGCAGGCGCTGGAGGTCCACGCGCGCCGGCTGGTGGCGGATCTCCGCAAGGAAGACCCGCTGGCGATGGCGGAGCTGGCCCGCTCGGCCCCCGCGCAGGCCCAGCAGGCGTTGAAGCGGCTCACCGGCGCGCGTTGACGGGATGCAACACCCGGCGCATCCGGGCGGTCGGCGTGGGCATCGTTGCCCGCTTCACCCGCGCGGCAACGCCGTTTTCACACGCCGGAACACCGGAATCTCGGACCCGGCACGCCCGACGGCCTCTGGTACGGCCCGCTGGCTCCCCGCTTGTTCATGGGTCTGGTAGCCGGCCCTCCCGGGTCGGTCGCGCCGCCGCCGGATCGCCGGCCCGTCGCCCAAATCACAGACCTGTTGCGAGGGGAGATCGGGATGAACGAGCACGACTTCCAGCGGAAGCTGGGCGACCTCCTGGAGCAGATCAGCGAGCTGCCCGAGCCGGAACGCTCGCAGGTCCAGAAGCTGGCGGACGAGACCCGCACCCGCCACGACCGGATGCGCAAGACGATCGGCGACTTGCAGGAGTCGCTGGACTACCTGCGGCTGTCGATCAAGTACCTGGTGTTCGACCTCGAGGCGACGCGGCGCGAGAACCAGTACCTGCGGAAGCTGCTGGATCGGCAGGCCGGCCAGGGCGAGGACGAGGGGCGGCACGAGGCGGAGTGAAGCGGCCTCACCATCGGCGTTCGCGCCACGGGTGGCCGCGCGGTGAAACCGCGATGACCCGACGCGGATAAACCTGCGTCCGTATGCTGGTGCGCGCGCACCGGGTGCGGGGAGCAGCGATGTCCGCCATGTCACGACAGCCCTCGACCCCACAGGCCGATGCCGACCTGCGCGATCGCATCCGCGCGTACCCCGGCAACCTCACGTTCCACGACCTGATCCGGCGCAACCGGCGGCAGAGCGCGGTGCTCATGGTGGTGATGGTGGCGCTGGCCGTCGGGATCGGCGGGGCGATCGCCTCGGCAGTGGCGGTGTACGGCGGCGCGGCGAAGGACGCCCGGTTCTTCATCCCGTCCATCCTGCTCGGCTGCGGGGTCGGGCTCGTGCTGGCGCTGATCGCGGCGTCGTGGAGCTGGTTCAGCGGGGCGAACGCGGTTCTTGGGATGGTCCACGCGGTGCCGGTGACGAGGGAGATGGACGCGGAGCTGGTGAACGTGGTCGAGGAGATCGCGATCGCCGCGGGGCTGCCCGTGCCGAAGGTGTACCTGATCCCCGAATCGGCGCTCAACGCGTTCGCCACCGGGCGCGACCCGGCGCACGGGGTGGTGGCGATCACGACGGGGCTGCGGGCGCGGCTGAATCGGGAGCAGTTGCAGGGCGTGATCGCGCACGAGATCGCGCACATCCGGCACCTGGACATCCGGTTCTCGATGTTGATGGCCACGATGGTGGGGCTGATCGTGTTCGCGTGCGACGCGTTCCTGCGGATCGCGTTCCACTCCGGGCGGTACGGGGGCGGGCGGCGCGGGAGCAACAACAAGGGCGGGGGCGCGGCGGTCGTGATCGTCATCGTGATCGCGCTGGTCCTCGCGGTGGTCGCGCCGCTCGTGGCGCGGCTGATCCAGATGGCGTACAGCCGCCAGCGCGAGTACCTCGCGGACGCGGGGGCGGTCGAGCTGACGCGCAACCCGGAGGGGCTGGCGTCCGCGCTGGCGGTGCTGGCCAACGACAGCGAGCCGCTCGTGGAGACGGCCAACCGCGGCATGGCGCACATGTTCATCGTGAACCCGCTGCGGAAGATGCGCGAGTCGCACCAGCAGTTGAGCTCGGTGTTCTCGTCGCACCCGCCGGTCAAGGAGCGGATCGCGCGGCTTCTGGCGCTGGCGCGGTGAGCACACGACGGCCCGACGTTTCCCCTATCATCCGCCCCATGCCCAAGGCGTTCATCCGGTGGACCCTGTATCTCGCGGCCGTGCTGGCCGTGGGTCCGTTCGTGGGCGCGCTGACGGCGTGGCTGCGGGCGCCGGATGGAGGCAGCGACGCGACACCGCTGGTTTCGACATCGCCGGCGCTCGGGCTTGCGGCCGCGATCGCGGCGGTACTGGCGGCGCTCATCGTCGGCATGATCGGCGCGCGGCTGGTCGGGGCGAAGCCGGGCATGTCGGCCGCGGGGCTGGTGCTGGCGTGGGCCGCGTGGCGGACCGGGACAATCGACCAGATCATCCGCGGCAACGGTTCGGGCGACGTGCTGTGGTCGCTGGTGGGGGAGGGAGCCATCTTCGGAGCGGCGGGAGTGGGGCTGGCGTACGTGCTCGCGGCGCTCGCGCGTGTGGAAGTCGACGACAAGGAACGCCACCTCGTGGTCGAGCCGCGGCCCATGTCGCTTGGCGCGTCGGCTGGGCCCGTGATCGCGGGCGTCATCGCGGGCGGGGCGGCGGCGTGGCTCATCGC
Organism: Phycisphaerales bacterium; assembly: GCA_046153875.1. Lineage (GTDB taxonomy): Bacteria > Planctomycetota > Phycisphaerae > Phycisphaerales > UBA1924 > JBJXFE01. The sequence continues at coordinate 105,687 of JBJXFE010000053.1, forward strand.
GCAGACGCCGCTCAAGGGCCAGACGTTCGCGGCGGCGGTGGTCGGGGCGATGTTCGCGGCGGCCGCGGGGCGGCTGATCGACATGCGGGCGGGGCTGGCGACGCTGGCGATCCCGGTGGCGCTGCTGGCGATCCTGGGGCCGCTCAGCGGGATCGTGATGGGGGCGTCACCGAACATGCTGGTCGCGGGGCGGAACGGGGCGCTCTTTCCGCTGGCGAACATACTGCCGCTGGACTGGATCGCGGGGGGGCTGCTCGGCATCCCGCTGGGGATCGGCTGGGCGGCATCGCTCGTCGAGAAGCGGGTCGAAGAGAAGCCCGCGGCGCGGTGAATCCGGGCGAGCACCGGGGCCGAACGCGTTTGAGGGTGTCTTTCGGCGCGATCAAAGCGTGAGTCGCGATATCCGAGGCTTCGTCGAGGACTCCTCGGCCACGGCGCCCGGAGCGTGCCCGAGCCTCGGCGTCCCGGTCGCGGGCCGCGAACCTACAGTTCGCTTCACGGGGAGAGCCGTGCTCATCATGAAGTCGAAGGGCTCGACAACCGCGGCGGCAGGGGCGGGTGGGGGGGCAAAGGCCGCGCCCGCGGCGATGCCGGACGTTCAGGCGAGCCGCGACTCGCGCCGCGTGGCGATCGACAAGGTGGGCGTGAAGGACGTGACGTACCCGATGCGGCTGCGGACCCGGTGCGGGCGCGAGCAGGGCACGGTCGCGACGATCAACATGTACGTGGGGCTGCCGCACTACCAGAAGGGCACCCACATGAGCCGGTTCCTCGAGGTGCTCAACGAGCACGCGGGGGACGGCGTCGATCCGATCACGCCCGACCGGATCCCCGGGATCGCCCGGGCGATCTGCAAGCGGCTGAACGCCGAGACGGCGCACTTCGAGGCCGACTTCGCGTACTTCATCAACAAGCGAGCCCCGGTGACGGGCTCGCCGGGGCTGATGGACTACAAGGTGCGGTTCGTGGCGGAGGCGAACGGCACGGATGACTTCGTGATGACGGTCTCCGCGCCGGCGACGAGCCTGTGCCCGTGCTCGAAGGAGATCAGCAAATACGGGGCGCACAACCAGCGCTGCCGGATCGAGGCGTCGGTGCGGTTCAAGGGCATGGTGTGGATCGAGGACCTGGTGGACCACCTGGAGTCCGCGGCGAGCACGCCGGTGTGGGCGGTGCTCAAGCGTCCGGACGAGAAGTACGTGACCGAGGCCGCGTTCGACAACCCCAAGTTCGTCGAGGACATCGTGCGCGATCTGGCCATCCGGCTCGACGCCGACGATCGGCTCACGTGGTTCTCGATCAACTCGGAGAACTTCGAGTCGATCCACAACCACAACGCGTTTGCGCAGCTCACGCGCGACAAGAGATGAGGTGCGGGTGCCACCGCTCGCCGGCTCTGCGGCGCAGCGGTGGTGGGTTGTGCATCGGCACGCCTGCGCCGCGAAACACCGCGGGGCGCGGCAGCCGTCAGTCGTTGTCCGCCACCACCCGCACCTGCACCGTCACGGGCAGGTGGTCCGACGCCCCGCGCCGGAACGCCATGCCGTCCCCCCCGCCCGCGGTCACGAGTTCGCCGCGGACCGCGGCCTCGGCGGCCGAGACCTCCTGCCCCGCGAGCCCGCCGGGCCCCGCGGAGATGATGACGTAGTCGATCTGGCTCGTGGACTGCGCGGGCGGGTCGCCGGAGAGGCGCGTCGCGGGATAGCCCGGTGTGTTCGCGAGCACGTCCCACGGGCCACGCTCCATGTCGTCCCAGAAGGCCTCGACCGCGCCGGTGAAGCGGTTGGCGTTGAAGTCCCCCGCGATGAGGATGTCGCGCTCGCCGAGGGGGATGCAGGAGTTCGCGGCACGCTCCTGGTCGAGCCAGGCGAGGATCTCGGTCATCGCCTGGTCGTGGTTCTTGTTCTTGTCCTGGCCCGAGGCGAGGTGGACGCCGACGACGACGAGGTCGTTCATCTCGACGCCGTCGGCGAAGACCTTGAAGTACGCAAGGAAAGGCTGGCGGGCGAAGAGGCTCGCGCTCTGGACCTGGCGGTTGGTCATCGAACCCTCGCACGTCCATTCCAGGTGGACGACGCGGGAGTCGTAGAGCACGGCGACGCGCTGGGCGCTCCCGCTTCGGGCGATCGCGTAGCGGTACGCGCCGCCCTCGCCGAGCGCGAGCACGAGGCGGTCGAGCTCGACGGAGGACGCGGCCTCGGCCTCTTCGTCGCCGTCGGTGTTGAGCCCGTTGATCTCCTGGAGCAGGAGGATGCGAACCTGGAGGCCCTTGATGATGGAGGCGACGCGGTCGTATTCGGCCTGGGTGCGTGGTGGGATGGCGCTCGCGCCCTGGAACTCGGGGAAGCCGCGTTCCTTGCCCTCCTTGAGCCACTCGATGTTCCAGGTGCCGACGACGATCGAGCCGGTGGGGGTCGTCGTCGTCCCGCCCGACTGGTCGCAGGGGACGACGTCGCCGACGTACTTGGCCGCGACCCAGGAGGCGTCGGCGCCGACCTGGACCTTGAACCACCGAGCGTCCGCGGCGCGCTCGACGACCTTGGCGACCGCGCCGTCGGGGAAGCGATCGCCGGAGAAGCTGTTGCGCGCCTCGCGGTGACGCGGCACACCTTCGGGCCGGTCGGCGTCGAGGCGGACGCACTGTCCGACGTTCTGGGCGCAGGCCGGCGGCACGGCCAGGAACGCGAACGCGGCGACAACGAGCAGGATGCCCAGACCGCGAGGCCGCGGACGGAGCGACGAGTGATTCATGGCGTGTCTCCTTTCGGTACGGTCACGATACCACGCGGCCGGGCGCGGAGTGTGAGCGCAGCGTCAATCCGGACATGGACATCCGTTGAGACGCGTGTGACGCGGCATCAGGCACCGCAGTCTTGCCTATGGACACCGGACGATACGGAGCCGGCGTGCGGGTCACTCAACCGTGACACTCTTCGCCAGGTTCCTCGGCTTGTCCACGTCGTGGCCGCGGATTACGGCCGCGTGGTAGGCCATGAGCTGCAGCGGGACGACCGTGAGCATGGGGGAGAGCTGCTCGGCGACGTCCGGCACGTAGATCACGTCCTCGGTGTGCTTCTTGATCTCGTCGTCGCCCTCGGTGGCGACGGCGATGACGTGCCCGCCGCGGGCACGGACCTCGGCGATGTTGCTCATGACCTTGTCGTACTGGCGGCCGCGGTTGGCGATGAAGACGGCCGGCATGCCGTCGTTGATGAGGGCGATGGGGCCGTGCTTCATCTCGGCGGCGGGCATGCCCTCGGCGTGGATGTAGGAGATTTCCTTGAGCTTCAGGGCGCCTTCGAGGGCGGTGGGGTAGTTGTACCCGCGCCCGAGGAAGAGCCAGTTCTCGCGGTCGCAGTAGCGCTCCGTGACCTTCCTGATGTGCGCATCCTGCTCCAGGACGCGCTCGATCTTGTCGGGGATGCGCTCCAGTTCTTCGATCAGGCGCTGGCAGGCGTCGGTGGACATGAAGCGGCGGCGGGCCATGAAGAGGGTGATCAGAGCGAGCGCCGCGACCTGCCCGGTGAAGGCCTTGGTGCTGGCGACGCCGATCTCCGGGCCGACGCGGAGGTAGACGCCGGCGTGCGTCTCGCGGGCGATGGTGGAGCCGACGACATTGACGACGCCGAGGGCGAGGGCGCCGCGGTCCTTGGCCTCCTGTAACGCGGCCAGCGTGTCGGCGGTCTCGCCGGACTGGCTCACGGCGATGACGACGGCGCCGTCCTCGATGATGGGGTTGCGGTAGCGGAACTCGCTGGCGTACTCGGCGACGGCGGGGACCTTCGCGAGGTCCTCGAGCATGTACTCGCCGATCATGGCCGCGTGGAGGGCCGTGCCCTGGCCGGCGAGGATGATGCGGCGGGCGCGGACCAGCTCCTTGGCGTAGTTCGCGAGGCCGCCGAGGATGACCTTGCCCTCGGCCTTCTGAAGCCGCCCCCGGAGCGTGTTGCGCAGGGCCGCGGGCTGCTCGAAGATTTCCTTCTGCATGAAGTGCGAGAAGGCGCCCAGCTCGATCTGCTCGAGGTCGAGCTCGAGCTGCATGATCTTCGGGGTGACCGGAACGTTCTCGACAGTCGAGGATCGGAAGCCGTCGCGCGTGATCTTCACGACGTTGTAGTCGTCGAGGGGGAAGGCCTGCGTGGTGTGGGCGACGATGGCGGAGGGGTCGGAGGCGACGACGTACTCGCCGCTGCCGACGCCGACCATGAGGGGCGCGCCCTTCCGCGCGACCACGAGCGTGTCGGGCTCCTTCGCGCACATCACGCAGATGGCGTAGGCGCCGGTGACCTCACGCAGCGCGCCCTGCACCGCGGTCTCGAGGTCCCCCTCGTACAGCTCGCCGATGAGCATCGTGAGGACTTCGGTGTCGGTCTCGGAGACGAAGCGGTGGCCGCGCTCCTGGAGCCAGGTCTTGAGGGCGGCGTAGTTCTCGATGATGCCGTTGTGGATGACGGCGATGCCGGCCTTGTCGTCGCGGTGGGGGTGGGCGTTGGCATCGGTGACGCCGCCGTGGGTTGCCCAGCGGGTGTGGGCCATCCCGAGGGTGCCGGCGAGGGGTCCGTTGCTGTTCAGCGCGGCTTCAAGATTGGCGACGCGCCCGGCCTTCTTGACGACCGTGATCGTTCCGGCGTGGAGCACGGCGATCCCGGCGGAGTCGTAGCCGCGGTATTCGAGACGCTTGAGGCCCTCAAGGAGCAGGGGCTGGGCGGGCTTGGAGCCGATGTAGGCCACGATTCCGCACATGCAGGGCTCCAAAGGGCCGAGAACCAGGCCCGGGCGGGCTCTGACGGTCTCTCCATGCTATCCCGGCCTCTGCGACGCCTCGGCGGCGGGCACGGATCGGGAGCCGAACGTCGTCGGCGGCGGACCCTAGTACGTCGGCAAAAGGCGTGGGGATCGGTCGTCATTGGTGCCCCGGCGGCGCGATTCGGCGTCAGGCTGGGTAAGGCTGCGCGGGCCGCGACGCGGGTCGACCGATCATGCGCCAGGCCCAGGCGCCCCTCGCGCGACCTCCGGGGCGTGCGTGGGCGGGGGCTCGGCGGGCAGGCCGAGGATCACGCGGGCCCGGGCGAGGGCGTCGTCGAGGTTCTCGAAGATGTTCTCGAGGCCGACCTGCGCGTCGAAGCCGACGCGGACGAACTCGAAGAGCGGCTGCGCGTGGACGCCGCCGAGCAGGAGCGTGATCCCCTGACGGCGGCACTTGTGGAGGAACTCTTCCAGCGCGTGCAGGCCGGTGGCGTCGATGTGCGGGACGCGGCGCATGCGGAGGATGAAGACCTTCGGCGGGCGCTCGAACTGATTGAGCGTGTCCTTGAGCCGGTCGGCGACGCCGAAGAAGAACGGGCCGTCGATTTCGTAGATTTCGACGCCGCGGGGGACGGCGCGGCGTGAGAGGGCGTTGGGGTCTTTCTGCTGGAGGGCCTGCTCGGCGGCGTCGTTGCCGTTGGTGAACTCGCCGGTGATCGACGAGACGTTGGAGACCTCGGCCATGCGCTTCATGAAGAGCATGGAGGCGAGGACCATGCCGACGCCGACGGCGATGGTGAGGTCGGTGAAGACGGTGAGCCCGAAGGTGGTCAGGAGGACGGCGACGTCGGCGCGCGGCGCGCGGAGGAGCGCGCGGAAGTGGCCGATCTCGCTGATGTTCCAGGCGACGACGAGGAGCACCGCGGAGAGGGTGGCGAGCGGGATGGCCTTCGCGAGGTCGGCGGCGGCGAACATGAAGACCAGCAGGAAGACGGCGTGGAGCATCCCGGCGATCGGGGTCCGGCCGCCGCTCTTGATGTTGGCGACGGTTCGGGCGATGGCGCCCGTGGCGGGCAGGCCGAAGAAGAAGGCGGAGCCGACGTTGGCGACGCCCTGGGCGACGAGCTCGCAGTCGGACTTGTGCCGGTAGCCGGTCATGCCGTCGGCGACCACGGCGGAGAGCAGCGATTCGATGGAGCAGAGCACCGCGATCGTGAACGCGGGGAAGATGAGGTCACGGACCATCTCCCACGAGAAATCTTCGGCGCGGAAGGGCAGGTGGGGGGCGGGGAGGGTCCGCGGGATGCCGCCGAAGCGCGAGCCGATGGTCTCGACGGTGCCTCCGGCGACCGACCGGTCGAGACCCGCGAGCGTGACCACGAGCGAGGCGGCAACGACCGCGACGATGGCCCCGGGGACGCGCGGGGCGAAGCGGCGCAGCAGGACGAGGATCGCGAGCGACCCGACGCCGATGAGCACGGTCGCGGTGTCCGTGGTGTGCGCGTGAGCGGCGAGCGCCTGGAGCTTGGGGACAAACTCGGCGGGCAGGGGGAGGGCGTCGGTGCCGTTCCTCGTGATGCCGAGAAAGTCGCTGACCTGCGACGCGGCGATGGTGACCGCGATGCCCGCCGTGAAGCCGGTGGTGACCGGGTAGGGGATGAACTTGATCATCGCCCCGAAGCGGAAGACACCCATGAGGATGACGATGACGCCCGCCATGAGGGTGGCGGTGGCGAGGCCAGCGTAGCCGTGCACGGACGCGATGCCGAAGACGATGGGGATGAACGCGGCCGTCGGCCCGCCGATCTGCACGCGGCTGCCGCCGAGAGCGGAGATGAGGAAGCCGGCGACGACGGCGGTGTAGAGCCCCAGGGCCGGGGGGCTGAGCCAGGGGCTCGTCGCCATGAGCTCCTGCGCGACATGGAGCGGGATGCTGGCGATGCCCAGGGCCATGGCCAGGGGCAGGGCGATGATCGCGACGGTGAGCCCTGCGGCGAGGTCGCCGAAGAACTTGCGCGCGTCGTACCCCTCGCGGAGGCACACGACGAGCTTGGGGGTGTAGCGGGACAGGGGAGCGTCCTCGCAGACGGGCGGCGAGCGATGGGTTGCTCAGCGCGCGGGGAACAGGGTGTGCTCGATCGCCTCGACCCAGGCGTGCAGGATGAGCATGTGGAGTTCCTGGATGCGGTCGCTGGTGTCGCCGGGGACGATGATCGAGCGGGTGCAGGACTCGCGGAGCTTGCCGCCGTCTCGACCCAGAAGACCCACGGACTCCAGTCCGTGGGTTCTGGCGGCGAGGGCGGCGCGGATGAGGTTCTCGGAGTTCCCGGAGGTCGAGAGGAGGATCAGCACGTCGTCTTTGCGCCCCAGCGCCTCGACCCAGCGCGAGAAGACGTGCTCGAACCCGTAGTCGTTGGCCGTGCAGGTGATGTGCCCGGCGTCGCTGCAGGCGATCGCCGCGAGCGGGGGGCGGTCCTTGCGGAAGCGGCCCGTGAGCTCCTCGGCGAAGTGAGCGGCATCACACGCCGAGCCGCCGTTGCCGCAGATGAGCAGCTTGTGACCGGCCTTGAGTGCGGCCGCGAGCAGCCCCGCGGCCCGCTCGATCCCCGCGAGCGTCGGGGCGTCGGCGAGCAGGGTGTCCAGCGCGCGGCGGGCGTCGGCGAGGGCGGCGGGGATCGTTCCGGATGGGTTCGGGGATCGGGTCACGGCGTCGATTCTATTGGGATCGGGGCGGGTGCGCGCCGCGGCCCGTCGCGGGTAGGCTGGGGGGATGAACGACTTCCTTGTCGTGGCGGGTATCACGCTGGGGGCGATGCTGGCGGGCGCGGGCGTGCTGCACATGCTGTCGCGGCTGGGGTCGGCGGGGCGGGCGGTGGCGGCCGCGTTCTGCCGGGCGCCGCTGCTGGATGTGCCGATCACGTACTTCACGGTGGCGCCGCTGTTCGCGGGGCCGATCTACGCGGGGTGGGTCGGGCTGGGCGGGGCGGTGGCGGGGCAGGTGGCGAGCGTGCTGGTGTGGGGGTGGATGCACGAGCTGTGGCACATCAAGGACGTGCGGCGCGGCCCGCGGATCGTGACGACGATCAACCGCATGGTCGGGCGGCCCCGGAACCATGCGGCCGCGTGGCTGACGGCGACGGTGACGCCGGTGTTCTGGGTGGTGCGGGTGGCGGAGATCTTCATCTATACGCCGATCACGTGGCTGATCGGGCTGCCGCGGTACCGGCACGCGGACTGGGTGAACGTCTCGCGGCAGAAGTTCGCGGGGCTGGTCGGGCACGACCGCATCTGGTGCCTGTACTGCGACTGGATGACCGGCGTGTGGTCGCTGGGTACGGAGATGCTGCGGAACGTTGAGAGCTTCTGGTGCCCGATCCGGTTCGCCAGCGGGGCGAAATGCGAGAACTGCAAGATCGACTTCCCCGACGTGAACAACGGATGGGTGCGGGCCGAGGGAACGATGGCCGAGGTGACGGCGGTGATCGAGGAGAAGTACACGGGGCGGACGGAGCGTTCGTGGTTCGGGCACCCGGCGCGGCTGACGGTGGAGGGGCGGGAACCGAGGGCTTGACCGGGAGCGGGTGCGGGCGAAGAGTTGCGACTCGAAGGAGCGCACCCGTGCCGGTTGTACTGAACATCCTGGCTGCCCGCGACCGGTCATTCCGACCGTACGCGGCGGGTCCGCGCATGGCCTTCGCGTGTGTTTCCGCCGGCTGACGTGGCGGCCCTTCCTCGTTGCTGATCTCTCGAACTCTGTGTTGACGGTTTGATTCATTGCGGCAGGTCCCGCGCGCGCTGTATGCCGCGTCGGGCATGTGTAGCTGAACGATCATGAAGGACGAACTGGACATTTCGAAGACGCTCGCGCCCGAGGACGTGCGGGCGGGTGACTACTTGGGCGTGGTGGGGGTGGTTCTCGAGTTGCTGCGCTGGGAGTGCGCGCCGGCGATCCCGGGGATGGGCCCCGAGGTGGCGCGGGTGGTGTGCCTGCCGCCCGAGGAGTTCGGCCCGCAGAGGGTCGTGGCGGTGTGCCTGCCGCTGGTGCTGGTCGAGGATGCCCACGGACGGCACCGGATGCTCGACGTTCGGCAGGTGCGGCTGGCGCGGCTGACGGAGCGGTTCGGGAAGAAGGCCTTCAAGAGGCTCGCGCGGCCGGTGCGCTCTGGCCTGACCGTGTGAGGGGGTGGGCACGCGCGGGAAGAGAACGCCCGCCGCGGCCCGCCACGGCGGGTAAACGGGTGAACTCCGGACGCGGAGCGATGCAACCACAGAGAACACAGAGAACACAGAGGTGGGGCCGGGAAAGCAGGGCCGCGGAGCGGGTTACGAGGAATCGGCGGTGACGACGTCGGCGACGGCCCAGATGTTGCGGCCGTCGGGGTGGCGCTCGAGGACGACGTGAACGAGGGCCTGGAGCGGGCCTTCCGGGCGGGTGAGGGTCACGGCGTGGA
>JBJXFE010000057.1:0-181125 GCA_046153875.1 Phycisphaerales bacterium
TCTCGTGGATCCAGAACTTCCGCCGCCTGTGCATCCGCTACGAGAAGTCCACCGCGATGTTCCAGGGCTTCCTGCACCTCGGCTGCACCCTCCTCCTGCTCAAACAGGTTCTGGGATAGGCTCTACAGTAACGGGATAATTACCAATCTCAAAGCAGCAAAGCTCAAATCAGAGCCCGCGAACAGACTTCAAGGACGGCGGCCGGGGGTGCAACGCACGCTCCCGGCCGCTCTTCATTTGCGATTTGCCATTTGCGCTTTGCTGCTTTGAGCTTTTCGCCCCCCCGCCTTCCTCCGCGAACTCTGCGCAATCTCCGCGCCCTCTGCGTACTCCGCGTTCGTCGTTCGTCTTCCGCCTCACTCCACCGCACGCAACTCAAGCTCGATCACCACGCTGGCATGAGGCGGCAACTCCACCGCGATCCCGTCCGCCAGTGCCGCGAGCGACGGCACGGTCACGTGTTCGCCGCCTTCCAGCACGGCGACCCTCCCGACCTGATCGACCGTGTTCCACTCCGGCCAACTGTTCAGCCGCGGCCAGTTCCACGGCAGCCGCAGCACGGTGTCGTGCCGGCGCGTGTCCGGCACGACGCTGCCGCGAAACCCCTCCGCGCCCGCCGTCACTACCAGCACCGCCCGGCGGTCGTCGGCGCGCTCAAAGCCGACGCCCACCGAAGGGGACCACGGGTGGGCCGTCCAGCCGCCGCTGCGCAGCTGCGCGTACAGCAGGCTCGTCCGCATGAAGTTGCCGTCGAGGTAGTGGTCGTCCACGAATCCGCTGCTGCGCTGCTTGTGGAACAGCACCGCGATCTGCCCGTCCACCCACGACCCGATCCGCTCCGCGTCCACCCCCCCGCCCCCCCCGCCCCACCCGTACGCCGCGGCGTAGATCGCGCTCTCGAGCGAGTCCGAGTACCCGTCCTGGTGCGTCCCTTCCCATGGGTGCCCGTTGGTCCGCAGGACCGACTCGACGGTCGCGCCGATCTTCTCGCGCAGGGCCGCGGCCCGCGCGGGGTCGATCGCCCCGCCCCCTCCCCCTCTCCGCTCCGCGGCCTGCACGAACAGCTCCGCCCCGCAGAGCACGTACCCCCAGTTGTCGCTCGCGCCCGCGTTCAGCGGTTCCATCCGCTCCGCGTCGAGCTGGTTCACCAGCAGCCCCTGCCCGTTCCGCCCGTGCGCCAGCACCAGCTCGTACATCCGGGTGATCGGCTCGGCCCAGCGGTCCGCCCGTGCCCCCCACGCGCTCTCGCCCGAGCGGTGCACCGCGAGCGCGTACACCTCGCTGAGCCCGACGAGCATCTCGTTGCCGTGGTCGCGGATCTGCACGTGCCCCCGCACGATCCGGTCCCGGTCGTAGTCGTACTCCTTCACCGGGAGCCCGTGGTTGGCGGGCAGCATCTGCCCGATGGCCGCGTCGGCGATGCGTGCGGCCGCGTCCGCGTACTGCTCGTCCCCCGTGGCGAAGTGCAGGCGGCTCAGGATCTGCAGCATCTGCCCGTTGACCTCGGAGCGGGTGTCGGGGATGGGGCCGAATCGCGAAGGGTGGTCGCTGTTGGCCAGGATCGCGCCGACGACTTCGAGGATGCGGGTGCGCACCGCCGGGTGGGCGTGCCGCTCCAGCACCGGCATGAGGCCGTCCTTGATGTACTCGGTGGTGCCGAAGATCTTCAGGCGGCGGCTCTGCTCGATCGGCGCGCCCGTGCGTGCGTCGCCCCGGGTGCTCAGCGCGCCCGGCGGGGCGAGCGCCCGCTCCGCGTCGATGGTGGCCAGGAGCAGCGGCACCGTCGGCGCGTCGGTCAGCAGCGCGACGTTGAGCTGGTGCCCGAAGAAGTCGGCCCCGATGTCGGCGTAGGTCCAGTACGGGCGCGACGGCTCGTGGCGGAACAGCGCGGTCTTCGGGTCGCGGTGCGCCATCCACGCGTCGTGGACCGCCCGGGCCCGCAGCATCGCCTCGCGCGAGAGCATCGCGTGAACGCGCGCGGCGCCGGCGGCGTCGCCCGCGGCCCGGGCCGCGTCACGCCGCCCGAGCACGAGCCGGCGGAGCTCGAAGTCCGGGGCGGAGCGCTGCTCGACGAACGGGCGCGGCAGCACCCGCCGGCGTACGGATTCGAACTGGAGCGCGCCGTAGCACAGCGACGCGGTGATCAGGGCCGTGGGGATCGTGACGAACGGCGAGGGCCAGCGGCGTCGCGTCGCGGGGCGGCCGGGGGGCGGCGTCGGGCCGGGCTTGGGGTCGGGTTGCATGGGGGCTCGCTCGGGTTCGTTCGTCGTGCGCGCACGCGGCCCGATCATGGGCGAGTGAGTCGCCCGATCGTAACGAGCAGAGGTCAACCGTGCGGCGCACCGGGCCGTGTGCGTCTCGTGGTACGCTGCGGGCATGCAGTCCAAAGCCACGACCGTCGCCGCGTATCTCGCGTCGCTCCCGCCCGACCGCCGCGGGGCGATCGAGGCCGTGCGCAAGGTGATCCTCAGGAACCTCGACAAGGGGTATCAGGAGACGATGCAGTACGGAGGGATCGGGTACTCCGTGCCGCACAGCACCTACCCCGCGGGCTACCACTGCGACCCCAGGCAGCCGCTGCCGTTCGCCGGGCTCGGCTCGCAGAAGCACTACATGTCGCTGGGCCTGATGAGCCTGTACGGCTCGCCCGAGGACGACCGCAGCTTCCGCGCCGCCTGGGCGAAGACCGGAAAGAAACTCGACATGGGCAAGGTGTGCATCCGCTTCAGGCGGGTGGAGGACCTGGCGCTCGACGTGATCGCCGAGGCGGTCCGGCGGACGCCGGTCAAGGCGTACATCGCGTACTACGAGAAGGCGCTCCTCACGATGAACAAGGCCGCGGCGGCGCGGGCGGAGGCGAGGAAGAGCGGTGGGGGGGCGGGCGGTGGGGTGAAGGCCGCTCGGCCGAAGTCCGCCGGCGCAAAGCCCGCAGCGCGCAAGCCGGTCAAGCGTCGGTCCGCGGCGCGGGCGTGACCGCCACGCTCGTGGCTACGGACAACCCAGCACGTATTTGCCCTGGAAGCAGCCGAAGTCGGCCACGGTGAGCCCGCCGTCCGCGTTGCAGTCGGCGTAAGCGTTCGCCAGGACGTAGCGGCCCTGGAAGCAGCCGAAGTCCGCGACGGAGAGCGCGCCGTCCGCGTTGCAGTCCGCGTAGCACGCGTCGCCGATGAACGCCAGGCCAAGCAGGTTGGACCCGCCGGTGAGGCCGACGAGGGTCGCCTGGCCGGTGGTGGTATTGATGCGGTAGAGCGGATCGTTCGGACCCCCCGACGCGCCGTTGTCGGTCGCGTAGAGGCCGAACGCCGGGTCCCAGGACATCCCGACACCCACCTGCACGAACGGCGTGCCGGGGATGCCGAACGCCCCGACGAGCGTCAGCGCGCCGGTGGTCAGGTTGATCCGGTGCAGTGTCTGTCCCAGGGCATCGGAGAAGTACATGACGCCGGCGGCGGCGTCCCAGGCCAGCGTCCCGCCGACTGCGGAAGACACCGGGATGGACGCCACGAGCGTGGCCGATCCGGTGTTCGGGTTGATCCTGTAAAGCGTGTGGGGAGTTCCGATCTTCACGCCGTAAAGCGTCGCGTCGGCGGGGCGGTACTCGATGCCGTGCATGCAGCACCCCGTGCCGAGCGAGCCGATGACCGTGGTCGCCGCGGTCAGCGGGTCGATCCGCAGCAACTGGTTGGTCGCCGTCGAGGTGGCGTACAGGACGCCGCGGTGCGAATCCCACGCCAGGGCCGCGACGGTCGAAACACCGAGGGGGCCGATGAGGGTCGGCGCGGCGGTGAGCGGGTCGAGGCGGAGCAGTTGGGCGGTCCCCGCGTCTGCGGCCAGCAGCACCGGCGGGCCGGCGAGCGCCGCGGGGCCGGTCGCCACGACCGCGACGGCGATGAGGCCACGGAAACGTCGGATCGACATCCCAATCCCCTCCGGGAGTTCGCCGACCAGTGTAATCGACAAGGCGGAAAACACAAGGTGTTCGCCGGGCAACAATCCGCCCATGACCCCCTACCAGCTCCAGGTCCTGCAGGTCAGCCTCCAGGCCGTTTCGGCGTTCGCGATCGCGGGCGGGTTCGTCTTCGCCGCGTACCAGTTCGTGCAGTACCGGCGGACGCAGTACGTGGCGAACTTCCAGAAGCTCGTCGAGCTGCAGCTCCACCTGCGCGAGATGCGGGTCCACGACCCGGCCCTGGCGAAGGTCTACCGGCACGACGTGCAGGGGCTCAACAGCGACGAGGAGATCCGGCTGTACTTCTTCAACCTGATGCAGCTGTCGGTCTTCGAGATCGTCTGGTTCAGCTTCCGCGAGGGGCAGTTGCCCCGGGACTACTTTCGGAGCTGGGAGAAGCGGATGCGTTCGATCGTGGCGGAGGAATCGTTCCGGAAGATGATGGGCAACCCGGCGATGAAGATCATGCACGACGACTTCCAGCGGGTGGTGGCCGACATGATGCGGGGCGAGAGGCCCGCGTGAGGGTGGGCGTTCGCGCGGGCGGACGATTCGCTCCGGCGGACCTCGGCGCGCCGCCGGCGCCATGGCTTGGGGCTGACGGCGGGTTGATCCCGATCGTGCCCCGGGAACCCCCGCGCTCCCCGCTGCGAACCGAACGCGGGCCGGTTCGCGGGCGGCCGTGGGTCGTGCTCCAAGATTGGTTGGCGGGAGTGCCGCGGGTCGGCGTTGCGACCGACGCGGCGACTTCTGTTTGGGGCCCGATCGCCCTTACGCGATCGCCCTCGGGAGGTTAGGCTGTGCTGAGCGCAGGCACGCAGGTTCGGTCGGCGTCCGCGGCTCCGGTTCGTCACGGGGGCGGCACGTCGGCGGCCGACGCGCCCGATGCCCCCGGAGCGGACGCGATGAGTTCTCCCGCCGCGGTGAAAGCGGAAGCCCCGGTCGTCCGGCACGTGGCCCTGGACCCGGACAAGAAGCACGACCCGCACGCGACGCGGTTCGGCAAGTTCCTGCAGACGACGATCAAGCTTTCGGCATCGGACCTGATCTGCAAGAGCGGGCAGCAGCCGAAGGTGCGGCTGCGCGGGAACCTCAAGGCGCTGGAGACCGACGCGGTCTCCGCCGAAGAGTTTGTGTCGATCGCCAAGCACATCCTCAACGAGGACCAGTGGGCGGACCTGCACAAGTTCGGATCGGCGGACTTTGCGTACGACTTCGACGCGGACAACCGGTTCCGCGTGAACCTCTTTCAGGCGCGGGGCAAGCTGTCGTGCGCCTGCCGCCTGATCACCAGCAAGATCCGCAAGTTCGAGGAGCTGCACCTCCCGCCGATCATGTCGGAAATCGCGTTGCAGCCGCAGGGCATGGTGCTGCTCTCGGGCGTGACGGGCTCGGGCAAGACGACGACGATCGCGGCGATGCTCGACTACGTGAACGCGCGCAAGCCGGTCCACATCGTCACCATCGAGGACCCGATCGAGTACCTGCTGACGGACAAGAAGGCGACGATCAACCAGCGCGAGATCGGGATCGACGTCTCGGACTTCAAGACCGCGCTGCGGGCGCTGGTCCGCGAAAACCCGGACGTCGTGCTCGTCGGCGAGATGCGCGACAAGGAGACGTTCGAGGCCGCCCTGAACGCCGCCGAGACCGGGCACCTGGTGTACGGGACGATCCACGCCTCGAGCACCACGCAGACGTTCAGCCGCATCTACGGCCTGTTCGACCCGGAGGAGCGCGAGCAGGTGAAGAAGATGCTCGCGTACCAGATGCGGGCGTTCGTCTACCAGAAGCTGCTCCCGACGCTGCACGAGCACATCCAGCGCATCCCGGCGATCGAGGTTCTGATCAACAACTCGGTGGTGCAGAAGCACATCCTGGAGGGGCGCGAGGGCGAACTGCGGACGTACCTCAACTCGGTCGAGGCGATCCAGGCGGGCATGAAGGACTTCAACCACTCGCTCGTCGAGCTGGTCGAGGGCGAGTACATCCACATCCGGGTGGCGCTGGAGGCCAGCCCCAACGCCGACGACCTGCAGATGCGCCTGAAAAAGCTCGGCGGCCTGCGCCGGTGATCGCGCCCGGGCGGTGTCCGGGCGGGCGCACCGTGCCCGGCATCCGGGCCGGTGTGTTGCTATCGTGTTCAGACCGGAGGGTCGTCGCGGCGTCGGGGCCGCACCCCGCCGGAACCCCCTGATCCGGACCCTATCGCGGTGGAATTCATGACCACGCTGCTTGTTTCGGGCCTCTCGACGGTCGCGGCTCCCGGCGCGATGTCGCCGGCGGTGCTCGGGCTCGAGGGGCACATGCTCGTGTCGGTCTGGAAGCCCCTCCTGCTGCTCCTCCCGTTCGTCGGGTGGGCGTGGATCATCACGTCGTACTACGACAAGCACGCGGCCCGCTTCTTCCTGCCGCGCGAGACGTGGAACCTGATCCACATGACGTGCGGCCTGCTGGCGGCGGTCGGCGCCCTGGCGATCCCGATCGAGGGCGAGGTGGGGTTCTGGATCGGGTTCGCCACGATGCTGGCGATTCTCGGCGGCGATCTGGGCGCGTACGCGATCATGGCCAACCGGGATGAGCGGGTCCCCGAGGAGTTCCACGTCCGGCTGGACCTCTCGAAGTGGAAGGAAGCCCGCGCCCAGAAGGCGGTGGCCAAGAAGCAGGGCAAGGTCGAGCTCGTCATCAAGGGGCCGGACAAGTCGGCGGTGGCTGTTCCCGAAAACGACACGCCCGAGTTCGCGGTCCGCGTCCTCGCCGAGGCCGTGGTGATCCGCGCCCTGGACCAGCGGGCGTCGCAGTTCGACCTGGGGCCGGGCGGGAAGGACGGGGCCTACGCCGCGTCGTACCTGGTGGACGGCGTGCGACAGGCGGGGGACGCGCTCCCGCCCGCGGACGCGATCAAGGTCATCGACTTCTGGAAGGCGTGCGCGAAGCTCGACCTGACGGACCGCCGCCGCCGGTTGATGGCGGAGCTCACAGTCGAACGCGGCCCCGACAAGCACAAGCTGCGCGTCATCGCCAGCGGCGCCCAGGGGGGGATGCGCCTGATGGTCCTGATCGATCCGGAGAAGCAGGTGCGGCGCAAGACGCCCGACCTGGGCCTGCTCGAACCGCAGCTGACCGAGCTTAAGGCGATGGTTGGCGAGCCGGTGGGCGTGGTGTTGCTCGCGTCGCCGCCGGACATGGGGCGCACCAGCACGCTCTACGCCCTGCTGAAGATGCACGACGCGTACACCTCCAACGTGCAGACCGTGGAGATGGAGCCGCAGGACTCGCTCGAGGGTATCCGACAGAACCCCTTCGAGGGCAAGGGCGAGGGCCCGGAATACGCGACGCTTGCGCGGTCGATCCTCCGGCGCGACCCGCAGGTGCTGGGCATCGCTGAGCTGCCGGACGACGCGACGGCCAAGGAGATCGCCAAGGCCGAGGTTGAGCGCACGCGGGTCTATCTGTCGCTGCGGGCCGACAACGCTCTGGCCGCGATCCAGGTGTATGTGAAGGCGGTCGGCGACGTGGAGCTTGCGGCGAAGGGCCTGCGCGGCGTGCTGGCGCAGAAGCTCGCCCGCAAACTGTGCGTGAACTGCCGGCAGGCCTACGTCCCCTCGCCGGACATGCTCAAGAAGCTCGGGCTGCCGGCGGACAAGGTCAAGCAGCTGTTCAAGAAGGGCGGGCAGGTGCTGATCAAGGGCAACCGCCCGGAGGTCTGCCCGGTCTGCCGAGGGATCGGCTACACGGGCCAAGAGGGCGTGTTCGAGGTTTTCCGGATTGGCGACGCGGAGCGGGCGCTCATCACGGCGGGGAACTTCTCCGGTCTCCGCGCCGAGTTCCGCAAGAAGGGTCTCCCGACGATCCAGCAGGCGGCGCTCCGCAAGGCCGTCGAGGGGACCACCAGCGTCGAGGAAGTGCTGCGCGTGACCGCAGAGGCGGCGGTCCCCGCCCGCCCGCCGGTCAAGCCCGCGACGCCGGGACAGAAGGAAGGCTCCAGCGGGCCCGCGGTGCCCGTCGGGTGAATCCGGGGCCCGGTCATGGCCCGTCGTCCGAAGCAGAGAGGATCGAGCGATGCTGGGCGTGATCGTGTGGTTGATCGTGGCGTTCATCACCTACGCGTGGGTGGTGCGGGGCTTTTTCTCGGCGCTGGTCCACCTGTTCTGCACGGTGGTCGCCGGCGCGATCGCGTTCGGCGTGTGGGAGCCGCTGGGGCACTGGCTGCTCTCCTCAGCGCCCGACCGCGGGGTGCTGTCGTTCCTGCGTGACGCGCCGTGGGCGATTGCGCTGGCGGTTCCGTTCGCGCTCGCGCTGGGGGTCCTGCGGTTCGCCACGAACAAGCTTCTGCCCGCGAACGCGCGCTGCGACGACGCCCTTGACTACGTGGGCGGCGGGGTCTGCGGGCTGGCGGCGGCGGCGATCACCGCGGGCATCTTCCTGCTCTCGATCGGGTTCCTGCGGTTCGGGCCGGACGCGATGGGCTACCAGCCGGTGCGGTACACCGTGAGCGCGGACGGGCGCGGCAGCATCGAGCGTGAGAGCGGCTTCCTGGTGGGGTTGACGCCGCGCTTCGACCTGCTGACCGCGAAGCTCTACGAGCGGCTCTCGCTCACGTCGCTGCGGTCGGGCGAGCCGCTGGGCAAGTGGCACCCGCAGTTCGACGCGGTGCCGTGGGCCAACCGCATGACCTACCAGGGCCGCGGGCGCAACACGGTCCGCCGGAGCGACTTCGACGTGCAGGGGTGGTACACGGTGGGGCGCGAGCCGACGGACACGACCTGGGCCGGGCAACCGCTCGCGGGGTTGATGACCGACCAGTGGGACGAGTCGCGCCAGTCCGCGCTCGGGCTGGACGGCAAGAAGATCGACCGCGGGTACATCGCGGGGTTCAAGGCGAGGCTCAAGTCCGGCGCGAAGGAGAAGCAGGGCCAGATCATCGTGGGCGCGGGGCAGGTGCGCCTCGCCGTCGAGTCCGTCGAGGGCGGGGAGCACCGCAGCCTGTTCCCGGTCGCGGTCGTGACCAACGTCGGGCTCGAGGGGCTCGCGCCCGACGTGCAGCGCGGGTCGGCCCGGTTCCGGTTCAACGGCAACGACGTGTTCTTCGCGTCGGTCGGCGGGGCCGCGGACGCGGGGATGTGGTTCGAGTTCGCCGTGCCGTCGGGGTTCAGGCCGATCGGCCTGTACGTCAAGAACGCGCGGTGGGAGGTGCCCGACGCGCCGCCGCCGCAGAACTTCGCCACGGCCGCGGCCCGCGACCAGGCGATCAAGGACCTGGGCGGGCAGATGTTCGACCCCAACGCCGCGGGCCCAACGACGGAGGTCGGGACGGGCGTCGAAGTCACCAACGCCCTCGGGTGGCGCATCCAGCGCGGCACCGAGGGCAGGCTGGAGATTCAGCGCGAGGGTCGGTTCACGTATGTCGTGGATGGTGAGGAAACGTTCCGCGCCAACGTGCTGAGGGAGAATGCCCGCGGCCTCGACCAGATCCTGCTCATCGACCGCTTCCAGATCAGCACCGACACCGTGATCGTGAAGGTCGACGTGAGCCTCAACCAGCCGGCGAGCCTGCTGGGGACGGCGGTGGACGCGGCCGACCCGCGGGCTCCGCTTATCCTCGAAGACACGAGCGGCGGACGGTACGAATGCGTCGGGTTTGTTTATTCCGACGAGGAGAACGTGAGGTTCCGCTACACGGTCGGCAAGCCGATTCAGGGGTTGGAGGAGTTGACGCGCTCGAGAGTGACGCTCAGCCGAAGCCGGCCGCAGCAGCGCTTGCAGCTCATCTTCCGCCCCACGCTGGGGATCCAGGTGCGGGCCTTCAAGATCGGGAACACGCTGATCGCGGAGTGGGAGCCGCCGATCGACGCGAACACTCTGCAGCGCTGAACGGCGTCCCGCTGGGCGCCAGGCCGTCTAGGTGTCGCCGTGATGCTGTCCGGGGCCTGACCCCGATCAGCGCCGCTTGCGGCGGTCGCGCGGGGCCATGGGGACGAAGCTGGGCATGTCGGGCTTCTTGCCCCACCCGGATTTGTCGGCCTTGGGCGCTTCGGCCTCGGCGGGTTTGCCGTCGGCCTTACCGTCGCGCTTGGCACCCTTGCCTTCGCCCCGTGGCTTGCCCTCGGCCTTCTCACCCTTGCCTTCGGACTTGCCCGAGGGCTTGCCCTCAGCGCGGGCGCCCTTGTCCTTGGGCTCGGGCTTGGCGGCCCTGGGCTCGCCGTCGCCGCCCGCCGTCGTGTCGGGCTTCGCGTCGGCCTTCCCGCTCTCGCGCCTGGACTTCCTGTCGGCCTTGTCGTGCGTCGGCACCGCACCCGCGTCGGGGGCGGCGGCCGCGGCGTCGGCGGCTGGGGCCGTCGCGGGCTGGGGCTGGGACTGCGCTTCCTCGATCTTGTCCAGGTCGAGCTTGCGGTCGGCCACGACCCAGAGCTTGATCGACGCCTCGAGGTCGGCCTCGAACTTGATGGGCACGTCGTAGGTGTCGATGCGCTTCACGACGGTGTTGAGGCGGACGTCGCGCGGACGGATGCCCTTGTACCCGGCCTCGCCCAGCGCGGCCGCGATCTCCTGCTGCGTCACCGAGGCGTAGAGGTGCCCCAGGTCGTTGCACGAGCGAACCAGCGTGACCTGAACACCCTCGAGCTTCTTGACCAGCGCCTCGCGCTGGCGGCGGAGCTCGGCGAGCTGCCGCTCGGCCTCGGCCCGCTTGGCGGCGACGGCCTTGATCGCGTCTTCGGTCGGCGTCGTGGCGTACTCCCGCGGCAGGAGGAAGTTGCGGGCGTACCCCGTGCGGACGGTCACCACGTCCCCAACGATCCCGAGGGCCTCGACGTTCTCGGTGAGCAGCAGCTTGATGTTCTTGGGCATAGGTCGCTGTCCTTCTCCCCGTGAGGGGAAGTTAGGAGCCCCACGCGGCGGGCCCCAGCGGTGTTGTGGGAGCGGACTGTAGGCCGGGGGGCGTGATCAGAAGGGGATGTCTTCCTCGCCCATGGGCCCTTTGCCGCCCCATTCGTCGGACGCGCTCTTGGCCGGGGTCGGTCGTGCCGCGCGGGGGGCACCGGGGTTGGCGCCGCCCCCGCCGCCCTCGCCGCGGCTGTCGACGAACTGGAAGCTTTCGACGACGACCTTGAGCTTGGAGCGGTTCTGGCCGCTCTCCTTGTCCTGCCAAGTGTCGAGCTTGAGGCGGCCCTCGATGAAGACCGGGCGCCCCTTGTTGAGGTACTGCGCCATGACCTCGGCGGTGCGTCCCCAAGCCTCGCAATCGACGAAGGTGACTTCCTCGCGCTGCTCGCCCTCGGGCGTCTTCCATCGCCGGTTGACGGCGAGGCCGACATTGGCGACGGCGTTGTTGCCCGTGGTGTGGCGCAGCTCGATGTCGCGGGTGAGGTTGCCGAGCAGGATCACCTTGTTGAAGTTCCCGGCCATGTGTTCTCCTTTGGGCTCGCTGGCGGTTTCTGTTTCGGATTCTGGACGGGATCAGGTTAGCACGCCGTGAGGATGCGTGTCCAGCCCGGGTTTTCACGGGAAATGCCGGGTGAACGTGGTCAGGCCTCGTCATCGGGCTCGGCGGCGCCCGCGGGGGCCGCGCTCGCACCGACCGGCTCGGCCTCCCGGACCGGCGGGGGTGGAGCCTTGCCGCGCATCTTGGCCTCGGCCTCCAGGGCCTCGCGTCCATCGGCGGCGCGCATCTCATCCTCGGTGTAGTGATCGGCCCGCAGGATGAGAGCCCGGAGGATGACCTCCGAGAGGTTGCAGTCGCGCTCGATGCCGGCGACCGAGGTGTTGGGGGCCTTGAAGTAGGCGAGCAGGTAGAGCCCGCGTTTCTGCTTCTTGATCTCGAATGCCAGGCGGCGCTCGTCCCACTTGCGCAGGGCCAGCACCTGGGCGTGGGCGCGCGACAGGATCTCGTTGACGTGGGCGATCACGGCGGAGAGGTCGGCGGCCGCCGCCTGGCCCACCAGGAACATAGCCTCGTACGGGTACACGCGTGTCGGAGTCATCGAATCACCTTTCCTCACGTTCCCCGCGTCGTCCGCGGGGGGCTGTGTGTTCGGTCAATCCTGTGTGTCGCCGTCGCCCCTGGGCGGGCGGACGTTGAACCGGTTCATGCAGGCATCGATCCCCCGCGTCACGAACTCCTCCGCGGCGTCGGCGGCCTTGACGATCGCGGGTTCGACCGCCGCCCACTCCCAGTCGTTGAACTTGCCGAGCACGTGGTCCGCCTGGTCCATGTACTCGGGCGACGCTCCGATGCCCACGCGGCAACGGGGGTAGAGCTCCGTGCCGAGCGCCCGCTGGAGGTCGGAGAGGCCGTTGTGCCCGCCGGCGCCGCCGCCGGGGCGGATGCGCAGCGCCCCGGCGGGCAGCGCCACGTCGTCCACGATGACGAAGAGGTCGGCGGTGGGGTCGAGCTTGTAGAACCCTACGGCCTCGGCGACCGCGGCTCCTGAGCGGTTCATGTACGTGGTGGGCTTCATGAGCAGGCACGGCGTCCCGGCGATCGAGGCCTCGACGACCGCGGCGTTGAACCGGCCGCGCGGCGTCGCGCCCTTCGCGTGCCGGTCGATGAGCCGGTCCACGGCGACATAGCCCGCGTTGTGGCGGGTTCGCTCGTAGCTCCGACCGGGGTTGCCGAGACCGACGATCAACTTCATCTCCGGGGGTCCGTGCGGCCGTCCGCTTCTTCAGCGATCAGCGATCAGCGATCAGCGATCAGCGATCAGCAATCAGCAATCAGCCACGAGCCATGATCCGGAAGCGGGCACTGTCCATTGCCCATTGCCCATTGCTACTTCTTCTTCTCCGCGGCGGGAGCGGCCTTCTTGTCGCCGGCCGGGGCGGCGGCCTTGGGCGGGGCAGCGCCCTTGGCGGGCGCGGTGCCCTTCGCGGCGGGTGCGGCACCCTTGGCGGCGGGCTTGCCGTCCTTGCCGGCCTCGGCACCCTCCTCGCCCTCCTCGTCCTTCTTCTTGGCGGTGATGACTTCGGGCTCGGCGGCGGCGGCACCGTCGACGGCGGCCTCTTCCTCGACCTTGAGTTCCTGCTGGATGACGATCTGGGCGACGATCGAGTGCGGATCGGTCTTGAGCTTCATGTCCCCGAGGGGCAGCTTGACCTGGGCCGCGGTGATCGCGTGCCCGACGTCGAGTTCGCCGATCTCGACCTCGACGTGATCCGGGATGTCCGTCACGCGGCACTCGATCTCGACCTCGTTGGTCGGGTGCATGAGGATGGCGCCGGCGGACTTGAGTCCCTTGGCCTCGCCGATCAGATGGACGGGCACCTTCACCCGCACCTTCTCGTCGAGCGACACGCGGGCGAGGTCGCAGTGGATGACGTGTGTGCCGAGATGGTCGAACTGCAGGTCCTTGAGCAGGACGGTCTGCGGCTCCTTGTCGCCGTCGACGGCGAGGGTGAAGACCTTCTCGCCCTTGTGGAAGTGGCGCAGCGCGTCGCGCGCGTCGAGGCGGACGGCCAGGGGCTCGGCCTTGTGCCCGTAGACGATCGCGGGGAGGCCGCCGGCGGCGCGGATACGGGTGGTGTGGCGTGAACCGAAGAGGTCGCGCTTGACGGCGGTGAGGACGGGAGTCTTGCCTTGCATGGGTGTACCTCGGCGTTGGGCTCTGGGCTGTCAGCGTTCGGCTGTCAGCACGGGCGTGGTCATCGGCGGTTGTTCTCGATCGTGATGTGCTCTGCGCGGCTTGGTCGGCCTCGGCTGCTCCGCTGCGTTGGGTTATCTCTTCGTGCCCGCGGTGCCCTGGAAGAGCGCGCTGACGGACAGGTTGTGGTGGATGCGGTGGATCGCCTCGCCCAGGAGCGGGCCCACGCACAGCTCCACGAGCTTGGACTTGAGCGGGGCGAGTCGGCCGTCCGCCGGGATGGTGTTCGTGATGACGACGCGGCTGATGGGGCTCTCGACGAGGCGCTGGATGGCCAGGCCGACGAGCACGCCGTGCGTAGCCGCGGCGATGACCTGGGTGGCGCCGCGCTCCATGACCAGCTTGGCCGCCTCGCAGACGGTGCCGGCGGTCGAGATCATGTCGTCGAACATGATGACGGTCTTGCCCTTGACGTTGCCGATGAGGTGGGCGGTGGCGACGGCCTCGCCCGAGAGTCGGCGCTTGTTGATGATCGCCAGCTCGCCCCCGAGCAGGTTGGCGAACCCCTCGGCGACCTTGACGTTGCCCACGTCCGGGCTCACCAGACACAAGTCGCCCAGGTCCTTGCGGATGGACTTGAAGTACTCGAAGAAGACCGGCGTCGCGGAGAGGTGGTCGAACGGCAGGTCGAAAAACCCCTGGATCTGGGCGGCGTGGAGGTCGACCGCGATGACGCGGTTCGCCCCGGCGGCCGTGACGAGGTTGGCTACGAGTTTCGCGGTGATGGGGACGCGCCCCTCGTCCTTGCGGTCCTGGCGTGCGTACCCGAAGTACGGCGTGACGACCGTGACGCGGGAGGCGGAGGCACGACGCAGGCAGTCAATGAAGATGAGCAGTTCGACCAGGTTGTCGTTGACCGGCTGGCAGGTGGAGAGGACGACGTAGCAGTCGCGCCCGCGCACGTCCTCGTCCAGCTTCACCAGCATCTCGGTGTCCGGGAAGACGTGGGTGCGCGCCTGGCCCATCGGCAGGTCCAGGTGGGCGCACAGCCGCTCGGTGAGCGGGATGCTGTTGCGCCCCGCGAAGATCTTCAACTGGTCCGCGTCGGACTTGCTCATGCGGACCTCGCGGGTGAAGCGGACGCGACCGGGGGGGTTGGGGATCGCCGTGGCGCGGACCGCACGCCTGCCGCGCGGGCGCGGTAGATGCGGTCCACCGTCGCCAGTTCCTCGGGCGTGTTGATCGAGAGC
This sequence comes from Phycisphaerales bacterium, assembly GCA_046153875.1. GTDB lineage: Bacteria > Planctomycetota > Phycisphaerae > Phycisphaerales > UBA1924 > JBJXFE01. The sequence goes on from JBJXFE010000057.1 coordinate 14,778, forward strand.
ACGTCCTCGGGCGGGACGGCCGGGACGACCTCGACGCGGCGGCCGTCGGCCAGCAGGAGCCGCGGCACGTCGGTGATGTAGTACTCCCCGCTGGCCGCGTTGCGGGTGACGCGCCGCAGGGCCGCGAACAGCGCCGCGGCGTCGAAGCAGTAATAACTCGGGTTCACCTCGCGCATCGCCCGCTGCTCGGGCGTCGCGTCCTTGTGCTCGACGATGCCGACAAACCGGCCGGAAGCGTCGCGGACGATCCGTCCGTAGCCCGTCGGGTCGTCGATGACCGACGTGGCGAGGGTCGCGGCCGCACCCGTCGCGCGGTGGCGATCGAGGATGGTCGTGAGCGTCGCGGCTCGGATCAGCGGCCCGTCGCCCGCGAGAACGAACGTGTCTTGCACGGGGCCGAGCGCCTGCTCGGCGCACTGCACGGCGTGCCCGGTCCCGTGCTGCGGCTCCTGCACGGCGAACCCGACGTCGGGATACGCGGCGAGAGCCTTGCGGACCAGGTCCTGCCTGTAGCCGACGACGACGACGATGCGCCGGCACCCCGCGTCGCGGCAGGCGTCGACGACAGCGCAGACCATCGGCCGCCCGCCGACTTCGTGGACCACCTTGGGCAGGTCGGCCTTCATGCGCGTGCCCTTGCCGGCGGCGAGGACAATCGCGGCGAGCGGGGCGGCGGGCTGTGCGTTCGGGACGCTCATCACGAGCGTCGCGGCGAGACTGCGGCGGGTACAGGGGCACGCAGCGGATGCTGGCCGACCAGGATTCGAACCTGGACTAACAGAACCAAAATCTGCTGTGCTACCCTTACACCATCGGCCAAAGTGTGTTCTCGCGCGACGCGACCTCCACGCTCGATGGGGCCTCTCGGCCCACTTGGACCACGGACCGGAACTCGTCGCGGTCCGCGTCGGGCGACGATTCGCCTTGAGCGGGGCCGCGGCACGGGGCGGAAGTCAGCGGAAACGGGCCCGAGACCCATGCCATTGAGTTCCGCCCGGAGCTGGACCTTCCATCAGCCGCGATGGGAAAGGCCCCTAACCGCGCCTCGGCTCGCCGCGGCGAGCGTCCGTCACGGTCGGCTCACTTTCGAACGGGGCAAGTCTAGTGGTCGGGCGTGGTGAGTCAATGACGGGTCAGTCGTCCTCGGATGGATCGTCGGAGGCGGCCCCGGCGGGTTCGGCGGCGGACTCATGCGAGGGGTTGGCGTCCGGGTTCGTCTCGTCACCGCGCTCGCGGCGGATGACCGCGCTGCTGACCACGTCGTAGCACGTGGCGAGCAGCCCGACGATGGGGAAGCTCGCCGGGGCTCGCCCGTGGCCGTCGGGCGACGCGAACGGGCTTGGTCCGAGCCGTCGCAGCAGCGGGTGGCTGACGTCCGGGGGGTCCATCGGCAGGTCGAGGGCTGTCGAATCGCCGTCGGCGCGCGGCGCATCCCAGAAACAGTCGGCCAGGTCTTCCAGAGGGCGGGCCTGGGCGTCGGCGACGCCCGCGACGTGCGGCGTGTACACCGGGACGCCGTCCTGCCCCGCGCCCTCCAGCGCCCGCCGCTGGCGGAGGCGCTCGATCAGCTCGTCGCGGGCCAGCCCGCGCAGGGCGAACAGGAGGAACGCGTCTTCGGCGAGGCGTTCGGCGACGAGGTACGCCGCGCAGCACGCGTGCTTGCACCACGCCCCGGGCTTCTTGCCGGCGTCGGCGCACGTGCATCGCGGCTTCAACCCCGCCGCGTCCGGCGGGAGGAGCGAGAGCCCGCGCCGTGCGAGCAGTTCCTCGAACGCCACCGGGAACTCGCCGGACATGAGGCGCGCCCCATACACCGGCTGGTCGATCCCGGCGGTCAGGATCGCCTCCCACTGGTCGTGGGTGTACGCGTCGATGGCGACGACGGTCTCGTAGGCGCGGGGCGCGCGCCCCTGCACCACGGCCCGGATCGCCCCCGGATCAATCGAGAACGCGCGGGCCTGCCCGAGGCGGGCGTACTGCAACCCTTCCGCGGCCACAGCCTCCTCGGCGGCGTCGCTCATGAGGCGCAGCCAGCGCGTGGCGGCCCAGCTTTCCGGGAACGCCGAGCCGGGCCTTGTGAACCGGATCCCTCCCCGGACCTTGCGCGGGTGCATCGGAGGCTGCGGGCGGTGCGGGTTGATGCGGTGGTCGGTCATGGGCTTCAGATTTCATCCCCGACGGCCTCACGCCGCAGCGTGAGCAGGTCGCGCAGCTGGTCGGTGGAGAGTTCGGTGAGCCATCGCTCGCCCGCGCCGATGATGTTCTCGGCCAGTGCGGTCTTCTGCTCGATCATCTCGTCGATGCGCTCCTCGAGCGTCCCGCGGACGATGAACTTGTGGACCTGGACGCGCCGCGTCTGCCCGATGCGGAAGGCCCGGTCCGTGGCCTGGTTCTCGACGGCGGGGTTCCACCAGCGGTCGAAGTGGAAGACGTGCGTCGCGGCGGTGAGGTTCAGGCCCACGCCGCCGGCCTTGAGGCTGACGATGAGGATCGGCGCGGTGCCGTCCGCGAGCTGGAATCGGCGGACGATGGCGTCGCGTTCCGCCTGGGTCGTCCCGCCGTGGAAGACGAGGGCCTCGCGGTCGAGGTCGTGGCGGAGCATGGGGGCGAGGAGCAAGGCCATCTGGCGGAACTGCGTGAAGATCAGGGCTTGCTCGCCGCCCGCGAGCACCTCCTCGAGCATCTGCACGAGGCGCTGGCACTTGCCCGACCGGGCCGGCGAGGGCGGCGTGGGCGACGACGAATCGTGGTCTTTGAGGAACTGCGACGGGTGGTTGCAGACCTGCTTGAGCTTCACGAGCGACGCGAGGACGAGCCCGCGGCGGCGCATCCCCTGGGCCTGGTCCACCTGCCCGAGCATCCGGCGGACGACCTGTTCATAGAGTTCGGCCTGCTCGCTGGTGAGGTGGGCGTACTCGCGGCTCTCGACCTTTTCGGGCAGATCGGCGGCCACCGCGGGGTCGGTCTTGTGCCGGCGCAGGAGGAACGGGCGGATCAGCTCGCGGAGCTGCTCGGCGCGGTGCGGATCGCGGTAGCGCTCGACGGGCACGGCGAACCGTGAGCGGAACATCCCCGGCGTGCCGAGATACCCCGGATTGAGGAAGTCCATGATCGACCAGAGTTCGCTGAGGCGGTTCTCGACGGGCGTGCCCGTGAGGCACGCGCGCGACGTGGCGGTCAACGAGCGCACGGCCATGGCCTGCTTGGTCGTGGGGTTCTTGATGATCTGGGCCTCGTCGAGGACGACGCGGTGCCAGTGGACCTTCGCCAGCGTGTCGCGGTCGCGGTGGACGAGGGCGTAGGTGGTCACGACGGCGTCCGCGGCCTCCGCGGCAGTGACGAAGGCGTCGGCCGTCAGCCGCTCCACGCCGTGGTGTACGAGGACTTTGAGCTGCGGACAGAACCGCTTGGCTTCGTGGAGCCAGTTGCCGACGACCGAGAGCGGGACGACGATGAGCGTGGGGGGCACGCCGCGCGAATCGATCGCCTGGGCGGCGCGGTCCCGGGCGGCCTGTTCGCGTTCGTGCGCGAGGAGGGCCAGGAGCTGGATGGTCTTGCCCAGGCCCATGTCGTCGGCGAGGCACGGGCCGAACCCGAAGCGCTCCAGGAACACCAGCCAGGCGAGCCCGCGGAGTTGGTACGGGCGCAGTGACCCGTGAAAACCCGCGGGGGCTTCGATCATGGGGATGCGTTCGTTGTTCGCGGTAGCTCCGAAGAAAGCGGAGACCCAGCCGGTGGCCTCGAGGCCGACGATGGGGATGCCGGTGGCACGCAGGGCGGCGCCGTACGCCAGGCGCACCGCGTCGCCGACCTTCATGGCCCCGCCGGGGTTCTCGCGGATGAACTTCACCGCGGCCTCGACGTCCTCCGGGCGGATCTCGACCCAGCGTCCGTGGAGGCGGACGAGCGGGACGCGACGGGCCGCGAGCTTCTCGAACTCCTGGAGGGTGAGCGTGGTGCCGCCGACGGAGATTTCCCAGGCGTAGTTGACGAGCGCGTCCAGGCCGATCGAGGCACGGGCGGACGCGACCAGGCCCGGGCCGCTGAGCGTCGGGGCGGGCGATGGCCCGTGCTCGTCGCTGGTGAGCTTGAGCCGCGCCCCGAGCCGGGCCGCGGGCTCGTCCCACCACCCGGGGACTTCGACGCCGAAACCCTGCTCGAGGAGGATCGGGCGGATTTCGCGGAGGAAGTGGTACGCCTTGCGCGTGTCGAGCTCCAGGCCGGAGGGCTGCGCGTCGTCAAGGACGCGGTCGAGCGTCGGGTAGAGCCGGGCCGCGCGGGTGAGCTCCGCGACGAGCAGTTCGCCGGGCCGATCGGCGCGCCGACCTTCGATCGTGACGGACTCGGTGGGCAGCAGCCAGACATCCTCGGCGTCGAGGACGACGCGCGCGTTGTCCTGGGATTGGAGGGCGAAGGTGAGGCCCCAGGCCGCGGACTCGGCGGAATCGTCCCGGCCTCCCGCGGCCGGCGGCGGCTCGTCCGGTTCCTCCAGGCGCAGGAGCAGCCTCCAGGCGGAGCTGGCGCCGCGGTCCTCCAGGCCGCCGATCCAGCGCCGCACGAGCTTGACCATCTCCGGGCGCTGCGCGGGGCGGACCTGAACGTCGTCGGGCCCGGCCAGGAGCCCGGAAAGCCACGCCACGTGGGCGTCGGTGGCGCCGTCGCGCGAGGCGATCGCGTCGGCCATCGTCTCGTTGGTGAGCACGCGCCGGCACTCGGTATCCACGAGCGCGGTGACGAACGACTCAAGGATCGGCCAAGGCTGGTGATCGAACTCGTCCACGGCCGCACGGACAACCGGGGGCATCGTGCCCAGGAGCGCGGCGGCGCGGATCGCGGTGCGCTCGTCCGCGAGCCACGGCTGCCACAGGCCGTGGAGAGCGCCGCCGGGCTCCTGCCGCAGCGACGGGACGAACCGCTGCTGGACGAGGAGATAGGAAGCGAGGCGTGAGGCCGACGCGAAGAACGCGATCGAGGGGCCGAAGTTGAGCACGGCCGACCCCGGGCCCTCGGCCGCTTCGAGCAAAGCCGCGGCCTGGAGTGCCGTCAGTTTCAGGGTCGGCACCCGTGATCGCCCCAGGGCGGGCGGCGCGCCCTCCAGCAGTGCGACGTGCCCGGCCGCATGGGCGAGCCGGGTGCTGGGGGCGGGGCGGTCGGCCTCCAGATCAACCGGCAGCTTCAGGTCGAGCGTGCCGTGTTCCGGCGGCGCCGAGTCCGGCCGTGCCCGGCCGTTCGGTGCGCCGCGGAGCATCGGTTCAACCGCCGTGCGCACCTCGGCGGCGTCGGCGGCAAACGGGTGCGTGGACGACGGCTCGGCCGTGGACGCGGTCGCCGGCCCGGCCGCCGGGCCGTGTGTCTCGCGCCGGGCCCAGGCCTCGAGTGACTCCGCCCAGACGTGCAGGCGCGATCCGGACCAGTTGGCGTGAAGAACAAGCGTGCCCAGGGGGAGCCTCCGTGCCTGTGAATGAGGGCGCAGGGATTCGAACCCTGGACCAACGGCTTAAAAGGCCGCTGCTCTACCGGACTGAGCTACGCCCTCCCGCGCCGCCGCGCGAGCCGGGATTGTAGGGCGAACCCCCGCCGGCTCAACATGCGGGTGGCGTTCGCGCGCGGTCGAGGAGCGCGAGCAGCAGTTCCGCGTGGCGGGCGCTGGCGCCTTGGTGCTCGCGGATGCACGCGCGCCCGGCCTCGCAGAGAGCGCGCCGACGGGCGGGGTCCGCGAGCAGGCCGGTCAGCACCGTGGGCAGATCGTCGCGCGTGGCGCGGGCGACGCCGCCGGCGCGCTCAAAGGTCTCGACGATCGACGCGAAGTTCGCGACGGACGGGCCGACCACCGTCGCCTTGCCCAGGCCGATCGGTTCAATCGGGTCCGACCCGTGCAGATCGACGAACGAACGGCCCACCACGACCACGTCGGCCAGGGCGTAGGCGTGCCGGAGTTCACCGAGAGTGTCGAGGAGGTAGCGGTCGGCCGGTGACGGCGGGGTGGTCCGCGCCGAGCGGCGGATGCAGCCGGGGAGGGCTACCGCGGCCTCGTCGAAGCGTTCGGGCTTGCGCGGGGCGCACAGGAGCTGCGCGCCGGCGGGGCACGCGGCATGGAGGATCGCTTCCTCACCAGGTCCCGTGCTGCCCGCGACGATCAGCGGGCGGGCACGGTCGATCCCCAGATCTCTGGCCAGCTCGTCGGAACCCGGCACGGCGTCCTCGATCACGGCCGTGTCCCACTTCATCGAACCGGTGATGAGACACCGTCCCGGTTCCACACCCATCGTCTCGAACCGGGCGGCGTAGTCGGCGTCCTGGACGGCGGCGAACTCCAACGACGCGAAGGTTGATCCGATCCAGCGCCGCAGCCGCCAGTACCCGCGGAAGGAGTGGGGGCTGAGGCGGCCGTTGATGACGGTCACGGGGATGGACCGTCGCCGGCACTCGCGCACGAAGTTCGGCCACAGCTCGAGCTCGACGAGGGTGACAGCGTCGGGGCGCGCCGCGTCAAGGAAACGGCGGACGGACCAGGAGAAATCAAGCGGGTAGCGGACGACATCGGCGCTCCGGCCGAACATGGCCCTGGCGCGGGCGATCCCGGTATCCGTGCCGACCGAGAGGATGACGTGGGCCTCCGCGGTGAGGAGCGGCATGAGCGAGCGGAGGGCGTTGACCTCGCCGACGCTGACGGCGTGGACGAGGAGCCGGGGTTTCCTTCCCGCGGGGTCGGTTCCATTGCCGGGCTGCGCGGGAACAGGGGCGATCTTCCCGAACCGTTCGGGCCAATCGCCGCGCGCCTTGCGCAGCCACCACGGGGCGAGGACCACCGCGAGGGAGCCGTAGAGCACGTCGAGGGCGTTCATGCGGTGCCGAGGTCGGTAGTGTCAGGAACTTGTGGAACCGTGGGTGCCGCCGTTCGCCGGCACGTGCGGCGTCGGTGCGTCCGGCGCACGGCTGCGCGGCGAAACGCCGCGAGCCGTGGCACCCGCGCGTGCGTGCCCGGGCGTCAATGGGCAGGCCGGGATTCGAACCCGGGACCCTTCGCGTGTAAGGCGAACGCTCTGGCCGCTGAGCTACCCGCCCGTTGCGGTGAAGCATAGAGGGCGCGGGGCGCTACATCGCCGAGATCGGCGTGGTGAACCCGGACCACAGGCCGAGCGACCCCCACCCGCCTTGGATGAAGTCGTCGTAGTGGGTCATGGACGCGACGACCGGCGTTGCGGCGCGGATGAGGACGGAGAAAGGCGTGCCACCGGTGCGCGCGAGGATCGCCGCTTCGTTCTCCAGGACAATCCGCCGGAACGTGTCGCCACCCAGCACGACCTCGCGTTCGGCGCGGGTCCCGTCGGCGAAGAGGTACGTGATTCCGACGCTGACGGCCTGGCCGCTCGGGTTGTACAGGCCGAGCGATTCGTGGTACAGGCCCGGCGCAAGCGGGTTCACGTAGGCATCGCCGAAGAGGACAGATGTCCCGGCACTGGTGGCGGCGAGTGCCGCGTCGGCATCGCCGCGCTGATGTTGAACGGCGGAGACGGTGACCGCGCCCGTCGCGGTGTAGCGCAGACCGATGAGCTTGTCGGGACGCAGGCCGAGGACCTCGGCGTCGATGCGGAGGCGAGCGTCGGGCTGGACGCTGAAGCTCCGCGAGGGGTCGCCGTGAGAGCCGTCGAGGTAGTCCCACGAGAGCGTGACCTCGACGGGCTCGGTGGTGGTGTTCAGGATGGTGACGTACGCGCCGACGACCGGGGCCGTCGAGAGCACAGGGATCACGCCCGCCGTCGCGCCACCCAGGCCGTCGCCCAGGAGCCCGTAGCCGCGCCCGCTCGCGATCTCGAACGAGGTGAGCGCCGCGATAATCCCGCGGTCCGACGTGATGCGCACGGCGAAGAGCCCTTCGCGGAAGAGGTCGCGGTCGGTGTTGACGGCGATCCCGCCGCGGCGCAGCGGCCCGACGGTCCGGTGGATGGTCTGCTCGAAGTTGTCCTCGTAGTAGAGCGTAATGTCGAGCGTGGCGGACTGCACGTCGGGGTTGTAGAAGACTAGGAAATCGCGGAACGCCGCGGCGTCCTTGTGCGCCTCGGTGAACGTCCACGTTGTCGACGGCCTGTCGGTGAACGATTCGCCGGTCGCAATGCCGAAGTCGTAGTGGCTGAGTGACGCGCCGAGCGGGCCGTTCGCGGTGATCTCCAGGGCGTAGGGGACGCCGAGGCGCACCCGCGCCGCGCCGGGCTGTCCGCGCGTCACGATGGTTTCTCCGCCGCGCGACCACGGGGCGATGCTGCCGGTGGCGATCACCTGGTCCCGCTCGCCCCACTCGTAGCGCGCGGTGATGGTGTAGGTGATCGCGTGCGGCGTCGGGTTGGCCAGGGCGATGAACTCGGAGATGTTCGGCGATGCGAACCCCTCGGGGTAGTACAGGACCTGGGCGGCGGGCTGCGCGTTCACCTGGACGGTGTATCCCCCCGTGCCGCCGTCCAGCGCCTCCACAATCAGGTAGTAGTCCTCGCCCGCAACCGCGTTCCACGCGACGCCCGCCGCGGTCCCGGCGAACGGCTCCGCGCCCGATCGGATGAGCTGGTGCTGGGCGTCCAGCACGCGGATGATCGGGCTCAGCAGCGAGCCCTGGGGCGTGACAATGGAGAAGAACGTCGGGCCACCCGCCGCGGCCTTGAAGACGAAGAGGTCGCTGTCCCCCGCGACCTGCAGGGTGCCGAGCGCCGCCGCGTCGCCGCTGCGCGGCTCGGTCGAGAGGCGGAAGGCCGCGGAAAATTCGCCGGCGTCCGGGTACTCGTCCGGGGGCAAGTAACCTCCGCCCCCGCCAGGCGGGGGTGGAGGGGGCGGCGGGTTGATCGGTGTTCCCCCGAAGAACCCGTTGGTTCCGCCGCCGCCTCCGCCGGGTCCGCCCCCGCCGGGGCCTTCGCCGTTATCAAGAAAGACGCTGACCTGGTACGCGCCGACGACCGACCCCGCCCAGGGCCCGGGCTGACCAGCGCGGACCACGATCCAGTAGGTGTTGCCGGCGACAAACGGCACGAGCCCATTGCCGATCGGCGGGTCGCTCCCCAGGAACGCCGCTCCGCGCACGCCCTCAAACGAATCAAGGATCGCGCCCGTCGGCCCCCGCAGCTCGACCGCTGGCTGGAGTTCACCGAGTTGGCTGTAGGACTGGAGCACCCACACCACGCCGGCCCCCGCGGAGGCGGGTACCGTGAACCTGAACACGTCCGTGTCGCCGGCTTCTTCGAGGACGCCGGCCGCACCGCCGTAGATCGTGTTGGCCGTGAACGGGCTGAAGCTGAACTCGGTGGCCGCGGGGAATGCCGAGAGGTTCGGGTGGTCGTCCGCGAACATGACCCGGGGTTCGAGCGGCTCGCCGAACAAGGTGGTGCCGGTGGAACGACGGTCGGACGTGCTCCGTGCCATGGTGAATCTCCGCGCGTCGGCATCGGTTCGCGAGTCCGTGGCCGGGTCTGTCAGACGGACGGACCTCACTTGGGCTCGGAGCGCGGCCGCACGTCTGCGGTTTACCCGGATTCGCGCGCGGGGTTGCGGATTCCTGGGCGTTGATAGGACTTGGTGAACAAATGACGATCAGGCGGCGCCCAAGATGTGCAGCATCAAGGAGTTCTGCACATGGAGGCGATTCTCCGCCTGGTCGTACACGACCGCGTTCGGGGAGTCGATCACGTCATCCGTGACTTCCTCGCCGCGGTGGGCCGGGAGGCAGTGCATGAACTTCGCGGGGTCGCCGTTCGCGCCGGCCTTGGCCATGAGGGCGGCGTTCACCCGGTAGCGGGCAAAGGCCTTGCGGCGCTGGGCGGCCTCGGACTCGTCGCCCATGCTGACCCACGAATCGGTGTAGACGGCGCGGCAGCCCTTGACGGCGGCAGGGTCGTTGGAGAGATCGATCGAGCCGCCGGTCCCCGCGCCCTCGGCCAGGCGGCGCGATTCGGCGACGACCTCGGGCTCCGGCTCGTAGCGCGGCGGGGTGATGACCATGAGCTGTACGCCGAGGATGGCCGCGCCGTGCATGAGCGACGCGCAGACGTTGTTCCCGTCGCCGACGAACGCGAGCTTGAGCCCGCGGAGCCGGTCGAGCCCGCCGAACTGCTCGATGAGCGTGAGGTAGTCGGCCAGCGCCTGGCACGGGTGGAACTGGTCGGAGAGCGCGTTGACGACGGGGATCGAGGCGTGCTCGGCGAGCTGCTCGAGCACGGCGTGCGAGTAGACGCGGGCGACGATGAGGTCGAACCAGCGTTCGAGGTTCTTGGCGTAATCGCGGACGGACTCGCGCTGGCCGATGCGGTCCTTGGAGTGGTCGAAGTAGAGGGCCGTGCCGCCCATCTGGTTGGGGCCAAGCTCGAACGTCACGCGGGTGCGGAGCGAGGGCTTCTCGAAGAGGAGGATGACGGACCGGCCCGCGAGCGCCTGGCGGAACGGCGTCGGGTCGCGCTTGGTCCGGCCGGCGGTGTCAAAGATCGCCGCGAGCTGCGCAGCGTCGAGCGTTGACAGTGAGAGCAGGTCGGCGCCCTGGAGGGACACGACGGTCGTGGTGGGCATGGTCTTCACTCCCGGCTGATTCGTGAAGCGACAACGGTAGTTCCGATCGTCTCGCCGCGCGCGAGGCGGACAAGGTCGGCGGGTTGTTTGAACGAGGCGATGGTCGTGGGAACGCCGGTATCCGCGGCGGCGCGGGCCGCGGCGTTGGCCTTGGGGATCATGCCGCCCGAAATGACGCCGCGGGCGATCAGCGTTTCGATGTCCGCGGGCGTGGCCGACGCGATCGTCCGCCGGTGCTCGTCGAGAATGCCCGGCACGTCGGTCAGCAGGATCAGGCGGCGGGCGCGGACAATCGAGGCGATTGCGGCCGCGGCGTCGTCGGCGTTGATGTTGAGAAACGACCCGTCCGAGGCAAGGCCGATCGAGCTGAGTACCGGAAGGAACGCCGCCTCCAGGAGCGCATTGAGAAGCGTCGGATCGCCGCCCGTCACCCGCCCGACACGTCCGGGGTCGAAGGGGTACTGGTCGGCCTTGCGGGTGTCCGCGGTGTGGGCGTCACCGAGGCACAGGCCGACGGAGGGCACGCCGTGGGCCTGCATCGCGCCCACGATCGACTTGTTGACGCGCCCGGCGAGCACGGCGGCGATCTCGTTGACCTGTTCCGGGGGCGTGATGCGGATGCCGTCGCGGCGTGCGGACGTCATCCCGAGGCGGTCGAGGTGGCGATCGACCAGGAGTCCGCCGCCGTGAACGAGGATCAGTCGCCCTTCGAGCACCCGGTGGGCTTCGGCGACGGCGCTCCACAGGTCGGTCGCGGCCGCGATGTCGTCGAGCGCGGCGCCGCCGAGCTTGATCACGAGCGGGGGGGTGGATGGGGAGAGTGGCATGCGCACGAAGCTCAGCGCAGTGCGGTCGACTCGGCGAGCCCGAAACGGATGTTCATGCACTGCACGGCCTGGCCCGCGGCCCCCTTGGTGAGGTTGTCGATCGCGCTGACGAGGATCAGGTGGTGGTGGGGCTCGTCCACCGCGAGGGCGATGTCGCAGAAGTTCGAGCGTTCGACCGCGGCGACGGAAGGCCACGCGTCGGCGGGCAAGAGGCGGATGAACGGTTCGTCGTCGTACGCGGCGGCGAGAGTGTCGCGGACACTATCGCCGGTCCACCCGTCGGCGAGCTCGACGTGGATCGTGCTGAGGATGCCGCGGTCGAATGGGCCCAGGTGCGGCGTGAAGACGGTGGGAGTGCCGGCGTAGGCGTCGATCTCGGGGTTGTGCCGGTGTTTCAGCACGTTGTACGGCTGGAGGCTGACCTCGCAGAAATGGGTCTTCGCGGTCGCGCCGCGGCCCGCGCCGGAGACGCCGCTGGTCGAGTCGATGATGGCGCGTGTGCCGGGGCGGCCCGCGCCGGCCCGGGCGAGCGGCGCGAGCGGAAGGATCGCGGCCGTCGGGTAGCAGCCGGGCACGGCGATCAGGTCGGCTTGTGCGATCGCGGTGCGCGAAGCAGGAGGGGAGGTTTGCACAGGCCGGACGCCTGTGCCACGAGAGTGGGTAGGGAGTTCCGGCAGTCCGTACACAGCCTGCGCGAGCAGGTCGGGCTCGGTGTGCTCGAACCCATAGTGCTTTGGGTAGAGGGCGCGGTCCTTGAGCCGGAACGCGCCCGAGAGGTCAAGGACCGTCAGGCCGCGCCGGCGCAGCTCCGGGGTGAGTTCGAGGCTCGCTTCGTGCGGCGTGCAGAGGAAGACCGCGTCGGGCTTGAGCGATGCGACCGTCGTCACGTCGACCGGGAGAATGGCAAGGTCGAGCCGCCCGCGCAGCGATGGAGCGAGGTCGGCGAAGGGCTCGACGGGCGATCCTCCCGCCGGTCCTTTCGCGGCGGGGTGGTGGGCCGCGCGGCGCGAGGAGCCGAAGAGGCCGACGATCTCGGCGTGCGGATGGCGCAGCAGGATCGTGGCGAGCTCGATGCCGCTATAGCCGGAAGCGCCGACGATGACCGCACGGACCGTCACCACGGAGAGACAGTATGCGCGCGGCGGGCGGGCGCGGGCGGAGATCAGTACCGGTTCACCGCGGTGTAGGCGCGGTACGCGACGATAATCACGGGGGCGACGATGGCGACAGCCGCCAGCAGGCAGATCAGAGTCGCCTTCCACGGGCGCAGGCGGGCGACAAGGGGGAGCCGAGCGACGACCACGGTGAACGGCAGTGCTGCCACGCTCGCGGCGATCCATACGGTCATCCACCAGGGCTGATCACCTCCGAGGGCGCCGAGCAGCACGAGCGAGCCGAGCAGAGCCGCGGCCGCCGCGGCGGCACCTTCGCTGCTGATGCGCGGGCGCCACGCGGCGAGCACGACGACGCCCCCGACCCCCGCCGCGACGCTCGCGGCGAGAAGGGCGAACATCTGCGAGTGCGCGCCGAGCAGCAGCAGGACGGACGCCGCGGAGGCGGTCATCCAGAGCAGGATCGGCAGGCGAATGCCGCGCTCGCGCGCGCCGAGCCGATCGATGGACAGCCACCACGCGAGCAGCGCGACGCCCAGTCCGGGCATCCACAGCCCGAAGCGCCGCGGCCAGATCGTGAACCGGAGGTAGGGGTGGGCCAGCGCCGCCAGAACAAGCACGGTGGCGGCGATTCTCGCGGCGATCGCGACCCGCGGGCGCGCGGAGAGACGCGCGACCAGTTCCGCGGCGAGCACGACCGCCGTGACGAGCGGAATCCGGCGCGCCGCGTCCGAGGCCCAGACGCCCTGCCACAGGCCCATCAGGATGAACGCGAGCACGAGCGCTGCGGTGATCGCGAGGGCGTTGGTCGCGCCGGTGGCCGGCCGGCCCGGGTCGCCCCGGCGCCAAGCCCGGTGGCCCAGCACGAGGATGATGAGCGATAGCGCCGCCGGCGCGCCGACCGCCTGCGCCAGTTTGATCGGTTCCATGGGCGGTGGGCCGCCGGCCTACTGCTTGCCGGCCTCCAGGCTGACGACCACGTGGACCTCATCGCCGAGCCCGCCGCCCGAAACGCCGTAGTCCATGCCGAAATCGGAGCGCTTGACGGTGAACTTCGCTTCCAGGCCGATCAGGTCGCGGCCCGAGCGCCCATCCTTGCCCGCGCCGGTCTTGAGCAGCTCGGCGGAGATCGGCTTGGTCACCCCGTGCATCGTCAGGTCGCCGGCCAGCGAGAACGCGTCCTCGCCGGTCTTCTTCATGGAGGTGCTGGTGAACGCGAGGGTGGGGAACTGCGCGGCATTAAAGAAGTCGGCGCTCTTCAGGTGGCCGTCACGGGCGGCCACGCCCGTGTCGATGCCCGAGAGCGGGATCTCCACCTTGAGCGAGCAGGCGGCCGCGTCCGCGTCGTCCCACTGGATCGAGCCCGTGGTTTCCTTGAACCGTCCATAAAAATTGGCGACGCCGTTGTGCTTGATGCGGAACATGTTGGACGAGTGGACGGGGTCCACCTTGTAGGTCGCGGCCGTGTTCGCGAGCGCGGCGGTCACGGCGGGCTCGCGCGGGGCGAGTCCGACGGCCAAGCCGGCGGCGGCCAGTGCAACGGCGGCGACGGTGATGCGGGCGGTGGAGCTGCGAGTCATCGGTTCGGTCCTTTCGCGGGTATGGGTGGTCATGCTACCCGTGCCGCATCCGCGGCGGCAGTTCGGGCGCGATTGATTATATGTTGCAACAAGTATCCGCGTTCGGGCGTCGCGGCCCCCCGGACGGGTTCGCCCGAAACCCCCCTCAAGTCCTGAAACCATTGACCGATGTCTCACTCGGTTGTGCATCCCCCCGGGGCGGGGAGACGGGTTTCGTATGGACAGACACGGGCGGGTCCCTCGCGGACTCCTGATGCGCGGTGAGTCGATCGTCGCCTCCTGGGGCCTCGCCCTGGCTGCGATCCTTCTGTTCGCGATGGGCGGCGCCGGGCTGTGGACGTACGTCTCGCAGCGCGAAGCCCACCGTGAGCTGCGCCGCGAATCGCTCGGCGCGGTGGCCGCGTTGCTCGGGGACAGCGTCACGAGGCTGCTCGCGGGCGGTGACGTTTCCGGCATCCGCACGCTGATTGTCGAGGCGGCGCGCGAGAAGCGGCTGGCGCGGTGCCGCCTGCTGCTCGGCGACGGGGGCGTGTTGGCCGATGCGGACCCTTTGGCGATCAACGTGAAGGAAGCTCCCGAGCGGTTCAGTCCCGGCCCGCCGGCGGACGCGGACGAGCTCGGCCCCTGGTTCGTCGCGATGCGGCATCCCGTGAGCGTGGGCCCGCGGGGGATGGTGTTCATCGACCTGGCCAGCGAGGCGAGGCTGCCGTTGTCGGCGTACTGGCAGGTGCAGGGCGGCATCGGTCTGATCGGGGCGGCGGGGCTGTCGGCGCTCCTGATCGTCTACCGCCGGATGCGCGAGCGATTCCGGGGGCTGGGCGCGGTGCGCGAGGCGCTGCTGGCGCTGTCGCGCGGCGAAACCTCACGCGAGGCGCTGGCGGTCGCCGACGGGTTCGGACCCGAGGCCGTGGCGTGGAACACGGTCCTGTCCGAGCGTGAACAGTTGCGCCGTGACCTCGTGGCGGAGCGGGCGAAGGAATCGCTGGCGCCGCGCCGCGACGCCGGGGCGGAGCTGGCCCAGGCGTGCGACGCGCTCTGGCAGGGCTTCCTGGTCATCGACGACCGTGGCGCGGTGAAGTACGCGAACGGGGCCGCGGCCGTGTTCCTGCGCGCCAAGCGCGACGCGATGAGCGGGGTGCGTGTGACGGATCTGATCAAGGACGAGTCGCTGGCGCGCTCCATCCAGTCGGTCGCTGCGGGGCGCGTCAAGACGCGCACGTCGGTCGAGCTCAAACGCAGCGAGGAGGACGGGGGGGGCATCCTTCGGTTCAGCGTGCGTCCCGTGCGCCGCGACGACTCCGGGGCGGCGATCATCATCATCGAGGACGTGACGCAGCAGCGCGTGGCCGACGAGGCCCGCAACCAGTTTGTCGCGCAGGCCACCCACGAGCTCCGTACGCCGCTGACGAACATCCGGCTCTACGTCGAGCAGGCCGTGGACGAGGGCGAAAAGGACCCCACGGTCCGCGTCAACGCCCTGAATGTGATCAACCAGGAGAGCCGCCGGCTCGAGCGGATCGTCGGCGACATGCTCTCGGTCGCGGAGATCGAGGCCGGGTCGATGAAGCTGCGCGAGGGCGAGGTGCGGCTCGACGCGCTGTTCGGGGAGCTGCAGTCCGACTTCAAGGCCCAGGCCGCGGACAAGGGGCAGACGCTCCGGTTCGTGCTCCCGCCCAAGTGGCCGGTGGTCCGGGGCGACCGCGACAAGATCGTGCTGGCGCTCCACAACCTGGTCGGCAACGCGGTCAAGTACACGCCGGACGGCGGGACCGTGACCGTGACGGTGGACGTGGGCGAGGACAAGCTGGTGGTGGGCGTCGCGGACACGGGGATCGGGATCAGCGAGGAGGAGAGCGAGCTGATCTTCGACAAGTTCTACCGGTCGAAGGACGGGCGCGTCGCCAAGATCACGGGGAGCGGTCTGGGGCTGGCGTTGGCGCGGGAAGTCGTGCGGATGCACGGCGGCGACATCACGGTGCGTTCGCAACTGAACCAGGGGAGCACGTTCACGATGACGCTCCCGATGCGGGCGGACGCGGCGTAACGGGGGCGCCCTCATGGAGATCCTCGAGCAGACGTCGGGCGCGGTGAAGGTGCTCAGGCCGCGCGGCCCGCTCGCCCAGGGGGACGCGGACCAGTTCGGTGAGCGCGCCCGCGCCGCCATCCGTGCGGCGCTGGGGCGCATCGTCGTGGACGTGTCGGCGGTCCAATATGTTGACAGCCGCGGGCTCGAGGTGCTGGCCGAGCTGACGGAGGAACTGGGGGAGGGCGGGTCGGCGCTCAAGCTGTGCGGGACGAACGAGACGGTCCGCGAGGCGCTGGACCTGACCGACCTGGCGTCGCTGATGGAGCACTACGAGGACGTGACGACGGCGGTGAGGAGTTTCCTCTGAGCGATCGAGCGTCCAAGCCGAAGGCCGGTTCCGCACCGCCGCCCGGGGGCGGGGTCGCCGGCCCTCCCGCGCCCGCCGCAGCCGGCACGGGCGCGGGGACCGGCGTGGGGCCGGGCGCATCGAGCGCGCGCGCCGCGGCCCCCGCGTCGTCCAAGAAGCTCCGCGTGGGCGACGCGCTTATCGCCGAGGGGGCGCTCACCCCCGAGCAACTGGACAAGGCCCTCAAAGAGCAGAAGTCGTCCGGGCGGCTCCTGGGCGAGATGCTCGTCGACCAGGGCGTGATCTCGAGCGCCACGCTGGTGCGGGCCCTGGCGAGGACGCTCGGCGTCCACGGGTGCCAGCTCCGCCACGGGCTTATTGACCCGGGCGTGCTCAAGCTCATCGGCGAGGAGGAGGCGACGCGGCTCAAGTGCATCCCGATGTTCAAGGTCCACGACACGCTGACGGTGGCGATGGCCGAGCCCCGCAGCCTGCCGACGATCGACCGCTTGCGCCAGCTCACCGGGTGCAAGGTGCGTCCGGTGCTGGCGCTGGAAGCGAACATCGCGGAGTTCATCAAGAAGTACTCGAGCGGTGATGTTGACCTGGACGCGTTCCTCACGGGGCTCGCAGAGCAGGACGTCGAGGTCGTCGAGCGCGAGGCGGTGGACGAGGGCCCCGCGACGGACCTGGACACGATGGTGGCGGGCAGCCCGATCGTGAACCTCGTGAACGTGGCGCTGCTGACGGCCGTGAAGGACCGGGCGTCCGACATTCACATCGAGCCGGACAAGAGGGGCACGCGGATCCGCTACCGGATCGACGGCGTCCTGCGCGACCTGATGAAGCCACCAGCCGGGATGCACTCGGCGATCATCTCGCGCGTCAAGGTGATCGGGAAGATGGACATCGCCGAGAAGCGGCTGCCCCAGGAGGGGCGCGTCCGGATCATCGCGGAGGGAAGGGAGATCGACCTGCGCGTGTCGAGCATGCCCACGCTGCTGGGCGAGAAGCTCGTCGTCCGCATCCTCGACAAGGCGAACCTGAAGGTGCGGATGGAGGACCTGGGGCTGCGGGTCGAGACGCTCGTCACGTTCAAACGCATCCTCGAGCAGCCGCACGGGCTCGTGCTGGTCACCGGGCCAACCGGCAGCGGCAAGACCACGACGCTCTACTCGGCGCTCGACCTGTTGCGCAGCTCCGAGGTCAACATCGTGACCGTCGAGGACCCGGTCGAGTACCAGCTCGACCTGGTGAACCAGATCCAGGTTCAGGACTCCATCGGGTTCACGTTCGCGCGGGCGCTGCGGAGCATTCTCCGCCAGGACCCCGACATCATCATGGTGGGCGAAATCCGCGACGAGGAGACCGCGCGGGTCGGCGTGCAGGCGGCCCTGACCGGGCACCTCGTGCTCGCGACGCTCCACACCAACGACGCTCCCGGCGCCGTGGCGCGGCTGCTGGACATGGGAATCGAGTCGTACCTGCTGTCGAGCGCGCTCAACGGGGTCGTCGCCCAGCGGCTCACCCGCACGATCTGCGCGAGCTGCGCGACGAAGTACTACCCGACCGAGGAGGTGCTGCGGGCGGCCGGCCTTGAAGGGCACGTGGGGCGCGCGTTCAAGAAGGGCGCGGGGTGCCGCCAGTGCCACGACAGCGGGTTCCAGGGTCGGCTGGGGGTGTACGAGCTGATGGAAGTCTCTCCGTCGATCCGCCGGCTGATCCACACGGCGTCGCCGACCCACGCGATCCGCGAGAAGCACCGGCAATCGGGGGGGTTGACCCTGCGCGAAGAGGGCGTGATGCTGGCGCTCGAGGGCAAGAGCAGCCTCGAAGAGGTCCTCCGCGTCTCGCACGACGAGGACGTTGAATCGCCCGCGCGGCCGGGCCCGTCGTTCGCTTCGGCCTCGGCTGTTCCCGCTGCGCCGCCCGGCGCCGCCCAGCCCGCGCCCCGCGGGAAGGAGGCCGCGTGAAGTTCACCTATCACGCGTTCGACCGGTCCGGCAAGGCGGTGACGGGCCTCGTCGACGCCGATGACCTCGCGCAGGCCACGGAGCTGCTGCGCCGCCAGAACCTGTTTGTGTCGAAGATCGAGCGCGGCGGCGACGGCACCTCCGCGCTCGCGCCGCGCCAGACCCGGTCGGCGGGCAAGAACCTCCGCGTGGTCGCGGGCTTCACGCGCCAACTCGGCGTGCTGGTCTCGACCGGGACGCCGGTCGTCGAGGCTCTGGGCGCCTTGGAGCGGCAGGCGATGGACGCCCGGTTCAAGGCCGCCGTCGCGCAGCTGCGCGCGAAGGTCGAGGAGGGTTCGTCGCTCGCGGCGGCGATGGAGGCCCAGCCGCACTTCTTCAACGCGGTGGCGCGGAGCCTCGTGGCGGCGGGGGAGTCCTCGGGCAAGCTGGACGCGATGCTGACGCGGCTGGCGGAGCTGACGCGCCAGCAACTGCGGATCCGCACGGCCCTGGTCGGGGCGATGGTCTACCCGTGTCTGCTGATGGTGGTGGCGCTCGGCGTGCTCACGACGATGCTGGTGTTCGTGCTGCCGAGGTTTACCGGGCTCTTCAAGACGCTGAACGCGCCGCTGCCGCCGACGACGAAGGCGCTGATGGCGGTCAGCGAGGCGCTGACGGGTTACTGGTTCATCTGCGTCCCCGCGATCGTGGCGGCGATCGGAGCGCTGGTCTACTGGCTCAAGTCCCCCGGGGGGCGGCGGGCCACGGACACGTTCTCCATCTCCGCCCCGAAGCTCAGCACGATGACGCGCAACTTCGCCACCGCTCGTCTGGCGCGGCTCATCGGCGTGCTGCTCGAGAGCAAGGTGGCGCTGCTCGAGGCGCTCGAGCTGACGCGGCAGGCGTTCTCGAACCACCACTACATCGAGATGCTGCGCAAGGCGCAGGAGGGCGTGACGCGCGGCGAGCCGCTGAGCCAGTCGCTGTCCGCGTCGGGGCTCGTGGCGCCCTCGGTGTGCGAGGCCGTCCGCAACGGCGAGCGGACCGGGCAGGTCGGGCGGGTCATGCTCTCCATGGCGGATTTCCTCGACGAGGAGAACGACGTGGTGGTCAAGTCGCTCACGAGCATCCTCGAACCGGTCATCCTGATCGTGCTCGGCACGGTCGTCGGCCTCGTGGCCACCAGCATGTTCATGCCGCTGTTCGATCTGACGTCGATGACCGGACCGGGGGGTGGCCCATGAGCCTGCTCGGGTTCTTCGCGGGGCCGGCGATCGGCGTGGACGTGTCCGCGCGCTGGATCGCCGCCGTGCAGGCGAAGGCCGGGATGCTCCGCCCGTGGATAGAAGCGGGCGTGTGCGTCGAGAGGACGGGCAGCGGCGCCCCGGACGCGGCGGAGCTGCGACGGTTTGCGGGCGTGCTGGATCGTCACGGATTTCGCGGGTCGAGCGTGGTCCTGGCGGCGTCGGACGTGTCGCTGATGACCGCGGCGCTGGAGCTCCCGCCGCGGTATTCGGGGGCGCCGGTGGAGCAGCTCGCGCGCGTGGAGTTGGCCCGCACGCACAAGCGCGACCCCGAGTCGTTCGAGCTGGCCCTGTGGGACGTGCCGTCACCCGCGCGGGGCGGCGGCGAGGCAGGGCACTATGTGGCGGCGGCGCTGCCCTACGCCGACGCCGAAGCCATGATCGACGCGTTCGCCGGGGCGGGGCTGCACGTGCGCGCGGTGGACGCGCGGTCGTGGGCGCTCGCCCGGGCGTGCGCGCCCGCCGGGGCGTCCGCGGGCCTCTCGGCCCTGCTGGACCTGGGGGAGTCGTGCGCGGTGCTGGCGCTGGTGCAGGCGGGGATCGTGATCTACCAGCGCACGGTGCCCGAGGCCGCGCTGCTCGACGTGCGGACGCAGCTCACGGGGCCGATGGGCCTGGAGCCCGACGTGGCGGACTACGTTCTCGGCGGCGGCTCCGAGACGCCGGCAACACTGACCGAGCAGGCTCGGGACGCGATCGACGCGTACGTCGAGGCGATCGCGGGGGAGGCCCGCGCGGCGTTCGACTACCTGTCGCGTCGGGCCGGCGACTCCGGCGTGGATCGGCTCCTGGTCATGGGGGCGGGGGCGCGTGTCCCCGGCATGGTCGAGAAACTCAAGGGTGCGATCGGCGTGGAGGCCACCGTCGTCGCACCGGCCAGCGTGGCCGACGCGGCCCCCGGGCTCGTTGAGCCGTCGAAAGACCCGCGGCTCACGGCGGCGCTCGGACTGGCGATTCATGGAGAGTGAACCGATGCGCGGCGTGAACCTCATCCCGGCCCGACGGCGACTGGCGCGCCAGCGCCGGACGCGCGTGACCGCGTGGAGCGCCGCGGCCGTCGCGTACGCGGGGGTTCTCGGCATGGTGTACGCCTGGGCGGCGAGCCGCGACGGCGCAAAGGCCCGGGATTGGAATGTGGAGGTAGTCAAGGGCGAAGCGGAGGCGTCGGAGTTCGGGGTGCAACTGGCACGGGTCCGTGCCGACACGCAGCGTGAGGAGTCGGCGTTGAACGCGGCCGCGGCCGTCGAGGAGCAACCGGACTGGAGCATGCTCTTCGGGCTGTTGGCGCGGACCGCGGGCACGAGCGTCTGGATCGAGAGCGCGAGCCTGAAGCCCGACGCGGCGGGCGCGGCCCCGACGCCCGCCAACCGGGGCGGGTCGTCCCCCGCGGCCTCCGGGCGGCTGGTGTTTGCGGTGTCGGGCCTGGGAGAATCGCACGAGGCGGTCTCGACGTTCGTGCTGGGGCTGGAGTCCACCGGGCTGTTCGAGCGTGTGACGCCGCTCGAGATGCGTCGCCAGCAGGCGAACGCGGTCGAGGTGATCGCGTTCAAGATCGAGTGCGTGCTGGAGGGCGGGACGTGACGAAGGGCGGGCTGAAGCTCTGGCCGATGTGGAGGCTCGACGCGGGCGGGCTGGGCGTCTGCGCGGCGATCACCGCGGGGTTCTACTTCGGCGGGCTCGAGCCGCTGGACCGGGCCCGCGCGGTGGACGCGGCGGGGCGGGACGCCGCCGACGCGGTGCGCATGAAGGCCGATGCGGCCCGGGCCCAGCTCAGGGTGGCGGAGCAGAAACTCGCTCAGGTCCGTCGGGCGATCGCGGCCTCGCCGCTGCGCCTGGCCGGGTCCGATCACCTCAACTCACGGGTCGCGGAGCTGAGCCGCCTGGCCCGCGACAACGGGCTGGAGATCGACGAGATCCGTCCCGGGACGCCCGCCGGCGAGGCGTGGTTCACGCGGGTGCCGATCCGGATCGCGGGGAACGGGCCGTACCGCGCCTGCCTGCTCTTCCTGCACGGGTTGCACGACGTGTTCCCCGATACCGGGCTCTACGCGATCGAGTTGCGGGGCGACCCGTCGCCCTCGGATACACCGGCGCTCTTCACGTTCGACCTTGTCTGGTTTGCGGCCCCGGCAAGGACGGCCGACGCGACAAAGTGAGTTCCGCGGTGGCCCCGCGCGACCCTGTTTCTTCTGCTTGGCCGCGTGAAACTCTCCAAGCAACGCAAGGCAGCGATCGGCGTTCTCGGACTCGCCCTGGGTGCGTTCGTGCTGGATCGGACCATGCTGACGCCCGAGGGGGCGTCCGCGGCGACGCCCGCGGCGACGCCGAGCGCGGGCACGGGCGCGAGCGCTCCCGCCCGGATCGAGAACCTGACGGTGGTCAAGGACGCGCCGAACCGGCGCTCGAAGCCCGGCGTGAGCGAACGGCTGAGCAAGTCGGTCAATGCGCCAAAGTGGACGGCCGAGGAGGTCCTCGGGTCGCTGCGCGCGTCGCCCGCCTGGGCGGGCGACGGGAGCACGGCGGGGACGGGTTCGAACGACCCCGTCGCCTCGTTCAAGTCCAAGCACCAACTCAAGGCGGTGATGAGTTCCCGCGGGAGCGACGAGCAGAGGATCGCGCTGATTGACGGGACGCCGATGAGGGTCGGCGACACGCTGGACGGGATGCGACTGGTGTCCGTCGGCGCCCGGAGCACGGTGTTCGAGGCCGGGTCGGTCCGTGTGGTCCTGTCCCTGCCCGAGCCCCCCGACGGCCTCAAGCCGAAGGCGGACGCCGCGCAGGGCCGGTAATCCGCCCCTCCAAGGGACTTGAGACGCGGTATGCGGGTTGCGCGGGCGTGCGTCCGGTCGTGACGGATGTGCGGCGTGAAGTCCGTTCGGGTGAGAGCCGATCCAATGAAGCGGGCCCGTCGTGCGGCGGGCTCGCGCGGACTACACCTCCGGGGGAGGCCAAGATGTTCAGTGTTGCACGGACGCGGCGCGGGTTCAGCCTCATCGAGCTGGTCATTGTCGTCGTCATCATCGGGATCATCGGCGCCATCGCCATCCCGCGGATGAGCCGGGGCGCGGAGGGCGCGGCGGATTCGGCGCTGGTGGCCAATCTGACCATGCTCCGCAGCTCTCTCGACCTGTTCGCGACGGAGCACGGCGGCGCCTACCCGACGCTGGCGCAGTTGCCCAACGCGCTGTTGCAGTACTCGAACGACGTGGCGCCGTTCACGATCCAGGCGACGAAGAACCCGGGTGCCGGCGTGATCTACGGACCGTACCTCAGGGCTCTGCCCGCGGTGCCGGTCGGGGCGCAGAAGGGCCAGACCGCCATCACGGACCAGGCCTTTGGCACCGCGCTGTTCGGCTGGAAGTACGACCCGGCCACCGGCGCGATCAACGCCAACTGCACGACGGAAGCCGACGTCAAGGGTAAGGCGTACAACACGTACTGATCGTGGGCCGGTGCTGGACGGCGCCGGCCCGAAGGGATGGGTGAGTGTCCGTCCGAGCGCACGAGCACGCGTGCATGAACGACCGCTCGGCCTCCGCCTTCGGGCGGGGGGCCGGGCGGCGGTTGTTTGACGTAGGGCGTCGGGCGCGCACGCGTCGCGGCTCGCCCGCGTTCACCCTCGTCGAGCTGCTGATCGTTCTGGCGATCGTCGCCATCGGGGCCGCCATCGCGGTCCCGCGGTACGGGTCGTCGATCGCACACTTCCAGGCCCAGACCGGCGCGCGCCGGATCGAGGCCGACCTGAAATACGCCCAGGGTGCGGCCAAGGCCGCCAGCGCCTCGCGCACCGTCACGTTCAACGCGCCGGCGGCCGAGTACGCCGTGTCGAGCGTCCGCGCGCTGAACACCACCGGCGGGTACACGGTGCGCCTGGGTGAAGAGCCGTACCGCGTCGCGATCTCCGCGGTCAACTTCGGCGGCGACGCGGTGGTGAAGTTCGACGGGTTCGGCCGCCCGGATAGCGGGGGCGTCGTCGCCGTCCGCCGGGGCGACGTGGGTTGGCAGGTCACGCTGGTGGCCGAAACGGGCGCGGTGAGCGCCCAGAGGGTGCCATGAACAGTCGTTCGATCATTCGGATGTGCAGCACACCGCGCCGGGCGGCGCGGACGGTTCGTCGCGCGTTCACGCTGGTGGACGTCACGGTCGGGTTGATCGTGGCGTCGGTGCTGGCGGTGGCGGTCGGCGGGGTGGTTGTGCTGGCGTCGCGCGCCGTCCCGCAATCCGCGTCGGCGACGACGCCGACCACCGTGTCCGCGGCCCGCTTGGCCGACGAGATCGCCGCCGAGCTGCGCTACGCCACCGCCTTCAAAGAGATGTCGGCCCGCGCGGTGGCGTTCCTGGTCGCCGACCGGACCGGCGACGGCGCCGAAGAGCTGATCCGCTACGCGTGGGGGGGGACGGCGGGGGACCCGGTGACGCGAGCGTACAACGCGGCGGCCCCGGCGGTCATCTCGACCGGCGTCCAGGACCTGGCGTTTGCGTACGCGCGGCGCACGGAGACGGCGACCCGCGAGACCACCGTCACGGGCCAGTCGGCGGAGACGCTTCTGGCCTCGTTCGGCGGGTGGAGCGGGGTCACGGGGACGAGCATGCAGTTGACCGTGACGCCCACGACGTGGGTGGGTCAGTCGTTCAAGATCACGCCGGGCCTCGTCCCGGTCGCCGCGAAGAACATCACGATCACACGGGTGCGACTGAAGATGAAGAAGCCCACCCTCGGGGGCGGCGACGCGATCGTGTCGATCCACCGGCGTCAGTCGGCCGGGAGTCACCTGGCGGCGTCCGCGGCGATCGGCTCGCCGGGCACGATCAGTTTCGGCTTGCTGACGCTCTCGTTCGCGATGTCGGGGGCGGACTTCAGCGGCGTGAGCTTCCCGGCGAGCGAAACCGACTTCACGATCGTGGTCAAGGGCGCTGTAAGCGGGGGCGCGATCATCCAGTACCTGAACGCGACGACCGCGCCGGTGGACACGAACTACCAGCGGTGGTCCACCGACAGCGGATCGTCGTGGCTTCCCTCGTCGAACTGGGACCGCAACGACGCCCACTACGAAGTCTGGGGCACGTGGGACACGACGACGACCGGCACGGTGCAGACGGATACGTACTTCCTCACGTCGATCGGCGTGGACGTGGACGCGGGGGGGTCGCAGGGAGTGGTCCGGGCTGTCGCGCGCGTGGTGAATGAGCCCGAGGTGCCCGCGCCGTGAGACGCGCGTTCACGATGATCGAAGGGATCATGTCCACGGTGATCGTGGGCGTGATGATGGTCGCGGCGATGCAGACCGTCGCCGCCTCGCGCGTTGTGCAGTTCAAGACCGCCGAACGGGCCCAGGCCGCCCTGCTCGCGGGGGAGATGATGACCGAGGTTATGGAACAGGGCTACGAGGACGCGGTGTCGCCCGTCTTCGGCCCCGAGGGAGGGGAGAGCACGGGCACGCGTGCCTCCTTCGACGACGTGGACGACTACCACGGGTGGGAGGAGAAACCCGTCGAGACCAGGGCGGGAGTCACGGTTGTCGGCCTGGAGCAATGGACGCGCGCCGTATCCGTGATGCGGGTCGCCCCGGGCAACCTCGGGGTCGCGGCGCTCACCGAGACCGGCGCCAAGCGGATCACCGTGACCATCAAGCACCGGGATGTGCCGGTGTTCACCCTGAACGCCGTGCGGACGAGCGCCCGATGAGCACCACCCACGGGTCGATGGAGGAAAGTGGCGGACCGCGCGCGGCGTGCCGCCGTGGCGCGGTCTATCTCGCGGTGCTCGGGGCTGCGATGGTGGTGACGATCATCGGGCTCTCCGCGATGACGGTGGTCCGCGTGGAGCACTTGACCGGCGAGGCCGATACCGACGCTGTGAAGGCCCGGTTCGCGGCCGAGTCGGCGCTGGAACTGGCGATGCTCGAGACGCGCACGAACGCGCTGTGGCGCGTCACCAACCCGAACGGGGTGTGGAGCGCGAACCGGACGCTGGGGGACGCGGTCTTCTCGACCGCCGGGAGCGACCCGTACGACGCGAACCTGGCGAACGGCGTCCGCGACCCGGTGGTGATCCGCGGTGTGGGCACGCGCGGGCAGGCCCGGCACATCGCCGAGGTCACGCTTGTGGACGCGGGGACCACGATCTCCGCGCTGAGTTCGGCGCTGGCCGCGGCGGGTGACGTGCAGGTGCAGTCGGGCCGGACGCTGACCGTCGCGGGCGCCCCGCTGTCCAGCAACACGACCCTCCGCAACAGCGGGACGATCAACGGCGACGCGGCGGCACTGGTCATCCTCAACTCGGGGACCATCACCGGCTCGTCCTCGATCCTCGCGCTTCCGCGCGGGATGCCGGATGCCTCGGTCGTGGACATGTACCGCAAGATGGGGACGGCCCTGCCGACCATGTGGACGCTGGAACGGGCCGTGCTGGCGCCCAAGTACACAACCTACGGCGTCACCAACCCCGACGGAATCTACGTCCTCGAGGTGGTGGGAGACGTGACTCTTCGCAACCTCCGGGTGTACGGCACGCTCGTCATCGTCAACCCCGGGTGTTTCGTGACGGTCGAGCAGAACGTCCACTTCGAGAACGCCAGCCCGGACTGCCCGGCACTAATCGTCCACGGGAACCTGATCCTGCGGCACCGGTCCCCCGGCCCCCTCTCCGAGGGCACGAACGGCGTGAACTACAACCCCGTCGGCGCCGCCTACGGCGGCGTCGAGGACGCCGACCAGGCTGACACCTACCCGAGCGAGATCCGGGGGCTGGTCCATTGCACGGGCACGCTGCTCTGGCAACAGGACGGGCTGATCATCGGGTGCCTCATCAGCCAGTCGGGCGCGGCGCTTACGGCCGTCCAGCTCGACGGCGCCAACGAGGTCAAATATGACCCGGCGATCGTGGAGCGGCCGCCCATTGGTTATTCCACCGCACCGATGATGGTGCCGCGCCCCGGGACGTGGAAGCAAGTCATCCTGCCCTAGCCGGGGTGTCGAACGCCGCGTGCAAAAACTCCCGCGGGGAAAGAGCTTCCCGGCGGGAGTTGACGTTAGCGGATCGGTGCGGTCCGGCGGGGCGGATCAGTCCATCGTGCCGACGAGCCGCTCCTCCAGGCCCGCGGTGAGGCAGTCGTCCGCGTCCGTGTCGATGAACGCGCTCACAACGATCTCGTCGGTGATGATCGGCGGGAAGAACGTCTGAACAATGTTGGCGTTGCCGCCGCCGTTGGTGGTGAACAGGAACTCGCACACGCCGCCCACGGGGTTGCCGCCGTCAAAGAAGTCGATGGCGAGGCTGTACTGGGTGTTGGGCATGAGCTTGTGGAAGTGGATGTGGGCGGCGATGCTGCCCTCGGCCTCATTGACCGCGATCTTCGCCAACCCGTCGCCGTTGGGGTTCTCGAGGATTCCGATCCCGAGGGGGGTGAAGCAGCGGATGCGGACGGTCGATCCGCTTGACGTGAGTCCGGCTGCGCAGGCCGCGGCGAGGGCGGTATACGCGAGCACGCAGGTACGGGAGCGATTCATGGGAGCCTCCTGCGGCGCACCTCTTCGGGCACGGTCGCGCCACACGACGCGATCCCGAGCACGACCGATGGTGCGCGTGAGCCAAGCCACTGGTGTTCGAACGAGCCGCGTCCGATGCGCCGCTTCGCGGCATCCGTGCGTGCGGTTGAGCGCCGGGCTCACCGCCGTTGGTTCAGGGGCAGCCGCACCCGGTCCCCGACGCGCGGGCCTCGCTCGAGCTGATGTCGAGCAGTTCCGCGTCCTCGTCGATGAAAATATCCACGGTGGGGTTCTCGGCGAGCGATCCGGGAGTGTCCTCGAACGTCATGCTGAAGAACGCGAACCCGAAGAAGTTGGTCGTGAACACGTCGCCGACGCCGACACCGAAGGACTCGTCGCCGTTCACGATCCGCACGTCATAGGTCTTGCATGGGCGGAGCCCGAACATGAACCCGCAGACGCTGTTGTCGTACTCGCCCAGCACGCCGGTCGTCTGCACCGCGACGACGCCGTGAACGAAGGGGTTCTGGGTCACGCCCGCTCCGGCCGCGTCGAAGTTGCACACCACCGCGACGTTCCCGGTCGCGCACGCAGCCCCGGTCACGCCGAACACCGCCGCCGCCGCACACATCTGTCGCAGCTTCATCGTCGTGCCCTCCGAGAGAGGTCCCGATCGGCGGCGAGCGCGATCCCCACGGAATCAGCGAACGTCCACCGCTTCAGGGGATGGGCACCAGAGTATCGAGAGCGTGTTGCAACCGCAAGCGGGAACAACCTACTTCGCCTCGGGATGCCGGCGACGGCATGTTAACTGGGGGGGGGATGCAGCCCCCTTGACGGCCTGTCGCAGGGTCGGCGGATCACGTGTGGAATGGAGGCTAGGGAGCGAGCCTCCGGCGATCAGGCGGCGGCCCGCTTCGGGAGGTCTGAGCCCGAGGATGACGCGCCGGACCCCTCGGCGGAGGCCCCGTGGTCGGCGGCGTGCCGGGCGGCCATGGCGTCGTAGCTGGTGAGGTCGATGGTTGCGAAGACCTTGGCCAGGGCGGGGTCGAACTGCGTGCCGGAGCATCGCTGGATTTCGGCCAGGACCCGCTCGCGGGGCATGGCGGCCCGGTACGAGCGGGTGGAGCTCATGGCGTCGAAGGTGTCCGCAAGCCCGATGAGCCGGGCGATCATCGGGATGTTCTCCCCGCGGATCGCGTGCGGATACCCCTGGCCGTCCCACCGCTCGTGGTGGTGCAGCACGCCGGGGAGGATGTCTTCAAGTTGCGGAATGTCCTTGAGGATGCGGTAGCCGATCTCCGGGTGCTGCTTGATCTGGGCGAACTCGTCGTCGGTGAGCCGACCGGGCTTGGTGAGCACGCCTTCGGGGACGCCGATCTTGCCCACGTCGTGCAGCAGGCCGCAGATGTGGACGCGGTCGGTCTGGCGGTCGTCGAACCCCGCGGCGCGGGCGAGCATCGCGGCGACGTGGGCTACTCGTTCGCTATGGCCCCGTGTGTAACGGTCCTTGGCGTCGATCGAGGCGGTGAGCGCCTTGAGCGACCCGAGCATGGTGCGCTGCTGGTCGGCGAAGAGGCCCGCGTTGTCGATGAAGGCGCCGATGTACGCCGCGGCCGCTTCGAGCAGTTGCATGTCGTAACTGCTCAGTTGCGGGTCCTCGCCGAACTTGTCGCCGGTGAGCAGCGCCCCGGCCAGGCGGCCGCCCCGGGTGATGGGTTGCACGAGCACCTGGGACGCGCTGTCGCGCCTCCCGTCCGGGTTCACGAGCGTCGGCCCGCGCTGCGACTCGGGCCTTGAG
The DNA here is from genome assembly GCA_046153875.1 of Phycisphaerales bacterium. Lineage (GTDB taxonomy): Bacteria > Planctomycetota > Phycisphaerae > Phycisphaerales > UBA1924 > JBJXFE01. Next base: position 43,756 of record JBJXFE010000057.1, read on the forward strand.
GAGAGCCCGTCGATCAGCGACGATGTTTCTGCGGCCGACAGGCGGGGCGTCCCCCGGATGACGCGGCGGCCGGCGAGCGGGCCGCACAGGCGGTCGTCCGGGAGGAACTCCGCGGTGAGCCAGGCGTACGGCATGGTCTCCTGGATCCGATCGCAGACGATGGCCACGAAGCGCCCGGGCTGGTCGAGGTCGCGCATCTCCTGCCCCAGCGAGTAGAGGAGGCTGATGGTCTCGTAGGCCTGAGTGAGCTCGTTCGTGAACCCGCTCACCGCGTCCTGGTACTCCGCCAGGGCCGACAGGTCCCGGGCCATCCAGCGCAGCATCGACGCGCAGGCGCGAGCGCTCGCGTCGTCGAACCGCGCGAACCTCTTGAGCGCGGCGCGGCAGGCGAACGGCTCGAGCTGCGCCGACTTGCACGCGGATTCGAACAGGTCGCTGGCCAGGGCGGCTTCGCTCAGCGCCATGGCCAGGGTCATGCCCGTGCCCCGGCCCCGGCGGGTCTCGGGCAACGGCGCCAGCCAACATCCGGGGAACACGCTGACGACGTCTTCGGGGGCGGACGGGTCGTCACGCGACGCGAACGCGCGGGTGATCAGCCGATTGACCTCCGAGGATCGCAGCCAAAGCCCGGCGAGCCCCGGCTCCATCGGCTCCTCGACCAGCGCGCCGCCCGTGTCGAACCGCCACGTCGGCAGGCCGAGCCGCCGGCACCGCTCGCGTACCGCGGCATAGGCCGACGACGAGGGTTCGCTCTCGGGGAGCGCGGTCATGCCGCCTCCCGACCGGGCCCGGCCGCAGTGAACCCCGTGCCCGACCCGAGCAGCTCGTGGACCTGCTTGAGCACCTCCCGGGCGCTGAACGGTTTGCTCATCATCCGCTGGATGTTCGTTCGCGCCAGCTCCTCAGGTTCGGCGATGTATCCCCGCGCGGTCAGCATGATCACGGGCACGCGGGCGGTGGACGGGTTGTCCTTGAGCTTGCGCGCCAGCTGAAGGCCGCTCAAGCGCGGCATCTGGAGGTCCGTGATCACGAGGGCGGGCGGCGACCGCAGCGCCAGCTCCAGGGCCTCCTCCCCGTCGCGGGCCGTGGTGACGGCGAAGCCGACCCCCCGCAGTTTCGCGGCCACAACGCAGGTGATGTGCGCCTCGTCGTCGGCCAGCAGGATCGTCGCGGCGGACATGGGAATCCCCGGTTTCGGCGTGCGGCAGGCGGCGCGCCCGGGCGCGTCCGGGTAACATCGACGAACTCCTCCCGGACCTTGAACGGCGTCCGCGCGGGCACCCGCGGGGGGCCTGAAACACGCGATGTTCTAGGGCGTAACAGCGGGGCAGGGTGGCGCGGCCCGGCCGGATCGCGTAGCATCCGGGTATGCATCAGACCCGATCGGCCGAGGCGAAAGCGCGTCCGCCTCATGCGGCGGCGGACGACGCGGCGGACCGCTTGGCGGCGCCGCTGGAGGCCGTGCTGCTGACCTGCGACCGGCCCGTTCCGCCCCGGAGGCTCGCGGAATCCCTGGGCCTCGTCGCCCGGGATGACTCGACCGAAACCGGGGAGCGCGGGACCGACGAGGAATCCGCCGATGCCCCCGCCGTCGTGGTGCGCCGCGCGGCCTCTCAGGCGGAATCCACGGCGGCGGCCGCCATTATCCAGCGCGTCGTCGAGCGGCTCAATACGGACTACACCCAGACCGGGCGATCGTTCCGCATCGAGTCCGTCGCGGGCGGGTACCGGCTGATGACCCTGCCCGCGCTCGCCCCGGTGCTCGCGGCGTTCCATCGGACCGCGGCGTCGTCCAGGCTGAGCCGCGCCGCCGTCGAGACCCTGTCCATCATCGCGTACCGCCAGCCTATCACGCGGGCGCAGCTTGAATCCATCCGCGGAGTCGGGTGCGGCGAGGTCCTGCGGTCGCTCCTGGAGCGTCGGCTGGCCACGATCAAGGGGCGCGCGGAGGAGCTGGGCCGACCCATCCTGTACGGCACGACGAAGGAGTTCCTCGACGCGTTTGGTCTCTCGTCGCTCAAGGACCTGCCGACGGCCGCGGAGGTCCAGGTCGGTCCATGAGTTCCCGCGACCCGAGCGACGAGATTCCCGCGCCGGTCCGGAGGTACCACTTCCACCTTCCGGGCGTCGTGTATGTGCTCGTCACGCTTTTCATCGCGGTCGGGGCGATCAACGGACAGAACAACCTGCTGTTCGGGGCGCTGGGCCTGGCGATGGGCGGATTGCTCGTTTCGGGCCTTGTCAGCGGGGCGGCGCTCATGGGGGTGCGTGTGCGCCGCGAGCGGAGCGGGCCGGCCGCGGTGGGCACGCCGTCCGTGCTGCGGTACGCGGTGGCCAATGTCAACCGCTTCTGGCCCGCGTTCGGGCTGCACGTCGAAGAGGTGCCGGTGGGCGAACAGACCCGGCGCGGCGGGGTTGGCGCGGCGTTCCGGAGCGCGCGAACCTTTGTGACCCATGTTGCGCCGCGTGCGGCGTCGGACGCCGCGGCGCCGTTGCGCCCCGAGCGCCGCGGAGTCGCGCGGCTCTCGGCTGTGCGCGTCTGGAGCACGTTCCCGTTCGGGTTGGCCAGGAAGTCCTTGACGTTCGAGCTTCCGCACACGGTGGAGGTCCGCCCGGCCGCGCTCCCGCTGAGGCCCGGGCTCGTTCAGCGGTTGGCCGCGAGGGCGGCCGCGGGGCTTGGGGCGGAGCGCGTCGTGGGCGCGGGCGACGAGTTCTTCGGCGTGCGGGAGTACGTTCCCGGGGACAGCCTCCGGCGGATCGCCTGGCGCGCCACGGCCCGCACGGGAGCGCTCGTGGTCCGGCAGCACGCGATGCCCTCGCCCGTGCGGCTGTGGGTGGTCGTACGACTGGGCCCCACCCCGGACTCCCCCGGAGGAGTCGCCCGGCGTGAGCGCGCCCTGGCCCTGGCCGGAAGCCTGCTGGCGGCGGGGGATGACGCGGGGATGTCCGTCGGGCTCGCGGTGCCGGTCGTCGAGGTGCTGCTTCCGCCGCGCGCGGAGCGACGCAGGCTGGATCGCCTGCTGGGTGTGCTGGCGCGGGTCGAGCTCCCGGCCGCCGCTGCACCGGCCCTCGCGGTCGAACGCTACCCGGAAGCCGCCGCCCGGTCGGCGCGCGGGGCCGTGTGCATCGTCGTTCACGCGGGGCCCGTCGATCGCGCATTCGGCCCGGCCCACGCGCGCCACCTGAGCGTGGCGGAGACCGACTCGTGGCTCGATCCCACCGACGAGGGCCGCGCCATGCTGGCGCGCGTGGACGCGGCCTCGGCGGCCGGCGGGCGGCGGAGGGCCCGCGGATGAACTCCATCGCCCGACGATCCCATGGCGCCACGGGCGTGCTGATCCTGCTGGGCATCACCGCCTACACGACCGCGGCGGACGCTCCGCTCTTCGCGCTGGTGGGCATCCCGATCGTGCTGGTCTCCTGGCGGCTGACGCGCGACGAGGAGGCGCGGCCCCACCTGCCGCGGTGGCTCGTCAACGTGCTGCTCTTCGCGGCGATGGGGTTCGCGGCGTGGCGTGGCGCGTCGCGCGGGCCGGACGTGGACAGCGTGGCGGAACTCGTCCTGCTCCTGCTGCTCATCAAGCTCGGCGACCGGCGCACGCCGCGGGACGACGCCCAGGTGGTCACCCTCGCCGCGTTCCTGGGGATCGCGGCGGTGCTGACCAGCTCGACGTTCTGGGTCGGCATCCAGGTCATTGCGTTCATCCCCGTGCTCATCCACGCGGTCATGCTCCACCAGCTCGCGTCCGGAGTCCGGGCGGCCCGGGACGCGGCGCGCAGCGCCGGGGTCGCTGCCGGCACGGTCGAGACCGTGGGAGCGCGGTTCGCGTCGCACCTGCGGCGCACGACCGTCGCGGCCCTGGCCGGAACGCTGGCCGCCGGCGTCGGCGTCTTCCTGTTCATGCCGCGCGGCATCGGGCAGGACATGTTCGGACAGTGGGTGCGGTCGAAGACGGGCGCGGTCACGGGGTTCACCGATCAGGTCCGGCTGGGGAGCGCGAGCGGCGTCATCTCCCAGTCGTCCGAGGTGGTGATGGACCTGCGTGTGCGGACGCGGGACGGCGTGCGGGTCGGCGGGGCGGAGCCGATTCTCTACCTTCGCGGGGCCGTGCTCGAGCGCTACGAGGACGGAGTGTGGGCGGCGCGCGAGGGCGCAACCCAACGAGACCCGGTACCCAGACAGGCGGGCGAGCCCACGACGTTCGGCGAGGATCGTGCCGCGGCGGACATCGTGCAGATCATCACGCTGCACAACGTCGGCGAGGACGGAGTGCCGTTGTTCACAACCTGGAGGCCGCTAAGCATCGACATCCGGACGAAGGTGAAGGTGCACGTGGACCAGAGCACGCGGACGGTGCGGATGTTCCCGATGCAGCCGCGGGGTCTGCCGTCGTTCGAGTACGCGGTGGGGTCCGCGTCGCAGGAGCCGCGAACGATTCCGGTGAGGCGCACGCGTACGGGCTTCGCCAACCAGCGGATCGCCGACCTGGCGCGCCGGGTCGTGACCGACGCGGGCGAAGACCCCGATCCTCTCACGCGCCCGGTCGACGCGGACGGCGCCGCGGCACGGGTGATCCAGGACTGGCTGCGCACGTCGTTCGGCTACACGCTGACGCTGCGCGAGGCACCGGCCGGAGTGGACCCGATCGAGCACTTCCTCTTCGACCGGCGCGAGGGTCACTGCGAGTTCTTCGCCGCGGCGATGACGGCGATGTGCCGGGCGGTCGGCGTGAATGCGCGCATGGTCGTCGGGTACGTCGCGGCCGAGTACAACCCCTCGGCCGACGTGTACACCGTGCGGGCCAGCAACGCGCACGCCTGGGTCGAGGCGGAGCTGGGCGTGGGGCGCTGGCGCCGCTACGACCCGACACCGTCGGCCGAACTTACCCGCCTTCATCGCCCGGCCGTCGGGCTCTGGGGGCGCATCCGCCAGTGGTTCGACGCCATCGAGTTCGCCTGGAACTCGTCCGTCGTCTCGTTCGACGAGGCGGCGCGGTCGCGGGTGCTGGGCGGCGGGGGAGGCCCGGCGGGCGGGATCATCGCGAGCGTCGAGTCGCTGTTGTGGCGGCTGCGGGCGGGCGGGCCACGGCTCTTCCGCAGCGCCGCGCTGAGCGGAGCGGTGGTTTTCTTCGGTGCGCTGGTTCTCGGCCTGACCGCGGTGGCGCTGCTGCGACGGTCCGGCAGGGGTCGTGGTCCGAGGCGATGGAGGTGGGGCCTGCGGCGGCGTGCCGGCGGACGAGGTCCCGACGCCGCGCTCGCCGCTCGGCTGGCCCGCGTGCGGTTCTACGACCGGCTGCTCAATCTGCTCTCCCGCCGGGGGCACGGCAAGCCGTCATGGCGCCCGCCGCTGGAGCACGCCGCGATCGTCCGTCCTGATGACGCCCCGCTCGCCGACGCCGCCGACACGATTGCGCGGATCTTCTACGCCGTCCGCTTCGGCGGGCGGGACCTGAGCGAGGCGGACGAGCGTCGCGCCGAGGCCGTGCTGTCCGCCGCGTCACGCCCGCGCGGTTGATCGGGCTCTTATCGGGCCATGACCCTCCAACGTGGTGCGTCGCCCTCAAGGGGCGCGCGGCCCGGGCCGATGCTGCGATCCGGCCCGTGGCGTGCCCAGGGGGGTCCGATCGCGGCCAAAGCCCGTTGTCGCCCCGCCGTTCGTGCCACGGGCGTCACAGAGCCGCGAGGGGGTTCCCGTGCCCGCGAGCCGATCCAGAACCGAGCGTTGGCGCGACTGCCTGCAGCAGGTCTTCGAGCGCGACGGCGCGCTGGAGCTGGCGATGCCGTCCGGCACGTCCGAGCGGCAGGGGTTCAGCGGGGGCACGAACCTCATCTGGCGCGTGAAGATCCTCGCCCTGAACGAGCGCGAGATTCACGTCGAGCAGCCGACGGCCATGGGGTCGCTTATCGACCTGGCCCAGGGCCTGACGCTCGTGGCGGTGATGTCCATCGGGCAGAACCGCTGGATGTTCCACACGCGGTCGCTCGGGGCGATCAGCGCCGAGCGCGGCCCGCGTGTGCTGCGCCTGGAGATGCCGCAGAATGTCGAGCGGGTCCAGCGGCGAAACTTCTACCGCATCTCGACGGCGGAGATCGCGCTGCCGACCGTGGAATGCTGGCCGCTGCTCGATCCGTCCTCCGTCGCCGTGGCCGAGGTGGCCAACCGGGCGATGATCCAGGAGTTGAACCAGTCGGAGATCACCGGGCGGGTCCCCGCGCCCGCCCCGGATGACTCGCTGGTGCTGCCCGAGGTCGGGCCGAAGTTCCCGGCGCGCCTGGTCAACCTGGGCGGGGGCGGCGCGGGGCTGCTGATCCGGCGCGACGAGGCGGGCCCGCTCGAACGGGCACGGGTGTTCTGGCTCCGCATCGACCTCACGCCGAATATCCCCGCGCCGATCGCCATGACGGCACGGCTCGCCCACACGCGGTACGACAGCGAGCAGAACATCCACGCGGGGATGGCGTTCGAGTTCTCGTTCCACCCGAGTCACAAGTCGTTCGTGGTGGACCAGATCGCGCGATACGTCGGGCTCCTCCAGCGCCGGCAGATGGCGGCCGCGGTGCGGAAGTCCGCCTGACGCCGAACTTGGGGCGGACCGGGGCCGCGGCGCGATCCCCTACACTTGCGCGTGGACGGTCGCACGCTCCGAGTCGTCGATCTGGGTCGCCTGCCCTACGCCCCGGCGTGCCGGGTTCAGGGTGAGCACCTGGACGAGGTGCTGGCGTCGCGCGAGGCCGCGACGCCGGAGGTTGGCAGGCTGCTCCTCGTCGAGCACGACCCGGTCGTCACGATCGGTCGGCGCCCCGGTTCGGCTCGGCACCTCACAGCGACCCCCGAGCAGCTCGCCCGGCACGGCGTGGCCGTGGCCGAGAGCGACCGCGGAGGCGATGTGACGTATCACGGGCCCGGCCAGGTCGTCGCGTACCCCATCCTCGACCTGAACGTGTTGGGCCTGGGCCTGCACGCGTACATGCGGATGCTGGAGTCGGTGGTCATCGACGCCCTGGCCGCGTTCGGTGTCCGCGGCGAGCGCGACACCTCCGCGACGGGCGTGTGGGTGCGGAGCGATCACCGGGCGGGCGGCCCCGCGAAGATCGCGGCCATGGGCGTGCGTGTCCGGCGTTGGGTCTCGATGCACGGGCTGGCGCTGAACGTCTCGACGAACCCGGAGCACTTCGGGCTCATCGTGGCGTGCGGGCTGGCGGGGAGGTCGGTGACCAACCTGAGCACGGTGCTCGGGACGCGATGCCCGTCGATGGACGAGGTCAAGCGTGCGCTCGTGGCGTCGATGATCGACCACGTTGAACGCGCGCGACGGGAGGCCGTCGCTCGGCGCGCCGCGGCCGCGGTCGGCAGCAACCCGCCGTCCGGGGTTCGGCTCACTCCAACTTGAGGTCGGCCATGACCTGCTTGGTCAGGTCATCCTCGGGCGGAGACTTGATCACGGGGCGGGCGAGGAACTCCTGGATCGCCAGCGCGATGCTCTGCGGCGCGATCTGGGCGTCGCGCGAGCGGGCGACCTGCACGTGCGTGTATCCGCTGCGGTCCGCGGCGGCGTCGATCGCGGTGCGGGCCTGGGTGTAGCAATCGATGAGCTGCTGGGCGCGGAACCGTTCGACCTCTTCGTTGCCTTGCTGCATGAGCTGGTCGAACTGAGTCCGCTTCTGCTGGAAGTCCTGCCCCTTGACGCGGGCGACCGGGTCGGACTGCGGGAGGACCTGGAGCTCGGCCTGAAGCTTGTTCAGTTCGGCCTGGGCAGCCGTCGCACGGTCGTTCCACGCCTTGAGCAGCTCGTCGCGGGGGGTGACCAACTCCGGCCGGGCCATGAGCTTCTCGGCGATGACGAAGACGTCCACCGTGGCGATCTTCGGCGTGACGCTGCTCGCCGCCGGGGCGCCGGCCCACGCCGCCGCGAGACCGATCGCCAGCACGACGCCGCCGTAGACGAACAGCCGTTCCGAAACCCGCATGGAAACTCCCTTCAAGGTGCAAGAACAACCCGCGAAAGTGTAGGGGGCGGGCTCTGACGCCGCGCTACGGCGACGGCTGTCGCCGGTTCATCGCGAGAATCGCAAAGAACACGACACAGATTCCACCCAAGGCGCCCCCCTTGAGGATGAGGTCGTTGTAGACGTTCCCCCAGGGGTGCCACAGCGTCAAGTCAAGGAGCATGAAACCGGCGCCGGCCGGCAAGCTCACGGCACAGGCCAGCAGCAGCCAACGACACAGCCACCGTGGACGCTGCTGCGTCGTTTGTCGGACAGCTTGAGCGGGTCGATTCGAGCCCTCGCCGACAGCGCGAACAAGCGACGTTCCGCACTCGGGACATCGCGGTGCGTCGGGCAAGCTCGTGAGGTCGTATTGGCACGAGATGCACCTGCCGCGGAGGTCGACGAACTCGTGACGAAACGAGCCCGTGTCCACTTCATCCCAGTCCAGATCGACGGATTCAGCCCGGATCGCCCGCAGCGCCGCGGTGGCCGCGTCCAGGTCCCGGCGGCGCACCTGCACCCGCATGGGCTGCGTGCCGGCGATGTCCCACTGGAGCATGGTTCCCGCGGTCGTGAACGCCTCGGCGGGGATGCCCTGTGCGCGGAGCGACTCGGCGATCATCTCGGCCTCGAACGCAGTGCGGGCCGTGGTGAGGTCGACGAGAGTGTCGGGGTCCTTGGGCACGTGGGCTACTTCGGGGTCGAGCGTCGCGCGCTCCGCGCGGTCAGTCCCAGATCGCCTTGAAATCCGCCGGTGTGTCGCCAGCCTTGATGAAGATACCCAGATAGTCGTTGGCCGATTTCGCGTCTTGGCGCCCGTTGAAGCAGGTTCACGGTGCCCACAGGTAATATACGTTTGTGCTCCTGCTACCGGGTCCGAGGTTCCCGAGTTGCAGGTTCACGAAGTTGATGTCGCCGGCCCGCGCGGGCGAGTTCCCGACCGAGGCCGTCGCGGGCTCCGTGGCGGTGGCGTACGGCGATCGGGGGCGTGACCCCCGGCTGTGGTACTTCACCAGCTTGGCACCGGCAATCCCTGCCCGCGCCTTGGCGGCCTCGAACGCGTCCCGCACGCCGCCCGTCTTGTCCGCCAGCCCGACCGCGGCCGCCCGGGTTCCGGTTACGACCCGGCCGTCGGTGAGTTCATCGACCAGTTCGGCCTTGAGGCCGGCCGGCGTGCGCCGGGCCACCACCAGCGACTTGAACTGGACGTAGTACTCGTCGACGAGGGTCTGGAGCACGGCGAAGTGCTCCTCGCTCGGCGGCGTCAGCGGGTCACCCATGTCCTTGTTCGGCCCCGACGTGACGTTGCGGGCCTTGATGCCGATCTTCGCCAGGCCCTCGCTCACGTTCAGCGTCGAGACGATCACACCGATCGAGCCCGTGATGCTCGTGGGCTCGGCGATGATCTCGTCCGCGGCCAGGGCAAGGTAGTACCCCCCGCTCGCCGCCACCTCTCCCAGCGATGCGAGCACCGGCTTCTTCGAGCGGTCTGCGAACCGGCGAACCTCGCGGTACATCATGTCGCTGGCCGTCACGGTCCCGCCGGGCGAGTTGATCCGCAGGATGACGGCTTTCACCTTCGGGTCGCGTTCGGCCATCTCAAGCCGGTAGGTCAGCTCGTCCACGGGGTTGCCCGCGCCGAGCAGGAACGGCCCGAGCCCTTCGCCCGGGTCGTCGGCGATCAGCCCGCGGATGTCGATCATCACCACCTTGTCCTGCGCGTTCTTGTCCTCGGCGACCCGAACCTCCGCGACGTGCAGGGGGTCGGCGCCGAACGTGAAGGCGAACGTGACCGGCGAGCACCCGCAGAGGGCCGAGGCGACGATCACGGCGAGCAGGGGCATGAGGCATTGCTTGATGCTGGGCTTGGGCATGGGCACAGTCTAACCGCACGGCGGGTCCGCCCGAGGCCCGGCTTCGTTGGTGCGTGTAGCCTTGCGATTGTGCCGGGCCCTGCCGACCACATCCCCGTGCTGGTTGAGGAGGTTCTGCGGGTGCTCGACCCGCGCGCGGGCGAGACGTACGCCGACGCGACCGCGGGGCTCGGCGGGCACGCGGCCGCGATCGCTCCGCAACTCGGCGGCGCCGGAACCGTGATCCTCAACGACATGGACGGCACGCACCTCGACCGGGCGCGCCGTCGGGTGGAAGAGGCCTGCGCGCTGGCGGGAGGACCGAACCCCGGGCCCGCGATTGTCGTGCTGCGCGGCAACTTCGCCGACCTGCCGCGGCGGATGACGCAACACTCCCCGCCGCTCGCCGCGGACGTGGTGCTCGCGGACCTGGGGTTCTCCTCGGTGCAGATGGATGATCCTGCGCGGGGGCTGTCGTTCATGCGCGACGGCCCGCTGGACATGCGCCTCGACCTGTCGCTGAAGACCACCGCGGCGGACCTGGTGAACTCCCTTCCGGAACGGGAACTGGCCGACCTGATCCGTGATTTCGGTGAGGATCGCGACGCCGGGCGCATCGCCCGAAAACTTGTCGCCTCGCGCCAGGCCGGGCCGATACTGACGACCGGTCGGCTCGCCGACGTGGTTCGATCGGCGTCGGGCGGCCGCGGAGCCGCCGGCATCGACCCGGCCACGCGGACGTTCCAGGCGCTGCGGATCGCCGTCAACGACGAACTCGGGGCGTTGCAGGCGTTCCTCGACGCGGTGTCGCGCGGCGGAGGAGAGAACCGGATGCGGTGGCTCAACTCGGGGGCTCGCGTGGGCGTCATCTCGTTCCATTCGCTCGAAGACCGCCTCGTGAAGCTCGCCTTCGGCGCGGCGGCGCAGCGCGGGGACGCCGAGGTGCTGACGCGGAGCCCGATCACGCCCGGCGAGACGGAGGCCCGATCGAACCCCCGATCGCGGTCGGCCAAGCTCCGGGCCCTGCGTTTGCTACGATGACAGCCTTGCAGGGGACGAACACCGGGTCATGGATCGACCCGGGGATCCAGCACACACCGGTCGCGCGCGGCGGCGCTCCGACCGGCACACCGCAGGGATGCGAACCGTGACCCGTGAACACAAGCTGGCGCTCATCATCGGCTTCTCGCTGATCCTCCTGGTCGCGATCCTCATCAGCGATCACCTTTCCCGCGCGCGGAGTACACGCGTGGACGAGGTGCGTCCGACGGAAACGCTCCTGGCCGACGGCGTCCGGGCGATGGTCGAGCCCCTCGCCCCGGTCGGCGGACCCGAGCCCGCGGCCCCCGACGCGCCGGTGATCCGCGACCCGATGCGCGGCCCGGCGCCGGTCCGGGATGCGGGTGTGCTCGAAGCGACGCAGACGCTCGCGGCGGGGCCGCCGATCACCGCGCCCGTGAGCCCCGCAGCGGCTCCACGGCCCGAACCGCAGGGACACGCCGGCCTCCGGCAGCAGATCGCCGCCGCCGGTGGCACGATCGAACCCGGGCCGATCCCGCTGATCGTCCTGCCGCAGACCGGGCAGGGTGGGCCGGCGTCCCCGCCGATGGCCGAAGGTCCGAAGGTGACGCTGCCGCTGCCCCCCGTCGAGGAGGCCCCGCGGTTCCACGCCGTGCAGAAGGGCGAGACGCTCTACAAGATCGCCGAGAAGTACTACGGGTCCGGGTCGGCCTGGAAGCGACTGGCGGACCACAACAAGGGTCTGATCGGCGCGAACGGCGCGGTCCGCGAGGGCGTGCGGATCGTCATCCCCGCGGGCGGCACGATGGCGCGAAAGTCAGGCCCGGCGCCCGCCGGGTCCGCGCCGCCGGCACGGACCCCGACCACCGACACCAGGAAACCGAAGGCGATGCCCGCGAGGCCGACGGAGGTCCGCATCGCGTCCGGCGCGACGCGCGCCACGACATACACGGTGCGCAAGGACGACACGCTCGGCGACATCTCGAAGAAGGTGCTCGGGACATCACGCCGCTGGCGTGAAATCCTGGACCTGAACGGCCTGGACGAGGACGAGTTTCTCACCCCGGGGACGGTGCTCAAGGTGCCGGGGACCTGAACGACTCCAACCGCGCGGCACGCGCCCCGGCCGACCGCCGGGCGCCGAGCCTCATCGGGCCTGATCGCGCCATGTTCGCGAAGCTGCTCGCCGTGATCCTGAGCCTTGCCCTGTGCGGGTGCGTGCTGCTCGCCGCGCGGCAGGCGCGCATCCAGGCGGCCCACGACCTGGCCGAGGCGCGCCTGCGGATCGTCCGGCGCGACAACGAGCTGTGGCGGATGCGGGCCGAGATCGCCGCGCGGGTGACGCCGGAGGAGGTGCGCCGCCTGGCGTCCGCGGTGACGCCCCTGCGCCCGCTCGTGCCCGACCGCGTCGTCCCGCTCGTGGAGCCGGACTCTCGCTACGCCGACCACGCGGAGGACCGGGATCGATGAAGACGGGCCTGACGCGGCGCATCGACGGCGTGACACGGCTCGGGGCCGCGGCGGTCACGCTGCTTCTCGTCGTCATGCTCGGTCGCGTGGCCCAGCTCCAGTTCCGTCCGCCCGACCGCCTCGACGCCGACGCCCGCAGCCGACAGACCCGGCGCGCCGTGCCCGCGGTCCGCGGGAGCATCCTCGACCGGCGCGGTCGCCTTCTCGCCGCGACCGAGTTCGGGACGCGCGTGTTCGTCGATCCGACCGAGTTCCCCGCGGAGCCCGACGAAGCGATCGCCCGGCTCGCGGACGCGATCGGCGCGCCCGCCGAAGAGATCGGCGCCGCGCTGATCCCCAAGCTGGAAGAGAACGAGCGCCGGCGCCGGGCAGCCGCCCGCTCCGCCACGCGCAGCGCGGCTGGGCCTTCGATCGCGCCGGGCACGGCTCTGGTTCAACGGATCGCCACGCAGACCGCGACCGAGGACGGCGGGAGCGCAATCGCAGGCCCCGGCGACGCCGAGCCGGCGACGCCCTCCGGCGCCCTGATCCGGTACGCGCGCGTCAGCGGCGTGCTCCCGGACGCGACGATCGCCGTGGTGCGCTCGCTCAAGGTCGCCGGAGTCCACACCGAACAGGTGCCGCTGCGCCGCTACCCCGCGGGCGGCCTCGCGGCGTCGATCGTCGGCAAGGTCGGGTTCGACGACCGCGGCCTGCTCGGAGCCGAGTTCGCCGGACAGGAGGGCCTGAGCGGCGAGCCGGGGCGCATCGCGTACACCCGCGACGCCCGCGGGCGGCCGCTGTGGATGCACCCGGAGTCCTACGAACGGGCGAAGGCCGGCGAGGATCTGTGGCTCTCGATCGACGCCGAGTTGCAGCGGATGTGCGAGGAGGAGCTGACCCGCGGCGTCCACGAGGCCGACGCGGCCGGGGGGAGGCTCATCCTTCTGGACGCGCCGACCGGCGACGTGCTGGCGATGGTGGACATGATCCGCCCACTCCCCGGGCTCGCGGAGTTCCCGTTCGCCGGCGCGGACGGGCGTTGGACGCCGCCCGCGCCCGGCACACGCTTCCGCGTGCTGCGCCCCGACCCGGCGCGCGACACGCACCCGGCGCTCGGGCGAGCCCGGTGCGTTGAGGATGCGTACGAGCCGGGATCGGCGTTCAAGCCGTTCGTCTGGTCGGCTGTCCTCGACCTGGGAAAAGTGCGGACCGACGAGGTCTTCAACACCGCCGGGGGCAAGTGGTACACGAAGCGCGGGCGCGAGATCGAGGACGTGACCGTGCGCCCGTCGATGACCTGGGCCGAGGTGCTGCTCAACTCGTCGAACATCGGGATGGTCAAGGGCGCGGACCGGCTCACGCACGCACAGCTCCGCGACGCGATCCTGCGGTTCGGGTTCGGGCGGGCCACGGGCGTCGGCCTGCCCGGCGAGTCGCCGGGGCTGGTGACGCGGTCGCGCGACTGGACGCACCTGACGCAGGAGTCGGTTGCGTTCGGCGCGGAGGTCGCGGTCACGCCGTTGCAGATGGTCCGGGCGTTCTCGGTCTTCGCACGGACCGGGGCCGCGGCGGGCACGCTCCCGCCCGTGCGGCTGGTCTCCCCATCCCGGGGCGATAGGGCGGCCGACCCGGCGCTCACGTTCATCCATCGAGTCATCACGCCCGGCACCGGTGCGATCGTCCGCGAGATCCTCTCCGAGACCGCGCGCAAGATGGAAGCCCTGATGGTCGTCAAGGACCGCACCGCGACCGGGTGGCGCTACCCGATCTTCGGCAAGTCGGGCACAGCCACGATCGCGCTGGGCAAGCCCCCGCCGGGGAAGCGCCGCCCGCCGGGGATCAAGGGGTACTTCGACCGGCAATACCTGTCGAGCTTCCTCGCGGCCGGGCCGGTGCAGGAGCCGCGGCTGGTCATCATCGTGATCATCGACGACCCGGGCCCGGACTCGATCCGGCGCAACGAGTACTACGGCTCGCACGTCGCGGGGCCGGTGGTGCGGCGCGTCATGGAGCGGGCGCTGGCGTACATGGGCGTGCCACCGTCGCCCCCGTCCGAGGCGCCCGCGCGGATTGCACGCGGCGCGGGTGACTGACGCGCCACGGGTCGGTCAAGGTTCAAGGGGCGAACGGCCCGCGAGGATCACGTCCCGCGAACCCGCGGTAATCCGCGCCACGAACTCGTCGTACGCCGCGCCCGCCGCCGGAAGGTCCGCGTCGAAATACGTCGTGAACACCGCCGGGCCCTGGCGCAGCAGCACGATCCGGTGGGCCGCCGCGGAGCCGTACACCGGCTCCAGCGCGCCCTCCAGCCGCCCCAGCGCCGCATCGTTGAGCAGCACGGTGAGGGGCGCGCGATGCCGGGCCCCGTCCGCGTCGCGTAGGAAGTGGACCAGCGCCCAGACCTGCGCGTAATACGTCAGCGTCCGCTCCGTGGATGTCCGGATGAGTTCCTGGGGGCTGACCCGCAGCAGCTCGTCCAGCGGCATGAGTTCGCCGCGTGCCGTGGCCGCACGGAGCTGATCGAACCGCTCGACGTTCGCCCAGGGCGCGAAAATCGGGCGTCGCGGGTCGCGGGGGTCGGCGACAAACCCCTCCATGTACGCGGCGATCCCCTCTTCCAGCCATGCGGGGAGCCACTGCCGGAACGTCCGCTGCGTGTACTGGTGCCACCCCTCGTGCGCGGCGATCGCCAGCGTGTCGCGCGGGCCGATCGACCACAGCAGCGCCCGCCCCCCCGCCGAGAACCCGCCGCGCTCGATGCGGAGGTAGGTTCCCGCGTTGGCAGCGCCCATCACCTGGATCGTCAGCGCCTGCCATTGCGGGCGCGTGGCCATGAGGAACGTGTCGAGGCGCATCTCGGGCCGGGGCAGGATCGCCAGCGCGGTCGTGTAATGGTCCAGCGCCGCTTCCAGGAACTCGGGCAGCGTGTCGAGCAGCGCCGGGTCGGTCTCGGTCGTGAAAAGCCGGTACCACGGCGTGCGGATGACGCGCCCGGACTTGCCCGCGAACTCCCACGGATCGACGGACAGCACCGCCGACGCCGGACGAGGCGAGACGACGGCGGGGGAGGGTTCGGGATGACGACCGGCGGTGGACGCGCAGCCCGCGACAACGATCCCGAGCAAAAGGACGAGAACAGCCGCCGCGGATTCACGCGGACGGACGCGGATCGGATGGGCTCGCTCTCTCGGCATCCCTGGTGCGGTTTCGTCGGAGTTGGGGGTGGGTGACGTCGCCTAGGAACTCGCGATCGCGTCGCGCTCCGCCTTCGCCTTGGCCAGCTGGTCGCGTGTCTGCTCGACCATCGCCGGCGGGGCACGATCAACATACCCGGGATTGGCCAGGCGGCCCTCCAGCGTGGTGATGGATTTGGCGAGCTCGGCCAGGCGTTTGGACTTGCGCTCCTGCTCGGCTCCTGCGTCCACGGCGTCGGCCAGGTTCGAAAGGTGGCACGGCACGCCCTCGAAGATGAACGGGACGCCCGTGCCCGTCGGCGATTCGGTCGTGATCTTCTCCAGGCCCGACAGCGTCGCCACCATGTCGCCGGCCGCGCGGCACTCCTTGTCGAGCTGTGCCGGGGCGTGGAGCACGACGCGGCGCTTGGGCGGCACCTGGTGCGTCGCCCGAACCTCGCGGATCGCCGTGATGAGGCCTCGCAGACGCTCGAACTGCCGTTCCGCCGCCTCGTCGCGGAGGGACAAGGCGACCTTCGGCCAGCACGCCGTGCAGAGCAGCCCGTTTGTGCGCGAGGGCCCGAGCTCGACCCCCTCGATCGCGCCGGGCTCGATCTTCCGCAGGCGCTCCCAGATGACCTCGGTCACGAACGGCATGATCGGGTGCAGCAGCCGCACGATGACCTCAAGCGAATGGGCCAGCACGGCACGCTGCGCCGCGTTCGTCGCCACGGTCGGCTTGATCGCCTCCAGGTACCAGTCGCAGAAGTCCCGCCACGTCAGGTCGTAGAGCCGCTGGGCGTAGTCGGCGAACTGGTACTCCTCGACCGCCTCGCCGACCTCGGCTGTCGCCGCGGCGAGTCGCGAGAGCATCCAGCGGTCGGCGAGCGTCCGGTCTCCCTCCCTGTCTCGCTGTCCCGCTGTCTCGCAGTCTCGCTGCTCCAGCATCCCCAGCGAAAACCGCGCCGCGTTCCACACCTTCGTGCAGAAGTTCCGCCCGATGTCGAACTTCTTCGACGTGTTCTTCCCCGTGGCCGCGTCCCGCTCCACCGGCATCCGCACGTCCTGCGTGTGCGTCGCCATCTGGCAGAGCGTGAACCGCATCGCGTCCGCGCCGTGCGTCTCGATGATGTCCAGCGGGTCCACGCCGTTGCCCAGGCTCTTGGACATCTTGCGGCCTTCGCCGTCCTGGATCATCGCGTGGATGAAGACGTCGCGGAACGGCAGCGGCCCTCGACCCCGCCCCATGTCATCGAGCGTCGCCGGCTTCTTCGTTTCTCCGTCTCTCCGTCTCTTCGTCTCTTCCCAGTCCGCGGGCATCAGGTACAGCTCAAACATGACCATCCGCGAGACCCACAGCGTGATGATCTCGCGGGCCGTGCACAGCGTGTCCGTCGGGTTGAACGCACGGAGCAGGTCGGTGTCGTCCGGCCAACCCATCGTGTTCAGCGGCCAGAGCGCGGAGGAGAACCAGGTGTCGAGGACGTCGGGGTCTTGGGAGTACCCCAACTCGGACAACTTCGACGCGACCGCCTGGTCGCCTGGTGGCACGCACACGAACGTCCACTCCTTGGCGCCCACCTGCCTGCGCTGGATGGGAAGTTCAACACCGCCCACCCTCATGCGCATCGCTTTCGATCTCGCTGTGGTTTCTCCAAGGGCATCGATGCCGTCTTCTGCTGGGAACTCTTCTCGGCTCCATACGGGAATGCGATGTCCCCACCACAACTGCCGGCTGATGCACCAATCCCGGATGTTCTCGTGCCAGGACCGGTACGTCTTCGCGTACCGTTCGGGATGGAACTGCAGGGCGCCGTCGCCCGCGCCCCTAGCTTCATCTGCTGCTTTGCTGCGCAGTTCACCCGCCGCGGCGGGCTGCTTTGCTGTTTTCTCCGCCGCCCTCAGCGCCGCTCCTTTCATCCGATCATCCGTCACCTTCACGTACCACTGATCGCTCAGGTACGGCTCGATCGCCGCCTTCGACCGGTCCGAGTGTTTCACGCTGTGCCGGTACGGCACCACCCGCTCGCACAGGCCGCGGGCCTTGAACTCCATCACGACCTTCTTGCGTGCCTCTTCGCGTGACAGGCCGACGAACAGATGGGCGTCGCCGACGTCGTCCCACCCGTGCTTGTCGCTGATCGACGCGTCGGGCGCGAAGATGTTGATCATCGGCAGCCCGTGCCGCTGCCCGATCTCGTAGTCGTTCGGATCGTGTGCCGGAGTGACCTTCAGGAACCCCGTGGCGAACTTGGCCTTCGGGTCCTCCGGCTCGCCCGGCGCGGATCCTGCGTGCGCGCGGGGGCGAGGGGTAGCACGATCCGAGCCTTCGCTCGAAGACTCGCTCAGACTCGGCGTCCGCGCCGGCATCACGACGTACGCGTCCTCGATAATCGGGATGACCCGCCCGACCAGCGGCAGCTCGACGGACAGCCCGCGCAGCGCCTTCGCCCGCGGGTCCTTCGGGTTCACGCCCACGGCCGTGTCGCCCAGGTACGTCTCGGGGCGCGTGGTGGCCACCGTCACCCACGCGGGCGCATCGTCGGCGTGGTCCGCGTCATGGCTGTTCGGCCACCCGCGCCGACGCAGCTCCGACCACGTCACCGGCACCGCGTCGGCTTTGTCCGTTTTCTTCGTCTCTCCGTCTCTTCGTCTCTCCGTCTCTTTCGGCCCATGCACCAAGGGATACCGCAGGTAGTAGAAGTTCCCGTCAACCTCCACGTCCTCGCACTCGTCGTCCGCCACGGCCGTCTGGAGCACGGGGTCCCAGTTCACGAGACGCTTCCCGCGGTAGATCAGCCCGTCTTTGAAGAGCCGGAAGAACGCCTCGTACACCGCGCGGGCGCACTGCTCGTCCATCGTGAACCGCTGACGGGCCCAGTCGCACGAGCAACCCATCGCCTTGAGCTGCCCGGTGATCGTCGCCTCGTACTCGTCCTTGAACGACTGGACGATCGCGACGAACTCCTCGCGCTTCATCGACTCGCGCAGCGGGCCCTTGAGCTTGCCGTCCTTCCGCAGCCGCCGCTCGACCACGGCCTGCGTCGCGATCCCCGCGTGGTCGGTGCCGGGCATCCACAGGGTTTCGAACCCCATCATGCGCCGGGCCCGCACCAGCACGTCCTGGAGCGTGTTGTTCAGCGCGTGCCCGAGGTGCAGCCGGTCCGTGACGTTCGGCGGCGGGATGACGATGCAGTAGGGCTCTGCCTCGCCCCGCAGCACCCGCCCCGGGTCCGCGTGGAAGGCCCCGGAACGCTCCCAGAGCTCCCTGATCCGGGGTTCATGATCGGACGGGCGGTACTTTGTCGGCATCCCACCCGGATCGTCCGGCACGGGCGTCGCGGCGGACGGGTCTGTTGGGCTTCCGGTCATGGAGGATCGATCGTAGTCGGGCCGATATCCTGACATGATGCGAGCGCCCTCGATGGAGACCCCGTACGGCGAGCTCAAGCCCCCGCGCGGGCCGCGGATCGAGCGCCCCGTCATCGCGCTCGCCTTGGTGGCGGGCCTGGCGGTCCTGACCACGCTGCTCTGGCGCGCCGGCGTCTGGAGCCCCCGGCAGGCCAACGGCGGGCAGCCCGGGGCTACCCACGCCCAGCCGTCGTACAAGTCCATCGCCGCGTCGCTCGAAGCGGCCCAGACGTATCTGAAGCTCCGTGACCTGGCGAAGGCCGAGGCCGTGCTCCGCGAATCGGTCAGGCGATTCTCGGAGGATCAGGAACTGCGGGTGCTGTACGCCCAGACCCTGATGGAGATGAAGAAGCCGGGCGAGGCGTACGAGCAGTACGTCGCCGCCCTGACGATCGGCCCCCGCACGCACGAGCTGGAGTTCGCCGCGGGCACGATGGCAAACATGTCCGGTCAGCCCGGCCGCGCGGTGGAGCACTACTCCGCGGCCCAGGCGGCCCAGCCCGCCAACGCGACGTACGCCCTTTACCTCGCACAGGTGCAGCGCAAGACGGGTGAGACCCAGGCGGCCAAGGCCAACCTGCTAATGGCCGCAAACCTCCAGCCCGACGACGCGACCGCGTGGGGGACGCTCGCGGACATCGCGCTGCAGGAGAACAACATTGAGATCGCGCTGCAGCACCTGAAGAAGGCGCGCGAGCTGCAGCCCGATGTCACCGCGTGGCGGCTCATCGAGGCCCGGGCGCTCAAGCGCAAGGGCGACCCGGAGACGGCCCTGATCGTGCTCCTGGCGATCAACGACGCGGAGCGAAGCCAGACCCCGATCCTGCGGCTCATCGCCGAGAGCTACGGGATGCTCGACCGGTCTGCCGACGCGGCGGCCACCTACGCCGAGGCTTCCGACGCCAACCCCACGGACAAGGACCTGGCGTACGAGGCCGGCGTGTGGTTCGCCCGGGCGGACCAGAAGGACAAGGCGCGTGCGTACGGGACGCGCGCGATGCGGCTGGGACACGAGCACGCGGTGAAGCTGCTCGAAAAACTCGGGAAGTGATCGATCGAACGGGCCGGTGGCGCGAACCGTACCGTCATCACGGCATGGACGGATGGCGCCCGAGATGCAACGGCTGCGCGTACGACCTGACTGGTGCGGTGATCGACCGCTCCTCGGGCTTGGGGAAGTGCCCCGAATGCGGCGGGCCGTTTCATCCACTCGACGTGTCAACGCCGCCGGTCAAGAGCCCGCTTCTGTGGCAATGGAGTTTGGGAGTTCTGATCCCGTCGATCGTGCCGATGGCCGGGGTCGCGCTCTTCCTCGTGTGGACACCCTACGCGTACGCGTGGATGATGACGACTCTGATCCTGTCGCCCCTGCTCGTCGTATTCGCGGTCGCCGAGCCCGTTCGTCGGCATCGGCGTCTCGTTCGATCCTCTCTCGAAGCCCGCGTCAAGCGCCGCATGCTGCTTTGGATGTGCATTCTCGCGGTGGCTATCAACGTCGCGATCCTGGTCGCTTCATGGGTCGGGGCGACTTTGGTGATGCTGAGAGCGATCGTGGACGTTTAACGCACCTTCACGCGAGCCACCGGCCGCCGTCGACGCGCAGCACCTCACCCGTGACGTAGTGCGCGTCGAGCGCCAGCCACCGCACGACTTCGGCCGCGTCCTCCGGCGTGCCGCTACGGCCCAGGGGCACCCGCGCGACATACGCGGCCTGGGCCGCCGGGTCGGACTCGTACCCCCTCTCCGGGAAGGCCACGACGCCGGGGGCGACGGCGTTCACGCGGACACGCGGGGCGAGGTCGCGGGAGAGCGTGCGGACCATCTCGACCAGCGCGGCCTTGGACATCGAGTAGGCCGCGAAATCCCGACGCGGACGGCCCAGCGCGTGCATGTCCGCCATCGCCACGATCGCGCCACCTCCGGGGAGCGGCGACGCAGCCAGGCGCGGCGCCAGGTGCTTCGACAGCAGCAGCGGGGCCGCGGCGTTGACGCGGTAGAAGCGGAGCAACGCTTCGGCCGTCAGATCGCGCGTCGGCGTCGGCCCGTAAACCGATGCGTTATGCACCAGCACGTCCAGCCTTGGCAGCTCGCGCCCAAGCCGCGTGCCGAGCGAATCGACGGCGGAAAGGTCATCGAAGTCCAGCCGTTCGAGCTTCACGCCCGCGCCGGCGGTGGTGAGTTCGCGTTCGGCGGAACAGGCGTCGTCCGCGCTCGTGTTGAATGTCAGAACCAGGTCGCACCCGGCCCGGGCGAACGCCCGCGCGATCGCCAGGCCGACGCGACGAGTCCCGCCGGTGATGAGGACGACGGGCTTCACGGGTTCAGCGCTCCCCGTCCGTGTCCGGCGGCCCGTCCTCGTCGTCCTCCCGAGGCAGCGGCTGGGCCCGGCGACCCGCCTCGGCCCATGCGTCCGCGATCGGTTTGCGGCGGCGCTGGTCGTGGTGCTCGCGGAGCTCGCGCATCCGCATCGTGTGCCGGTGGAACACCGCGCCCGCCACGGCGAGCACCAGCACGCCGATGATCGCGAGGATGAGCCAGAGCTGGGCCGCCGAGCCGAAGAGCGACTGATGCGTCGGCGCGCCCGGCGTGGGGGTCTGGGCCAGCAGGCAGGTCACGCCGGCACTATACGCGGAGCGGAATCCGTGAGCGCCCGCGCGCGGCCCGAAGCCCCCGCGATCTTCAAGTCCGTCGGTCTATCCCGCCGCGCTCCCGCCCCGATCGTCGGCGCGGCCGCTGGGCTCGGTCGGCCCTCCCGTCGCGGATGACGGCGCGAGTTCGGACGCCAGCACGGTGCGCCCACCGATCCGCACGATCCCGGCCTCGCGCCCGGCCTCGCGCAGCAGTTCGGCGAGTTGGGCGTCATCAACGACCGCCGCGCCGGCGCTGCCCCGAAAGACGACGCGATCAAGGATCGACGCGTCGGCATGGACCAGGCTCGTGGTGAGGATCGTTGAGCCGGAGGCCGTCGATCCTTCCGCATCGCGAACCGTGGTTCCAGCGATCCGCGAGGCGCCGCCGGCCGTGCCCCGCGTCGCGCCGACGTACGCCGCGCTCCCGCCCAGAGCGACGACGGCAAAGACCGCGGCCGCCCGACCGGTCCGGCGGCGGCGCACGCGTTCCCTCTGCACGCCCAGGAGCAGCGGCAGCATCGCGTCGCGGCGTCCCTGTCCCGCGGCCGTCAGTTCCACGGTGTCACTGGGGAACAGGCTCATCGCGTCCTCGTCCCGCTCACGGGTGGTCATCGAACGCCTCCTTCGCCAGAGTTCTGAGCCGGCCGAGCGTTCTGCGGATCCGGCCGTGGGCCGAATCCCCGCTGACGCCCGAAGTCGATCCCGCCGCGTCGAGCGTGGCCCCACGAAAGAACCGCATGCCCAGGAGCCTGGCCTCCTCCGCCGGGAGTTCCGCGAGGCGGGCCCGCACCCAGGCGATCCGCTCGTCGAGGGCAGTGGTCTCGGCGGCGTCGCCCGTGGGCGCGGGGCCGATGCTGACGAGCCGCTCGCGCGCCGTTCGCCGCGATTCTCGGCGCAGCAGGTCGAGCGCCGTCGTATGGACGACGCGAGACAACCACCGCGCGATGTCCGCTTCGGTGGGCATAGGCCGGATGGATCGCGCGACCTTGAGCATGGTCTCCTGCACCACATCCAGGCAGAACGACTCGTCCCGTCGGGTCAGCGATCGGGCCTGGGCGAACACGGGATCGAACCAGCGCGCGTAGAACGCGGCGAGGGCTTGCCCGTCGCCGCGCGCCACGGCTCGCGTCAGTTCCCCTGCGGACCGCTCCGTCGGCCCCGCGGCCTGTGGACCGGTCCGCCCCGGTCCGTCCGGCACTGGTCGGCTCCCGTCGTGCGGCGATCAGCGTGTTCCCGTGGTCTCCATCTTCTTCAGCTCCGCGCGGAGGCTGTTGAGCGTGCCCTCGACCTCCTTGATCTTCTGCCGCAACTGGTCCGGGGTCATCTGGCCCCCCCGGGGCGACGCCCGCGTCCCATCCCGCCACACTTCCAGTTGCTGAACGCTCAGGTCCACCGCGATCTTGGCCCGCGAGACGTTCGCCCGGCGCTGGTCGATCGCCAGCTTGGCCCGGGCCACGTCGCCCGCGCTGACGTGCCCTTCCTTGGCGAGCAACTCGGCCTGCTCGAACTCCGTGATAGCGAACTCGACCTCCGAA
This sequence comes from Phycisphaerales bacterium, assembly GCA_046153875.1. GTDB lineage: Bacteria > Planctomycetota > Phycisphaerae > Phycisphaerales > UBA1924 > JBJXFE01. The sequence continues at coordinate 66,819 of JBJXFE010000057.1, forward strand.
GCGGCCGCCTGCATGTCCACCTGCGCCCGCGCGAGGTTCGCCTCCAGTTCCGACTCCTTCGCCCGCGAGTGGCCGGCGGCGGAGCGGTACCGGTCCATGTCGCCCTGCATCGCGCCGATCAGCCGTTGGACCGCCCCGGTCTGCTCGTGCGACCCGCGGATGACGAGGACCCCCGACTCCGGGTGGAACTTCATCTCCGGGTCCCGATTGCCGCCGCCCATGGTCAGGGCCGTCTGGACCGCGGTCAGCAGCGACGTGGCGTCGGACTTCGCCCCGGGCGCCTCCGGCGTGCCCGGCGGGACCTCCAGCAGCGACCGCAGCGAAAACACGGCCAGGTCCAGGTCGCCCGCCCCATCGTTCGCCGGCTTCCCGCTCGAGGCCACCCTCACGGACCTGTACGAGCGGATCACGAAGACGGGCGCGGCCCCGGCCTGCGGCGTCGAGCTCACGGAGATCTTGCCGTCCGCCAGCTCCAGGTGCTCCAGGAGCGCGACAGCTGCCTCGACCGCGACCCCCTTGAGCGTGATCGACGGCAGCTCAAGGTCGGCCTCGCCCGAGAGGACGATGTTCACCGGCTCGTTCCGCACCGAGTTGCGCAGGCTCGTGACGTACTCCTTGAGAAACCCGCCCTTGAAGTCCACGGTGATCCGGGCCGCGATCTCGGGCTGTTTCCCGTCTTGTCCTTCGTTCTGCCCCCAGGCGAGCGGCGCCGAGGCGGCCAGCGCGGTCAACCCGGCCACGGCCAGGAGTCCTGTTCGTCCGAGAGTGCTTCGCATGATCGTGTCTCCTTTCAATGCGACGCGATCGGCGCCGCTGGATACATGGTCTGCTGGTCCGACAGGAGTACCAACGCCGCGGAAGCGCCGCTTCGGCGCAAACTCGCGCGCTTTGTGTCCGCTTCCCTGTGCCGTGTAACCCGTACCCTGCCCCTATACTCCGCCATGCACTACGACGCTCACCAGCCGGTCATCGACGACCTTGAGGCGCGGATCACAACCATCCGCGACTCTCTTTAACTACGACTCCAAGCTCGCCCAGGTCAAAGCACTCGAGGATGAGATGGCCGGCGCGGGGTTCTGGGACAGCCAGGACCGCGCCAAGAAGGTCGTTGCGCAGGCGAAGGCCTTCAAGGCGCAGACCGAGCCGATCAAGGATGCCTCCGCGCGCCTCGAGGACGCCAAGGTCGCGTACCAGATGGCCCGCGAGGGGGGGGACAAGGACCTGCTGGCCGAAGCCGACGAGGCGCTCTTCAAGCTCCAGGGGCGGATGAAGAAGATCGAGCTCCAATCGCTCCTCTCGGGCCGGCACGACCACCGCAACGCGTTCCTCACCATCACCGCGGGGGTCGGCGGGACCGAGGCCCAGGACTGGACCGAGATGCTCTTCCGCATGTACCTGTACTACTGCGAGAAGATGGGCTTCGACGTCGAGGAAGTGGACAAGGGCTTCGGGCCGGAGGTCGGGCTGGACTCGGTGACGCTCTTCGTCAAGGGGCCATACGCCTTCGGGTACCTCAACTGCGAGCGCGGGTCGCACCGCCTGGCCCGGGTCTCGCCGTTCAATGCCCAGGGCAAGCGGCAGACGAGCTTCGCCACGGTCGAGGTCACGCCGGAGATCGAAGAGGTCGCCGTCGAGATCCCCGAGCGGGACCTGGAGATCATCGGGTTCGTCCGGGCCTCCGGGCCGGGCGGGCAGAACGTCAACAAGGTCGCCACCGCGGTCCGCATCATCCACAAGCCGACCGGCATCATGGTGGTGTCGAATACGTTCAAGGACCAGTCGCAGAACAGAAAGCAGGCGATGTCGATCCTGCTGGCGAAGCTCCAGCAGATCGAGGACGACCGGCGCGCCAAGGAGCTCGACGCCGCCACGGGCGGGGCCGTGGACCGCGGCTGGGGCACGCAGATCCGCTCGTACGTCTTCTACGACAACCGCGTGAAGGACCACCGGACCAACTACGAGTCGCGCAACTACGAAGAAGTCCTCCGCGGCGACATCCAGGACTTCATCGACGCGGAGCTCAACCGGCGGCGTCAGGAAAAAGAGAAGGCCCGGAGTTCGCCCGCGGCGCCCGCGAAGGCCTGAAGGTCCATTCGATCGTGATCTGAGTTCTCGGACGACGCGCGTGCAACAGGCCCGCCGGGGCTTCGCCGACCGGCCCGACAAGCCGCCCGATCAATCGCGGAAGCAACATTCAGTAACCTGATCGCCGGTCCGCTCCGATAAGCGCTCCGATGGCGAGGCGCCACATGAGCCCAGGAGCATCACCGGGTGTGCACGGCGCGGCCCTGCCGATCGTCGTCGGCATGGCCCGGCCCGGCTGCCCGCGGACGCGATGCGCCGCGAGCAGGACGGGCTTGAGCCTGGTCGAAGTCCTCTGCGGGCTCGCCGTCTCGTCCGTACTGGTCGGCGGGATCGGCAGCGCCCTTGTGTTGTCAGGCCAGGCGATCCCGTCGCGAACGTCGAGCGCTCCGTTGCACGTCGTTTCGTCCGCCCGTACGGTGGACGGCGTGGCCGCGGAACTGCGGTACGCGATCGACGTCATCGAGCTGGGGGTGCACGCGGTCACGTTCCGCGTCCACGACCGCGACGGCGACGGCGAGCCCGAGACCATCCGCTACGCGTGGTCCGGGACCCCGGGCGATCCGCTGACGCGCGCGGTGAACCTGTCCGACGCGGAGTCGATCGTGCCCGAGGTGGACGACCTCGCCTTCACCTACCAGCGCCGGACGGAGACCGCGACGACCGAGACCAGTGTCACGACGACCTCCCCGGAGGCATTGCTGGCGTCGTTCACGGGCTGGACCGGGATCACGCCTGTTCAGTCCCAGCTGCAGGTCACGGCGACCACGTGGCTGGTGGAGCTGGCGTCCCTGAACATCGCGTCGATGCCGGCCGACGCGAAGAACCTCACGATCACGCAGGTCCGGATGAAGCTGAAGAAGCCTTCGAGCGGGGGAGCGGACGTGACCGTCGGCGTGCACCTGCCGGACGCCGCCGGGTCCAACGTCCCGCAGTCCACCCCGGTCGGCACTCCCGCGACGGTGCCGCTGGCCGCGATGACGACGTCGTTCGCCTGGGTGTCGGCGTCGCCGATCGGCGCCGTGTTCGCGACGCCGGTCACCGAGATCATCATCGTGCTTAAGGGCACGAGCACGGGCGGATCGGGGTTCGGTCAATACGCGAACACGACCTCGGCGCCGGCGGACGCCAACGTCATGAGGTGGACCACGACCTCCGGATCGAGCTGGCTCCCGTCGGGGAGTCAGCAGGCGAACGACGCCTACTTCGAGGTCTACGGGACGTACGAAGTTCTCCAGACCCAATCGGTGTCGAGCCAGAAGCACCATCTGGTCGAGGTCGGCGTCGAGCTGGCGGCCACCGAGTCCGCGCCGCGCGTGCGGACCACGGCGCACATCCTCAACGAACCGCGCGTGCCGGCGCCCTAGGGCGGGCGTGCGCGGCGCGGTCGCGATCACCGCGGCGGCCGGCCGTCGAAGAACGCCGACCGGCCCGCCACGTTCCGCATCGGCGTGGTCCCCTCTACGATCGCCCGCATGTCCACCGTCCGATCCCAGCGGCTCCGGGCCCTCCCGCCGTTCCTCTTCGACGAGATCGACCGCGCCAAACGGGCCAGGATCGCCGCCGGGGCGGACGTGATCAACCTCGGCGTCGGCGACCCCGACCGGCCCACCCCCGACTTCGTCGTCGAGGCGATGAACCGGGCGATGCGCGGCCTCGTCAACCAGCAGTACCCGGCGGTTGGGGGCGGGCTCAAGGTCTTCCGCGAGGCCGCGGCGGAGTTCATGCAGCGCCGCTTCGGCGTAGCGGTGGACCCGACGCGGCACATCGTCGCGTTGCTCGGCAGCAAGGACGGGATTGCGCACCTGCCATGGGCCGTGACCAATCCCGGTGACGCGGTGATCGTGCCCGATCCGGCCTACCCGGTCTACGAGATCGGGGCGGTGCTGGCGGGGTGCCGTGTGGTGAAGGCGCCGCTCTCGCACGAAGCGGGTTGGCGGCCTCACCCCGAGGCGATGCCGGCCGATACGACGCGCGGGGCGCGAGTCCTGTGGCTGAACTTCCCCGCGAACCCGACGGCCGCGTCCGCCGATCGGGAGTTCTACGAGCGGATGCTCGAATGGGCGGCGCCGCGGGATGTTGTCGTCGCGTCCGACCTGGCGTACTCGGAGCTGTACTTCGACGAGAAGCCCGTGAGCCTGTGGCAGGCCCGCAACGCGGATATCGCCTCGACCCGTGCGATCGAGTTCCACTCGCTCTCCAAGACCTTCAACATGACGGGTTGGCGCATCGGCTTCGCGGTCGGGCACGCGGAGGTGGTGGGGGCGCTCCAGGAAGTCAAGAGCAACGTGGACTCGGGCACGTTCAACGCGATCCAGGAGGCGGGGGCGGTCGCTCTCCGCCGGTTCGACGATCCGGCTGTTCAGGCGATGCGCGACCTCTACCGCGCGCGGCGCGACGCGGCCGTCGAGGGTTTCCGCGCGGTCGGCTGCCAAGTGGACGTGCCGAAGGCCGGGTTCTTCGTCTGGGCCCGCTGCCCGATGATTGCGCACGCGCCCGGCGGCCCGAAGAACGGACCTGGCGCGATCATGGACTCCATGACGTTCTGCGGGCGTGCCTTGGACAAGGCCGACGCCGTGCTCGTGCCCGGGGCGGGTTTCGGCGCGCACGGCCGGAACTGGTTCCGGGTCGCCCTGACGGTCGAGGCCGACCGCATCGCCGAAGCGACGCGCCGACTCAGACGCATCGACTGGTCGCGATGATGCCCCGCCACGGACGCCGAGTCTGAGCGAGTCTTCGAGCGTAGTTTCGGGTAGAGCGTTCGGAATGCCCCGCACCCGGCTTCCGCGTCAGCAACCCTTGGCGTCGAGTATCCTCTCCGGATGTCCACTCACGGCGGTTCAAGCCTCTCATCCCGTCTCGGGCTCATCGCGTTTGAGCTGGTGCTCGTCGGTGTCGTCTGGTACCTGGGGTACCTGCCCCACGTCATCGCGGGCGGGCTCGCGGCGATCATCGTCGTGAGCGGGTTGGTGCCGGAGCGTTGGTCAACGTTGACGACGGGCGTGCTCATGCTGATCGGCGCGGCGGTGATGTACGCGGTGTACCCCGCGCCGGGCGATCGCAACCGGGCGATGCTGATCGCGGCGGTTGGGCTGCTGTTCACGATCTACGGCGCGATCCGGGCCCGCTCCATGCGCGGCTAGCAAGGCGACCACCGAGTACGCTCGGTGTACGGCTTGAAGTTGTCTCGCGCTAGACCAGCAACGTCGCCGGCCGCTCCAGCATCTGCTTCACAGTCGCAAGATACTGGGCCGCCATCGCCCCATCCACGACGCGGTGGTCGCTGGACATCGTCATCGCCATGCGGTGCCCGACCACGAGCTGGCCGTCGCGGACGACGGGTTTCTGCACGGCCGAGCCGACCGCGAGGATCGCGACATTCGGCGGGTTGATGATCGCGATGAAGTGCTCGACGCCGAACATGCCCAGGTTGCTGATCGTGAACGTCGAATCCGACATCTCGTCGGGCGCGAGCCCCTTGGCCCGGGCCTTCTCCGCGAGCGTCCGGGCCTGCTGGCTGATCTGCCTGAGACCCTGGCGGTCGGCGTTGCGGATGGTCGCGACGACGAGCCCGCCGCCGCGCTCCTCGGGCAGGGCGATCGCCACGCCGATGTTGACGTCGCCGACGATGTCGATGGCCGCGCCGTCCGGGCCGCTTTTCTCGTTCCAGCGGCTGTTGACGAACGGGTGCTGGTGCATGGCCAGCGCACACGCCCGCACGAGGAAGTCGTTCACGCTGAGCTTGACGCCCTGGGCTTCGAGTTGCTCGTTGAGCGTCTTGCGCAAGGCCAGGAGCGCGTCCATGTCCGCCTCAAGCGTGACCTGGTAGTGGGGGATGGTGGTCTTGGATTCGACGAGGCGCTTGGCGATGATCCGCCGCATGTTCGAGAGCTGAACCGTGCGGGCGGTCAGCATCGCGCCGAGAGGCGGGACCATCATGGCGGGCGTGGCCGGCACCTGCGCCGCGGCCAGCGAGCCCGAGGCGCGAGCTTGAGTGGCGCGCGCCGCGGGGACGCCCGGCATTCCACCGTCCGCGCTCGCGCCGGAAGTGGCCGCCGCCTCGACGTCCTTGCGCGTAATGCGGCCCGACGGCCCCGTGCCGGTCACGGTCGAGAGGTTCACGCCGGACTCGGCCGCGATCTTGCGGGCGAGCGGCGAGGCGAAAACACGCTCCTTCGGCTCCGGCATCGGTGCGCCGGCGGGTTTTGCCGCACGCACCGGCGGTCCCATGACGGCCGTCGATCCGCCCGTGCGGGCCGGCACTGGAGGAGCCCCGCTGGTTCGAGACTCTGCCGCCGCGCGCGCCTGGGGGCTCGATGCCGACACCCCGGCCGTCGTCGCGACCGACGCCGGGTTCTCGCCGGCTCCGGCCAGCAGCATGATCACGGTGCCGACTTTCACCGCCTGCCCTTCGGGCACGGCCAGCTTCGCGACGGTCCCGTCGTCGAAGGACTGGAGCTCCATCGTGGCCTTGTCGGTCTCGATGTCGGCGAGGACGTCGCCGGTCTTGACCTTCTGGCCTTCCTTGACGTTCCACTTGACGACCGTGCCGACTTCCATCGTGTCGGACAGCCGCGGCATGGTCACTTCAATCGCCATGATGCCTCTCAACCAAGGGTCTTTTTGACGGCCGCCACGATCTTCGTCTTATTCGGCAGGAACGCGACCTCGAGATTCTTCGCATACGGCGCCGGAACGTCGTCGGAGTTCACCCGCACCGGCTGGTGGTCCAGCCAGTCGAAGCCGCGCTCGCAGACCTGGGTGACCACCTCGCTCGCGACCGAGCCGAAGGGCCACGATTGGTCGACGACAACGATCCGCCCGGTGGTGTGCAGGCTGCGGAGCACCGAGTCGATGTCCAACGGGCGGATCGTCCGCATGTCCAGCACGTGGGTCTCGATCCCTTCCTTGAGCAGCTCGTCCGCGGCCTCCAGGCAGAAGTTCACCGGGCGGCCAAAGGAGACGATCGTGCACGCGGGATCGGCGCCTGGGTTGGGGTCCGTGCCGAACTCGGGGGCGGAATCATCGGGGCGATCGCCACCGGGCGGAAGCCCGGTGCCACGGTCGAGCCAACGGCCGCGGCGGAGGATCGCGCGTCCGAAGGGGATCGTGTACTCCTCGGCGGGCACGTGACCCTTGTCGCCGAGCATCCGCTCGGACTCAAGGAAGAACACCGGATCGTCGTCGCGGATGGCGGTCTTGAGCAGGCCCTTGGCCTCGTAGGGGTTGCTGGGGATGGCGATCTTCACGCCCGGCACGTTGCTGTAAAGCCCCTCGACGCACCAGGAGTGGGTCGAGCCGAGCTGCCCGCCCGCGCCGTCGTTCCCGCGGAAGACCACCGGGCAGCCCCACTGGCCGCCGGACATGTAGAGCATCTTCGGCACGTTGTTGAGGATCTGGTCCGCGGCCACCAGGCTGAAGGACCACGACATGAACTCGATGATCGGGCGCAGCCCGTACATCGCAGCCCCGACGGCCAGGCCTGCGAAGCCGTTCTCGCTGATCGGGGTGTCGATGATCCGCTTGGGCCCGAACTCGTCGAGCATCCCCTGGCTGACCTTGTACGCGCCGTTGTAGTACGCGACCTCCTCGCCCATGAGGAAGATGCGGTCATCGCGGCGCATCTCCTCGGACATCGCCTCGCGGAGGGCCTCGCGGAACTGGATCTCGCGCGAGATGGTGGTGGGGCTGGCGGTCGTCATGCGGCTCGTTTCGGGCGTCGGGGTGCGTCGGCCGCCGCGCGAACGCGGTCGCGCGGCACAAGCACAGAGTTTAGGCGGGCGATGGGGCGGGCCGATCGGCGATGCGGCGTCTCGCCCGTCGTTTCGGCAGACCACCGAGGTAGGCACGGCGCGTGGTGTTAAGCCACCCCAACCCGGCGTTCAACAGTCTGTTCATTGTCGAGCCGTTCGCGGGGAGCGCCGCGATGAACCTGTTCGCGAGCCACCCTCCGATGGAGCGCCGGATCGCGAAGCTGCTGGGGCGGTGAGGGGGGGGGTCGTGCAGCCCACGGCATGTACACGACGTGGAGTCGGAGTTCGGCCGTACCCGCGTCACTTGGGCAACGGTTCTGATTCCTTCTTTGGGTGAACACTCGAGCGCCACAGCACGGAGAAGTTCGTCTCGAAAGGCGGGCGCATCACCCGCCGCAGCCAGTCCTTGTCCTCGGGAGGGAACCTGTCGACCACAGCGCCGCGGAACTGGGCGAAGCCTTGGTCACACTCACAGGCCCACGAGTATTGGCCAGCCGGATCGGAGAAGGTTCGGAGGCCGATGCAGATCGAATCTACGGCGAAAAGACCGAGCTTCCACGTCGCCACCTCGACCACATCCGTCCAGTTCGTCCGCCACAGCATGTCTTCGGCGTTGGAACACTCGGCTCCGTTGGAATCGCAGTTGACTCGGCGCGCGGCCAAGGACTGCCGCCCAGGAAAGAACCATCGCCACCATCTGCGGATTCTGCCCACGGCGACACGGTAGTACGATCCGGTTACGGGCCATCTCAACCGCGGCGCGCCGCGACGCTGAGCGATCCGACAGACCTGGTTGCGCGAGATCATGACCCGCGAACTGGAATACAGGGGGCCGGGCCGGGAGCGCCTGCGGCGCGACGAGGTGGGCGAGGGAGAGCGCTTGAGTGTGAGACTACGGGCCGCGCCTACCGGCTCCCCTTGGACCTTGTCTTGAACTTGTGGGTCTTCGGCGTGGCCGGCGGCCCCGGGTTCCGCAGGATGTCCGCCGTGCGGTCCTCCCGCGGCCCATTCACGATCGGGCCCGGCTGCCCGCCGGGCTTCGGGCCGGGGTTGGGGTTCTGGCTCTGGCGTGGCTTGGTTGACATACGGACTCCGGTGTCCTGGCGTGCGTGGCGCGGCCGGCGCCCTGGTCGTGGCATCAACTCCGCCGGGACGCGATCGTAGCCGCGGCCCGCTCCGCCCGTGCCCGTTCGCACGGGGGCCGGCCGCACCGGTGCCAGGCGAGTCCACCCGTACCCTCGCGGAGCTTCAGGTCCGCCGTCACGACGGTGCGAGGGGCACGCGTTACCGCATCGGGCTCCACACCGTGATCGGGTTCGGCTTGCCGGTCTCTTCCTCGATCATCATGAGCAGGGCCTCGGCGATGGAGACGCCCTCGTCCGCTGCGCGCTCGGCGGTCAGCCGGTTGAAGGTGCCGCGCCAGGAGTCCTCGTCGAGCTTCCAGACGCCGTCCTCCCGCCTGAAGGTGAGCATTTCGCTCTCGTACTCACCGCCGTACTCGTCGGTGTAGCGTGCGGTCGCGTAGGCGGTGTCGCCGCTGACCCTGATGGAACGGAGCTCGGTCTGCAGCGATTCGTCCTGGACGTACCACCCCTGCGAGGTGGCGAACGCGACATAGGCCCGCGGGTCGAGGCCCTCGATGTCGTTGCGGCGCGCCCGCACACGCATCCGCAGGACTTCGCTCATGTCCCAGGCGTCGAGCGCCTCAACGTCCTTGCGTTTGCCGTTGAGAGCGAGCTCCATGCGACGGGCGTAGCGGGCGATGGACCCCTCGGTGAACGAGGCCGTGGCGGTGGCGCCGTCGGCGTTCTGGTTGGCCGCGTCGATGCGCGCCACGAGGGCGCGGAGCTCGTCGGCCTCCGGCGGCTCCTGCTCACAGGCGGGGAGCACGGCGAACACACACGCGGCCACCAGGGCTGTTGACAGGATGCGGCACATATCCGGCAGTCTACCGCGTCCCGAGGCGTGCGCCGGCGGGGCCTGTGCGGCGGGTCGGCAGGCCGACTGGGCCGGCGATGGACGAGTCGGCGTTGATCACAACCGCCGCTTCGTCACTCCTGGTCGCCGTTCCCTGCGGCTTCGCGGATGATGCGGGCGACTTCGTCTCGGTGCCGGCGCACAAGGCGGGCAACGCGCGGGCTTCGCGGCGTGATCCGGCCCAGCGGCGTCATGATCGTCCAGTCGCTCAGGTACTCCGCCGGGTGGGTGGCGCGCTGCCCCTGGCGCAGGCTGGGCACGCGGAACGGCTGATTGATGCAGGTGGCGTCGATCGTGTCGGCGTGGATCGCGTGGACCTCGAACCAGATGTGCTCGCGGGCTTCCGGGCCGCCGCCTTCCGTGGGGTAGCCGAGCTTCACCAGGCACGGCAGCTTTAGGTCGGCGAACTCTTCCGAGAGCGTGCGGAACATCGTCAGCGTGTTGCGGGCCCGCTCGGCCATGAGGTCCGACGCGGCCGTTGAGAAGTAGAGGACCGATCGCTCATCGATGGGCTGCGTGAGGAACCGGGACATCCGGACATTGGCGCCGAGCAGTCCGCCGACGAGCCCGACGGGCTCGCACACCACGGCCCGGGGCGGGCCCTTGGGCGGGTTGTGGGCCTCGTCGTCGGCGTGGCGCAAGGCCCGCTGGCCCGGAGGCGCCTTCTTATTGAACTCTCCAACGGGCACCATGCGGATGTCGCCGCCGGGCTGGGCGAGGGCGAAGCGGGGGGTGTTCCGTTGGAGCTCGCCCTCGACAATGGCGAACGCGATGGCCCGCAGGCCGTCGGCCGCGTTGCCCATGAGGTCTTCATGGGGCAGCAGGATGTCGAAGTCGAAGGCGCCGAGCTCGGCGAGCCCGTGGCTGTGCAGCCACTGGGGTTTCTCCGGGTCCTGGTCGGATGAGACGGCGTGGAGGCAGTGGACGGCCTCGATATCCAGATCCGCGTCGTGGGCGAGTTCGTCGTCGAGCGTCGCCCGCGACCAGAAGAGCTGGGAGACGTGATCGACGACCGCGAGGCCGTCGTCGGCCATCACGGCGCGGGTGAAGCGGAGGAAGTTCTTGCGGTCACGGAGGATGTTCCTGCGGCGGGCGTCCGCCCGCAGTGTCACGCCGTGGTCCGCGGCCGCGGCCTCGGTCTTTTCCTCGGGGGTGAGCGAGACGGTCATGTCGATCAGCGCGCGCGGCGGGGGCGGAGCGTGGCGCAGGGCGAGCATGTCGGCGGCACCCCACTCGGGATGGTCGAGCTTCAACGACCAGTAGGTCTCGGGCGCGGGCTTGCCGGGCGTGATGCGGATGCCGGATCTCTCGAGGAACGAGAACTCCTCGGGCCGTCCGGGGAGCGTGCCGCGGAAGAGGACCGAGCCGACCGAGGGAGTGTCCTTCTTGAAGAGGTTGAACATGCGGGCGCGAGTGTACCGACGTCCACCCCTGCGGGGCTGCGACTCGCGAACAGCGACCGCTCAGAGCAGCGGGTTCTTCGCTCCGTGCGTGTAGTCGCGGATCGGGCTCATGTTCGGCGCGGGGTTCACCAGCACGTCCGTGTAGAGCTCGGCCTCGGGGTCGGGGATGGGCGAGCTCTCCGCGAACTCCAGCGCCTCGCGCACCGACTCGCGGACTTCCTGCTGCATCGCCTGGAAGCGCTCGTCGGGGAGCGACGGATTGCCGCCCGCGGCCTTGCGGTCGTTCATCAGGTGCGCGGCGAAGCGGTCGATCGAGTCCTTCGTCTTGAACAGATCGACCTCCTCCTTCGTGCGGTACTTCTGCGGGTCGGACATCGAGTGTCCGAGATAGCGGTAGGTCTTGAGGTCGACAAAGGCGGGGCGCTGCTCCTCGCGGCAGCGGTCCACCAGCGGTCGGAAGTGGTCGTAGAGCTCCATGACATCGAAACCGTTGATGACGACGCCCTCGATGCCGTAGGCCCTCGCTTTGGCGGTGAGGTCGTGGGCCATCGTGGTGCCGCGTTCGATGGAGGTGCCCATCGAGTAGCCGTTGTTCTCGACCACGAAAATGCACGGCAGCGAGAAGAGGCCCGCGAGGTTCATGGCCTCGTGGAGGGCGCCCTGGTTGAGCGCGCCGTCGCCGAGGAAGGCGAGCGAGACTTTCTTCTTCGCGGGCGTGCCGTCGCGCACGCCCGGGTTGGGGAGGGAGCGCCTAAGCACCTCGACCTCGTACTTCGTGGCAAAGGCCAGGCCGACGCCGAGCGGCGTCTGGGCTCCGACGATCCCGTGACCGCCGAAGAACCAGTGGGGCTTGTCGAACATGTGCATCGACCCGCCCTTGCCCTTGGCGCACCCGGTGGCCTTGCCGAACATCTCGGCCATGCAGGCCTTGGGGTCCATGCCGCGTGCCAGGGCGAGGCCGTGGTCGCGGTAGGCGTGGACGATCGGGTCGTCGGCGTTGAGGGCGGCGACAGTTCCGACCGCGACGGCCTCCTGCCCCGTGTAGAGGTGGCAGAACCCGCCGATCTTGGCCTGTTGATACGCTTGCCCGCAGCGATTCTCGAACTCACGGACCAGCAGCATGTCCCGCAGCCAGCGGATGAGCGTCGCGTCCGGGAGTGCCGCGGCCAGGCTCTGGCGGCGGGCGGCGGCGGGTTTGGCGGATGACGGCGGATTCGTCGAAACCTGGGCCAATCGGGGCTCCTGTGCGGGAAGGGCCGGCTGGGGTACTTCTGTCGGCGAAGGCCGCGGCAAACACTAGGAAAGGCGCGGGTGCCCGACAAACACCCCAACGGGATCGGCGTCCGTCCCCCGTGGCTGGTTGACGTCATTCCAGGGTCCGAAACGCGCGTGTTCGACATCCCAACAACACCCTCATGCCCGTCATCGACACGACGTTGCTCCTGCTGATCGGTTCGTTCGCGCTGGGGATCGGCGCGACGTGGTTCGTCGCGCGAAAGCTCCGCGGCAGGCGGAGCGGGCGGCTCGATCGCATCGAGGTCCAGACCATCGCCGAACGGGTGCGGACCGTGGGGCGGCTCGTGGGGCTGGAGGTCTGCGCGAAGGAGATCGCGACGGCCACGGCCGGGTTCGCGTGGCTGCCGCCGGTGCTGCTCACGCAGGCGCGGCTCGCGATGATCTTCAACTTCGAGAAGCGGTACGGGGTGGACCTTTCACGTGTCCGCCCGCGCGACGTGGCGGAGCAGCCGGACGGCACGTTCCGCGTCGCGCTCCCGCCGATCGAGGGAGCGCTGCGGCTGATCGACGTGGTGCCCTACGACATCCAGAACGCGCGGGTGCTGGGGCTGCTTGATGTGATCCCCATGACCGCCGAGCGGCAGAAGACCCTGATGACACGGGCGCAGCAGCAGGCCGCTGAGCTGTTCGCGGTCAACGACGCGCGATACACGGCCGAGGCCCGGGCGAGCGTTGAGCGGCAGCTTTCGTCGCTCCTCGCGCTCTTCAACGTGCGGGTCGAGTGGGAGTGGAAGGCCGACGGCAAGGCCGTCGCGCGCGAAGTCCACCGGGCCGCGCCCGTCACGCCGAGCCGAACGCGCCGGGTCGAAACCGAGCCCGAGCCCGTCGCGGCGTGAGTCTCGATCACTGATGCAACGCACGCGGCGCGTCGTCGGACACCGGCGGTCAGTATGTGCCGGTTTTCGCCGTGGACGTTGTCGAGCCGCGTAGCCGGGCGATCAGGTCGTCCAGCAGGCTCGACGCGCCGAATCGGAACCCCCCGGGCCGAAGCCAACGCGCGGCGTCGGCCCCAAGCACTTCGCGCGCCAGCGTCATGTACGCCAGAGCCTGCTCGCCCGTACGGATGCCGCCCGAGGCCTTGACGCCGATGATCACGCGCCCGGACCGCGCGAACTCGTCCCGGGCCGCCTCCAGAAGCACACGGACGCTCTCCGGCGTCGCCCCGACGGCGATCTTGCCCGTGCTTGTCTTGAGGAAGTCGGCCCCGCCGGCGATCGCGGCGTCGCACGCCGCGCGGACCAGACCCGCGCCCTCCAACTCGCCCGTCTCGAGGATCACCTTGAGCATGGTCTTGGGGCACGCGGCCCGGACCTCCCGCACTTCCTCCGTCACGGCGCCGACCCGGCCGGCAAGCACGGCGCCCCGGTTGATGACCAGATCGATCTCATCAGCCCCTGCTTCGACCGCGAGCCGGGCTTCGAGAACTTTGACCTCTGTCGGCGTCTGCCCGGAGGGAAATCCACCGGCGACTGACGCGACCCGGACGGGGTGGGCGTCCCGCCCGCGGCTGTTTTTCAGTGCCTCGCACGCCGCGCCTACCAGGGTCGGCCACACGCACACGGCGGCCACGTGCGGAACACGCCGGCCAATCAGTTGCTCCTCGTCCGGCACCGGTCGAACGGCACGGGCACACATCATCCGCACGCGCTCGGGCGTGTCCGTTGCTTCCAGCGTTGTGAGATCGATCAGCGACACTGCGAGCAGCAGGTCGTCGACGCTGTCCCTGCCGGTTGCCGACTGAATGTTCGTGCTCACGCGGCGAGTTTATCGGTAATCGCGATTCGTCAGAAGCTCGACGACGGCTTTCTCGCACCGCTCGGTGTTGGCTGGCTCGGTCCACAGGTCGTTGTGCCGCCCGCCCGCGACCTCGACGATCCGTCCGGCGGGTGCGGCTGCGGCGATCGCGCGCCCGTCCTCGATCGGGCAGACCTCGTCGTCGGTGCCGTGAAGCACCAGGAGCGGGCAAGGGAGCGCGCCCGCGTGGGCGGCTCGGTCGAAGGGCAAAGAGAACGCGGAGGGCGCAGAGGGCGCAGAGTCTCGCGGAAAGCCGGGTTCTGGCTCACGACCCGGAATGCTGTCGCGCAGTTCCTGCTCTTCTCCGCGTCCCTTCGCGCCCTCTGCGGACTCCGCGTTCTCCTGGCGAGGCCTGAACTGCGGACCGACGCGGAAGAGCATCCCGAGCAGCCAGAGCGCCGGCGGCAGGGTCAGGCGGTGGGGGAGGGCTCGGGCGCGCAGCACGTTCCGAGCGGGCGTCGCGGGCAGGCGGTACGGCGACTCGGCGATCACCGCCGCGATGCGCGCGTCATCCCGGGCGACCACGATCGACACACCCGCGCCGAGCGACCAGCCGTAGAGCACGAGAGGCGCCGGCGCTCCGACCCGTCGCTCGCGCTCCGGGCTCTGATCACTTCGTCTCTGCGTCTCTTCGTCTCTTCGCTTCTCTCCCACCACGTCCATCAACGCCCGCAGATCCTTGACTTCCGCCGTTCCCAACCGGCACACGCCCGGGGCCTCGCCGTGCCCGGGCAGGTCCCACAGGATGACGCGCGAGGCATGCGGCGCGATCGCATTCACACGTACGAGCCCGCCGATGCGCGAGTCGGCCCAGCCGTGCGTGAGAATCACGATCGGCCCGGCGGGGTCGTCACCCGCGATGTCCCACACCGGAAACTCGAAGCCGCGCGACCGGAAAGTCCAACTCTGGAACGCGCGCGGCGGATCAAGCTCCGAAGGCTCGCCCGGGCGGCCGCGGGCGACCGCGGAGGCGTACGTCCGGCGCGGCGGGTGCGCGAGCATCCACGCGACATGCGCGACCATGGTCGCCCAGAAGATGGCGGCGCCGATCGCGAGGAGGATGAGCAGGCCGGTCATCGCGGGTCAGCGTACACGCGGACGCGGTGGGGGATACGCCGAGTGCCCGTCAGGCCGGCTTACCCGAAGAGATTCGCGATGTCGTTGAATGTCACGATGAGGAAGACCGCGCCGATGAGCATCAGCCCGGCCGCGGTCGCGACGTTCTGGAACGCGACGGAAACGGGCCGTCCGCGGATCAGCTCATACAGCAGGAACAGGAACTGTCCCCCGTCCACGATCGGCAGCGGAAGGAAGTTCACGACGGCCAGGTTCACGCTGATGAGGGCCATGAAGAACAGCAGCCAGATCAGCCCGCGGTCGGCGATGCGCGTGCCGAGGTGGGCGATCCCGACCGGCCCCTTGAGGTGCTCGACCTTGACCGTGCCCTCGAAGAGGCGCGCGAACGTGATGTAGGTCATCAGCATCACGCGCCGCGTCTCTTCCAGGCCCATCATCACCGCGCCGCCGGGACCCGACGCCCGCAGCGAGAACTCCTCCGGGCGGAAGAGCCCAAGGGACACGCCGCTCGTCCACCCCGCGTCGTGCAGCCGCCGGCAATCGTCGGCGGCGAGAGCCCAGTCCACCGTCTCACGCGGCGGGGCGGCTCCAGCCTCGATCGGCGCATGCGGCAACTCGACGAGCAGCCGGACCGTCGTGTCGCCGAAGGCGCCGTCGGTCGGCGCGGTCGCGTCCCGCACGGCCGCGAGCATCTCGGTGAAATCGGCGACCATGGTGCCCCCGACGCGGAGGACGCGCGAACCGGGTGGGATGTTCAGCCGCGCCGCGGCCGTTGGGACGAGCTTTCCCCGCCCGTCAACGACCTCGCCCAGCGGGCGGGCGAGCAGGGCGCTGGTGTCGCCCGTGTTTCCGACGCGGAAGCCGATGAGGCCCTCGCGCGACACCCTGACGTTCAGGACAACCTCGCGCAGCGCGCCGCCGAACCCGTCGGCCCGCAGCACCACCACGGGGATCGTCGTCCCGCGGTGCCGCCGGACCTCCGCGATGCCGTCGGTCTGGCCGGGGAACTCGAGTGCGCCGAGCCGCGCGAAGATGTCGCCGTCCTTGAGCCCCTGCTTGTGGGCCTTCGCGTTGCTCCCGTTGTCGTCGGCGTCGACCGTCAGCACCGGCACGAGGCCCAGCACGTGCTCGACCGGCGTGAGCTCCGTGGGCGACAGAGGGGCGCGGTCGACGGGGAACGCCGGGCGCGGGTGGAGTACCGCGGTCGCCGTGTCCGCGGGGGCGCCGCCCCCGGCCGGGATCATCGCGAACTCCGCTTCAACGGGCTCTCCCCCGGAAGCCCGCACGGCGTCCGCGAGTTCCTGAACGACCGCGATGTCGCGGTCGTCGCCGATCCGGACGAGGGTCATGCCGGGCTCGATGCCTGCCAGGCCGTTCCGCTTCAGCGCGTCGCGGATCTGCTGGGGGTCAATCCCGTCGTCAGGCCCGAAGAGCGTGGGGGAGCGAGCGGGCTCGACGCCGATCGTCATCAGCCGCGTCGCCGGGTCCTGCTCGGGCGTGAGCGCGAAGCGGAGGTCGTCCGCGTGCCCCGATCGTCGGACCGCGATCTCGATGGTCGATCCTTTGCGGGCCATCGCCGACGCGAGCACCAGGTCGTTGAACGAGTTGGGGGCGCGCCCGTCGATCGCGGCGATCTCGTCGCCGGGCTTCAGGCCCGCCTCGACGCCGGGGTCTTTCGCGCCGGCCTTGCTCGCGGGGGAGCCCGGCGCCACCGCGCCGATCCGCGGCGGCTCGGTCTTGAGCCCGACCATGAACACGAACATGAACAGCAGCGCGGCCGCGACGACGTTCATCACCACTCCCGCGGAGATGACTACCAGCCGCTTGGGCACGGGCGTATTCTGGTAGCTGTCCGGCGCGTCGCTGGTGGCCTCGGGGTTCAGGTCCTCCTGCCCGAGCATCTTGACGTACCCGCCGAAGGGCAGCCAGTTGACGCGGTACTCGGTGGGGCTGACGCGTCCCGCGAGCGCGGCCCGCGCCGCTTCGCGCTGTTCGCCGCGTTCCCCCTGCGCCTCCTGGACCAGGCGGTGATACTCCGGCTCGCTCGAGCCGCGCCGCCACCCGAGCCCCTTGCGGTACGACGCCATCGCGGGCCCGAACCCGATCGCGAAGGCCAGCACACGGATGCCCGCCCAGCGCGCCGCGAGGAAGTGCCCGAGCTCGTGGACGAACACGATCAGGCTGAACCCCAGCACGACCAGCAGCAGGTCGAACACGGTGCCCAGCATCGCGGCCAGTTGCGTCATGGGGGGAATCCTATGAACACCGACGTCCGACCATCTGTATCGGTTCGCGCGGCCCGCGCCCGGAACCGCCCGGCGCGGGCGCAGAAAAAAGGCCCGGGCGTGGGTCCGCCCGGGCCGTTCGGAAGTCACACCCCGTTGGAGTGCGTCTCGGTCCTTGTCGTCCGATCAATACTTGACCGGGCAGCCGTAGGGCTTGGTCTCGGCCTGCGCGACCGTCTCGCCGGCGAGGACGGAGGTGAGCGCGGCCGCGACGTAGTTCACGTCACCGGCCTTGCGGGGCGAACCATTGTCGATCGCGCCGCTGTAGGCCAGGACGCCGTCCGCGTTAATCACGAAGCAGTGGGGCGTCGTCTTGGCGCCGTAGGACTTTCCGACCGTGCCCGAGTCGTCGAGCAGGATCGGCGTGGTGATGTTCCACTCCTTCTGGGCCGCCACATTGTCCGCCTTGTCGGCGCCCTGCTTGCCGGCCGCGCCGGAGTTGATCCGCACCCACACCACGTTCTTGTCCTTGAACTTGGCGATGGTCTTGTTCATCGTGTCCGCCTCGTAGTGCATGACCACGATCGGGCACCCGGGGTTGAACCACTCGAGAACGACCGTCTTGCCCTTGAAGTCAGCGAGCTTGACGGTCTTGCCGTCGAGATCGGTGAGCTCGAAGGCCGGAGCCGCCTCGCCGATCTTGGCGGCGGGCTTGGGAGCGGCGGCCTTGTCCTTGTCCGCCTGGGCCAGCGCCGGGCTCGCGAGGCACAGAGCCGCGACCGACGCCGCCACCGCACCGAACACGCTCCGTCTGGTCATCTTCATTCTTCGTCTCCTGTGCCCCCCGTCCGAGTCCCGGGGCACGCTTGCCGCGTCGGGCCCGGGCACACGCCGGACCGCCCCGCGGACCATGTTCGACCTGTCAGCCCCCGCCGGGGTTCCCTGGGGAACCGTTCGGCGAGGTGTTCACCGAGAAAATGCTAGGCGGGCCGGGCTTGGGCCGGGTGGCCTCAAGAACACCGACCAAACGGACGGGGCCGTCCGTGTATGGGTTGAGCTTCAGCGTCAAGGTGTCACCCTTGGCCTGACCGTCGCGCAGGATGCTCTCGAAGCCCATGAACTCCGCGGCCGGGTAGAACGCCAGCCGTTCGGCCCCAGGCACATGGATACGGGCCGATCCATCCGTCCAATCGATCCTCACCGGCGGAAGGTCTTTGGGGATCGGCCTGGGTAGCCGGGCACGCGCCTCGGCGAAGAGCCCCGCGTCAGCGCCGGCCTTGGCCAGTTGACCCTCGGCGAGGGCCGCCCCGACCGGCACGCTGAGCAAAACGGATTCTCCGCCGATCATGCAGATGTCCGAGCAGACCATCCACCCAAGCTCGGCGGCGATCTTCGCCGTCGAACCCGGCAAGGCATCCGCAGGGACCTTCACCGGCACCAACAGAGTCACATGGTCCTCGTACACGTGGTCGAGGATGTCGCCGGGGCTGACGTAGCGCTTCGGGGCCGGCCACTGGACCTTCCCGGCCTCGTACCCCTCGGGGAGCGTCAGCGCGACCTCCACGCCGCCGCCGGTGTCGTTGAGCCCATGCCAGTAGATGTGCCACTTCGGGGCGATCGTGAACGTGATGCCGATGCAGGCCTCGCGCCCCGGGACCAAGGCCGTGTGCTCCGTCACGAGCCGGGCCTTGACCTTGTCATCGCCGCTCGCGGGCCGGGCCGGCTCCGCGCCGAACACCGCCCCGAGCATGGCCGCGGGAAGCATGACCAGGCTGCGAGCGAGTCCCTTCATGTTTGGCTCCGGCGCTCCTCGGGTTGATCGTGGCCCGATTACTGTTGCACCAACGATATGCTCTCGACACCCGGTGCAGCCTGCTACGCCCCGGACGAACGCGGGTTCGCACGCCCGACCGCACCGCCCAACGCTCCACGCCCGGCTATATTCCGTCCATGCTCACGCCAGTACGGCTGCGGCCAGCTCGGTGGTCGGTGTTCGGCCCGCGCGCGGCGGCCTGCGCGATCACGCTGGCGGCGCTCGCCGGGTGCGGAGCGTCCACCAGCGACAAGAGCATCGTGCTGATCCAGACACCCGACGTGAAGGTCCTGCTCGGCCGGTCGAAGGGCGGCGACGAACGGGCCGTGCTGTTCATCGATCCACGCACCACGGCTCGGTTCGACGCGGCCCACCTTCCCGGGGCGCGGCGGATGCGGCTGCCCCCGGCCAACTCGGGGGGCGACCCCGCCCTCACGCCCTACGACTCGCTCGTGGTCTACGGCGACAACCCCGCGGACCAGCTCGCCCGCGCCATGACCAAGCGTCTCCTGCAACTGCGCTACTCGGGCGTCCGCTTCTACGCCGGGGGGCTGGACGAATGGCGGCGGCTCGGGCAGCCGGTCGAGGCGACGCCTGGCGCGTCCGCCGCTCCCGCCGTCCCCGTCCCGTGAGGGCGCGACGACCCGCGAGCGGTCCATGAAAAAGGGGCGGCGCTGTCGCGCCGCCCCGGTGCTGGGCGTGTCTTCGGTCCGGCGGCCTTACGAGATCGTGGACAGGGCGTTGGTGAGCCCCAGCGGCGCGCCGGTCGCGCCCCAACCGCCGTTGAGGAACAGGTCATAGTGGTCCATGGCCACCACGAACGGACGGGCCGCGGAGATGTCCAGCGCAAAGAACTGGTTCCCGCCGCGGCTCAGGATCTCCGGGAGCTGGTGCAGCCGGAGGCGGGCGAACCCGTCCGCGCCCACGAACACCGACACCTCGGACGTGTCGCCGTTGGTGAACAGGAGGCGGACGCTGACGTTGACCCCGGCGGCGTCCGGGTTGTAGAAGTACAGGTTCTCGAAGTAGCGGATGCCGGCCTGCGGCGTGCTGATGAAGGCGTCGCCGAAGAAGAAGCGTGTCCCGGCCTGGGCGGCGCCGAGGGTCGCGTTCCCCTCGGTCTGCTGGCGCTCGCGGGCGAAGAACGCGACGTTGACGTTGGACGAGAACCGCAGGCCGAGCGTCTGGTTATCCACGAACGCGAGCTGTGTCCCGGTGAGCGTGACCGCCGACCGGGCGGCGACCGCGATGTTGCGGACGAACGACGGGAGCGACCCGGAGAGGTACGTCCCGGTGATGACGACGTTGGCCGTCGTGTTGCCGGGGTTGAAGATGCTGATCTGCGCGAAGTTGTTGGGGCCGGAGGTGACGCCAGGGATCACACCCCGCGTCGTCCCGCCGTCGGGGTCGCCCAGCATCGCGTCGCCCGCGTCGTTGACCAGGTCGTAGTGGCTCAGCGCCGCGACGATGCCGATGTGAGTCTGACCCGTCGTTGCCGGGGCCGATGAGACGGTAAACGCGAACGAGCCGAGCGGCAGCGTGGTGAGCTGGTTGAAGGCCCAGCCGCCGCGCCGGAAGGCGCCGACGGTCTGTTGGAAGGTGACGGTGGTCCCGTCGGCGCGGAACGCGGAAAGCGTGACGACCGCGGCGGTGGGGTTCGGGTTGTAGACCAGGAGGAAGTCCCGGACGGCGCCCGGGAAGCGTTCGCCGCGCGGGAACGCCCAGAAGGTGGAGGCCCGCGCGGTGAAACTCTCGCCGATCGTTGTGCCGAAGTCGTAGTGCGACATCGACGCCCCCAGCGGCCCGTCGGACTCGACCACGATGGCGTAGGGCTTGTTGAACACAATCCCGAAGAGCGGGTTGGCCGTGCCGTTGCTCAGTGTGACGCCGCCGCGCTGCCCGGGCGCGATGGTCGCGTTCTGGGCCACGACGACCTCGGGCAGGGCCGGGTCCTCGTAACGCAGACGGATCGTGTAGCGGACCGTCGTGGTGTTGGGGTTGGAGAGCGCCACGAACTCGCGGATCGTCGGGCTGGCGAAGCCTTCGGGGTAGTACAGCCGGTACATCTCGGCCGGGGCGTCGAGCCGGACGGTGTACGTCCCCGTGCCGTTGGCCGACGGCTGGACGAGGACGAAGTACTGCTGGTTCGCGCCCGTGACGTTGAAGGAGATGTTGGCGTTCGCGCCGGGGATGCCGGACTGATCGAACGCGATCTCCTGACGGTTCTGGTTGAAGATCCGCACGGCGAGGTCGAGCGGTTGACCGGCGGGCGTGACGACCTGCACGAACGCCCGCCCCGCGCCGAGGCTCGTGAACGTGAACAGGTCGGTGTCGCCGTTGAACTGGATCCCGCCCGTGGCCGCCGCGTCACCCGTGAGCGGCTCGAGGGGCACCAGCGTGGCGTCGTCCCACTCGTCCTCGTTGGCGTGGTCGTCGGTCCCGGTGATCGGGGGCTTGTTGCCCAGCACGGTCGCGGTGTACGCGCCCGTCCCGGAGAAGCCCGTCGCGCTGGAGCTGACCAGGAAGTAGAACACGTCGCCGATCTCGCCCCCGGTGATCGTCCGCGTGACCGACCCGTTGAGCAGGCCGTCCTCGTCGCCGGGCCCGCCGTCCACGACGGCCGTGCCGATCTCGTTGGTACCCTGGAAGAGACGGAGCACCGGCGTGATGAAACTGTTGGGCGTGTCGATGCTGATCCTCAGGTTGCCGTCGGCGATCGCGTTGATCCGGAAGAGGTCGGTGTCCGTATTGGGGTTCACCTGGCCCGTCGCCGTCCCGTCCCCCGTCAGGATCGACAGCGGAACGATGGTGGCGAAGGGGAACTCCGACTCGTTGGCGTGGTCATCGAGCGGCGGCGAGGTGACGCCCACGCTGAACGCGCCGGTTTCGGCCGTGTGGTTGACGAACCCGCCGTTGAGCGGGCCGCCCTGCACGTGGATGAAATAGGTGACGCCGCGGACGACGTTGAACCGGAACGTGGCGGTGGAGCTCGGCGCGTCCGAGCCCAGCACCAGGAACTGTCCGCTGATCAGGTCCGCCACGGGTTGGAAGTCGCCGTCGAAGATCCGCACGCCCTGGCGCAGGGCGCTGGTGTCCGGAGCCGTCACGGTGATGATCGCCGACCCGCCCGCGAGGGCCGTGAGCCGGAAGAAGTCGGTGTCGCCGGTCAGCTCGATGATGCCGGTGTCCGAGCCCAGGCCCGTGCTCGTCCCGAGCGGGATGTCGGTCGCGGAGCCGAACTGCCCGGTGTCCGCGTGGTCGTCGGTGGGGTTGAGCGTCAGCGTGAGTGTGTAGTTGCCGCTGGTCGCCTCGGGGTCAAAGCCCGAGACCACGATGTAGTAGTAGTTGTACGTGCGTCCGGAGATGGACGAGGTCCGGTCCGGACCCGAGACGGGGAAGCTGGCCCTGGAGTTGAGGTTCCCGAAGGCGATGTCGTCGTTGAAGGCGATCTGCATGAAGACCGCGTTGCCGACCGGGTCCTCGGAGACCTCGTAGACGCGGACGAAGGGGTCGAACTGCCCGCTGCGGACGACGTCGACGGTGACGAAGTCGAAGTCGATCGTCGTGAACTTGAAGATGTCCACGTCGCCGGCGGACTCGATCGATCCGCTCAGGGACTCCGTGCCGTCGAAGTCGTAGAGGTCTTTGGCGATGTCGTGGGCCGAGGACCACTTGAAGGGCGAACCGTAGTCGTCGGCGTAGGCCGGCCCGTTGAGCGACACCGTGTACGGGCCCTGGGTCTCGGGCCCGGTCAGGGTCTGCCCGCTCACGAGCACGTAGTAGTGGCGGCCCTGCGTGACGGCCGCGGTGACGTTGAGGACCTGCCCGCCCGACGACGCCTGGGCGGAGCCGATCTCCAGAAGATTCTGGTCGAACACGCGCAGGAACCCGCGCAGCGAGCCGCTGGTCGGCGTGAGCGTGACCGTCAGCGGGCCGCTGGCGACCGCGAGGAACGAGAACAGGTCGGTGTCGAACGGGTTTGCCAGGTTGTTGACGATCTGCCCGGTGATCGAGGCCTGCCCGTTGTTCGAGGTGCCCGGGTCCTGGCCCAGGCCCAGCACGGTGGCCAACTCGACGATGTTGTCCTCGTGGTCGTCGGTGAACCCGAAGTTGGCCATCGAGTTGATGAGCAGCTCGTAGCTGCCCTGCGTGGTGCGCCAGTCGATCTCACCCAGGTTTCCGGCAAGCAGATCCTCCAGCGCCGCGCTGCGGATCTCCACGAAGTACCGCTCGCCCGCCACGACGTCGAACGCGACGTACGGGTCGCGCCGGAAGTGGTCGTGGAACCCGAGGGTGCCGGTGAACTCGCTGTCGTACTCGCCGCGGATCGCGGCGCTGTCGTCGCTCCGGGCCACCACCTCGAAGTCGTTGTTGTAGACGATGAGCACCGCGTCGAGGAAGCTGCGGTAGTTCGTGTCGAGCTGGTTCTCGAGCGCGCCGTTGAAGAACTCGGCGAACTGGTCGGCCAGTTGCGTCGTGTTGATCCGGATCTCGGTCGTCCCGTTCTGGGGCGAGCGGAAGAAGTACATGTCCGTGTCGAACGGGTTGTGGATCGCGTCGAGCTCCGACACGTTGGCGATGTCCGTCGGGTCGGCCGGCGCCGTGTGGTAGAACCGGGTGGTGCTGGCGGCGTTCACGGGCGCGAGGAAGTTGCGCGTGTCGCCGGTGGCGTTCACGAGGACCAGCTCGGTGGCCTGCCCGAACGCACCCGTGCCCACGGGCTCGCCGATCGCGGAGTTCGAGTCGTCGTGGACGAAGGCGTCGGCGGTGACCGCCACCGAGTACCGCCCCGTGTTCCCGACCGTCACGACCTCGAGGTAATAGACCTGCCCGCCCCAGACCTGGATGCCGGCCAGCTCGCCCAGGTCGGCCACGGTCAACGACGGGTCGATCATGCCCGAGGGGTCGGGGAAGGGCGGCGCGATCGTGTCGTTGCTGTAGATGAGGTTGAAGTTCGAGTCGTACACATTGATGAAGCTATTGATGAACGACCCGAGCTCGCCCGACACGGTCACCCGCAGCCGCGTCGACGGGCGGTCGTGCCGATCCCAGAGGTTGGGGTTCCCGTCGTCGAAGTCGATCAGGGCGTTGATGGTGCCGTCGGTCCCCGTCTCCATCCCGCCGTTGCCGTCGCCTCCGCCCCACCCGAACGCGCCGAAGATCGGGTCGCGGTCCCAGATCGCCAGGTGCGTGGCCGCGGCGGGGCCCAGCGGGGTGAACATCTGCGTGAAGTCACCGGCCGCGTAGAGCTGCGGGCCGGCGTACCCGTTCGCCACGTCGTTGGTTCCCGGCTCCTGCTCGTCGGAGAACGCGGCGAGGGCGCGCACGGCCCCGTTGAACCCCTGGCCCATGGTCGTCCAGTTGCCGCCAAGGCCTGTGGCGTCGTTCCAGCGCGCGATGTTCGACGCCGCCGCGCCCCCCGCCGTCGTGAACGATCCGCCCACAACGACGACCGGGTCCGGGTCGTCGCCGTCGAGATCGCCGGCGTCAAAGGCCTTGAGCGCGTAGACGGTGGGGGTGGTCCCGCCGGTCACGCCGCCGCCGAGGACCGCCCAGCCGAGGGTCGTTCCCGGGCCCGGGACGGCGGCCGCGCCGAAGCGCGCGATGTTGTTGACGGGCGTGATGGTCGCGCCGTTGCGGACCTGGGAGAAGTTCCCGCCCACGATCAGGTAGGGGAGCGAGTTCTGCCCGATCGGCTGGAACACCTCGAGCGCGCGGACGACGCCGTTCGTCCCGTTGGACGTCGGGGTGCCGAGCACCACGTTTGCCCCGGCACCCAGCATCAGCAGGTCGGTCGCGGTCCCGCCCGGGATGGTCGCGGTAAAGTCGCCGCCCACGATGAGGGCGTTGATGGGGTCGGGGAGCGGCTCGTTGCCGTCCGGGTCGGGCGCGTCGAACGACGTGAGCGCGTAGACCGTCCCCGTGATGGTGGGGGCCCCGGCGAACGCCCCGATCGCAAGTCCGTTGAACTGGGCCAGCTTGCTGCCCGGGTTGGTGAACGCGCCGCCGATCACCAGCACCGGGTCGGGGTCCGGCCCGCCGCCCGTCGGCGCTTCGGCGTCGAACATCGTCAGGGCGTACACCGTGCCGTTGACGACGTTGCCCATCGCGGACCACTCGAACTGTCCGCTCAGAGGGTTGAACGCGAAGCGCGCGATGTTGTTGACCGGGATGTCTTCGCTCGGGTCGGCGGTGTTGCCCGCGAGCGTGAACGACCCGCCGACGTACAACTCGTCGAGGTTGTCCCCGTCGAAGTCGAACCTCGCCAGCGCGTTCACCGGCCCGTTCAGCCCGCGCAGGGCCGGGAAGTAGTCGTTGGCGTCCCAGACCGAGACGTTGGGGGAGCCGCCGCGGATCGTCTGGTTGATGTTGCCCGCGGTCTGGAAGGCGCCGCCGAGGTAGAGCGCCGTGCCGCCGTCGTCGTTGTTCCCGGCGTAGCTGCCGAGCATGTCGATCTGCGGTGTGAACTGGAAGAGGTCGGAGTCCGCCGCCGGGAAGATGCGCCCCGTGCCGAACGCATCGACGACAAAGCTTCGGTCCGGGAAGGGGTTCCCGGCCGGGTCGGTATAGAGGCGCGGGTCGCCCCAGACGAGCGGCGTCGCCCGCTCGAAGGCGCGGCGCACCGCGTCGTAGGCGGGGGTGCCGACGGCGGGCGTCTCGAAGCCCGCGGGGAGGTTCTCGTGGTCGTCGGGCAGCGACGGACCCGCGGGGTTGATCGTGTGGTTGGCCTCGATGACCAGGGCGAACCCGCCCGCGTTGGCGACGTCGAAGCCCTCAACCACCACGAAGTACCGCACGCCGCCCTGGAGCACGATCTCGATCTGCGCGCTGAGCCCGGCGAAATCGTCGTTGAAGGCGATCTGGGCGCCCGTGTCGTCGTAGAGGTGAACGGCCGGGTCCTGGAGCGGCGGCAGGCCGAACGGAATGACCGTGATGAAGGACTGCCCGGTGCCCTGGGAGATAAAGTCGAACAGGGCCGAGTTCTGCCCGCCGGCCGAGCCCGCGACGGCGCCCTGACGAACGACCGGGTCCAGGTCGACCCGGGTCGCCGCCGCATCGACGGCAAAGCCGAACGTGCCCAGCGCGGTGGGGTCGGTCGGGTTGAACGCGTCGCTGCGCAGCCGCACGTAGTAGGTGGTGTTGGGCGCGCCGCGGACGGTGGTAAACGGGTTGTTCAGGCGGCCCGCCTGGGAATCCGATGCCACACGCACGCCCGTGGCGCTGTAGATGTCCAGGCGGGAGTCGAAGTCGAGGGGGTTCGCTTTGTCGCCGAACGTGATCAGGCTGTTGAAGATGGGATCGTTCGGGGTGGTGAACCGGAACACGCGGTCGTTGCCGGTCAGCGTGATCGCCCCGGTGATGTTCGCCTGGGTCTGGCCGGTCGCCGGATCGACGTTGAACGCCTCGGTCAGGGCGTCGATGCGCACGACGTAGGCGCCCAGCGCGGCCGCACCGCTCGTCACCTGGGAGAGCACGCGAACGAAGTACTCGACCCCCGCTTGCGCCACGAACCCGAACCACCCGTCCGTGTTGAATCCGCCCGTGAGCAGGTCGCTGTCCCGGCCCGTGCCGATGAGCACCGCCGAGTTGTTCGGGTTGCGCCGGTAGACCTGGACCATCGAGTCCAGGACGCTGACCCCGGTCTCCTCGTTGATCGTGTCCGCCCAGACGGTGACGAAGTCCGTCGTCGGCGCGGTGAACCGGAACATGTCGTTGTCGGGGATGTAGTCGATCACCCCGCTCGCCGCGCCGATCCCCTGACCATTGAGGACGATGTTGACCACAGGCGCCGGCGTCGGAGTGTTGAAGACCTGACCGAAGTTCGGGTGGTCGTCGGCCATGAGCACGCGACCCTCGAGCTGCTCGCAGCCCCGGAAGCCGCTTTGGCCGGCCATGCTGACCAGACCGCAGCGCCGCAGCAGTGCCGCGATCCGTCCGCCGCGCGGCTCGGTCGCGGAGGGGTTCCGACGGCGGGCCGAACGCGTCACGCTGGAATCACCACGGTTCATGGTCTGCTCCACTTCGCTCACACCAGCCTGAGGACAAGATTTCCGCCCGCGACCCGAGCCGTCCATCCAATGTCGCCGGCCCGCAACCCGAGGGGACCGCGGCAGCCAGGAATCCGATCTGGCGCTGCGCGTCCGCGATCACGGCAGGGCGACTCCACTACGGGGCACATGCCCCGGCCGCGCACGACCGGCCGAAGGCCAAAGGCGACCGCAACCGCTGCTCTGAGGGTCGCCATGTCGAGGCATTTCGAGGCATGTCAGAGGATAACCGAAGCGGGGCTCTGGCGTCCAGAGTTCGGCCGACCGCGGGAGTCGGCCGATCGGTCGATCCTCAAGCACGTGCGCCGCGGAACGCTCCCTCTCAAGAGCGATCCGTAGGCCCACGCCGTGCGGTCCGTTCGTGCGGGCACCGCACGGTGTTCCAATCTACCGGCTGCCGATCCGGCAGTCAAGCCCGGCTTGCCCGAATCCGTCATGTTTCCATTGACATTCGCACCGCAGCCTCCGCTAGGATGCCCGCGGCGTCGTAGACCGGGAGTCGGCAGTTATCAGGGGTCAGCAGCAGCGGCACCTCGCTCGACGCCACGACGACACCCTCGCAGCCCAAGCCCCGCAGCCGCTCCACCACCGCCAGAACCCCAGCCTGCGATTCGGGCCGAACCCGCCCGAAGATCAACTCTGAGAAGATCACCCGGTCCAGAAACTCGGCGTCACCGGGATCCGGCGGTATCACCGTGATCCCCTTCATTCCCAGGTGGCTCTGATAGGTCGATCCCGACGTCACCATCATCGTCCCGAGCAGTCCGACCTTGCGGCGGCCGTCCCTCTCGATCGCCCGGGCCACGAGTTCGGGCATGGTGAGCCACGGGATGGGCGAACCCGCCTCGGCCAGGTGGACGCCGTGCTGCACCGCGTTGTCCGGGGTGAGGCAGAACCGGGCTCCGCTCTTGGCGAGCAGCTCGGCCGATCGGCGCAGGAGCTCGCCTATGCCGTGCCAGTCCTGGGCCTTGAGCGCGTCGATATACAGGGCCAACGGCTCGCTGTGCAGCGAAACGCGGGGAAACTCGTGCGGGCTCATCAGACGCGACGCCTGCCGGAAGACGTCCCGGAAGAACAGGGCCGCGCCCTCGGGGCTTACCGCGACGATGCCGAAGTGCCGGGTCAATCTCCCATAGGGTACAGGGCTCGCGGCAAAGGGCAACGCGCGGGACCGCGCCGCACCGGGTCGCGTTGCCGCGGGCTCTACACTCGCCCGATGCCGTCTGATGCCTTCGATCTCCTGGGGCTGCCGCCCGCCTTTGAAGTCGACCACGCGACTATCGAAACGGCCTTTCTGGTTCGAGTCGCCGTGATCCACCCTGACCTGTCGCGGGGGGACCCCGAAGCGGCCAGGTCATCGGCGCTGCTCAGCCAGGCCTGCCGGATACTCGCGGACCCGGAGAAGCGTGCCGACGTGCTTCTGGTGCGTCTCGGCGGCCCGGTCGCCGCGCAGGACAAATCGTTGCCCCCCGGGTTCCTCGTTGAGATGATGGAAACGCGGGAAGAGGTCGAGGCCGCGATCGCGTCCGGGGACGCTTCGGCCCGGGCGGCACGGCTGGCGAGGGCCGAGCTTCGGCGCGCCGAGCACATCCGGACCGTCGCGGGCTTGCTCGCGTCGCTGCCTTGCCCGTCGGCGCCCGCGGCCCTTCGCGCCGTCCGCGTGGAACTCAACGCCTGGCGGTACACCGAACGACTCATCGAGCAGCTCGCGGCGCCGTAGCATCCCTTCCTCTTGATGGACCCGACCCTCCTGCCGCTGCTGCTGCTGCTCCCGCCGCTGATGCTGGTGTCGGCGGCGTGCTCGGCGACGGAGACGGCCCTGTTCAGCCTGACGCACGCGGACCGGCTCCGCCTGCGCCGCGAGAGCCCGGCG
Source organism: Phycisphaerales bacterium (assembly GCA_046153875.1). Lineage (GTDB taxonomy): Bacteria > Planctomycetota > Phycisphaerae > Phycisphaerales > UBA1924 > JBJXFE01. The sequence continues at coordinate 96,160 of JBJXFE010000057.1, forward strand.
TCCGCGCGGGCCGTCGCGGCGCTCCTCACCCGCCCGCGGGCCCTGCTGATCTCCATCCTCCTCGTGACCAATATCGCCAACGTGGCGTACTTCGTCGTCTCGTCGGTGATCGCGCTCGCCCGCGAGCCGGGCGACGAGCACGGCCCGGGCGGCCCGTTGGCGCTGGCGTTCAGCGCCGCGTCGGTCCTAGCGCTCATCGTGCTGTGCGATTTTCTGCCCAAGCTGTTCGCCCGCCGGCTGCGCGTCGCGTTCTGCCGGGTCGCGGCACCCGCGATCCTGGCCGCGTTCCGCACCGTCACGCCGGTGCAGCGGGTGCTCGACGCGATTCTGATCGCGCCCCTCTCGCGCGTGCTGCGATCGACCGCCGACCCCGAGCCGCTGCTCTCGGCCGAGGAACTCTCGGTGCTCCTGAGCGTGAGCGCCCGCGAGGGCGCGATCGACCCGAACGAGCAGGTGATGCTCGAGGACGTGGTCGAGCTGAGCGGCGTGCGGGTGCGCGAGGCCATGACGCCGCGGCTGGAAGTCCCGTGGATCGACGCCGGCGCGCCGCTGCCGGACCTGCTCCCGCTCGTCCGCGGGCGCGACCGCCCGCGGGTGGTTCTGTGCCGCGGCACGCTCGACGACGAGATCATCGGCTGGGCCGACGTGAAGCGGGCGCTGGCCGCGTGGGCGGCGGCCCCGCACGCGCCCCCGCGGCTCGGCGGGTTCTCGCGCCCGATGATGTACGTCCCCGAAACGGCGCGGCTCGACCAGCTGCTCGAGCAGTTCCGCGCCGCGCGACGCTACACCGCGCTCTGCGTGGACGAATACGGCACCGTCGTGGGGATGATCGACATCGACGACGTGCTGACCCGGCTGGTCGGGCTGAATGCCGCCGAGGCGGAGGGCGAGCGCGAAGGCGTCGAGCCCGCGGGGAACGGGCGCTGGCGCGTGCCCGGACGCTTCGCCGTGCGCGAGCTGACCGGCATCTTCGAGTCGCCGCGCGGCGGGATCACCATCCGCGGTCGGCCCGTCGAGCGGCGCGTGAGCACGGTCGCGGGGCTGGTGCTGCTGGCCCTCGGACGCGTGCCGCGCGTCGGCGACCTCGTGCGCCTCGGCAACGTCACGCTGCGGGTGGAGTCCATGCGCGGGCGCACCATCGAGCGCGTGCTGATCTCGGTCGAGGGGCCGCCCGCCCCGGTCCCGGGGGCCGCCGCATGACACCGGTCGAGCTGATCGGCTGGGGTGTGGTCGCGGGCGCGGGTGTGCTCGGCTCGGCGCTGTGCTCGGGCCTGGAGACCGGCGCGTACACGCTCAACCGCGTCAAGCTCCACGTCCGCGCCGAGCGCGAACCCGCGGACCGCAACGCGAGGCTCCTGAACCGCGAGCTGAACCACCCGGAGCGATTCCTGGCCGCGAACCTCATCGCCAACAGCGCGTTCGCGTACCTGGGCGCCTCGGGGATCACCAAGATCCTCGACGGGCTGGGGTACAGCGACGCGGCGACCATCGCCATCAACGTGCTCGTGCTCACACCGATCTTCTTCGTGTTCGTCGAGTGCCTGCCGAAGGAGCTGTTCCGGGCCGAGGCCGACCGCCTGACGTACCTGTTCGCATCCTCGATCACGGTCACGCGCCTCGTGCTGACCGGATTCGGCGTGCTGCCGCTCGTCCGCCTGATCGCCGACCGGGCCGCGGGCCTCATCGGCGGCGAGGGCGGGCAGGGCCTGGCGCAGACCGCCCGTGACCGGTTGACAGCGATGCTCAAGGAAACCCAGGGGCACGGGGTGCTCTCGGAGTCGCAGGCCGCCCTTGTCGATCGAGCCCTGGAGTTCCATCGACTCCGCGTCGCCGACGAGATGGTCTCATGGTCGCGCGTGGCGACCGTGCCGTCGGACTGCGAGCGCGGGCGGCTCCTGGCGGCGCTCGCCCGCACGCCGCACACATGGTTCCCGGTGGTCGAGCCGCGCACCGGCCGGGTGGTCGGGGTCGTGCGTCACGCGGACGCGCTGGGCCGCCCGGACGCGACGACGCGGCAGCTCCTGGTGGAGCCCGCCCGGCTTGGACCCGGGACATCCCTGCGCGACGCGATCCTGCGCATCCGCGACGCCGACGCCGCGATCGGCATCGTCGAGGAGGTGGGTCGGCCGGTGGGCCTCGTCACGACTAAGGACCTGGTCGAGCCGCTGACGGGAGAACTCACCGACTGGTGAAGCGCGACGCGCCCGGACGGTGTCGCGTCACTCCAGCGGATTCACCCACATCCCCGTCGCCAGCTTCGGGTAGAAGAACGTGCTCTTCTGCGGCATGAGCTCGCCCGCCTTGCTCACGGCCCGCACGGCCGCCAGGGGTGTGGGGCGGACGACCACCGCGAGCTGCGGCGCGAACCCCCTGCCGCCGCCGGCGCCGGTCTCGGTGCCGCGCCCGATCTCTTCGACTTCCTTGATCGTGTGGGGGAAGGCCCACGTGACCTGCTTGCCGGCGTTGAGCCTCGGCTGGCAGATATCCTCGACGATCGCGTGCTGAACGAACGCGACGTCGAGCGTGCGCCACTCACGGGGCTTGCCCGGGAATCGTGCCGCCAGCGGGTCGGCGGAAGCGGGGATCGCCAGCGCGCCGCGCCCGGTGGCGAAGTCGTACACGCCGACGCGCAGCTGGTCGGGTCCGCCCGCGCCGCGCAGGGACGCATCGACCGCCGCCGGGCCGCCCGCGACCGGCTGGAACTTCATCGTGTGCCCCGCCGCGGCCTGGAACGCATCGAAGGTGTACCCGCTCATCCCGCCGAGCACGCGGTGCGTCGGCCAGATCACCAGGCCGGGGTCGGACATCCCGACGAGGACCATCATGCAGCGGCGCGCGGCGTGGTCCGCGGGAAGCGGCTTCCCCGAGGCTTCCAGGTGTTTGATGTAGTTGAGCGCGGTGTTGTAGCGGTGGTGCCCGTCGGCGATGAACACGTCCTCGCCCGCGAGCGCGTCGCGGTAGCTCTTCACCGTCGCGTCGTCGTCGATGGTCCAGCTCTCGTGGAGGATGCTCTCGCCCCCCCCACCCGCGCCCCACGCCGTGGTCGCGGTCTGGTCCGGCGGGCGCGAGGCCATCACCTTGTGCAGCAGCGCCGTGGCACGCCCCGCGTCGTCGGCGAAGAGCCCGAAGATCGGGGAGAGTTGGGCCGCGGTGGCTTTCATGAGCGCCAGTCGGTCCTCCTTAGGCCCGCTGAACGTCTCCTCGTGCGGCAGGATGCCGCCGCCGGGTCGCCCACCGAACGGGAGCGTCTCGACGGCGCACGTCATGCCCGAGCGGCGGGTCGTCTTCACGCCGTCCGCGCCCTTGAAGGTCTGGCGATAGGCGAACATCGCGGGTTTGGCCTGGCGCGAAAGCGTGCCGTCGGACAGGCGGGCGCGATAGGCGGTTCCCGCGCCGGCGTAGGCCTCGGGCGGGCCGAGCTGCTTGGCGGGGGTGTGCGGGAGGTCGATGGCGACGATGTTGCGCGCGTCCTTCGCGAGCAACGCGGCCTTGCCCTGCGCGTCGAGCACGTCGTAGGGCGGGGCGATCACCGCCGAGACATCACCGCGGCCGCCGGCGAACTGCACGGCACGGAACGGATAGACGGTGGGCATGGCCCAACGGTATGCGGGACCGCGTAGAATGACCGCGACATGCACCCGGAAGTCGCCGCCAAGCTCGACCAGCTCCGCGAAGCCTGCCGCGTGCGGGGCGTGCGGTCGCTGCACCTGTTCGGTTCCGCAGCGTTGGGCGGCTTTGATCCCGGGCGCAGCGACCTGGACTTTCTCGTGCAGTTCCAGCCGCTTCCCGAGGGGCGGCGGGCCGACGCGTACTTCGCGCTCCTCGACGACCTCGAACGGATGTTCGGAAGGCCCGTGGACCTGGTGATGCGATCCGCCGTGCGCAACCCGTTCTTCCGCGCGTCCATCGAAAACACCCAGGTGCCGCTCTATGCCGCGGCGTGACGCCCGCATGTACCTGGCGGACATCCGGGTGGCCGCCGATCGCATCGCCGATCGGACGCGCGGCAGAACATTCGAGCAGTTCGCCGCCGACGAGGACCTGCGCCTGATCGTGGAGCGCAGCTTCGAGATTATCGGCGAGGCATTGCGCCATGCGATCGTGGCGGACCCGTCCCTCGAGACCGCGATCTCCGAGTCGAAGCGGATCATCCGCTTCCGCAATGTCCTCATCCACGCCTATGACCTCGTGGACCACACCATCGTGTGGGACGTGATCCGCGTCGATCTTCCCACGCTGCGCGCAGAGGTGGAGGCGCTCCTGGCGCAGCTCGGCGGCGCATGAAAAAGGCCCGCGGGCGGGCCTTGAGGGGTTCAACTCAACCTCAACTTTTGATGGAGCTCAACGGAGCGGTCGCCTCTCTGGCGCGGATGTGAAGTTGGAGTTGAAGTTGGCGGGACCTACCGGGCTCCGCCACCGCCGCCACCACCTCCGCCACCTCCGCCACCTCCGCCACCACCGCCACCGGCACCACCACCGCCGCCTCTGCCTTCGCCGCCGCCCTCATTCTCCTTCACGCCCAGGGCCTTGTGGGCCGCGTCGCGGTGGGCCTTGGCCTTGGCGAGCACGTCCTTCGCCGCGTCGGGCTTGTCGTCGAGCACGGCCGTCTCCAGCTCCAGCAGCATCCCCATGAGCTTGATCTGCCCGTGGCGGAACTGGTCGAGGATCTTGGCCGGGTCTCCCTCGAGGTCGTCGGGCTTGGCGGCCTTGGCCCCGAGGCACCCGCGCTGCATCATCCACACGGCCGCGAGGCTCTCTTCCTTCTTCGTGGGGTCACCGATCGTCGCCTCGAGCATCCGCACGCCGCGGTTCAGAGCCCGCATGCCCCCGCCGACGGATTGGATCTGGCGCTCGCCGCCGGGACCCCCGGGGCCACCGGGTCGCCCGGGCTGGCCGGGCTGGGGGGGCTGCCCCGGCTGCTGGGGTCGGTTGCCGGGCCGCTCGGGCTGGGCCCAGACCTCGGGCATGGTCGCGCCGGCGGTCACGACGATCGCGGCGACGAGTGCCGCGGGGGCCAACTTCCGCATGGAGAAACGCATGGGGGTCCTCCTGGGTGTTCGAGAGTGGGGGAGTGTAACGGCGAGCGAGCGAGACAGCGAGACAGCGAGACAGCGAGGCAGCGAGGCAGCGAAACAGCGAGACAGGGGTGAGGACGGCGGCCGGGGCGCAGTGCACGTGCCAGCCGCTCTTCATCTGGCTCTCTGGCCCTTTGCGATTTGCCATGTGCGGTTTCCCGCTCCCCTCCCCGCGTACCCTTCCCCATGCCCAGGGCCGTTGTCATCCGCGCCGCCGGCACGAACTGCGAAGCGGAGCTGGTGCGCGCGTTCACCCTCGCGGGCGCCGAGGTGGAGACGGTCCACCTCGACCGGCTCATCGCGGAGCCGTCGCGGCTCGACGCCTTCGACATCATCGCCTTCCCCGGCGGGTTCAGCTACGGCGACGACGTGGCGTCGGGGCGCATCTTCGCCGTGAAGGTCCGCGAGCGGCTCTACCCGGCGCTGCGGGCGTGCATCGAGCGCGGCACGCCGATCCTCGGCGTGTGCAACGGGTTCCAGGTGCTCGTGCAGGTCGGGCTGCTGCCGGGGCCGGGTGGAGGTGGTGGAGGTGGTGGAGGTGGTGGGGGGGGGGATGCGTGGCCCGTTGAAGCCCCGCCGCCGCAGCGCGTCGCGCTCGCGGACAACATCAACGCCCGCTTCGTGGGGCGCTGGGTGCCGATGATCCCCGAGCCGTCATCGGTGTGCGTGTGGACAAAGGGACTGGCCGAGTCCTCGTTCGCGCCGGAGACCATGATGCTCCCCGTGGCGCACGGCGAGGGCCGCTTCGTGGCCGCGTCGCCGGACGTGCTCGCGGGCCTGCGCCGCCACGGGCAGGTTGCGCTGCGTTACGGCGACAACTACAACGGCTCCGAGGGCGCGATCGCGGGGATCTGCGACGCGTCGGGGCTGATCTTCGGGCTGATGCCCCACCCGGAGCGTTACCTGGACTGGACGCGTCACCCGTTCTGGACGCGCCTTACGCGGGCGCAGCGTGACGCGGGCGGGGGGGAGACGCCGGGGCTGCGTATCTTCAGGAACGCGGTCGAGGCGGCGGCGCGGATCGCGGTGTGAACGAGCCCGACGCGCGAGCGAGGGGTTCAGCCGGAGGACGCAGAGGTCGCGGAGATCACGCGGAGTTCGCGGAGGGGATCACTTAACGCGAAGATGCGAAGAGCGCGAAGGCATCAGCCGCCGGGGCGCGCTGATCGGCGGCTACCCCCTCCAACTCCAACTCAACATTTGGTAGTCTTGAATCCCTGAGCGGCCCGGGCGTGGTCGGTGGGTCGTGGGGGGTTCGGCGTGTCACCAGTCGATCCGAGCACGATCGGGCTGTATTCCGAGGGCGTGCGGCTGCTCGATGACCGCCCCTGCCTGCGCTGCGGGTACAACCTCCGCGGGCTGATGGACACCGGGATGTGCCCGGAGTGCGGCTCACCGGTGCGCGACTCGCTGCGGGGCAATCTGCTGCGGTACGCGTCGCCCGAGTACGTGGCGCTCCTCGAGCGCGGGGCGCGCTGCGTGTGGTGGAGCATCGCGATCGTGCTGATTGCGATCGTGCTCATGGTGCTGGAGCGCGTGTTCATGGCCATGGGCGGCGGGCCGGTGCCGCCGATGGCCGGGGGGGGGGTTCTCGCGGGCCTGCTCGGGCTCGTGATGCTCGTGCCGGCGTTGCTGTCGCTGCTGGGCTGGTGGATGCTCGCGGCGCCGGACCCGGCGGACGCGCGGGGCGGTTCGGGCGCCGCGCGCCGGGTGCTGCGGGTGTGCCTGATCGTCTCGGCGGTGTGCTTCGTCGTGAGCTTCACGCTCGGCGCGATCACGGGCGGCCCGGGGTTCGTGCCGCCGTCGGGCGTGGGCCCGGGCGGCCCCACACCGCTGAGCGGTGCGGCGATGCTGGCGGGTGCGGCGAACCTGGTGAGCACGCTGGCGTGGCTGGTGCAGTTCTACGCGTCGATGCTGTACGTGCGGACGCTCGCCTTCCGGTTCCCCGACGAGCGCATCGCGAAGCGGGCGAAGGCGCTGATGTGGGCGGTGCCGATCTCTGCGGGCGCCGCCGTGGTGACGTTCCTCGTGGCGCTCACCCTTGCGCGCCCGCCCGGCGGGGGCGGGGGTGGGGGGATGGCGATCGGCCTGGTCGTGATGATTCCCTGTTGCGGGATCATCGTCGGCGGGCTTGTTCTGTTCGTGATGTACGTCTCGCTGGTGGACCGCCTGCACCGTTTGCTCAAGGCGGTGCGGGCGGAGGTGGAGAGCCTCGCGGCGTCGTGACGCGCGGACGAACGGGGAGGGGGCGCCGTTGTGGCAGGTCTTCTCGTTCCGCCCCAACTCAACATTTGATGGAGTTGAACACGCCCGCCGGGTGAGAGTCCGCCGGCTCCCCGCAGCCCCGAACGGGGCTGCGCCGTCCCCGCCCCGCTCACCTCTTCCCCTCATTCGTCCACGCCCACGTCGTTCCATCGCGCCTCGACCCGAACCCGTGCGCCTGCTTGAACCCCGGCCGCTGCGCGAACGTCTTGGGCAGCCCCGCGGCGTGGGCCATGTCCTCGACCGTCTTCGTGGGCAGGCTCCCGCCCGCGTCGTCGATGGCCGCGCGGAGCTGCTGGGCGAAGTGGTCCCAGAGCGTGGTGCGCCCCGCGCCGCCCGAGCCCGCGGCCGCGACGTCCTCGGCCACGCCCTCGACCACCGGCCCCCACGCGACGCGACCGGAGCGGATGGAGTACGAGAGCCCGCGCCGGTCGCCGCCCACGTTGCTCTTGGCGGTGAGCAGCAGGCGCGTATCCGGGTCCTGGCGGTCGCGCATCACCACCAGCACCACGCGGGCCGCGGCCGTGAACGCCAGCGAGCCCATGGTCTTCTGGAGCAGGCGCGCCGCCTCGGCCTTGCGCAGGTGCGTGACGAGGACGACGGCGATGCCGTAATCCGCCGCGAGGTCGGAGAGCGGCTTGAGCATCGCCCGCACCTGGGCGTTGTTGTACGAGTCCGTGCCGCCGACGTAGGCGCTGATCGGGTCCACCACGAGCAGGCGGGTGTCCGGGCGCGACTTGATGAGCTGCTCGAGCTCGCGCACGTGCTGGCCGATCACGAAGTCGTAGCAGGTGTCGCGCCCGTCCTGCACGCCCTCCATGATCACGATGCGGGCCAGGTCCGCGCCCATGGCCTCGAGGCGCGGGCGGATGGTGTCCGCCGGGTCGTCCTCGGCCGAGAGCAGGATCGCGTCGCCCGGCCCCTCGACGACGCTGGCGGGCAGGGGCGAGGGGGAGGGGGCCGGTTCGACCGGTTCGGCGCGGGCGGCGCCCTCGTCGCTCAGCACGTCCAGCGCCGGCCAGGGCCCGCCGCGCGAGGTGCGGGCCGCGATCTCCAGCGTGATGAACGACTTGCCCAGGCCGGGGTCGCCGGCGAGCACCACGAGCTTGCCGCACGGGACGAGCCCGGGCCAGAGCCAGCGGACGGGTCGCGATTCGATCTGGTCCAGGGAGAGCGCGAGCGGGCGGAGGGCGTTGAGATCGGGCCTGGATTCGCTGAACATGTGGGTGACTCCTGTGAGGTAGTTGCGGTGCACGGTTTTCATGGGGAGGGCTCCGAGAGACGAAGAGACGGAGAGACGGAGAGACGAAGAGATGGAGAGACGAAGAGACGGAGAGACGGAGAGACGAAGAGACGGAGAGACGAAGAGACGGAGAGACGAAGAGACGGGGATGGTTCCTTGTTCCACGCTTGCGCACTGTTCACTGATCACCGATCACCTGCTCACCTGCTCACCTGCTCACCTGCTCACCTGCTCATCTGCTCACCTCTTCACGTTCCACGGCGGGCGCGAGCGACGCGTGCGGCACCGCAGGCACCGGCGACTCAACGGGCACCGTCGCGGTAAGCCTCCGCATCCGGCGTCGGATGCGGTCGTCGTCGCGGCCGGCCGGGGAAGGCTCGGCGCGAGCCTCGGCCGCACGTACCGCCACAGGCACCGACCGTGGCCCCGTGTGTGACACGCGGCCGAAGAGCCCGGCACGCTCTGCCGCCTCCAGCAGGTCCGGCAGCCGCAGCAGCGCATCGAGCCACGACGCGGCGTACGCCCGCCCCTCGGCGCCGCGTCGCTGGTGGGGCAGCCGGCTGGCGGCGAAGGGGGACCGCTCCCGCCCCTCCGCTTCGACCAGCGCCAGCAGCAGCTCGGGCAGGTCCACCGAGCAGCGCAGGCGCGTGAGCAGATCGGTATGGCTGAGCGTGGCGAGTTCATCCATCATCCTCCAGAAGGCCGCGTTGAGGTCGTTGTCGTACATGGGGAACACTCGAGGGGGCAACTGGCAACTGGCAATGAGCAATGAGCAATGAGCAGTGAGCAATGAGCAGTGAGCAGTGAGCAGTGAGCGGTCCCACCACTGGCGGCAATCACCTGCGCCACGAGCACTCGCCCGGCTCATTGCCCATGGCCAGTTGCTCATGGCTCTCCCCGCCCAACTCCAACTCCAACTTTCTGCTTAAGAGAAATACAGAGTTGTCTTGACTCTGACGCGAGCAATCAGGGTCCATCCTCCTCCTCGTGAGCGGGTGTCCGCCCACCTCATCACCTGCTCACCTGTCGCAGAGTCGCTGTGGCGACCTCACCGCCTCTCCGTCTCTCCGTCTCTCCGTCTCTCCGTCTCTCCGTCTCTCCGTCTCTCCCCCTCCAACTCCACACACCCCCTCACCCAATCCCGCCGCGACCACGTTTGTGCGCACAAGGCGGGTCGATGCGCGCAGCCCGAACCACGCGCAACCCGCGGCCGCGCCGAGCGATAAGAGTTTTTTCCGGAACTGGATACTTGGCGAAAAGCCGAGTACCATGCCGAGCCTCGGGGGTGTCCCGTGAACCGCGCCATCCGGCCGGGGCATGGGGGTACGCCGTGCCGGAAAGACGCAGCGCCGTCAAGTCCACTCTCTACTTGGGCGGATGGTTCGCGTGGGTGGCGTCCGTATTCGTCAACGTGTGGGACAACTACCAGCGAGTCCACGGCTACGCGGACCAGCTTCGCGGCATGGGGCTTCCCATGTGGCTAAGCGAACTATTCCCGCCATTGCTGCTTGTGGTCACAAGCCTGTGGATCATCGCGATTGCCCACCTGTCGGCGCGGGACAAAATCGCCGCGGCTAACGTGAAGACGCAGGAGGCCAAGGACAGAGAGGGTGTGGCGTGCGATAAGTGCGAAGCTTTGGAGCGGGATATCACCGCGCTCCACTTCATCATGAGGGGGCAGGGCGTGTCGGCGGAGGTAAGGCATCCACCCATAAACCAGTTAGCCGAAGTGCTCAGAGAGCGCAAACGCGCGATCGAAGCGACCGGGACCAATCTCGCCAATCTCCAAATCGAACAAGAAAAAGTGATCCGCATCTTGAACCAACCAAACAGTGCGTGGACCCGCGCGCCGAAGGGATGGGGTCAGGGTGCGGCGTGGGGACTGGGGCAACTGGAATCTCGCCTTTTGCGCGAATGGGCCGGGCTGTACGCGGTCATGATGCACAGGTATCCGGGTCAGATTACGCCGCACCGCGACATTGCACAGGGAGACATCGAACTAGCGCGCAAGGCATCAGCCGAGTGCGTTGGCTTGGTGATCCGGGAGATTGAGTACCCCGATTGGCCTTCCGATCGTCCGGAAAAAATCGACACGTACATCAAGGGGTGGAATCTTGAGTTTCCGTATCCGTCCTAGGCGCGCACCGCTGCTCGCCTCTTCCGCTTCTTCTTCGCCGTCGGAGGTTTGCCCGCCTTGAGCATCCGCGCAACTGCCGCTGTCCACTCCCCCTCAACCTTGAGGGTCTGCGGCTTCGGACCGCGTTTCTTTTTCGGGGGTGTCATGCGCTCCATTCTACCCGGCGCGCCGCATCAGCCGCTTCCCTTCCGCCGAGCGGATCAACAGTCCGATCCGCTCCCCGTCGTTCAGCTTGCGGGCGTTGTACAGGAAAGCGTACTGATCGGCGTAGCGGAACAGGTGTTCGCGGCTGACGCTGTGGTAAACGCCAACCAGACCGCGCTTGATCCGGCTGAAAAACCCCTCGACCGTGTTCGTGTGGATGGTGGGGTCCGTCTCGCTGACGTACTCGCGCAGGCTGTGCTTGATCGTCCGGTGACTGCGGAACGGCTTGCCGACCCCGCCGAATCCTCGGTCATCCGTCACCAAGTCCGCGCGGGTGTCGGCGAACTCCGTCAGCACGTTCCCGAGCGTGTGCTTGTTCACGCGGGCGAACACCCGGGTACGGACATCCCCGCCACGCTGGACAACCGCGAGAATGGCTGGCTTGTGCTTGCCAGTGACAGGGCCGGGCTTCCCGATCCGGCGGAAGCGGGGACGACCACCGACGAACGTCGTGTCCGCCTCAATCACGCCCGTCAGCTTCGGTCCGCCCGGTTCCTGCCGCATCGCCCAGCGAATCCGGTTCATCAGGAACAGGGCCGACTTGTAGGTGATTTGCAGCTTGCGGGACATTTCCAGAGCCGATACGCCGTTCTTGGCTGTCGCCGCGCACCAGAACGCATACGCCCACTTGCGGAGCGGGATCGGCGAATCCTCCATGATGTTCCCGACGCGGACGGTGAACTGCTTGCCGCAGTCCCGGCAACGCCAGCGACCATCGGCCCGCCGTTCGCCCGTGGTGCGATCCTTGATCGTGTAGACCCCGACGCTCCCGCAGTGAACGCACGCGGGCGTATCGCCCCAGCGCTGGGCCTCGAAAAATTCAATCGCGGCCCGTTCATCGGCGCAGGCAAGGGGCATCTGATCGACGATCGGGGACTTGGACAGGTGTCGGTTGCGGTTCATGGAAACATTGTAGTACACGAAAACAGGGAGTCAAGGGCCGTGAAAGGGCCATTTTCGCCAAGTATCTACTTCCGGTTTTTTCGAGGACCCCCGGAATTCCCCGGCGCGCCGGTCAATCCGTGCGCACAAACGCGGTCATGCGCGCCCCGCCCCCCCGCGTGTTCAACTCCATCAAATGTTGAGTTGGAGCAGGGAGCGGAGCAGCAGATCAGCTTCGGTGCGCGGCGTGCAAACGCCGGCGCAGGCCCGAAGGGGCGACCGGAATGTAGCCTCGGGTGGAGGACCCGCCCGGCGCCTCACTTCTGCATGTTCGCCCGCAGGAACTCCCGGATCGTGGACTCGAACTCGGGATTGAGCAGCGTGGTCATGTGATCCCCGCCCTCGACGATCTTCACCTCGCCGCGCCCGAGCAGCGTGTGGACCCTCGCCACGCGGCCCTTCACGTGCGCGGATTCGTTCCCGCCGTGGATGAACAGGACCGGCGCCGCGCACGCCCGGAGCTGCTCGGTGGTCACTTCCAGGTTCTTGAAGCCGCGGCCCGCCGCCGCGAACGCCTTGACGTCCTTGCCCGCGTACAGGTACGCCGCGAACGCGTTCGCCTGCTCCTCGGTCGGCGTCGGCCTGTCGGCCGGCGTCACCGCGATGATGTACGACCCGAGGCCATTGCCCTCGTCCACCGCCTTCGCAAAGACGTCGCAGTCGGAGAAGTCGGACGCCTTCGCCCCCTCGATGACGGGCGCCTGCCCGCCATAGACGACGCTCCGCACCCGCTCGGGGTGGGTCGCGGCCACCCAGCCGGCGATGAACGACCCGCTCGAGTAGCCGATCAGGTGCGCCTTCTCGATCTTCAGGTGGTCGAGCAGCCGCACCACGTCCGCCGCCATCTCCGGGCCGTACTGCGCCGGGTCGTGCGGCTTGTCGCTCTGCCCGTGCCCGCGGCAGTCCAGGGCGATCAACCGGAACCCTTGCGCGCGGGTGGTGTCGAGTTTGGTGTTGCCGGCTTGATCCCGCCCCCACATGCTGGAGTCGCCCATCCACCCGTGGATCAGGACGACGGCCTCACCCTCCCCTTCGGTCACATACCGGATCTTCACGCCGTTCGAGTCGAACACCCCGTCCGCGGCCTCCGCGGTCCGCAGCACGCTGGAACCCAGCACGAGCACGCCCACCAGCACACTGGCCCTCATGTCAAGCACTCCCGGTCAGTCAGAAACCACGTGTTTCGGGCGTGGGCACCGTGCCCGGCCACTATGGCAGGGTATAGCCATACACAGTTGGGAAAAGGGCGGCTCCGGTCTTCAACAGCTCGTTGGGGCCGGCGGCGGTCGGGTACAAGAGCCGCCTCGCGGTTCGGATTGCCTGAGGCTCGCGGGCCGGCGCCGGTCGCCAATCTCCCAGCGCCCTCGTCACGGCCCACCCCGTCCGCCGATATTTCCCCTGATCCTCCGCCCGTGCCGCCGGTACTAGTGTGATTCACAGACGACCAGTGGCGGTTTACTCTCCCCATGCCCCACCTCCCGCGCGTAGTCGGAACCGTCGCCACGGATCGCCCGTGTTTGAAGTGCGGGTACAGCCTGCTCGGGCTGAAGTACGGGTCGCGGTGCCCCGAGTGCGGGCACCCGATCAGCCGCCCACGGATGGGCGGAGGCCGGTTCACCGACGCCCTCGCCGACGCCCCGATCCCGTACCTCAAGCCGCTCGCCGTCGGGCTGCTGCTCATGGCCACCGCGGGCGTCGGCACGGCCGCGTCCCTCGGCCTGGTGCGCGGCGGGCACGAACTCCACGGCGCGATCTGGGCGGTCGTGCTCGCGGGGGCGTGGTGGTGCGGCGTGTGGATCGTCACGCGCCGGCGTCCCATCGGCGACCACACGATCCACGACCCGCTGCTGGATTCGCCGCGGCTGCGCCTCGCGGTCCGGGTGACGCAGCTCGCGTGGCTCGCGGCCGCCGCGGGGTGGCTCATGGTCGCGGCCGCGCCGATCATCAACCCCCCGCCCGCGAGGATCCCCGGGACCGTGGCCGTTGTCGCGCCCCTGCAACCGCTGGAGTACGTCGGGCGGCGGCTGGCGCTGTTCTTCGAGCCGATCGGGTTCCTGGCGATCGTGCCGCTGTCGATCCTGCTGTCGAGCCTCGCCGACTGGGCGGGCGACTCGGCCGTGGCCGACCGCTTCCGCATGTCGGCGTGGGGGATCGCCGTGGGCGGGACTCTGGGCATCCTCGGTCTGCTCGGCAAGGGGTCTCCGGGCACGCTCATGGGCATCATCGGCGTGCTGGGGATGATCACGCTGGCGGGGGCGGTGCTGGCGACGGTCATCTTCGTCATCAGCCTGGTGCAGCTCGCCGGAGAGGCGGTGTGGGCGATCAGCAACGCCCACAACCGACAGGCCGTCGAGGCACGCATGGCGCGCCGGCGCGATGCCGAGGAGCGGAAGTTGGACATGAGGAACGCGCGGGCGGAGGCGGCGCGCCTCAAGGGTCGCGCCAAGGGCCGGGGTTCACGCGAGCCCTCCGCGACGCCGCGACCCGCGCCGGGACCCGCGGGCGAGCCGACGATCGCACGCCCGAGCGGCGGGGCGGAGCCGTATGCGCTGGAGCCGGACCAACCGGAAAGCCACTAACCACAGAGAGCACAGAGCACACAGAGACTGAAGGAAGAGTGGCGGGCGTCTGTCCAACTCCATCAAAAGTTGAGTTGACCGGGATCCGGGTTTTCACCCAGTTCCCCCCTCTGTGGTCTCTGTGAGCTCTGTGGCTGCCTTCGTCAGGCCGACGCCGGCGTGACGCCGACGATCGAGATGCCCAGCTGGTCCGCCAAGGCGATGACCTCGGGCTTATCGACCATGATGACGTCGCCCGCCGCGAGGGCCAGGCAGCGCCCGCCGCGCTGGTGCAGCTTGCGGATGGTGGTCACGCCGACGGTGGGGACGTCGGAGCGCCGGTCGTGCCCGGCCCGCGCTCCCTTGCAGAGCGTCCAGCCGGTGCTCTTGCAGATCTCGCCGACGCGGTCGATCATCCGGTCCGTGCCCTCGACGGCCTCGACCGCCAGCACGTCGCGATCACGCACCGCAAGGGCCTGCCCGATATCGAGGCGGAGAAGCTCGGCGAGCAGGGGCCAGCCGAACTCGATGTCGCCGCGTTGCTCGGCAGTGGGGGGCTTGGTGGTCATCTGGCCGGGCGACGACATGTGGCCCTCGATCGGCACCGTGGAGTCAAGCAGTTGCACGCCGCTCCGGTCGAGCTCCTCGGCGATCGCGGCCAGCACGGCGTGCGATCGCCGATCGTGCCGCAGGTGGCGGTACCAGCCGATGATCGTTCGCAGGTCCGGCAGGTTGCGGATGAGCTTGAGCGGATCGTGCATCAGCTTGGCCTTGTCGACCTTGCCGACCATGATCGCGTGCCGCACCCCGATGCGGCGAAGGGCCCGCCCCCACGAGCCGACCCGCAGCAGACCGATATCGCGGAAGCTGGTGCACAGGGGGGGCAGCTCGGCCTCGTACTGCCGGGAGAGCCCCAGCCCGTGGACCGGGTGGCCCGCCCGGAGCAGACCCTCGGCGACAATGATGGGCAGGCGCCCGCCGCCGGCAATGAGACCGATCGCCGTGGGCGGCGGGGGCGGGTCGGGCAGGATGGTCAACGGTCTGGGCACGGATCAAGCAACCAAATGATGACGCGATTCTAGCGGATTCTGTACATGGCCGTCGGGCGCCTGTCGGCAAGGGGGGGACGGGGGGGACGGGAGGAGTGGAAGGCCGAGGGGGGGGGGAAGCGGGCGGAGAGTCAGGGGATATCGACGCGAAACGCAGGAATGCTGCACAGGAGCGTGCGGCCACAGCCGCCGGGGGCCCCGGGCCGATACTCGTGGTGAGATGCCCGACCCGCGCGACACGTTCGTATCCGGCGGGGAAACGGTGCGGGATTCGGGCGAGTCCCCGGGCGGTGAGCGCCCGTGGATCGGCGTGAGGTTCCTGTGCGCGGGGGCGTACGTGCGTGTGCCGCGGAACGCGGCGGGGACGGCGTACCTGGCCCTGTGCCCGCGGTGCGGGGCGTCGGTGCGGTTCGCCGTGGGCGAAGGCGGGACCAGCGAGCGGTTCTTCGAGGTGCGGTGCTGACGGCCGCTGCGGCTCCGGAACGATGCAACCACAGAGGCCACAGAGCACACAGAGCCCGGATGAGCTCGAACCGGATGGGACGGCATGTCCAACTCCATCAAGTGTTGAGTTGACCACGACCCGGGATTCCGCGGCTTCCCCTCTGTGGTCTCTGTGAGCTCTGCGGTTGCCTTCCCGCCCTGCCGGGCGTGCCATCGCCCGGCCGATATCATCCACACGATGAGCACGGAGGCGAAGTACGAGATCGCGCGCCCGACCGGAGTGTGCGCCGCCACAGGGCGGGCGATCGCCCCGGGCGAGCCGTTCGTGGCGGTGCTGGTCGAGGCGGGGTCCGCGGGCGAGGAGTCGCTCCAGCGCCGCGACTACCACGCCGAATCGTGGGCGGATGGGGCGGTGCTCGCCGAACTCAAGCCCGCGCCCCGCGTGCTCGGGCACTGGCGGGCGGTGATGCCCGAGCCGAACGCGTCCGGACGCACGATCATCGACGACGAAGCCCTCGCCGACCTGTTCGAGCAATCCCTCGATGAGGGTGGGGGGGGCGACGACGACCCTTCACGCGCGTCGTTCCGCTTCGTGCTCGCCCTGCTGCTGGTGCGGCGCAAGCTGCTCAAGCCCGCCGGGTCCAGCGAAGGGGCGCTGGTGCTCCGCTGGGCCCGCGACGGTGATCGCGCGACGCCGTTCGAAGTCCCCGACCCCGGCATGGACGGGGCGCGCATCGCCCAGGCCGCCGAGCGGCTCTCGGCCGTGCTGCTGGGCGGTGATCCGGGGCAGGGGCGATGAACCGGGGATTGAACCGGGGGGCTCCGGGCGCGCTCCACCGGGGCATGTCGCAACTCTGCCTCCGCACCCTGTGCCTGCTGGTCATGTTCAACTCAACATATGTTGAGTTGAGTTGCGCCCACCGCCCACGCCCGGACGCGCCGACCAATCTCGGGCCGCCCCCCGCCTACACCGCCATCGCCGAGTCATGGAACGCCCGCGTCGCCACCGTGGACCGCCTCTGGGCGCGGTCCGTGGTGCGGATCTGGTTCCCCGATCGCGAGGGCGAGGAGCAGGTCGAGCAGGTCGAGGGCACGTTCCAGTTCGCCCGGCCCAACCGGCTGCTGATGACGTACAAGAAGCTGAGCGAGACGTACGCGGTGCTCGGCAGCAACGCCGAGCGCTACTGGTGGATCGAGCTGGGCGAGGAGAAGGTCGCCTGGGTAGGCGAGCACGCCAAGGCGGCGGCCGGTCACGCCGATGACGCGGGCATCCCCGTGCGCCCCGCGGACCTGATCGAGTTGCTCGGCGTGCTGCCGCTCCCCGAGGGCGCGCCGCCGGTGCGGCCCGTCGTCGCCTGGTCCGCGGACGGCGCCGGCGTGACGCTCACGGTGGCGTCGGCATCGCCGGATCGCCGGCCCGTAGCCTCGGTGCGGTACGGGCTGGACCGCGACACCTTCCTGCCGCGGTCGATCGAGCTGCTCGACGGCGACGGCGCGCCGTTGATCACGGCCGCGCTCACGAAGTACGAGCCGGTAGTGCTCAAGGGCGGCGCGAAGGGCGGGCCGATCGCCACGCTGATCGAGGCCTCGCTCGACGCCGGCGAGCGCCGGCTCAAACTCTGGCTGCACGACCCCGCCAACTCCGGAGGCAGGCCGCGCGACGACGCGTTCGACTTCGACGCCGTGATCCGCCACTACCGCGTGGACGAGGTCCGGTCGCTGGACGATCCGCCCCGGGACCCGCGCTGAACCGCGCGGCACGGATACCATCGCGCGATGACGAACCCGCACCGCCCGCGGCCCGCAGCGACGCGCGACTCCCCCGCGAAGCGGCGGACCGCGAAGGGCGTGCCGTTCGGCGGGCCCGCCTTCGTGCTCGCGGTGCTGCTGGTCGCGGCGCACGCGCCCGCCCAGGACCTGCGCGGCGCGGGCGGGTTCATCGTGCCCGGCGGCGCCACCGCCGCGGCGGCCGAGAGCCACGCCTGGGTCGTGGTCCCGGCCTCCGGCTCGACGGGCTTCGGTGTGATCCACATCCCGCCCCGCGGCGGGGCGGGCCCCGGCGGCGTCGTACAGGACGGACGCGTCGAGACTCCCGCACGCCTTGTGTCCGCCCCCGAGCGCATCGCCGCCTGGGAACGCACGGTTTACCTCGCGTTCCCGCCCGAGCCGACGCGCCCGGGGGAGCGGCAGCGCCGCGTCCTCACGATCACGGCGTCGCCGTCGCCCATGGGGGGGGGGTGGGAGTTCGACACCGCGGGCCGGCTCAACGCCCTGGCGTCGATCCCGGGAGACGCGCCGCTGCTCGGGTTCGCGGGCTCGCCGCGGGGACCCGTGGCCCTGATAGACGACGAGTCGTCGGGCCGACCGACACTTCTCGTCTTCGCCGGCGTGGAGTGGCGCCCCGTGCCATTGCCCGACCCGGCGGGCGCCGACGCACCTCCCGACGGCCTTCCGCGGGCGATGTTGCTCGCGCTGCGCGAGGGCCCGGGATTGCTGATCCGCGGCCAGTCTCACGCGGGGCTCTGGAGAGCCCGGTTCGCGGCGACAGCGAACTCGGCGCCGCTCTCGACCGATGCGGTGACCTGGAGTTGGGAGGACCTGCCCCTGGGCGGCGACTCGGGTGGCCGCGGGCCCATCCCTGAAGGGTCGGTGTTCGAGCTGGCCGGGCGGCTCGTGTTCGCCGAGCGGGACGGCGACTCCGGCACCCTGAACGTGTGGTCCGTCTCAGACCAGGACGCCCGCGAGATCGCGCGCGTGCCGAACGCGCCGCCCGGCTTCGCGATCGCGCCGCTCGATCAGTCCGACCGGCTCATCGTGTTCGGGGTGACGCCCGCCGAAGGGGACGCCGTGCCGCGGCCGCCCGGCGCATCGCCCGCGAACCCCCGGTACGACTACACGATCATCGAGTTGTCGGGGTCGACGGGCCGCGTGCTGTATTCGGGCGCGCCGACCAGCAGCCCACCGCTCTCGCCCGCGGAGTTCCGGGTTCTCGTGCTGCTCCTGCTCGGTGTGACGGTCGTGATCCTGGTGTTCGTGCTGCGCCCGACGGGGCCCGGCGGGCGGGGCGCGCCCCTCGTCCTGCCTCCCCGCACCATGCTCGCCGAGCCCGGGCGTCGCATCGCCGCGGCGCTGATCGACGTGGCCCCCGCGTTGCTGCTCGCGTCTCGGGTGACCGGCGTCCCGCTGGGCGAGGCGTTCTCCCCGGCGGGGGCTCTGTCCGTCGGTGACGCTCTCGCCCTCGCGCTCGACGCTCTGGCGATCGCCTTCGCCCACACGGCCGCGGCCGAGGCGCTCTTCGGCCGGTCTCTCGGCAAAGCCCTGGTAGGGTGCGAGGTCGTGCGTGTCGTCATCGCCCGCGCGGGGCGGGACGGCGAGTTGACCGCGGTCGCCCGCAGGCCGGGCGTCTGGCGTGCCGCGGTTCGTTCCCTGGCGAAGTGGACGCTCGCGCCGGCGGCCCTGGCCGGGATCGGCGGCCCGGAGCGCCGCCACCTCGGCGACACCATGACCGGGACGGCGGTGATCGTCCGGCTGCATCCCGATGAGCCGACGCCGGACGTCTGACGCGACCCCGCGGGCACCGGACGACCGTGCGGTACCGGACTATCGCGCGGTGCTTGCGCGTTCCGTCAAGGACCGCGCGTTCGCTACCCGATAACGTAGGGTCGGACGTGATCGGCGTGGTGCCGGCTCGTGTCACGCCCGATAATCTGTGGATCAGGCGTGGGAGCGTCGACCGTGGCGGAGAAGAGCACCAGCGGCGGAGCGGCGAGCGGCCCGGCGGGGGACAAGCCCGCGAGCGCGCGCCCCGGGAGCGGGCCGGCTGCCGGTGCTCCATCGCGTCCCGATGGGCGGCTGGTCTGGCAGGTCCCCGCGCTCCTGCTGTCGCTCGTGCTGTTCGCCGGCGCGGCGGCGTCGTTCGTGATGTACGCGCCGACGCCCGATTACGCCGGGATGCTCGACAAGGCCGACCGGCTGATCGCCCGCGAGCACTACGACGAGGCGCTGGAGCACCTGAACCACTCGGTGCGGAAGTTCGTCAATGCGGGCGGGATGCCCGTCGAGCAGCGTCGGCGGTTCCACGTGCTGCGGGCCCGTGGGTTCTCGATGCTCGGTCGGGTCCGCGGGATCGACGTGCCCGAGAATCACCAGACCATCGTCGACGAGTACTCCAAGGCGGAGAACGCGGGGGCGATCCTCGAGCCGCCGGACGCCTACCGGCTCGCCCTCTCCTACCTGGCGCTCGACAAACCCGACAAAGCGCTGGAGCGTGTCCGGCGCCTGCCGCCCGAGGCGGGGGCCCAGCGCCGCGAGCTGCTCCGCAAGATGGTCGCGCTCAAGTTCGAAGCCCCCGCGCCCGATCCGGGCGCAACGCTCTCGCTCCTGGATATGTTCCAGTCCGAGCCGGACCTGACGCTCTCGGATAAATCCTGGGCCGTCGCACGCCAGGCGGAACTGCTGATCCGCCAGGGCTACGCGGACAAGGCCATCGCCAAGCTGTACGTCGTGATGCCGCGGTTGAGCGAGTCGGACGCCCCCGCGCTGGGCGAGCTCAACCTGCTGCTGGGTCGGGCGTACCTGGACACGGGCGCAACGGACGACGCCCGCCGGCAGATCGAACGTGCGGCGGCGCTCCTGGGCGAGGGCGACCCGCGCCGGGCGTATGCGATGGTCCTTCTGGCGCGCCTCGACGCCCAGCGCGGCGAAGCCGAGGAAGCGCGCCAGAAATACGCCGCGGTCATCGAGGGGTACCAGGACGACGCCGCGCGGCTCCCCGCCCTGCTGGGCCTGGGCGAGGCGGACGCGGCGGCCGGCGACACCGAGGCCTCGCTGCTCCACTATGGGCAGTTGGCCGAGGAGATGACGCACGGCCGGCGGCACCCCGAGGTGACACGGGACGCCGTGAGCGCGAGCCTCATGGACCGCGGCGCGGACAGGGCGGCGTCGGGCGACCACGCTTCGGCGCTCCGATACGCGGAGCTGGCCGAGCGGCTCCACGCCCCCGAGGCCGTGCCCGCGGTCACGCTGCTCGCGCTCGCCCGGGCCCACCGTCGGCTGGCCGAGGATCGGCTGTCGGGCGTGGCGGGCGATCGGGCACGCCTCGTCGAGCTGGCGCGCCTGGATGCGCAGGTCCGCGAGGAAGCCCGACGGGATCTCGTCGCCGCGGGCGGGTACTTCCGGCGTCACGCCAACGCCGTGGTGGAGCGGGACTACGCCGCCTTCGGCGATTCGCTCTGGCTGGCGGCGGATTCCTTCGACCGCGCGGGAGATCAGGACCAGGCCGTCGCGATTTTCACCGAGTTCGTCGACAGCCTGCGGGCCGACCCGCGGCGCGACGAGGCCCGCTTCCGGCTCGCGCAGGCCTTCCAGGCGCGGGGCGACTATGACGTCGCCGCGTCGCGCTACCGCGAGCTGATCGACGCGGGCGCGGACGGCGGCGGGGGGCCGTTCTCCGATGCCGGCTACGTCCCGCTGGCCCGGTGTCTCCTCGCCAACACCGAGGAGTCCGACGACGCCGAGGCCAAGGCGCTCCTGTCGGCGGTGGTGGAGGGTCGCGTCGGCGGCACGGACACCGACCAGTTCCGCGACGCGTTGATCCTCCTGGCGGGCATGCACGCGAAGGAGGGGGCGTACGCCGCCGCCGTCACCAGGTTGGAGGAAGCCCTGGCCCGATCGACGGCCGAGACGCGATCCCCCGCGATGCTCTTCGACCTGGCGGACGCGCACCGGCGCGATGCCTCGGCCGTCACGCGCACCCTCACTCAGGACATGCCCGAGACCGAGCGGCAATCGCTGGAGCGCACGCGACGGGAGCGGCTGGCCCGGGCCGCGGAGCTCTTCACGGAGGTCCGCGACACACTGTCGGACCACGACCCGGAGCGGCTGACGGACGCGGACCGGCTGCGCCTGCGGAACAGTTGCTTCTACGTTGCGGACTGCGCGTACGACCTGCGCGAGTTCGACGGCGCGATCCGCCTGTACGACGCGGCCAGGGAACGCTACCCGCGCGACCCCGCCTCGCTGGTCGCCATGATCCAGATTGTCAATGCCTACGTCGAGCAGGGCGACCTGAAACGGGCCACGACCGCGAACGAACGCGCTCGACGTTTCTACGAAAGCCTGCCCGAGTCCGTCTGGTCGGACCCGACGCTGCCGATCGGGCGGTCGCAGTGGCAGGGGTGGCTCGATTCGCTCGCGGTGCTGGGCGGCGTTCCGGTGGACGCGGGGGATGGGCCGCCGGGCGGGCGGTGATTCACGAACCGCCGCATGACGCGGCGCGGGAGGCGTCAGGATGACGCGGGACGAGCACTCAACAGTTGACGACGGCGCCTGGGCGGCGCGGTTCGCGCGGCTTCTCGAGGAGCTCTATGGGCTGCTGCTGCGGCTCGACGCCCTCAGCACGCGCCAGGGGCCGCTCGTCGATGACGCCGACACGGAGCCGCTGCTCGCGGTGCTCGACGACCGGCGGGCCGTGGTGGCCGAGATCGACCGACTGAACGGGCTGATCGCGCCGTGCCGCGCCCGATGGGAGGCCGCGAGCCCGGCGCTGCCCGGCGCGGTCCGCGCGGATCTTCAGCGGCGGATGGACGCTGCGGCCGCGGTGTCCGAGGCGGTCGTGCGTCGCGATGAGCGCGACACGGCGCGGATGCGCCAGCGCCGCGACGACCTGGCCGAACGTCTCGCCGGGGTTGGTCGGGCCCGCGGCGCCGCGGCGGCATATGGGCCTCGCGGCGGCGGGGCGTCGTTCCAGGATCGGGAGGCGTAGCCGTGGCCACCGCGGGGCTCCAGGTCGAGGCGGCGGTCGCGGGGGGGGGCGGCGCGGGGTCGCTCGCGCCGGCGGACTTCGCCGAACTCCTCTCGGCGTTCAACCAGGTCACGACGCGGATGCAGTCCGCGCACGAGCGGCTCCAGCGCGAGGTCGGCGGGCTCAAGCGCGAGCTGCGCGACGCCAACGAGCGGCTCGCCCGGTCGAAGCGGCTCGCGGCGCTGGGCGAGATGGCCGCGGGGATCGCCCACGAGGTCCGCAACCCGCTCTCCTCCATACGCCTCTACGCGCGGATGCTCGAGCAGGACCTGACCGATCGGCCCGCGCAGCGCGCCGTCGCGACGCGGATCGCCGCGGCGGTCCACGGGCTGGACGCCGTGGTGGGGGATGTGCTGAACTTCGCGCGCGAGTTGCGGGTTTCGCCGATCGCCGTGAGGGCGGGCGAGTTGTTCGACCGGGCGATGGAGGCCTGCGCGGGCGAGACGTCGCCAAGCGTGCGGGTTGAGCGCCGCGGCGACCCCGATGTGTTCGGCGACCCCGGTCTGCTCGTGAACGCGCTGGTCAACCTGGTGCGCAACGCCATCCAGTCCATGGCGGAAGTCCGCCGAACGAACGGGGAGCCCGGCGGGCACGTGCTCACGCTCGATGCCCATGAGACCGTCGGCGAGGACGGAGCCCGCGGCGTCACGCTCCGCGTTGCGGATACGGGGCCGGGCGTGAGCCCCGACGCTCTCGACCGCATGTTCAACCCGTTCTTCACAACGCGGGCCGCGGGCACGGGCCTGGGGCTGGCGATCGTTCACCGGATCATCGACGCCCACGCCGGGCGCATCGCGGCGCGGAACCGCGACGGCGGCGGGGCGGTCTTCGAGTTGTTTCTTCCCTCCCCGGGCGACCCCCGGGGCGAGGGCGCCGGCACGGAGGCCGGGGCCCGCTTTCAGGAGTCAGGGACATGAGCATGGTGCTCGTCGTGGACGACAAGGAAATGATGCGGGATAGCGTGTCGGGCACGCTCCAGCGCGCGGGCTTCAGTGTGCTGACGGCCGACTCGGGCGAGGCCGCCCTGGGGCTGATCGCGCAGCGCCGGCCGGACGCCGTCGTCACCGACATGAAGATGCCGGGCCTGGGCGGGCTCGACCTGCTCGAGAGGGTCCGCGGGATCGACGACGAGCTGCCCGTGGTGGTGATGACGGCGTTCGCGGCCGTGGACACCGCGGTGCGGGCGATCAAGCTCGGCGCGTTTGATTACCTGACCAAGCCGTTCGAGGGGGACGAGCTGGTGATCGCGGTCAAACGGGCGATCGGGCACGCGAAGCTGCTCCGCGAGAACGCCCTGCTGCGGGCCGGCACGGGCGCGGACGCGCCCCGCGTCAACGGGTCGGCGGCCGCGGCGCTCTCGGGCCTTTCTCGGTTGATCGGCGATTCGCCCGCGATGCGCCGGGTCAAGGAGCAGGTTCTCGCGGTGGCCAAGTCGCAGGGCACCGTGCTGATCCACGGCGAATCCGGCACGGGCAAGGAGGTCGTCGCGCGGGCGGTCCACGAGTTGAGCCCTCGTGGCTCGGCGCCGTTCCTGCCCGTGAACTGCGCGGCCCTCTCCGAGTCGCTGCTGGAGAGCGAGCTGTTCGGGCACGAGCGCGGGGCGTTCACCGGAGCGGACAAGCTCCGCAAGGGCCGCTTTGAGCTTGCCGACGGCGGAACGATCCTGCTCGACGAGGTCAGCGAGGTCGGCGCGCCGGTGCAGGCCAAGCTGCTGCGCGTTCTGCAGGAGCGGACCTTTGAGCGCGTCGGGTCGAGCCTGTCGATCGGCGTGGACGTGCGCGTGGTCGCGACGAGCAACCGAGACCTGCCCCGGGCCGTGGGCGCCGGGGCGTTCCGTCAGGACCTGTTTTTCCGGCTCAACGTGCTGCCGGTCCACCTGCCGCCGCTGCGCGAGCGGCTCGAGGACGTGCCCGCCCTGGCGACGTACTTTGTCGGGCTGATCCGGCGCCGCGAGGGGCAGTCGGAGGTCCGGTTCGACGATCGGGTGCTGGACCTGATGCGGACGTACTCCTGGCCCGGCAATGTGCGGGAGCTGCAGAACATCTGCGAGCGGGCGGTGGTGCTGACGCAGCCCGACGCGGGCGGGGCGCGGACGATCCGCGCGGAGATGATCGAACCGTGGCTCGCCGCGGGAGCGGCGGCGGGTGCGGCGCCGCGGGCCGCCTCAACGATCGAGAACAAGCCTTCGATCGGCGGACCGACCGACCCGGTGACGTGCTTCGCCAACGGCTCGCCCCGCAAGCTCGAGGACATCGAGCGCGACGCGATCATCCAGGCCCTGCGCAGCTTCAACGGGCACCGACTCAGGACCGCGCGGGCCCTCGGGATTGGCGTCCGTACTCTGGGGCTGAAGCTCAAGAAATGGAAGCAGTTGCAGCTCGTGGCGGAGTCGCTCTGAGCCCCGCGTCCGTGTGTCCTGCCCTGTGCGCCCGGTTTCGCGGCGGCTCCCGTAGAATCAACCCCGTCGGGCCCGTGGCGGAACGGCATACGCGGCGGACTTAAAATCCGCTCCCGCTCGCGCGGGGTGTGGGTTCGACTCCCACCGGGCCCATGTCTGCCCGTCGAATCTCGGCGGTGGTCGTTCGAGGCACGGTCCGGAGTGCGCTGGCCAATCAGCGCAGCTCGACGGACCAGTACGCTTCGTCGAGGAACGTCTTCCACGACTGGTACTTGGCGCTGCCCAGGCGCAGCGTGATCAGCGGGTTGCGCCGCGGGCGGCGGACCGGGCGGACGAGCTTCATCCCGGCTTCCTCGGGCGTGCGCCCGCCCTTCCTGGCGTTGCACGCCAGACAGGCGCAGACGAGGTTCTCCCACGTCTCGCCGCCGCCGCGGGCGCGGGGGTTGACGTGGTCGATCGAGAGGTCGGCGGTGGGGTAGTGCCGCCCGCAGTACTGGCACTGGTTGCGGTCGCGCGCGAAGAGGTTCCGCCGGTTGAGCTTGACATCCTGCCGCGGCAGGCGGTCGTACCCGAGCAGCCGGATGATCCGCGGCACGGCGATCTCGTACCGGACGGTGCGGACCCAGTCGTGCCGCTCATGTTCCAGCTCGCGCTGGATCGCGGCCACATCCCGCCACGACGCGAAGTCGTAGTTGAGGTACTTCCCATCCTCGACGTGAATGACCTCGGCCAGCTCTTTGCACAGCAGGATGAACGCCCGCTTTGCGGAGACGACCCGCACCGCCATGTACAGCTTGTTCAGGACCAGGACCTTGGCGTCCAGTCCCGTGCCGAAGCGCTCGACGAGGGCCCCACCGGGGCCGACGATGGCGGCCCCGTCCGCCCCGTCGGCGTCGGCGACGTCGAGCGGCGGGCGTGCGGCGGGTCTGTGTGTCGGGCGGTTCATCTCCTGGTCATCCCGGGCCGACGCCGGACGCGCCCAAACCGGGCGTGGTCCGTCGCGGCCCGACTGAACGGTAGAGACCGCGCGCCCGCCGGTCCATCGGGCGTGGCGGGCTTTGCGCCCCGTGAATCCGGGCGGGTTGGAGGTGCCGGGGCGTCGCCGGGCGACGGAGCGATCCGGCGGCGATCAGCCCGGCAGGTGCTTGTCGATCCAGTCGTCCTGCTTCATCACGCCGGCGCGTCCGCGCCGGGACCGGGCCTCGGCGCGGCGCTGCGCGACGCGGAAGATCGTCCGGGTGATTCGCCCCGCCCTCAGCTCCTCGCCGCGCGAGCGCCGTTTGAGCGCCAGCGCGGCCTTCGGCACGTAGTGCTTGACCAGTTCGTCGTCGAGTGAGACGAAAACCTGGGCGGAACCGGGGTCGCCCTGACGCCCGGCGCGCCCGATGAACTGCCGGTCGATGCGCTGGGCGGTGTGCATCTCGGTGAGCAGGACGTGGAGGCCGCCGGCGTGTTTCGCGTCCTCGTCGAGTTTGATGTCCGTGCCGCGCCCCGCCATGTTGGTGGCCACGGTAATCGCGCCGCCGCGCCCCGCTTCGGCGACGAAATCGGCCTCTTCCTTGTCGAAGTTGGCGTTCAGGACCCGGTGGGCGAGCCCGCGGGCCGCGAGAC
Organism: Phycisphaerales bacterium; assembly: GCA_046153875.1. Classification (GTDB taxonomy): domain Bacteria; phylum Planctomycetota; class Phycisphaerae; order Phycisphaerales; family UBA1924; genus JBJXFE01. Next base: position 122,885 of record JBJXFE010000057.1, read on the forward strand.
GCGCGCCCAGGTGCTCGGACGCCTGGATCGACCGCGTGCCCACCAGCACCGGTCGGCCCTGCCGATGGACTTTTTCGATCGACTCGACAATCGCGGCCCATTTGCTCTCCGCGGTGCGGAAAGCCCTCAGCTGCTGCTGCGCGCGGATCATCGGGCGGTTCGTGGGGACTTTGATCACCCGCCGCCCGTAGACGTGCTCCATCTCGACGGTGGCGTCCGCGGCCGTGCCCGTCATGCCGCACAGGAACGGGTAGCTGCGGAAGAACCGCTGGAAGCTCATGCGTGCGAGCGTTTCGCGGTCGGCGGTCACCTCCAGGTTCTCCTTGGCCTCGACAGCCTGGTGCAGCCCGTGCTCCCAGTGCCGGTCGGCAAGGAATCGCCCGGTGTATTCGTCCACGATCACGATGCGCCCGTCCACGACCTGGTACTGGTGCCCACGCAAGTAGCAGTGGCGCGCGACAAGGGCCTGTCGGACCAGCTCCTCGGCGCGCCGGGCGGCCTTGAAGATCGGTTCCGGGGCCGCGGCGCAGGCGTGCGTGATGCGGTGTTGCCCACGACGCTTCAACTCGGCCCGGCGCCGCAGGTGGTCGATCGCGTAGTCCGGGCCCTCGTCGAGCGACGCGGCGATCCGCGCACCCCGCCGGTAGACCTCCGCCATGTCGTCCTGCCGGCGCGCCCGGGCGATGATGAGAGGAACGACACCCTCGTCGATGAGCACGGCGTCGGCCTCATCCACCAGTGCCGCCCGCAGCCCCGGGATCATGGGCCCGCCGCCGCCCTCGCCGAGCGTATCGCCGACGTTGACCGCCTGCTGTCGGCCCGCCCACGGCGTGAGCTGGCGTCCCAGGCGGATCTGGTCGCGGAGCCAGTCCGCGGTGATCTGCTTGGGTGTGCCGTAGACGATCGGGCGGGCGTAGACGGAGAATCGGGTCGGGCCGTCCATGTCCTGCTGGATCGAGCCCACCATGAGGCCGCACCGCCGGTAGATGGATTCGCGTGATGCCGCGTCGCGCCGGGCCAGGTAGTCGTTGACCGTGAAGACGTGCAGGTGGCGGAAGCGCCACGCCAGCAGCGGCGCGGCGATCGAGCCCGTGAGCGTCTTGCCCTCGCCGGTGAGCATCTCGATAATGCGTCCGTGGTAGAGGGCCAGGGCAGCCAGGAGCTGCACGACGAACGGCTCCTCGCCGGTCTCGCGTCGGGCGAGTTCGCGGACGAGCGCCATGCCCCGGCGGACGGTCGCTTCGCCGTGGTCGGAGCGCCGTCCGCGGGCGCGGACGAACACCTCGCGGATGTCGGCGAGCGCCTGGTCGAGAGCGGCCTCGGAGAAGTTCCTCACGTCGGGGCGCTCGGCGTCGATGAGTTCGGCCTGCCGGCGCAGCCAGGCGGGCCCGAGACGCCGCGTCTGGAATCCCAGGGCGACGCTCGCGGCGATGCGGTCGAGCCCGCGCGGGACCTCGGACCGCCTCCGGCGCGATCGCACGGACTCGAAGAGCGCGGTGTACTTGGTCAGGGCTTGTGTCATGCGTACGGGCGGGAGTCGGCGCGGCGCGCAATCTTGCACGCCGCGACCGCCGGGCGTCCGAAGGGTATGTTCGTCCGGGCCGCGGGCCCTGTTTCGTGGACGTTCAGGAGTGGCCGTTGCAGCTATGGCACGCGATCGTACTCGGGATCGTCGAGGGGATCACCGAGTATCTCCCCATCAGCTCGACCGGGCACCTGATCATCGCCGCATCGCTCATGGGGCTCGACGACGAAGCCCGCAAGCCGGCGGTGGACGCCTTCAGCATCGTGATCCAGGGCGGGGCGATCCTCGCGGTGCTCGGCCTCTACCGCGTGCGCGTGTGGGGCATGATCCGCGGCGTGCTCGGGCGCGATCCCGCGGGTCTGCGGCTGGCGATCAACCTGGTCATCGCCTTTATCCCCGCGGGTGTGCTGGGCTTCCTGCTGGATGACTGGGTCGAAGCGCGGCTGTTCAACCCCGGGGCGGTTATGGCGGCCCTCGCGCTGGGAGGGGTGTACATGCTGGCCGTGGACCGATGGTCGCGATCGCGCCCGTCGGTTCCGCCCGATGGCGCTCCCGATGGGCTCGCCGCTCTGCGACCAGACCAGGCGCTCGCAATTGGCCTGCTCCAGTGCGTGGCGATGTGGCCCGGCACGAGCCGATCGATGGTGACGATCACCGGTGGGATGCTCACGGGGCTTCGCCCGGCCCAGGCGGCGGAGTTCAGCTTCCTGCTCGGCCTGCCGACGCTGGGCGGGGCGACGGTCTACAAGGCCCTGAAGAACACCGACGAGCTGGCGAGCCTCGGCACGCCCGCGATCGTCGTCGGCGTGCTCGTGGCGGCCGTGTCCGCGGCGGCGGCGATCCGGTGGCTCGTCGCGTTCCTGAACCGGCGCGGGTTGGCGCTCTTCGCGTGGTACCGATTCGCGCTGTGCGCAGCGCTGTTGACCCTGTGGCTCGCGGGCTTGGTGCGGTTCGTGCCGTAGACCAACCGGTGCAAAAGAAGCACTTGTGTGCGTGGGCATGTCTGGTATCCTCTCTCTGCCATACACCAGACCACGGAGGAGAGATCATGAACGCCCGCCTCACCGCCATCGCCGCCGGACTGTCCATTTCGGCGGCCGCGCTGGCCCAACCCGCCAACGACAACTGCGCCAGCGCCGAAGCCCTTTCCGGCTACGGTTCGTTCTTCTTCGATAACTCCGCGGCCACTACGGACGGCCTCCCCAACGCCCTGTGCCTGGCGTTCGGCTCCGACCAGATCGACCTGGACCTGTGGTACTGCTGGACCGCGACGGCCAGCGGGCCGGTCGCCGCGTCCACCTGCGGGCAGACCACGGTGGACACGCGGATTGCGGTGTACAACGGGTGCGCGTGCCTGAAGGGTGGCGGGATCCTCGCGTGCGGCGACGACCAGTGCGGCACCCAGACCCGCGTGTCGTGGACGGCGGTCGCGGGCCAGACGTATCTCATCCGGCTCGGCAGCTACCCCGGCGCCGTCGGCGGCGCGGGGACATTCACGATCGAATCGGGCGTGCTTGGCGGGCCCATCATCAACCCCGCCAACGGGCACGAGTATTACCTGCTGCAACCCGGAAGCTGGACGGCCGCCGAGGCCGCGGCCGTCTCGCTCGCCGGGCACCTGGCGACAATCGACGACGCTGCGGAGAATGAGTGGGTGCGCGTCGAGTTGGCGAACTTCGGAGCTCAGGACCGGCGTGTGTGGATCGGCTTCAACGACGTCGCCAGCGAAGGGACATTCGTCTGGACGAGCGGCGCGCCCGTCGCCTACACGAACTGGAACGGCGGTGAGCCGAACAACACCGGTGGGCTGGAGCACTACGTCGAGCTCTTCGGCAGCAACGGACAATGGAATGACAACACCAACCTGCCCGCGGGCCTGACGGTCTACGGCGCGGTCGAGGTCGAGGCGTCGTCGTGCTACCCGGACTGCAACGAGAGCGGCAGCCTGACGGTCGCGGACTTCGGGTGCTTCCAGGGCAAGTACGTGCTCGGCGACCTGTACGCGGACTGCAACACGAGCGGCACGCTCACGGTCGCGGACTTCGGGTGTTTCCAGGGTAAGTACGTCCTCGGCTGCCCGTGACCCGTACCATCCCGGCGGATGCCCGACACGCTTGAAGCGACGCCGATCAGTACCGCGACCGCGCCGGTTGTGAATCGCGCTGATGGGCTGGATTCCCGCTGCGGATCGGTCGGCGCGTCGATGCGCCCGGTGCTCGGCATCGCCCGAGCGGGTTCTCCGATTGTGGCGGCGTTCGTGCTCGTGACGGCGGGCCTCTGGGCGGTGCTGCTCTGGTGGCTCGGCGCGTGGGGCGCGATCCCCGGTGCGGTCGTATCGGCCGTCACGCTCTGGTGTATCTGGTTCTTCCGCGACCCGGAGCGGCGCGGGCCGCCGGACGCCGACGCGATCCTGAGCCCCGCGGACGGGGTGGTGTGCCACGTCGGGCGTGTGCCACCCCCGGTGGAGTACGGCGTGGACCCCGGCGCCGCGGGACAGATGACGCGCGTCAGCGTGTTCATGAACGTCTTCAACGTCCACGTGAACCGCGCCCCGTCGGTCGGGCGCATCACGCGGGTGGTGTACCGCGCGGGGCGGTTCTTCAACGCGTCGCTCGACAAGGCGAGCGAGCACAACGAACGGTGCGCCCTCGTGATGGAACGGGCCGATGGAAGCCCGATGGTCGTGGTACAGATCGCGGGGCTGGTCGCGCGCCGGATCGTCTGCCGGGCCGGTGAGGGAGCGGTGCTGGCCCGTGGCGAGCGGTTCGGCATGATCCGCTTCGGGTCGCGGGTCGAGGTCTACCTTCCGCCCGGCGCGGCCCCGGCGGTCGGCGTGGGTGATCGCGTGCGGGCCGGCGAAACCGTCATCGCGTGCGGCGTCGCGGCGGGCGGAACAAAAGGAGACGGCGCATGATCGATCCGTCTCCTCATCGCGGCGCGACCCCCGGCCCGGCGTTTCAGGCTCGCCCGATCCCGGCCCGCAAGCTCATCCCCAACGTGCTCACGACCATTGCGCTCTGCTGCGGCATGGCGTCGGTCCACTTCTCGATCAAGGAGGACTACCAGCGCGCCGTCGCTGCGATCGCGGTCGCGGCCCTCTTCGACGCGCTCGACGGGCGCATGGCCCGCCTGCTCCGGGCGACCTCCCGCTTCGGCGCGGTGCTGGATTCGCTGGCCGATTTCCTGAGCTTCGGAGTCGCCCCGGCGCTGGTGCTCTACCAGTGGATGCTCGGCGACCACCTGCGGCTCGGGCGATCGGACGTGCTGGGGCTTGCGGCGGTGATGACCTACGTGCTGTGCGCGGCCCTGCGCCTGGCGCGGTTCACCGCGATGTCCAAGACGCCGCAGGTGCGCCCGACGCGGTACTTCGTCGGGCTGCCGTCGCCCGCTGCGGCCGGCGTGGTGCTGATCCCGATCATGGTGCAGCTCTCACGGACGATCGAGACCCAGCCGCCGGAATGGGTGGTGGTGCCGTACACCTTCGTGGTCGGGCTCCTGATGGTCAGCCGCCTGCCGATGTACTCGATCAAGGCGGCGCGGGTGCGCCGGCAGTGGGCCGTGCCCCTGCTGGTGATCGTGGGGATTCTCGTGGTGATCGCGATCAAGGACCCGTGGCTGGCGGCGATCGCTCTCGCGGGCGCGTACCTCGCCACGCTGCCGATGAGCCTGTTGGAGCGGCGGCGCGCTGTGCGACCGGCCGCGGCTATAGCGCAGGATCATGGCGGGGGCCACGGCGGCGGAGTCCACGGCACGTCGGGGTTGTAGTCCTTGTCGTTCCACTTGCGGTAGTCCGTGATCTCCGCCGCCGGCATCAGGCGCGCGTGCCCGTCGAGATAGAGGCCATTGGCTCCGTTGGTATGGCGCTTCGGAGCGATGCGCTGGGAGTGGGTCACGGAGCCGGGCATCGTGCCCGTCACGTTTTCGATGTGGTGCATGTCGTAGAAAATCGAAACCTCCCAGTCTTTCTTGGGGCCGTTGTAGACGTTGTTCCAATGCACCTTGTTCGGATCGTCGGTGAAGCACGCGAGGTAGAACGTGCTCGACGGTTCGCTGTACGCCGCGAGGCTCGTCGGATGCTTCGCGTAGAAGTTGACCGTGACCGCGTCGCGGAAGGAGATGCCGTTGTTGACGTAGTGGATGTTGTGCCCGTCCGCCGGTCGCGATGGATCGTGGTACATCTCCATCGACTCGAACCGGTCCCCGACACCGCCGCTCATGTCGACGCGCGGGTCCACGAACTCCCACGTCGACTTCACGAGGGGGCGGAGCATGTACGCCCAGGTGGGCGCGCACCGCGCGGGGATGGTCCCGGGCGCCTCGCAATACCCGCTCTCGCGCGGGTGATAATCGCGGAACTCCTCGCAATAGACGTGGAACGCCAGCCCGATCTGACGCTGATTGGAGAGGCACTTGGCGGCGCGCGCGGCCTCGCGGGCACGCCCGAGCGAGGGCAGGATGATCCCGATCAGCAGCGCGATGATCGCGACGACAACGAGGAGCTCGATGAGGGTGAACCCGCCGCGAGACGAGGCGCGTTTCATGGCGCCCAGCCTACCGCGTGCGCGTCGCAACGGCAACGGCACCCCAGGAATGCCGGATCAGGGAAGCGCGACTTACGGCGTGCCGGAGGCCGCGCCGGGCTTGCGGTAGGACACGCTCAGCATCCGGCGCCATTCGGGCGGGACGGGCATGGAGTTGTCCAGCCGCTCATACTCGACCTTGAACTCCATGAGGTCCCACAGGAGCAGGTCGGGGCGTTCGGGGTCGAGCTTGTTCTTGCCGGTCTCGAACCGCATGACGAGCTTGCGACCCACCGGGATGTCGACGGACCAGAGGGTCTCGCCGGTGGTGTGGTCGAGGAGCGTGACCGTTTGCGGGTAGTCGGGCTTGCTCTCGAACGTGTGCTGGTCGATGGACACCATGGGGCCGCCCGCGTCGTAGCCCTGGCAACCCGCCAGAAGCAGCACGGTGACCGGAGCAAGGACAGATCCCAAGGCGCGGCGGCGGGTCTTCATCGCGGACTCCCGAAGAAGGGGCGAACAGGCCCCGCCCCGATCGGTTCGACGGGCGGGGGACAACAGTGTATCGTCCGGACCGTTCCGCGGATCGCACGGACCGTGGTTTTTGGGGCGGATAACCGGTATGCCCAAGCGACGCGCATCGAAGCAGACCGGTCGATCCGAGGCGTCCGTGGCCCGGCGCCGTCGGCCTCCGACGGGGGTCGGGGTGCGCGGGCCGAACCTGCGCGTCGGGCACGGGTATGACCTCCACCGGCTTGAACCGGCCGGCCCGGGCCGATCGTTTGTTTTGGGCGGTGTGCTGCTGGAGGCCGACGTGGCGGCCGTCGGACACTCCGACGCCGATGCGCTGCTGCACGCGGTCACGGACGCGATCCTGGGGGCCTTGGCGCTGTCCGACATCGGGCAGCTCTTCCCCGACACCGATCCCCGATGGAAGGGCGCAGACTCTGCGGTGTTCGTCGGCGAGGCGCGCCGGCGGATGCAGGAAGCGGGCTGGCGTGTCGCGAACCTGGACGCGACGGTCGTGCTGGAGCGCCCGAAGCTGGCCCATCGCAAGGAGGAAATCCGGGCGAACCTGGCGCGGCTGCTGGGGGTCGACGTGGATTGCGTGAACGTCAAAGGGAAAACGCACGAGCGCGTGGACGCGGTGGGGGAGGGGCGGGCCGTCGAGGTCCACGCGGTGGTGTTGCTGGTGAGGTAGCGAGGAGGCGAGATAGCGAGACAGCGAGACCGGGGGGGCGGGGACAGGAGGTGTCCTGCCTCCAGATTCGGGGTCTCTATCTGCTGATCCGCTGATCTGCTGATCTGGCGTTCTTCGTCCCCGCCATACGTCGCAGCACTGCGTCCGCCAGCCCCGGGCACGCGACGCCGAGCGCGAACAGAAGGCGCGCGGACGTGCTGGTCCAGACTTCCGGGCGCGGACGGCGCAGGCAGCGGACGATCGCGTCGGCGACACGCCCGGGTGACTGCATGAAGCCGCCCGGCGTGTGGACCGCCCACCCGTAGCCCCGGCCCTCACGCCGCGCCGCCTCGCGGAACTCCGTCGTGGTGCCGACCGGGTATACGCCCGAGACGTGAACGCCGGTGCCGGTGAGTTCGATGCGCATCGCGCGGGCGATGTGGTCCTGGGCGGCCTTGGTCGCGGAGTACGCGCCGAAACCCGGCACGCCCAGCTTCGCCAGGCAACTGGAGCAGATCAGGACGTGCCCGGCGTGGGCGGTGAGCATCGCGGGGAGAGCGGCGCGCACCGTGTTGAGCGTGCCGAAGAAGTTGGTCTCGAAGATCGAACGCATTTCGGAGTCGGTGGTCTCGTGGATGGGTTTTTCCAGGCCGTAGCCCGCGTTGGCGAAGACGGCGTGGATCGAGCCGAACTCGTCGATGGTGCGCCGGACCAGCGTGGCGCTGTCGCCCGGGTTGTCCACGTCGCACGGCACGGCGACGGCGCGACCACCGTGGGAGTTGATCTCGGCGACGAGAGAATCGAGGCGGTCCGTACGCCGGGCGGCGGCGGCGACGGGCATCCCGGCACGGGCGCAGGCGAGCGCGGCAGCGCGCCCGATGCCGCTGCTGGCGCCGGTGATGGCGATCGGCTTGCCGCGGAGGTCGATGGGGTGCATGTGCGGCGTCTCCCGGGCGTGTGCGGCGTTCGGGTGCGCGTGGCGATCACCGTTCGTCGCGCGGGTGGGTGAGCCACCGGAGTTCATACGAGCCGAGCCGGTGGGCGACCCCCGCGTACACGCTGGCGCCCGCGACGCACGCCGCGGCTAGGGAACCGGCGTGGAACCGCCAGCCGGTTCGGGCGGGCAGCATCGCGTGGATGAGCAGGAGAACACCGGCCATCGCGGCGGAGGCGGCGAGGGTGGTCGCGATCGCGCGGGCCATCTCGCGGTCGATCAGCGGGCCGCCGGCGAATCGCCGCGACAGGCGGGCGAGGACCACACACTGAACGGTCGCCGAGATGGTGGTCGCCCAGGCGAGCCCGGCCTCGCCGCAGCCCGCGTGCCCGAAGGGCCAGATCAGGACCAGGTTCAGGACGAGGTTGAGGGCGACGGTTCCGATCGCGACGCGCATCGGCGTCGTCATCTCGCCCCGCGCGTAGAACGCGCGGGTGAAGACGTGGTTGAGGGAGTACGCGACAACTCCGGGGGCGAAGCCGAGCAGGACCATGGCCGCGCGGTCCAGGTCGCCCTGGGTGAAGCCGTGGCGCCCCGAGAACAGCGTCGCGACGAGATCATGGCGGACCATCGCAAGGCCGACCGCGGCGGGCACGCCGATGAACATCGACAGGCGCAGGCCGCGGCGGAGAATGGCGGCGAAGTGCGTGCCGTCGTCCGCGTGCCGCGAGAGCATGGGGAAAACGGCCGTGGCGACGGCGATGCCGAAGACGCCGAGCGGGAACTGGTACAGCCGCTGCGTGAAGGCGAGCACGCTCGCGGAACGATCGTCCATGGGATAGGCGAACCCGAACACCGTGGGCCCGACTGCGAGCGGCCAGGCGGCCCAGAGGGTGTCCAGGAGCGCGTTGATCTGAAGCGTGCCCAGACCCAGCATGACCGGAACGAAGCGGCGGAGCATGCGCCGGGCGGTGTCGCCCGTGCCCGTGAACACGCGCGTCCAGCGGACGTGCGGCCTCAGGATGAGCAGGAACCACACGCACTGGGTGAGGCCCGAGGCGACGGTGACGCTGCCCATGACAAAGGCCGTCTGTGTGCCGCCGATCCAACCGGTGGTCAGGCTCACCATGCCGGCGGTGATAATGAATCCGTTCAGGATGAGCGGCCCCGTCGCGGATGGGCCGAACCGGCCGTGGACCTGCAGCATGCCCCCGAGGATGGCCGCAGCGCAGATGAGCGGCATGAACGGCAGCATCACCATGAGCAGTTGGATCAGCAGGACGCGATCCGCGTTGCCGGGTGCGGCCCACAGGACGGCGAGCAGCACGACCTCCGCGAGCACGGTCACGCCCGTAGTCGCCAGCAGGAGGAGCGTGAGCGTGAGCGAGGCGAGGCGGTCGGCGTGCGCGGGGTCGTCCTTCGCGGCGCGGGTGTATTCAGGGATGAAAGCGGCCGAGAGGGCGCCCTCGCCGAACAGCCGGCGGAACATGTTCGGGATGGCGAACGCGGAGACGAACGCCGAGCTGATCGCTGTCGGGCCGCCGAAGACGCGGATCAGGAGCAGGTCGCGAGCGAGCCCGCCGACGCGCGAAAGGAGCGTGACGCCGGAGAAGGCCCGGACGGCGCCGCCGATCGCCACGCGCGCCGGATCGGCGGGTGGCGCGGAGGGTTGCGGAGAGGACGGTGTGTTCATCGCGGTGTCGGTGCGTCGTCAGCGGATCAGCACGAGCCAGTTCAGGATCAGGATCGGCAGAAGGATGACCACGGCGAGAATCAGGTACGCGAAGAACGAAGGCATGCGCACGCCGGAGGCCTCGGCGATCGCCTTGACCATGAAGTTGGGCCCGTTGCCGATGTAGGTCATCGCGCCGAAAAAAACAGCCCCGGCCGAGACCGCGTCGAGGACCTTGACCCCCGCGGTGCGGTCCGCGCCGGCCTCGACGAACAGGAAGCGGCGGAAAGTATCAGCGGTGATCGCGGTATCGCCCGGCGCGGCGGGGTTGAGCTCCGGGTTGGCGAACGCGATCTGGAGGAAGTTCAGGTAGGTCGGGGCGTTGTCGAGCACGGCGCTGAGCGAGCCACCGACGAAGTAGAACGCCGTGGGGGTCGTGATGCCCAGGCCCGGCCCGTGCACCGAGAGGTAGCCCAGCGCGGGCGTCATGGTGGCGAAGATGCCCATGAAGAGCAGGCCGACCTCCTTGACGGGGAAGAACGTGAACTCGTTGGCCGCGAGGATGTCGCGCGGGCCGAGCCGCCAGGCGGCCACGGCGACCAGAATCTGGAACGTCGCGCCGACGGGCACGCCCCGGAGCACGCCTCGGGATGACAGCAGGGGGTCGATGAACACTCCGAGGATCATCAGCGCCAGACAGGCCAGCCCGACCGTGCCGCGGATGCTCATCGGGGCGACCGGCGTTCCCTGATGCTCACCCGCGCGGGGCAGCGGTCCCGCGATCGGCTCGCCCCGTCCCACCATCCACCTGTCAATCGCGTAGAACACGCCCAGCAGCAGGCCGTTGACGAGCAGCCAGTTCGGCCAGAGGTGTTCGAGGGTCCAGAAGAACGGCACGCCCTTGAGGTAGCCCAGGTACAGCGGTGGATCGCCGATCGGAGTGAGGCACCCGCCGCAGTTCGAGACGATGAAGATGAACAGGACGACGTGGATCGGGCGCAGCCGCCCCTTGTTCATCCGCATGAACGGGCGGATGAGCAGCATCGAGGCGCCGGTCGTGCCCACGACGTTGGCGAGGACGGCCCCGACGCCCAGCAGCAGGGTGTTCGCCGCGATGGTCCCCCGGCCCCGCACGCGCACCTGGATGCCGCCCGACACGACATACAGCCCGCCGACGAGCGCGATGAAGGCGTAGTACTCCAGCGCCGAGTGCATCATCGCGGATGAGCCGGCGGGCAGCCCGTGCGAATGCGCATCGGGTTCGCGGAACCCCAAGAGGTAGTACGCGGCCGTCAGCGACCCGAGGAAGAACGCGAAGTCGGGGAAGTGAAGGTGCCAGGCGCGGGCGTTGATGAACGGCATTGCGGCGATGCTCAGCAGCAACATCGCGAAGGGCGCGACGAGCCACAGCGGGACATGCATGTGCCCGTCGTGATACGTCGCGGGGAGGGCGACGGTGAGCCAGACGCCGATCAGCCCTCCCGTGGCCGCGCTGATCGCCCAGCACCGGGGCCCGCGAAACCCGGTCTGCTCGGCGGGCGTGCTCACCGGGTCGGCTCCGTTCGGAGCGTCGGGGGTTCGGGCCCGCGGCGTGACGTGAGGGTGATCAGCGACGCGGCGGCTCCAACGCCGAAGACGCCGATGAGGTTCGCGCACCAGTCGTCCCACGCCGCGTGGCGCTGGATGAACGGGATCGCCTGGAGGCCCTCATCGATCCCGGAGTAGACCGCGGCGATCGGCACGCTCCAACCGATGTTCCGCCACGCGAGCGCCGGCCCGAAGAACCCGCACGCGATCAGCACCGCGGTCCACAGGCCGAAGACCGCGGCGTGGACGATCAGGTCTGGCCGCCCTGGCACGGGGATTTTGAAGTTCGGCCAATGGGTGGCGAGGAAGAGCACGGGCACGTACAGGAAAAACGCGCGCCGGGCCAGGGCACGCGGCACCGGGAACAGCTTCAACGCCCGGCCTCCGCGACCGCGGGACCGGCAGCCGAGGCGGCCGTCACCACGACCGCAGGTGGTGCGCCCTCGGCGGCCGGTTTGGGCTCCGCCGCGGGCAGCCCCAGCACCGCCCGGGCCACGGCCCGGTAGTCGCTCGCCCCCGCGGCGTTGGGCGCGTATTCGAAGATCGTCTGGCCGAAGCTCGGGCACTCGGCGAGCTTGATATTCCGCCGGATCGCGGGTCGGTAGACCACCGCGTCGCGCCACGGCAGATCCTTGCCGCGGGCCTGCCCGAAGAACGACTCCAGGTCCGCGACCACTTCCTGCGTATGCGTCGCGTTGGCGTCGTGCATGCACAGGATGATCCCGCCCACGCGCAGGCTCGGGTTGATCCCGATGCCGCCTTCGCCGGCCATCAGTCGGATGGTCTCGAGCAGCTTTCCCACACCCTGGAGCGCGAGGAAATGAGCCTGCATGGGAATGAGCACCTCGCGCGCGGCGGCGAGGGCGTTGATCGTGAGCAGGCCCAGCGACGGCGGGCAGTCGATCAGGACCACGTCGTACCCGGACCCGACGGACTCCAGCGCGCGAGCAAGCCGGCGCTGGCGGTCCTCGACCGTCGCCAGTTCCTGCTCCGCGGCCGCCAGGTCTGTCTCGCTGGGGATGAGTGCGAGGTTGTGGCGCAGTTCCCGCACCGCGGCAGCGGGGTCCGCGTCGGGCTCCAGAAGAAGGTCGTAGACCGACACGTCCATGCTCGCCGGGTCGAGCCCCAGGTGCAACGAGGCGTGGGCCTGGGGGTCGAGGTCGACCACGAGCACACGCCGCCCGAGCAGGGCCATGGCCGCGGCGAGGTTGACGGTCGTGGTGGTCTTGCCGACGCCGCCCTTCTGGTTGAGCAGGGCGATGATGCGCGGCGGTGAGCCGCGGGCGGGCGGGGAGGCGACGGGAGCGGGGCGTCCGTGCTCCGGCATGGCGGGAGTATACCGAACGGGGTTGGGGGGCGTGCCGGCGTCGGGTGACGGCTCAGGCGGCCGCGTTCCGATCCTCCGGCGGAGCGGGCGGGTTCGCCCCGGGGTCGAGAGGCTTGGCGCTGCGTGGCCGTCGGGCGGCTCCCTCATGGGCCTGCTGCTCGATGGCGCGGCGCCGTGCGGCCTTGATCGCGGCGACGATCATGAACGAGAGCGACACCGCCGCGACGGCGTAGATGACGCGGGCCCGCCAGAGGCTCATCATCACGCCGATGGTCGCGCACCCGACAGCGATCCCGTAGAGCGTGAAGACCGCGCCCTTGACGCCCAGGGCCCGCTTGAGCATGTGGTGCAGGTGCTGGTCGTCCGCGTCGGAGATCGACTTGCCCTCGAGCTTGCGCCGGACGATCGCCAGCACCGTGTCCACGATCGGGATCGCGTAGATGATGAGCCCGGCTAGCACCATGTGGGTGAAGCCGCTCTCGCCACCCAGGGTGAGGATGACGACGATCGTGCAGTACCCCAGGAGCATCGATCCGCAATCGCCCAGGAAGATCGACGCCGGGTTGAAGTTGTGGGGGAGGAACCCCAGGCACGCGCCGAAAACGGCCAGGCACAGGATGATCCGCTGGGCGTCGCGCGGGCCGTCATCGCGCAGGGCGAGGGTGAGCGCGACGACGAGAAGCCCGGCCGCCGCGATCGCATGGACGCCCGTGCAGAGCCCGTCGAGGCCGTCGATGAGGTTCGAGGCGTTGCACGCCCCGAGGACACAAATCGCGATGATCGCCGTGCCGGTCCAGTAGACGATGTCGACGGGCACGCTCGGGCCGAAGAGGGAAGCCAGAGGCCCGGGGAGAGGAATCTGGAACAGCAGGTGCTCGTGCCCGACGAGCTTGCCCAGCGGGGCGAGGAACCCGGTGGCGACCTGGACGCCGACCTTGTCATAGGCGAGCGCCGCGGCGGCGAAGAGCTGCCCGCAGATCTTCAGCCGCGGGTCGATGCCCGCGACATCATCGATGAGCCCTACCACGGCGATGATGACCAGGCCGAAGACGACGGACACCGGGACCATCGCGTGGATCGGGTCGCCGACCACCGGCTGCCCCAGGGCGTCCACGGCGCCGACCGGCGGCTCGATCGACCCCAGGTGGATGCTCGGATGGAGCCCGACCATGCTCTCGGTGAAGATGCCGACGTAGCTGAAGACGATCGCGCCGATGATCCCGAGGAAGACCGCCACGCCGCCGAGGTACGCCACCGGGACGCGGTGGTGCTTGCGGGCCTCGTCGGGGCGGTCGATGACGCCGTACGCCAGCGCCAGACGGCGCATCAGCGGCGTGGCCAGCAGTGTCACGAGGAAGGCGACGCCGAAGACGCCGATGTACCCGTGGAAGACTTCGAGGCGCGAGAGGGCGCTGGCGGGCTCGACGCCGGCCGCGGCGGCAAGGTCGTCCACGCGCTCGGCCAAGGCCCTGGCCTCGTCGCGCAGCGACTCGATGCGGGCGCCGACTTCGAGCGGCACGCCGGCGCCGGGCGATGCTAACGGCTGCACGCGGATCATGGGGTGCCCCCGCCAGGGCCGGCGCCGGTGTGGGCGGCGATGTCACGGATCGTCTGTTCGAGCTCCCGGCGCGGCGTGAAGGTCAGGGCCGCGCGGATCCGCCGCAGGTCCGGCTGGCGCTGCTGAAGGTCCTCGAAACCGGCCGGGTAGGCCTCGGTGTAGGGGATGAACCGCTTCGTCGAGCGCGAGCCGAGCGTGCGGATGACCGCGTCCGCGAGGGCCGCGATCGAGATCGGCCGGTCGGAGCCGACGTTCAGGACGCGCCCGCGGCAGGAGTCCGACGCGAGCATCCGCGGCAGCACCTCCGCCACGTCGCGGACGTCACAAAAGCAGCGCGACTGCGACCCGTCGCCGAAAACGCTGAGCGCTTCGCCCTGCATCGCGGCACGCACGAAGCGGGGCAGGACCATCCCGTATTCACCGACCTGGCGCGGTCCGACGGTGTTGAAGAACCGCGCCACGACCACCGGCAGGCCGTGCTGGCGCGCGTACGCCAGGCCGAGGTACTCGTCGATCGCCTTGCTGCACGCGTAGGACCAGCGGCCGATGGTGGTCGGCCCGTAGACCGCGTCATCGTCCTCGGAGAACGGCGACTTTGTGGACTTGCCGTACACCTCGGAGCTGGAGGCGAGCAGCGTCGGGATTCCGCCGCCCGACGGCGAGCGGGAGATCGCGAACCGAAGGAGCCGCGCGGTTTGTTCAACGTTGGTCTCGATGGAGCGGACCTGGTCGGCCATGATGAGCTTGACGCCGACGGCGGCGGCCAGGTGGTAGGCCTCGTCGAAACGTTCGCCCTTGCCGAAGGCGTCGAGGGCGTGGCCCAGGTCGGCCTCGATGAACCGCAAGCGCTCGTGGGACGCGGGGAGGTTCGTGCGCCGCCCGGTCGAGAGGTCGTCCACCACGGTGACATGGTCGCCGCGGGCGAGCAGCAGGTCGGTCAGGTGCGAGCCGATGAACCCCGCGCCGCCCGTGACCAGCACCCGGCGCGGGGTGGCCCCCGCGCTCGGGCGCGACCGCTGGCTTTCGGGCGAACTGGTCACGGTGTTCGGGCCGGGTTCACTCGTTCGCGGTGCGGTACTCGTTGGCGGCGCGGATGTTCCCGCGCAGGTATCCACCCGCGGAGGAGCGCACGCCGTTGATGATGACCCCGAGGAAGTCGGCCTTGCACTCGCCGAGCTCGCCGCGGAGCCGGGCCACGAGCCCGCGCTTCTCCTGCATGGCCTTCACCACGAGCACCGTCGCGTCGCAGCGGTTGGCCAGAGCGAGGGCGTCGCCGGAGACCACGGCCGGGGCGGCGTCGATCAGCACCACGTCGTAGCTCTTCTCGGCCTGGCGCAAGAGCGACGTCATCCCCGGAGTGGCGAGCCGCTCGACCTTGCGGTGCTGCGGGCTGCCCGCGGCGAGCACACTGACGCCCGCGTTGTCGGTCGCCTGGACCGCCGTGGCGAGCGTGTGCCCGTTGGCGATGATGTCCGCAACGCCGGGGGCGTCCTGGAGGCCGAGCGTCTTGGTGATCGTGGGTCGCCGGAAGTTGGCGTCGATGATGAGCACGCGGTGCTCCGACGCGGCCAGGGCATACGCGAGGTTGATGACGGTCGTGCTGGCGCCGGAGCCCGGCATCCCCGAGACGATCAGCAGCGACTTGTGCTCTTTCCGGGCGAGCTGGGTGTAGAGCCCCGCGCGGAGCTGGCGGAAGCTCTCGGCCAGCACTCCGTTGGGCTGGTCGCGGAACACCGTCTCGACACGGGCCGGGGCGGACGGGTCCTCCGCCGCGTGCGGGATCATGCCGAGCATCCTCGTGCGCGAGATCATCTGGATGTCCATCGGTCCCTTGACGCGCTGGTCGACCACCTCAATGAGCAGGATGACGCCGACCGCAAGGCCCATGACCAGGGCGATCCCCGCGGGGATCATGATGTAGATCTTGGGGAACGTGACGTCGCGCGGGGTCTCGGCGTTCTGGAGCTTGAGGATGCGGGCCGCGGTGTCGAGCTTGCCCAGCGCGGTCAGGTCGTAGAGCTTGTCGGCCTGTTTGGTCTTCGCGTCGTTGAGGTTGGCGATCTCCCTCTTGATGTCCTCGATCTCGGCCCGGGCCTTGGAGAGCTCGGTTCCGCGGCGCTGCTCGTCCTCGAGCTTGGAGATCAGGTCGGCCTCCTGGGCGCGTCCGGCGCTGACCGTCTTGGCCATGGTCTCGAGCTGCGAGTCGAACTCGCGGCGGAGCATCTTCTCGCGCTCCTCCTGGTACGACTGCTCGATCCCTTGCCGGCGGCTGTCGACCGCTTTGTAGTCCATGTGCTGCGGCCCGATCCCGCGCAGCCGCATCGACACCAGTTCCGCGTCGAGCTCGTTCCTCGTCGTGTGCAGGCGCTGCAGGACCGGGTCCTGCTCGACGGCAGCCCGGATGTCGTCGTCGTAGACGATCCCGCTCTTGGATTCGAGCTGCGCCCGCATCTCCGTGAGCTGCGAGCCGTACGCTTCCAGCGTGGTCCGCACGGCCACCAGACGCTGCGAGAGTTCGCTGATCTGAGCCTGCACCTGGTTGATCTGCTCATCAAGGGACTCGACCTTGTTGGTCTCGATGAGGCGCACGCGATCCTTCTGGAGTGAATCCACGTTGGCCTTGATATCCGCGACAACGTTCGAAAGCAGGGCGCGGCGCTTGGCCTGGATGCGGTTGACCGCGACCGAGCGGTTGCGCTCGTAGGCGTCCGCGATGATGTTGACCACCGCGGCGGCGTCCTCGGGGTTCGTACCCCAGAAGGACAGGCGGATGAGCTGGGTGTCGCCGACGATCGAGGCGCGCAGCCTCCCGTCGAGCGACTTCGAGGCCGCGACCTGGTTGAACTGCCCGCCCTTGACGAACCGCGCGTACCACCGCGGGGCGTTGCGCTCCATCGCGGGATCGGTGACAGCGCCGTCAATGACCGCGTTGGCCATCATGATCTGGGCCTGCGTGCCCATGAATTTGTCGAGCTCTTCGGTGGTCGTCGAGTCGGAGCCGAGGTCGCCGATCGACTTGTCCTGCGGGTAGCACTCCCAGACCACCTCGGCCGTGTAGATGGGGAACAACGCCATCAGGAGATAATGGCCCCCGACGCCCAGCGCGACGCCCCCCGCGAGAGCCGCGCCGAGGAACCATTTGTACTTGCGCCCGAGCTTGATCGGGTCCACCGCGACGACGCCGGCCGCCGGCCCCGGGAAAGGCGAGGGTCCGGAGCGAGCGCCCGGGGGCGCGGACGGGCGGGTCATCGGCATGGTCGTCATGGTCTTCTCCACCGTCGGTCGTCGGTCGTCGTGCGGCCCGGGACGTTACGCCCTAGGCGCCCGGGGGGTTCTTACGGGTGCCGCTCAGCGGGCGCGCCGCTCCAGGTCGTCCAGCTCGGACTTCTGCTCATCCGTCAACGCAGTACCGGCGTCCACCAGCAGGCGGCGGAGCTGCGCCGTCCACCGCTGAGCGCCGGGCCGGTCGCCGGCCTCGACCCGCGACCGGACCAGCCACAGGAGGAACTTTGCCTTATCGGTCGGTCGTTTGGCCAGCCTGAGCCCTCGGATCAGCGTCTCTTCGGCGGACTTCCAATCTTTCTGGCCTAGGTAAACGCCGGCCAACGTATCGAGCACCCCAACGCTGTTCGGATTGTTTTCGTAGGCCTTCTTGGCGAAGGGCAGCGCCTCCGCCGGGCGGCTCAGGTGCTCGTTCAGAAACGCCGCTGCGTTGTTATTGAGCACCCAGTCCGTCTCGACCTTGGCGAGCCCCTTCTTGGCGGCCTCCAGGGCCGCCTCATAGTCGCCCGCGGAAGCGTGGATGTCCTGGAGCATCCTCGAGACGTAGGTCGCCAGCAGAGGGTCGCTCACCGCGTCGATTTGGGCCGAGAGGGCGTCGCGGGCGGCGGGTCGTTCCGCGGGGATGCCCGCCTGCGCGGCGGCGACCATAAACGCGTGCCATTGCCGCGTGGCATCGTTTGGTGAGCACTGGTTCAACAAACGGAACTGCGTGGACGGGTCCGGGAAGGCGTCGATGAACCCCTCGTACCACGGCATGAGGACGCGGGCATCGCCGGCCGCGAGCGTGTACGCCCGCACCGCGTCGGTCTCCGCCCGGGCGGTCTGCCCCTGCTTCACGCGGAGTTTGGTCCGCATCATCATGAGCCCGGGCTGGCGTTCGACGTGGATGCCCGGCGCTCCGAGCACGCCCTCGGCCTCCGCGAGCTTCGGCGGGTCGCAGCGCAGCAGCGTCCGCAGGTACGACGCGGCGGCGACGTCGTCCTTCCGGACGTTCCAGACGTGCCCGTAGAACTCGGCGGCGGGTTCCCACAAATCCTCGCGGTCGAAGATCTCGGCGGCCTGGCCGCTGTACCGCGCATCGTTGGGGCGTAGCTTGAGCCCCTCGCGCGCGGTGTCCACGGCCTCGGGGACGAGCCCGGCACGGATCAACTCGGCGATCAGCGAGAAGCTCGCCTCGTCGAGCATCGGGTTCGACGCGACGCCCGCGCGCAGGTCGTCCAGCGCCTCGTCCGTACGGTCCCGCAGAAAGTTCATGTTGGCGCGGGCGATCCGCGCCTGCCAGAAGTCGGGGCGCAGCCGCAGCGACTGATCGAGATCCGCGACGGCGTCGTCCACAAAGGCGAGGTTTCGGGCGGTCAGCAGGGCCCGCCGGTAGTAGGGCACCGCATCCTGCCCGAAACGCTCGATCGCGCGGTCCAGCAGCACCCGCGCCGCGCGGGTGTCGCCCTTGCGGTCGGCGATCGCGGCACGCAGCACCAGCAGCGACATGGTGCTGTCGGCGTCGGGGCCGATCTTGGCCACCTCGGCCGCGGCCGCGTCGAACTTGTCCTGCTGGATCAGGGTCTCGATAAGCCTCGACGCGATCGACCGGTCCGGGTCCGGGGCCTTCGCGTCCACCACTTTCCGGTAGACCGTCTCCGCATCGGGGAACCGTCCGAGCGACACGAGGCGGTCGGCCCGGTAGAGATCGGCCTCCTGCTTCTCGCTCTGGTACACGGCGCCTTTTTCCATCGCGGCCAGGCCCACGTCCACGCGCCCGTGCTGGATGAGGAACTCGCCGAAGGCGAGCCACGGCTCGGACGTCATCGGCACCTTCTGCTCGCGCATGAGCTTGTCAAGGAAGGCCAGGAAGACGGCCTGGGCGCCGTCGAGGTCGCCCTGGTCGGCGTGCCACCGGGCGTCGAGGCCCGCGAGCTGGATGGAGTCGTCCTTGGCGCGCAGCTCATCAAGCAGCGTCCGCGCCTTGGAGAACTCCGTCGCGTCGATGTAGAGAGAGACCAGCGCCGTCGCGTTGCCAGCGTCGTCAGGGCTGCGGGCCTTCAGCTTCTCGCGCCCGGTGATCGCCGCCGCGCGGTCGCCCACGGCGGCCTCGAGTTCGTACAGAATGTTGAGGTACTGCGGATCGAGCCGGGCGTACGCCTCGGATTCTCGGGCGACGCGCAGGGCCTCGGCGGTCTGCCGGTTGTTCGCCAGCGCGACGATCAGGGCCTTGAGCGTGTCCCGGTCGGCGGGGTTCAGGCGCACGCCATCGCGGAGGGCGTCGATCGCTTCGCCGCCGCGCCCGAGCTGCATCAGCACCTGGGCCCGCAGACGCAGGGTGCCGACGGTGACGTTGGCCTGCGACGACGCTTGGCGGAGCGTCTCCGCGGCGCCGCGCAGGTCGTCCCTGGCGATCTGCATCCGCGCGTGAAACGTCAGCCCGCCGACGCGGTCGATATCCTGAGCGCGGGCGGTTTCCACCAGACGCTGCGCGGCGGGCAGGTCCTTCCTGGCGAGGGCGTCCATGAAGCGCAGCTCGATCACCCGCGGGTCGTCCGCGTGTTTCTCGGCGAGTTCCCTCAGGGCGGCGTCGGCCTCGCCCGCTTTTCCGTACTGCAGGTACAGCTGGTACCGGCCGATCAGCTTGTCCGCGGCCGGGGCCTCGGATTGATCGAGAAGCGCGAGCCCCGCCTCGAGCGACGCGCCGCCGCGGAGCTGACGGTCGAATGCCCCGAGGGTCTCGTCGTTCGGGTGGACGGCGAGCCCTCGCGCCAGCGCATCCCGCGCCCCCGCGACATCGCCGCCGAGGACCCGCGTGCTGACGATCCAGACGACGAGCTTGGGGTCCCAGTTGAGGCGTTCGAGGGTGCCCTCGATGAGGCGCATCGCCGCGTCCGGGTCCTTGGGTGATCCCGGGGCGCCGCGCTGGAGCCGGTCGGCGTCGATGAGCACCTGCATCACCGGGTCATCCACCTTGACGCCCGTCGTCATCCCCTGGATCAGCGTCGACCGCTCAAGGGCGGCGGCGTTGGTCGGATCCAGGTCGAGGACGAGCCGGTACGAGCGCAGCGCGTCCTCGTACAACTGCAGCCGGGCTTCGACGTCGGCGAGGGCGAGGCGGACGCCCACGGAGTCGGGCCTCGATTCCAGCGCGCGCGTGAACAAGTCCCGCGCCTTGCCGTCCTTGGCCAGGCGCACCGCGACGTGCCCGCCCAGGCTCAAGGCCTCGAACGCGTCGAAACCCGCGTCGGCGGTCAGGGCGCTGTACTCATCCAGCAGCTTCTCGGCGCCACGGTAGTCCTCGCGGATCAACGCCCGCTTTGCGTCGATGAACACGACCTCGGCCGTGCCCTTTTCGGGGACGAGCTTGATGAGCTCGCCGCGGAAGTGATCGGCGCGCTGATTGGCGGCGCCCCGCTCCGGGCCGGCCGGAGCCGCGGACGCCAGCGACAGCGCCGCGTTCGCCTGGGTGAACCGGGCCATCTTGCGGTACTCGAACAGGCGCACCCCGTCGAAACTCAGCGGCGGCGTCGGCTGGTCGACGATCGACTGCATGCGCGTGATCGCCGGTTCGAACTCTCCGCGGGCCATGTGCAGCCGGCCCTGGAGGTAGACGAGGTCCACCGCCTCGGGACGCACGGCCAGCACGCGGTCGATCAGCTCCGCCGCCGACGAGTCCGCCAGTTCCCGGTCGACGAGCGCAGCGGCGGCGTAGAGGTCGAACGCGCGGTTCTGGTCGATCACCGACGGGTCGAGGCGCCGCAGTGCGGCGATCGTTTCATCCAGCAGCGGCCGGACCGAGTCGAGGCGTGCCCGCCGGGCCGCGAACACCTCCGCCGGCGGCCTGGTCGTGTCGAGCCCGCGCAGCGCCAGGTCGAGCTTGAGACGCAGACGAACGGTCCACGCGGCCGCGCTGTTCGGGTTCGCGCTGACGGCGGTCTCGAGGACCCCCGTCGCGGCGTCCAGGGCGCGGCGCTCGGCATCGCGGTGGTCGAGCCGGCGTTCCTCGTCCGCCGCACGCCTGTGGTAGGCCGCCAGGGCCGCCGCCGATTCGCCGTCGCCGGGGTCGATCGAGAGCGCGGTCTCGAGGTCGGCGCGGGCCTCTTCGATGCGCGTATCGTCGAGCGCAGCGCCCCCGGAGAGGGCGTTGATCCTGGCGATGCCGCGGAACCGGCCGAGCACGCGCCACCCGGGCGGGTCGGACTCGGAGAAGTAACGCAGCGCTCGGTCGGCCTCGTTAGCGACCATGTCCCACAGGCCGCGGGCTCCGCCGCCGAGCTCGGCCTGACGCAGCATGACGTCGAGATACTCGCGGTGGGCGGCGACGTTGGTCTTCTGCGCGATGGCGAGCTGTCGGTAGGTGAGGACGAGCCAGCGGAAGTCCTCGAAGTAACGGTCCTGCGTCTTGGGGACCTTGCGCAGCAGCGCCCCCTGCCACTTGCGCAGCCATTCAACGTTCTGCTGCTCCTTGTTGACGGCGATGGAGTAGAGGCGTTCGGCGTCGTCGACGTCGCCCAGGGCCATCTTGGCGTCGCCGCGGGCCACATACCGGGCCCCCGACTTCATCTTGACAACCCAGATCAGGCCCGCCACGCCCGCCAGAACCGCGACAAACGCCGCGACGAGCAGGACGATGAACCGTGTGTTCGCTTTCGATGCCATGCCGTATCCTTGGGCTTAGTTGCGGCCCGCCATTGCCTTCCCCCGTCGGGGGTTATCCTCGGGATACCGTCCGTGCTCCACTTCGGTCCAGTCCGGGGCGCAGCGCATGATCTCGCCGAGCAGGTCGTCGAGCAGCGATCCGGCCAGCGCCGCGAGCTCCTCGGGTGATTCCGCGGTCGAGCTGCCGAACTGGAGCTTGAGGTAGTAGGCGTAGTCGTTGCGCAGGTCGAACGCGAGCGTGCGCACTTCGTTGGCGTGCGACACCCAGCCGCCGTTGGCCGCGAAGAAGTAACCCGCGTACAGCGTCCGCCCGCCGGGCCCGGCGAACTTCATCACCCGGAGCCTGAGAGGCCGTTCGGGCGTGAGCTCGCGGGGGAGGCGGACACGCTGCCCGAATGCCGACGACTGGGGGTTCTCGAGGCGCACCGTGTAGACGTGCCCGACTTCCTCGGGGTCGGCGTCGGGATGGGGGAGCCACCCGCGAGAGTCCAGCGGCACCGCCACGTCCCACGGCCCGCCGACGATGCTCATCCCCGCGCCCGTGTAGCAGCGGTCCGGCACGTGGGGGACGGTGTCGATCATCCCCGTGTAGTACGCCGCGTGGAACTGGAGGATCTTGAGCGGCGCGCCTTCGGCGGGCGCCTCCTTCGGCGTGTAGACGCGCGTCAGGTAGTTCTCGGTTCCCAGCACCTTGAGCGTGTCCGGGTCGTCGATGCTCTCATCCGCGCCCAGGCGCTGCCACCGGGCCGTCACGTGCGGGATCGAGCCCAGCGCCCGTCCGCCCGGCGGGTAGATCGGCAGCTTGCGGAGGTAGACGTTGAACGCACGCATGCCCGCGCCCATGCCGATCGCGGAGAGCGCCAGCACCGCCAGAGCGGTCAGAAAGGCGGGGTTGAGGAGCGATCGCGCCCTCACGCGCCCACCCCCGACGCCTTCGCGTCCGTGACGGCCTTGTTCAGGGCCTTCACCAGCAGGAGGAACAACAGCAGCCCCGGGGCGAGCAGCAGCGTGCCGATCGCCGTGTGCGCCCCGCCCTTCGCCAGGTTCGGATCAGAGAGCGTGAGCAGGCCCAGCACCGCGACGCGCCCGATGTTGATGAGGATCGCTACCGGGGCGGCCAGCAGCAGGATCGCCGCGCGCTGCCACCAGAACCGGCACCCCAGGATCGCCGTCACGCCCGCCAGGGCGACGAACGCGACAACCATGCGCATCCCGGAGCACGCGGCCGCGACGTCGAGTTCCCGGGCGATTCCCGCCGCGTTGGTCACGGTGATCATGTTCGCCTGCGCGTCCACCGTGAAGTCGGTGAACAGCGAGAGCGCCCCGAGCACGATCGACGCCCCGAACGAAGCCACGAGCTGGAGCGGGAACGTCAGTTCGGTCATGATCTGCTGCGAGACTGAGACGCCGAACGCGAGGAACGCGATGGGTATGAAGAGGTGGCGGATCATCGTCGGCCCGAGCAGCAGGAGGACCAGGCCGAAGACCGTGAGGATCATCGCGAAACCCTGGAGCATGTGGTTCCGCACGCCCACCACGCAGAAGAAGTAGGCCATGACGCCAAGCAGGAGCGGGGCAAGCCCGGGCCAGAACACCTCGGGGGCGATCACGTTGATGCGGGCGCGCTCGCGCCACACGAGATAGGCGCTGAACAGCGGGACGATGTAAACATGCCCCCAGTCGTCCAGGGCGTCCAGGGTGTGCAGGTGCTGGAGGTGGAACCAGCGGAAGAACAGCCCGACGAAGGCGAGGGCGAGCGCGCCGGCCATGGCCGCCCCCGCGGGCGTGAACACGCCCAGGACGCGCGCGTCGTTCTGCTTCGTGGGCAGGGCGGTCACCGGTCTCCTCGCGTCAACTCGCCGTCCGCCCGCCGGTGTGGTACGCCGACAGGCCCGCGCGGTTCGGCGATCCGCCACCGCTACGGTCCACCGGACCGATAAGCCCGGATGCCCACCCATCCGACCCGCGACCCGCTCCCCGCGCCGCCGCGTCAGCTGCCGAACGCGTTCACCGGCGGCGCGCCGAACACGTCATTGCCGAAGTTGCGGTCCAGCAGGAACCCGAAGCCATAGGACGCCCGGAACCCGCTCCGGATGACCGCCAGCGGCGTGGACCAGAAGTTCGTCCCGATGTTGATCATGTCGTTGGCCTTGAGGTAGATGTCCGGGTGAGTCGCGCTGAACACGGCCCGCAGATTGAGCCGGATCGTGGCTTGCCGGTCGTGCCCCACCATGCGGATGATGTCCACGCGCTCGGGGATCGCGATCGCGTTCAGCCCGCCCGCGGCGGCGATGGCCCGCTGGATGGTCAACCCGTCCGTGAGGTCGTAGGCCCCCGGGCGGACGGCCTCCCCGGCGATGTAGATCGTGCCGCTGGGGATCGGGGGCACACGCACGACGTCGCCGGGGCGGATGATGATGTTGTACCGCGCGTCGCCCGCCATCAGCGGGCGCGTCGGCACTCGGATGACGCGCTGCGTGACCAGTTGCTCGGCCGTGGGGCCTTGGCCGGCCGCGGCGGCCTCCGGCTCGCCGAGCAGCGCGCGGGACACGCGCACCCAGCGCCCGTTCAGGAACATCCACGCAGCGTCTCCCGGCGCGGGGGCCTGGGCGTTCGCGGGGACGGCGCTCGGCTGCGCGTCCGGAAGGTTGATCGGCGGGGGACGCACGGGCTGGGCCTCGGGCTGCCCCGCGTTGAGCACGCCGGGCGCCCCGGCCGGAGCCGGGGGCTTGGGCTCGACGAGCTGATTAATCATGTCGATCAGCTCTTGCCCGCCCTCCGGCGGCTTTTCGCCCGGGGGCGTCGCGCCGGGTCGCGCACCGCGCGCGGTGTCGCTCAGAGGGATCTGGCGGATGACGTAGATGTACTCGGGGCTCTCGGACACGCCGCCGGCCGCGGTCAATGCCTCCAGCAGGTGGAACTTGGCCTCGGGGATGAAGTACGGGCCGGGCTGGTTGACAGCGCCAAGGATGCTGAACCGCAAGGACCGCTGCTGCCCGAGCACGATGTCGAGCACCGGATCGTCCACCAACTCCTTGTCCTTCATCGTCTGCGCCAGGACCGCCTTGGCCGCGTCCACCGTCAGGCCGGCCATCGCGATCTCGCCGAGCTGCGGAAGCTCGATCATCCCGCGCGCATCGACCTGACGCTCGTACTCCGACATCCGCCCTTCCTGGGGGAAGTTCCAGATCGTGATCAGCATCGTGTCGCCGGGGCTGATCCGGTACGACTGAATCTCAGGAATCAGATCCGGACCGGTCACGTCCGTCGGCTCGACGAACTCGTCCTCCGGGCCTTCGATGCTGGCGATGCGCCGGAGGATCGGCACGCTTGTCGGCGTCTTCTCAAACCGGCCGATCTTGCTCGGGTCCATGAACCCGTCCGATTCGAAGCCCGAGGCGCACGCGCCGAGCCCGAAGATCAGCGGCAGCGCGGCGAGCGCCAGGCCTAGCGCGAGGGGCGCGCGGCGACTTGGGCTGGAAGCGGGGGAAGAGTTGGGAACGCGTCTGGGGGTCAAGGCACCGCTCCTTGCAACCAGCGCCGCAAGGCGCAAGTCAGTCTTTACGCGGGTGTTCGAGAGCCCTTCCGGATCACGAACATCCTGGGTCGGCACCGCAGGAAGGCCCGCGGCGATCGGGTTTCCTGTCTTCAAGACGGCGTCACGCTAGCAGTTACCCACGGGGTGTCAACTCGGCCGCCGCGGCGTCCACACCCCGGCGGCGACGGATCATTCGCTCCCCGGTCATCGACCGTTCGTGGAATGCGGTTGATGATTCGCGGACGGCATCGACTCCGCCCTCGCCCGGGCCGATCACGAGGTCGTCGTCCGCGGGGCCGGCCCGGTTCGGGCCGCTACGCCCTTCCTACAGTGGACCGCCCATGTTCGAGAACACGTCCGAGCAAGTCCTGCGCAGCGCCCCACGCCCGCCGGTTGAGGGTACACACGCATCGAGCCCGGTCGCGGCCGCGCGCACCCTGTCCCGCCACCCCCGGGCGCTCGGGGGCGACCCGCTCAAGAGCCTCGACCGTCCGCTGGTCAGTCTCGGGGCCATGATCCTGAATAACCGCGCTGGGACGCCCGAGCAGATCGCTCCGAAGCGCAAGCCGCCCTGGCTCAGGGCGAAGGTGCCCGGAGGGGAGGGGTACCTGCGCCTGCGCCGGATCATGGACGAACACCGCTTGCACACCGTGTGCGAGGAGGCCGGGTGTCCGAACATGGGCGAGTGCTGGGCCCGCGGCGTGGCCACGATCATGATCCTGGGGGACACCTGCACGCGCGCCTGCGGGTTCTGCAACGTCAAGACCGGACGGCCCGGCGCCGTGGATAAGGATGAGCCGCGACGAGTCGCCGAGAGCCTCGCGCTCATGGGGCTCAAGCACGTCGTCATCACCAGCGTGAACCGCGATGAACTGCCCGACGGCGGGGCGGCGATCTGGGCCGAGACGGTCGTGCGGACCCGCGACGCCTGCCCGGACATGTCCGTCGAGGTGCTGATCCCGGACTTCGAGGGTAACTGGGCCGCCTTGCAGATGGTCATCGACGCGCGCCCGCACATCATCAACCACAACCTCGAGACCGTGCGCCGCATGTACCCGGCCGTTCGCCCGAGCGCGAAGTTCGACTGCTCGCTGGAGTTGCTGCGCCGCGTGAAGGAGCAGGGCGGGATCGCCAAGACGGGCATCATGGTCGGCATCGGCGAACGCGACGACGAGGTGCTGGCGCTGATGGACGAGGTTCAACGCGCGAGCGCTTCGCGGTCTCACGACTCCTGCGACGTTCTGACCATCGGCCAGTACCTCCAGCCGACCCGCAACCACCTGCCGATCCACCGCTGGGTGACCCCTGACCAGTTCGACCGGTTCCGCGGGGAGGGGCTGGCCCGCGGGTTCAAGGTCGTGGAATCCGGCCCGCTGGTGCGGTCGAGCTACCACGCCGACCACCAGGCGGACGTGCTGACCCAGATCGGCGCCTCGCGTCACGCGGATCGGCGCTGACGCCGCATGACTCCGCGCGGCGGCGGAGGCGGTGATCCGTGCTGGCGAGCGCGATAGTGTTTACTAACTGATGGCCGCTGGGCTCCGGGCGTGCCGCACCCGGCGACCGCTGCGAAGGAGGCTCCCTCATGTTCCGCTCGCTGTGCGGTGCGCTGTTGGCGGTTTCGTGGCTCGGTGCCGGGTGCGCCACGCCGTCCGTCCATCCCATCTACACCGACGACACGCTGGTGACGGACCCCGCGTTTGTCGGGACGTGGAAGCAGCCGGGCGAGAGGCCCACGTACACGCTCACGCGGGTGGGCGACGGCTACCACATGGTGGTGAAGTCCAACGACCCGCGCGACCCCGAGCAGTGGGAGTTCGCGGTCCGGCTGACGCAGATCGGCGCCCATCGATACGCCGACGTGACTGCCGTGGAAGAAGAGCGCGAAGCCCACGAGGACCACTGGGGCCCGCTCTTCGTTCCCACGCACATGTTCTGCCGCTATGCGCTCGAGCGGGATGCACTGGACGTGTGGATGCTCAGCCGCGCGTGGCTCCGGAAGGCCGCGGGCGACGGAACGGTTGCGCTCGCGAGCACGCCGCTCAACAAGGACACGACCCTGATCACCGCCGAAACCCTGCAACTCCGGGCGTTTCTCGGGAAGCACGGGGGCGACGCCGCGGCGTTCCCGGATCACACGCGCCTCGAGCGGGTGAAGCCATAACCGACGCTTCACGCCGGGGGCGGCGCGACTCCGGGTGCGCGGTGATGGTTCGCGTCAGTACACGCTTTCGGGGAAGTAGTACCGCTTTGCGTTCTCCGGCGTGATCAGCTCGACGTCGAGCATGATGTGCTGCGGCATGAACTGCATGACCTTGTCCCGGTTGCCGTCGCGGAGGATGGACACGCAGGTATGGATGCCGGCCGCGATCATCGACGGCGGGTAGGTGATGTCGGCCGGGACCATCGGGTCCTTGTCCATGACCATCTTGACGACTTCCTTCATCCCCGCGCCGGGGAAGACCCACATCTCGCTCTGGCGCCCGGCCTGCTTAATCGCCTGCACAGCGCCCAGCGCGATGTCGTCGTCCTGGGCCCAGACCGCGTCGATCTTCGGGAACTGCGTGAGGTAGGTTTTCATCACCTCGAAGCCCTTCTCGCGGTTCCACATGGCGGGCTGGCGGGCGAGGATCTTGATCTCCGGGAAGCGGGCGAGGACTTCCAGGGCGGCGTTGACGCGGTCGGTGTCCACGGTGCACGGGATTCCCGTGAGCACCACGAGGTTGCCCTTGCCCCCCATTTTCTGGGCGATGAACTCGGCGGACTTGCGCCCGAAGGCCTTGTTGTCGCCCTCGAGGAAGATGTCCGCGATCGGCGCCTCGTTGGGGGCCTGCTCGAAGCCGCGATCGACGTTCACAATGAAGATGCCGCGCTCCTTCACGCGCCGGGCGACGGGCGTGAGCGGCTTGCTCTCGGTGCAGAGGATGATGAGCGCGTCGATCTTCTTGACCATCATGTCCTGCACGTCGGCGATCTGCTTTTCCGGCGTCAGGGCGCTGGTGAAGACCCAGTCCACGTCCGGGTAGAGCTCCATCGCGCGCTTCGCCCACCACGTGACGCCCGCGGTCCAGCCGTGGTCGGCGGCGGGAACAGAGACGCCGATGCGGAGCTTCTTCGCCGGCTGCGCGGCCGCCTCAACCGGGGCGGGTTCGCGTGCGAACCCGGCGATGAGCATGGCAGACGCGGCGAGACCCGCGGCGACGATCGGCAGAGCGGACTTGAACATCTCAATCTCCTTCGGGGGGGTGGATGCGGTGAGTGCGGGGGCGTAGGGGTCAGGGGCCGGGGCGACCGCGCTGCAGCAGCACCGCGGCCACGATGATCGCGCCCTTGACCGCGCCCTGCCAGTAGCTGGACACCTGGAGCAGGTTCAGCATGTTATCGACGACACCCAGGATGAGGACGCCGATCACCGTGCCCGCGACGCGCCCGCGCCCCCCGGCCATGCTCGTACCGCCGATGACCACGGCGGCGATGGCGTCCAGTTCGTACAGCGTGCCCGTCTGGGCGCTGGAGATGGACTCCTGCTGCGACGCGCGGAGGAGGGCTGCGATCCCGCAGGTCAGCCCGATGACGACATAGGTGGTCAGTTTGACGGCCCGGACGTTGATCGCAGAGTACACGGCCGCCCGCTCGTTGCAGCCGACGGCGTAGACGTAACGCCCGTACCGCGTGAGGCTCAGCGCGACCTGCCCGGCGGCCGCGACGAGGAGGAAGATCACAATCGGCCACCACAGCTTCGCGTGCTCGCCGAGGAAGGGGAGCGGGATTCCCTCCTGTCCGAAGTACCGGAATGCCGGCACTCCGGTGTCCGCGGCGTCGGCGTAGGAAGCCGATGTCCGGGCCGAGTACTGCCCGCCGTCGGCGATCGCGAGCGACGCCGACCGCCACGCGGCCATCGCGCCGAGTGTGGCGACGAACGGCGCGACACGACCGAACGAGATCATCGCGCCGTTGAGCAAGCCCAGCAGGGGCCCCAGGCACAACGCGGTGCCCACCGAGGCGAGGAGCGCGATCGTCTGGCTGTGCGTGGCGTTCCAGAACTTGTTCAGCGCGAGGATCGTCATCCCTCCGATGAACGCCGTCATCGAACCGACCGAGAGGTCGATCCCGCCCATGATGATGACCAGCGTCATGCCGACGGCGATGATGCCGACGAACGACACGTTGAGCAGGATGTTCAGCAGGTTCTCGGCCTTGAGGAAGTCGTCGCTGCGCCACGCGCTGAACGCCACGAGGAGGGCCAGCGCGAGGAGCGCACCCCAGTTCTCCAGCGCCCTGCGGAGGTTCCACCGTGCTGATGTGCCCGGCGTATCGCTCATGCCCCGCCCGCTCCGGTCGCGCCGCCGCGTTCCGATGTCACGCCCACGCCCGCGGCCAGGTGCATCACGCGCTCCTCGGAGAACTCGTCGCGCGTCAGGATACCGGCGACGCGCCCGCCCCGCATGACCGCGATCCGGTCGCACAGGCCGAGCAACTCGGGCAGCTCCGACGAGATGAACATGCAGGCCTTGCGCTTGGCGGCCAGGGCGCGGATGAGCCCATACACCTCGCGCTTCGCGCCCACGTCCACGCCGCGCGTCGGTTCGTCCAGGATGAGCACGTTCGGCCCGATCTCCAGCCACTTCGCCAGAACGACCTTCTGCTGGTTTCCGCCGCTGAGGGTGTCGACGGCGCCCCGCAGCCGCCGGCCGGCCTTGATCGCCAGGCGTTCGACGTGACCGCGCGTGGCCACCTCCTCAGCGCGCCGGTGGATGATCGGCGTGCGGCCGCGTCGGTACCGCGCGAGCGAGACCAGCGTCGTGTTCTCGACGACGCCCATGCCCATGACCAGCCCGCGCCCGCGGCGGTCCTCGGAGAGATACGCCAGGCCCAGGTTTGCCGCGTGCCGGGGGGACGAGGGCGCGATCGGCCTGCCGTTGAGCTGTATGGTCCCGGCGGTGCGCGGCCGCAGCCCTACAAGCGCCTCGGCCATCTCGGTTCGACCCGCGCCGATCAACCCGGCGAACCCGAGCACCTCGCCGGGCCGGACCGCGAACGTCGCGTCGTGGACGAACCCGGGGACGGCCAATCCGCGAACATCCAGGGTCGGCGGTGAGTCCGTGGCGGCGTCCGGCGGGTCGTGCGGCGGGAACTGCTCCGTCAACTCTCGCCCGACCATGAGCCGCGCCAGCTTGGCCTCGGTCGCGTTCTCGCTCTCGATGGTTTCGACGACGCGCCCGTCGCGCATGATCGTGACGCGGTCGCACAGCGCCACGACTTCCGCAAGGCGGTGGGAAATGTACAGCACGGCCGTGCCGCCGCCCTTGAGCGCGCGGATGATGCCGAAGAGGGCGCGGGACTCAGCCTCGGAGAGCACAGCGGTGGGCTCGTCCATGATGAGCACCGACGCGTCGCACGCGAGCGCCTTGGCGATCTCGACAAGCTGCTTCTGCGCGATCGAGAGGTCGCGGACCTTCGCCCGCGGGTCGAGGTGGAAGCCGAAAACCTTGAGCAGGCGCGAAGCCTCGGCTCGCGTACGCGAGGGCGAAACGAAACCCGCCCCGGAGAGCGCGGTGCGGCCGACCGTTCGCTCGCGGCCGAGGAAGATGTTGTCGGCCACGCTCAGCTCGTCGATGAGGTTGAGTTCCTGGTGGATCATCGCCACGCCGAGCTTCGTCGCGTGGGAGGGATGGAAGGTTCGGACCGCGTGCCCGCGGATGACGACGCGCCCGGCGGTGGGGGGGACCAGACCGGCGAGCACCTTCATCAGGGTGCTCTTGCCGGCGCCGTTTTCGCCCACGATGCCGCGAACCTCGCCGCGCTCGATCCAGAGGGAGACTCGGTCGAGCGCGCGGACGGCTCCGAAGTCGCGTGTCAGCCCTTCGACGGTGACGCAGACGGCTTCCGGGGGCATGGCGAGATGGTACAGGGTCGCGGCCGAGTTCGGAGTACGCAGAGGTCGCGGAGATCACGCGAAGAGCGCGGAGAAAACCGAAAGGAAGAGAATCGAGAGCAGGAGGGACCGATGGTGCGCTCCGACTTGACCTTCCGGCTCTTCTCGTTCTTCCTCTTTCGGTTCCCTCTGCGGACTCTGCGTGATCTCCGCGACCTCTGCGTACTCCCCGTTCTTTCACAGACCCCGAAGACGCTGATACACTCGCGGCCCCGAGGACCCCGCACCATGCCGCGACCCGTGACGCTCTTCACCGGCCAGTGGGCCGACCTGACGCTGGACACGATGGCCGCGAAGGCGAAGGCCTTCGGCTACGACGGCCTTGAGCTGGCCTGCTGGGGGGACCACTTCGAGCCCGGCAAGGCGCTCGCCGATCCCGCGTACGCGAAATCCAGGCGGGACATCCTGAACAAGCACGGCCTGAAGTGCTGGGCTGTGTCGAATCACCTCGTCGGCCAGGCTGTGTGCGATCCGATCGATACGCGCCACAAGGCCATCCTGCCGCCGCACGTCTGGGGAGACGGCGAGCCGGAGGGCGTCCGCCGGCGTGCGGCCGCGGAGATGATCGAGACGGCGCGGGCCGCCGCGAAGCTCGGGGTGAAGGTCGTCAACGGGTTCACCGGCTCGGCGATCTGGCACATGCTGTACTTTTTCCCGCCGACCGGGCCCGAGCAGGTGAAGGCGGGCTTCGACGACTTCGCCCGGCGGTGGGGGCCGATCCTCGACGCGTTCAAGGCCGCGGGCGTGCGGTTCGCGCTGGAGGTCCACCCGGGCGAGATCGCGTACGACGTCTACACCGCCGAGGCGGCGCTCTCGGCGGTCGGCAACCACCCGGCGTTCGGGTTCAACTTCGACCCCAGCCACCTGCTCTGGCAGGGGATCGCGCCCAACAAGTTCATCGAGCGCTTCCCCGATCGCATATTCCACGTCCACATGAAGGACGTTGCGGTCCATTACGGCCCCGGCAACCACCGCGGCGGGGACGGGCTCGCCGGCGTGCTCGGGTCTCACCTGCCGTTCGGCGACGTGCGGCGCGGGTGGGACTTCCGCTCCGTCGGGCGCGGGCACGTGAACTTCGAGGCGATCATCCGGGCGCTCCACCGCATCGGGTACGACGGCCCCTTGAGCGTCGAGTGGGAAGACCCGGGGATGGATCGCGAGCACGGGGCGAAAGAGTCGTGCGCGTACGTGCGGCGGCTGGACTTCGCACCGAGCGGAGCGGCATTCGACAAGGCGTTTGAGAAGGCGTGACGCCCGTTCCCGGAAGCGCGGCCGACGGCGCAGACGTGCGAGCACTCGGCATGGCAGACCTGCGTGCTCTCTACTGGGAACTGGCCGACGCGGCGAAGTCAGACCATGATCGAGCTCACGTGCTGCTGGCTCAGCATCCCGAAGTTCTGGAACATCACGAGTACGGCGGCGAGACACCGCTCCACTACCTCGCGGTCGAGAATCACGTTTCCGCAGTTCGGTTTCTCCTCTCGATGGGCGCTTCGGCCAATCCGACGAATCGCTTCGGTCAATCACCTCTTCAGGAGACGGTGTTCATTCACAAGCCGCGATCGAGCTATCTCGACATCATCCGACTCCTGCTCGAAGCGGGGGCCGACCCGCACCATAAGAGTGAGACGATCGACTCGGCCTGGGAACAGGTCCAGGGCTCGGAAGAACTGGAACTGGTCCGGCTCGTTCGGAGATTCGCCAACCCGTGAAGCGCTCACGGCGGGCGGTCGCGCGATGATCGCGTAGAATCCCCGATCGGAGCCCGGCATGGAGTTCCCCCTGCATCACGGCCGATCCCGGCATGATGGGCGGCACGGCCGGCATCCGCGGAATGCGGGTTCCGGTGGTCGTGGTGTTGCGCATGGTCGCAGGCGGCATGACTGTGCAGGAAGTCTTGCATGACCATCCGGACCTCGAAGCGGATGACATCGGGGAGTGTCTGCGGTATGCGGCGCACCGCGCTCACGAGCGGCAGTTACAGTTCGCCGAGTGAGTTCGTCGTCGTTGATGACGTGCCTTTGCGGGTAGCCCGACCCGTTCACGCTCCGGCCAACCTGAATCATGGAGTTCTGTGATGCAGCGAATCCTCCGCATGGGCATGGTCGGCGGCGGGCGTGACGCCTTCATCGGGGCCGTCCACCGCAAGGCCGCGGCCCTCGACGGACGCATCGCGTTCACGGCCGGAGCGCTCTCGTCCACGCCGGAGAAGTCGCTCGCCAGCGGCAAGGATCTGGATCTGGCCGACGACCGCAACTACCCGAACTGGAAGGCGATGCTGGAGCGTGAGCGGCAGCGCCCGCGGTACGAGCGCATCGACTTCGTCACCATCGTCACACCCAACGATCAGCACTACGCGATCGCCCGGGCGTTTGTCGACGCGGGCATCCACGTCGTCTGCGACAAGCCGCTCTGCACGAACACGCTGGAGGCGCGCGAGCTTGTCAAGGCGGTCGCCGCGGCCGGGGAGCGCGCGGGTGTCGCGGCCGGCGGCGTGGTGTTCGCCGTCACGTACAACTACTCGGGCTACCCGATGGTGAAGCAGGCCCGCCACATGGTCCGCCACGGGACGCTGGGCGACGTCCGCAAGGTGATCGTCGAGTACAACCAAGGGTGGCTCGCGTCGGCGTTGGAAAAAACCGGGCAGAAGCAGGCCGACTGGCGCACCGACCCGCGCCGCTCCGGCGCCGGCGGCGCAATCGGCGACATCGGCTCGCATGCGGAGCACTTGCTGCGGTACGTCTCAGGCCTGGAGATCGACGCGATCTGCGCCGACCTGACCACCTTCGTTCCGGGGAGGAAACTGGACGACGACGCGAACCTGCTGCTCAGACTGAAGAAGCCCGGCGAGGCCGGCGCCTCGGCACGCGGCGTCCTCGTCGCGTCGCAGATCGAGATCGGCTGCGAGAACGACCTGCGCATCCGCGTCTACGGCACAAAAGGCTCGCTCGAATGGCGGCAGGAGGAGCCGAACCAACTCCGGCACGCGCCCGACTGCAAGCCTGCCGAACTGCTCACGCGCGGTCAAGGGTATCTGTGCGACGCGGCGAAGCGGGCGACGCGTCTGCCTTCGGGCCACCCCGAGGCGTTCATCGAGGCGTTCGCGAACGTGTACCTCGCGGCCGCGGACGCGATCGTCGCCCGCGAAACCGCGGCGGACGCGCCCGCGGGGATCGACTACCCCGACGTGATCGACGGGGCGCGCGGCGTCCACTTCATCGAGAAGACCGTTGAGAGCGCCAAGAGCGAGAAGAAGTGGACCGACGCTCGCTGGATCGGGTGACGCGACGCGCGGCGTGCTCGATCACTTCAGCGGCGTCAGCCGGATGTTGCGGAAGTGGATCTCCGCGCCCTCGGATTGAAGGGCGATCGGCCCGGCCGTGGCGTGCACGCCCGTCGCCCGGTTGAGCTCCTCGCCGTTGACGAAGAGGATTACCTCGCCGCCGTTCATGATGATCTCGTACTCGTTCCACTCGCCCACCGGGCGCTCCGCGCCGTGGCTCTTGGTCGTGCGGCGACCGCTGCTGCGGGCGGGGTCGCCCGTGTACGGGAAGTCACCGATGCCGATCATGTCGCCCGCGTTCCCGGAGTGGAGCTGGGCCTCGAACGACTTCGGCCAGACCTTGTCCTCGGCGGCCATGCGGACGAGTACGCCGCTGTTCCCCGCGGGCTTGCCGCTCGGCCATCGCCACTCGAGCTTCAGCACGAAGTTGTCGTAGGATCCCTTCGTGCGGATGTAGCCGTTGGGCGAACCCGAGCAGACCAGCACACCGTCCTTCACAGACCACGGTCCGCCCGGGTGTTCGCCCTTGGCCGAGAGGTCGGGCGTGACATACTCCCAGCCTGCGATGTCCTTGCCGTGACCCGCGTTCGCGGGGGCGAGAAGGCTGATCTCGCCGTGTGCGACGGCCGCGAGGTCGCGGACGCGCACGTTGCGGTAGGCGACCTCGTCGCCGTGGTCCTGGAGCGCGATGTGCCCGCGCGCCTGGTGCCCGAAGCCCTCGTAGTCCTTGAACTTGCTCCCGAGGATGCGCGCCTGCCAGTCCTTGGTGTGCAGCCCGGGCGCGTCGAAGAGCCGCGCGTCCACGACCTTCACACCGTTGACCCAGTGCTGCATGACGCCGTTGCGGTAGTAGATGCGGCCGGCGTTCCACTCGCCCGCGGGCTTGAGGGTCTTGCCGGGCCCGGGTGTGTAGAGGTCGTACATCGCGCCGGTCGAGTGCGGGTCGTCGGGCGTGAGGTTCTGCCCCGCGTCGTCGATCACCTGGAACTCCGGGCCGGTCTGCCAGGCGGTGTCGTGCTTCTCGGCGACGCCGTAGATCACGCCGCTGTTGGCTTTGGGGGCGGTGCGGAACTGGAAGGCGAACTCGAAGTCGCCGAACTGGTCGGCCGTGATGATGTCCCCGCCTCCTCCGCCTGCCGTGTGGGCGAGGACGCCGTCCTTCGCCGACCAACCCGCGCCCGGGAACGACGGCTGCTTGTAGCCGCGCCATTGGGTGGTGGCGTCCGGACCGGACAGGAGTTTGAATCCTCGCGCAGCGTCGAGCGGGCTGAGCGCGGGGTCGGGGCGGGCGGCGAGTGCGGCGACGGCGGCGAGCGTGAACAGCATGCGGTGCTCCAATGGGGCCAAAGGGCCTGTTCGGAGAGTGTACCGCAGCAGCGCGTGACCGGGCCGCTCGGTGGTCAGCGATCGGAGCGACGATTCAGGCTCGCCGGACCGATCGGCGTGCTCACTCCGCCAGCGCGTCGTTGATCGCCTGGCGGAGGTCCGCCTCGGTGCGTCCGCCCCAGCCGGAGCCGCTGTACCGGATCGTCCCGTCCTTGCCGATGACCCGGAACGACGGGATGCCCTTGACCTTGTACGACTTGGCGACGCGCCCGTCATCGACGAGCACGGCGTAGTTCGCGCCCATCGAGGCCATGAACTCGTGCGGGTCCTTGTTGTCGCTCACGTTGATGCCCAGCACCGCCACGCCGTACGGCGCGTAGTCCTGGTGGATCTTCTGCATCCCCGGGATCGCGGCGCGGCACGGCGGGCACCAACTCGCCCAGAAATCGATCACCACGACGCGCCCGCGCAGCTGCGCGAGCGACACCGGGTGCGTGCCGGAGTACAGCGTGAAGTCCGGCGCGGCCGCGGAGCTGAACTTCGGGCCGATGAACAGGAACGCGCCGACGGCGGCGAGAACGGCGACGATGATGACAGCAGGTTTCACGGACTCCCCCCTCCACCCCGGTGCGACCGGTCCACGCCGAGCATCGGGGGGCGGAGGGGGCGGACTTGACGCCCGAACGAACACCCGCGCAGGTGGGCGCGAGCGCGCGGGCCCCAGGGGCCGCATAGACGGTTCATTCTGACGCAAACGAGCATGGCCGCCGGGTACGCGGGCTCACCCTCCCGACTGCCGCCCCTCGATCGCCGCGATCAGGCACCCGGCCGCGAGGATGACCAGGTCGTCGATCTCCGGGTCGTCGCGGAGGACCGCGATGCTCAGGCGGTAGACGAACGGGTTGAAGTGCTGGCGGTAGTGGGCGACCTCGGTGCCGTCGGCCCGCGAGAGCGTGAACTTCTGCGGCGAGAGCACGGAGATGAGCTCCACGAACCGCCGGGCGAACGCGAGGAACGATCCCTGCTCGCGCAGCTCGGCGATCTGCGTCCCCGCGGGGTTGAAGACCAGCCAGTGGTCGCGGAGGAAGGTGGAGGCCAGGCCCTTGCGCCGCAGCGAGCCGAGCGACGCGCCGTCGCCGAGCGTGACGTCGTAGGTCGTCGAGAAGTCGATGATGCTGCGGGCCTTGATGACGATGAACTCCCGCGAGCAGGTCTCGTCGGTGTAGACGCGGATGTCTTCCTTGAGCTTGAACGCCTTCTGCTTGCAGTACCCGACGACGCCGCCCTCCGGGTTGTAGATGTGGAACGCGGCCCCGAAGATCTTGAGGACCTTGCGGCGGATGGTGTAGGACTCGCCGGGCTTGATGTCGAAGGCCATGCGGGGCTCCGTGCGTGGTGGTGTGCGGGCGGTCGGGTTGCGCGCCCAGAATATCGGCCGCGCGGGCGGCGGGGCTGAAGGCCCGGCGCGCCGTCACTTCACCTGCTTCCCCAGCACCTTCGCGATGTCGAAGTCGATGAAGTCGGCGTGGTGGAAGATCCATGACTCGATGGTCCGCTCGACCTTGTCACCCTCATGGCTGTGGGTCGCCACGATGTGCATCACCTCCGGCGGAATGCCGTGTTTGTAGCAGAGCGCCACGCCGCTGAAGGGGTGGCGGAGCAGGTCGCCGTAGTAGCCCTTGACGACCTGCGGTTTCCCGTCCGTCCCGGGCTTCTTGTCGAACTCGAGGAGCTTGCCCACGTCCGCGAGCAGCGATCCCGCGATGAGCACGTCGAGGTTAACGGGGACGCGGCTGCCGAAGACCTCCTTGAGCACACCCGAGATGGCGATGCACTGCTTGCAGCACGAGTTGAGGTGCTCGATGAAGCGCAGGTCGATCTTGCCGGCCAGCAGCGTGAACGGGATCGCGCGAAGCTCGTCGAACGTCCACCCCTTGCCGCCGCAGCCGACGGCGAGGGCCTCGGACCAGACGTTGGCGACGCGCTCGCGGAGCTGCACGTCGCCGACGCGCATGAGGTCGGGGAAGAGCTCGCCGATCTGCTTCGTGGTGTAGGTCATGCGGGGAGCGTACCGCGGTCCGGTTGTCGCTGCGTTCTCACCTCATGGCCCGCACCCGAGTTACCCCACCGGTCCGTCGTAGGCGTGGTTCACCGGGTCGATCCGACGCATCGGCCGCTCGCGGGTCTGCTCCTCGGTGACGTGCGCGACGAGGCCGGGTGTCCGCGCGATCATGAAGATCCCGTTGAAGACGCGCGGGTCCAGACCCAGATCCGCCAGGATCGCGCCGAGCGCCCCGTCCACGTTGATGGGCAGCGGCTTGCCGGTGGCCGCGAACGCCCGTTCCAGCGCCCGCGCGGCGCCGACGTGCGACAGCGCGGCCGCGGGAACCCCCGCTTCCGCCGCCAGTTCGAACAGGCGCGCTGTGCGCGGGTCCTTCGTGTGGACACGGTGACCAAACCCCGGGATCCGCTCGCCGCCGGACTTGATCCGCGCAATCTCTTCCGTCGCAACCTCGTCCAGCGCCCGCGCGGCGGCGTCTTTCTCCGATTCGAGCTTTGAGCTTTGAGCTTTGAGCTTTGCCCTCTCCATCACCCCGGCCAGGTACCGCGCACAATCTTCGATCGCCCCGCCGTGGTGCTTGTTGATCGACATGATCCCCGCGGCCACGCTCTGGCTGAGGCTCGCCCCCGTGCTCGCGACGGTCCGGGCCGCGAGCGTGCTCGGCGGCGTACACCCGTGATCGATGCTGCTGACCAGGATCGCGTCCATAAGGCGCGCCGTCTTCTCGTCCGGCAGTTCCCCCTTGAGGATCAGGTACACGGCCGCGCCGAAGGAGACCTTGCCCATGAGCCCCGCGATGTCGCGCCCGCGCACGGCGACGCGGTTGGGCTCGATCTTCGTGATCGCGCTGGTCCACGCCGCGTTCTTTTCCGCATCCGTCATCAGGCACCCGGTCTTTCCGCGCGAGCGCAGCAGGTCCACCGTCGCGCCCGGCAGTTCTCCGAAGGAATCGACAACGACCGCACCCGCCTCGCGTAAAGCTATCACCTTGCCCGCGTGCGTCCCGCGGTTACCCTCGATGATCGCGCCCGCATGGCTGAAGCGCGTGCCCTCTTTCGCGGCCTTGCCGCCGATGTACGCGACGACGGGCTTGGTCACGCGACCGCCCTTGATAAGGTCCGCGAGGTCCTCTTCCTGCGACGAGCCGATCTCGCCGAAGACGACGATCGCGTCGGTCTTCGGGTCGGCCTGCATCTCCAGGGCCGCGTCGGGGATGCGCACGCCCAGCACCGCGTCGCCGCCGACGTGGACGATGGTGCTGATGCGGACGCCCGCCTGCCCGAGGTAGTACCCGGTGCTCGACGCCATGCCGCCGGATCGCGAGATCACGCCGACGCCGCTGGGGTTGCCGGGCTTGAACCACGCGCGGGCGGACTCGGCCCGCCCGCCGATCATGCCCGCGACCGCCCCCCCCCCATGCCCCGGGCTGATCACTCCCAGCGTGTTGGGCCCGAGGAAGCGCGCCCCGTGCTTCTTCGCGGCCGCGGCGATCTGCATCGCGTCCCAGACCGGCACGCGGTCCGCGACGATCACGACGAGTTTCACGCCCGCCTCGATCGCCTCGATCGCGGCCTCGCGCACCGCCGGAGCAGGCACGAAGAGCACCGAGACATCGATCGCTCCCAGCGCGGTCACCGCGTCACTTACACGATCAAACACCGGCAGCCCGAGCACGCTCGTCCCGCCTTTGCCGGGGGTGCACCCGCCGACGATCCGCGTGCCGTAGTCGAGCATGAGTCGGGCGCGGGCCAGCCCCTCGCGCCCCGTGATGCCCTGGACGATGACGCGCTTGGACTGGTCGATCAGCACGGGCACGGGTCAAGATTCCTCGGAGGGCGGGGGGACCGGGTCCGTCGTGAGTGTACGGTGTCGCGGCGGGTGGCCCTTCTCTGTCCTGTGCGGCTTGCCCGGTTCGCCGCGCGGCGTCGCGTCGCCCGCGTTGCCACCCGTCTGTTCAGGTGGGCCGCAGTCCGCGTTCGGGCTCGTAACATTCGGCGGGCGTGGGGGCGAGGGAGGTTCACATGGGCACAACGAGAATGCGTGGATTCGCGGCGATCATGGCGGCGGGCGCGGCCGGAGTGGGGGGCATGCTTCCGGCGTCGGCGCTGGGGCAGGTCTTTCACAGCGAGGCGGTCAACGGTGACCTCTCGAACAACGGCATGACGCCGACCGCGTACACCCTGGCCGCGGGCGCGCGCCGGCTGATCGCCTCGACGGGCAGCGGCGACCGCGACTACCTGGCGATCACGATTCCGGCGGGGCACCAGCTCTCGCAGCTCCAGATCGTCTCGTACACGGGCCCGGACCCGGTGGCGTTCATCGGCGTGATGGCGGGCCCGCAGTTCACGGAGCCGCCGGTGAACGCGAACGCCGCGAACCTCATGGGGTACGCCCACTTCGGCCCCGGCGAGGTCGGCACGGACATCCTCGACGACATGAGCACGGGCCTGGGCGCGCAGGGCTTCACGCCGCCGCTGCCCGCGGGGACGTACTCGTTCTGGATCAACCAGGCCGGGCTGATGATGACCACCGAGTACGACTTCGTGGTCGAATCGACGTGCTACGCGGACTGCAACCTGAGCGGCACGCTCACGCTCGCCGACTTCGGCTGCTTCCAGGGCAAGTACGTGCTGGGCGACCTGTACGCCGACTGCAACGCGAGCGGCGGCCTGTCGCTCGCCGACTTCGGGTGCTTCCAGAGCAAGTACGTGCTGGGCTGTCCGTAGGGAAATGCTCAAAGCTCAAAGCGCAAAGCTCAAATAGAACGCGGCCGGGAGCAAACGCGCTCCCGGCCGCGGTGCTTTCCTGACTCCCCCGCTCCGTCTCGCTGTCTCGCTTCGTTCCCGCATCTTCTCCCGCCGATTCCGGCCACGTGACGCCGCGCCGCCGCGCCGCTACCTTGGTCTCGGAACAGGGGGGTGTGGAGGAACCGGCATGAACGGCAGGCAGCTTGTGATCGTCATCATCGCGGCGGTCGTCACGGCGGTTGTGGCGGTCGTCGTCGTCAAGCTGCTCGGCTACGGGAGCAGCGCGACCATAGGCGGGGCGGTCGGCGGGGCGGTGGGCGGGGCCGTCGCTGGCAGCGTCGCCGCGAAGAGGACGAAGTAGCAGCGGCGATGGCCGCGGCGACGGCGCCGACGAATCCGATATCCTCCCGGCGACCGGTCGAACCCGGAGCCGCCGCCCCCCCCCCCCACACACACCATGTTCACCATCACCGCCGACGCCGTTCTGCCCTGCACCATCACCGGCTCGTGGCCGCGCCCGCGGTGGATGGATGTCTCCATGTGGAGGCGGCCGCTCGACTCGTGCATGATGGACGTGCGGTTCCGCGAGAAGTTCGGGGACGCGCTGACGACGGTGATCGGCGACCAGGAGCGGGCGGGGCTGGACATCCTCACGCACGGCGACCTGCACTGCGACGAGGACTACGCGGGGCGTGCGTGGCACCACTACCCGCTCCAGCGCTGGGCGGGGTTCGAGGGAGAGCACCTCCAGTCGTGGCTGACCCGCTCGCCGTGGCTCAAGTACCCGCCGGGGACGATGCTCAACGAGATCTACACGGGGTGGCGCTGGCCGCGGGTGACGGGCAAGATCGAGCACCGCCCGCTGGACTACCCGAAGATCTGGCGGCTGGCGCAGGCGCGGACGCGTAAACCCGTGCGGTTCGGCACGT
The DNA here is from genome assembly GCA_046153875.1 of Phycisphaerales bacterium. Lineage (GTDB taxonomy): Bacteria > Planctomycetota > Phycisphaerae > Phycisphaerales > UBA1924 > JBJXFE01. Next base: position 164,931 of record JBJXFE010000057.1, read on the forward strand.
GCTGCTCGCAGGTCATGGGTCTGTTCCTCGACATCGCCACGCCGCACTACAAGGACAAGCGGCAGGTGCTCTGGGACATGGCGGAGGCGATGAACACGGAGCTGCGGGCGCTGGCGGCCGCGGGGTGCAAGTCCATCCAGATCGAGGAGCCGTGCCTGCACTTCATGGCCAACACGTTCGGCAAGGACCACGACGACGTGAAGTTCTACCTGGAGTGCTACAACCGCGAGGTGCAGGGGCTCGACAACGTGGAGGTCTGGATCCACACCTGCTGGGGCAACCCGAACATGCAGCGGGTGATCGAGGACACGAGTTATGCGGCGTCGCTCGAACTCTACATGGAACAGTGCCGCGGCGACGTCTGGACCGTCGAGATGAAAGATCGCGATTTCGCCGACATCGCGCTGCTCGAACGCTTCAAGCACGACTCGAAGAAGAAGATCTGCATCGGCGCCGTGAGCCACCGCACGCTTCAGGCCGACCGGCCTGAAGAAGTCGCGGCGTCGATCCGCCGCGCGCTCGAGTACGTCAAGCCGGAGAACCTGATCGTCTCGAGCGACTGCGGTTTCGGTCGGCAAGGCGCCAATCGCGAGATCGCCTTCTTCAAGGCGACCGCGATCGCGCAGGGCACCAACCTCGTGCGCAAGGAGCTAGGCCTCCCGACGACGCACGTGCCCGCGGCCGATCCGCGGCTGCAGACCGACCTCGTCCCGAAGAGCACGACGCGCTCCTGAGATGGCTCTCCACCCCGACTCCTGAGCCACGCCGACGCGCGATCGCGCTGCTTCACCCACCTCCGCCGGCGGGTCGCGACGCGGGTGCGCGGAAGCGCTGCGACTGCGAATAGAGGTCGCGGCGCTTGTCGATCTCGACGGCGAACGCCGGAGCCCCCCGCTTGCGAGCGGCGTCGGCGGCGCGCGTCGCCGTCTTCGTCGCCAGCCTGAACCGGCCGCACTCGGCCTGGGCCGCCGCGAGCACGTCGAGCTCGAGCGGGTTCGAGCTGTCGGCGTCGACGAGCGCATGCGCGAGCTCGAGCGCACGCTCCCCGTCGCGCGCCTGGTCGACCGGTGAGGTCGCGCAAAGCCATGCCAGCGCGCGCTGCACGTCGGTTGCGGCGCGGTCGAGCGCGAGAGCGGCCTCGTACTGCACCCTGGCGCCGGCGTCTTCACCGAGAAGCCGGAGCATCCGGCCGAGGTTGATGCGCGCCTCGAACATCTTCGGCCGCGCGGCGACGGCCGCCTCGAGACGGGCGAGTGCCGCCCGCAAGTCGCCGTCCGCCTCGTCGAGGATCGCGAGCTGGGTCAGCGCGCCGGCGTGGCCGGACTCGAGCGCGATCACCTGCTCGAATCGTGCGCGCGCAGCCGCGGCCTGCTTCTCGCGCGCCAACAGGCTGCCGAGCGCGAACAGCCCGCGGACATGCGCCGGCGCCAGCTCGACCGCCTTGGTGAACCTGGCGAGGGCCCCCGCCGGGTCCGATTGCTGCACCAGCGCGAGCCCGAGGTCGACGTGCGCGTCAGCGTCGCCCGGAGTCGCCGCGATGCGCATCTCGTACCCGGCGCGCTGCATCGCGATGTCTTTCTCGACGAACGCCTTGCGCAACGCCTCGAAGTCGGCGCGACCCGACGGTGTGACCTGGAGCCAGAGATCGCACATCTCCTCGAACGAGCCCGGGCCGTAGCGGACGCGCTGCGGCGGGTGGCTGGGATTGCGCAGGTTCGCCGCGGAGTTGTCGTAGCTCCACCGCATCTCGAGCGTCGTGCCCGCCGGGAGGTGGATCGGTTTCGAGAATCGGAACTCGTCCTGCCACGAGAAGTTCCAGTGCGGGATGTCGAGGAGCGGCCGCGTCGTGCCGTCGGGGAGTGTCGCGAAACTGCGCACGCTGCGCCCGAGGAAATGGGCATGGGGTGCGAGCGCGTGCAGCTCGAGTCCGATCGGAAGCGTGAAGCGATCGCTGATCTCGTAGTCGGAGGCGTCCGCCGGAATGTCGATCGACTTCGAGCCGAGCCGGAGGACGAAGGGCAGCCACGCCGGTCGCAGCTCGGTGAAGAAGAAACCGACGCTCGCCTGCACCGGCTCCTCCTTCCCGCTCGGAAGCAGGTGCAGCTGCAGCACGAGGTCGCTCTCCGGGTAGAGCCGCCAAGCCATCCCATCCGGCAAGCGCGTCGGCGTGCGGCCGGGCGTCCAGCCGATGAAATGGCCGTCCGGATAGGTCGCCTCGCCTTGCGACATCTCCGAGAATCCCAGCTCCGCGTCGAGCTCGTCGAGCCGCCGCGACGAGTCGCTCCGGTCGATCTTGATGCTGGCGTGGTGCACGACGCGCGGGTTGCCCGGCCGAAGCTCCACCGCGCAGACGTACTTCATGGCCTCGACTGGGATCGGGATCACGAAGTTGCGGTAGCGGTCGGTTCCTTCGGGCGGCAGGACGTAGGCCGTCGGCATGGTGACGACGAGGTCGGGCTCCCCGAGCTGCCAGCCGGGCGTGAAGGTCGGTGCGACCGGTGCGGCGGCTAGATCGCCGGCCGGCGCGCCCGCCTCCGCCCAGCGCGACAGCAGCTCGATCTGAGCGTCGGTGAGGCGGCGCGCACCGACGAAGGGCGGATCGCTTGGCTCCGCGAGCCACGGCGGCATCAAGCGCGAGCTCGTGACGCGCGCGATCTGCCGCGCGCGCTTCGTGGCATCGTCCACCGTCAGCAGCGGGAACGGCGAAACTTCGCCCGGCCGATGACAGCTCGCACAGTGCTCGAAGAGGATCGGAGCGATGTCGCGCGCCCACGTCGGGTCGTCGGCGGTCGCGCTCGCGATCAGCCATGTGAACACGAATGCAGCGGCGGAGATCGGCATCTTGACACCGATCCTAGCCCGACCGTGTCCTGCGAACGAGCGGACGAGCGGACGAGCGGACGAACATCCGCCGTTTCCTCCACCGCTGCGGAGCGCGAGGTCACTTGGCTCAGCGGAGCCCTTGCGCAACCAGGAATTCGGCGAGCGACTCGCCGGCGATCGCGTTGCCGCGCGCGTTGAAGTGAGTGTCTCCGCGATGGAAGCAGTGGCGTTCTCCGTCGGCGAGCGGCGGCGCGGCCAGCAATCGCGGCAGCAGGTCGAGGCAAGGCAGGCCCCGTTGCTCCAGTCCTGCCACGATCCGCTGCTGGATCGCGTCGCGTCGCAACGGAGCTGCGAACTGCGCCTGTACTCGAGTGAACAGCGCATCCTCGACCTGCAACGCGTCCGGGATCAGCACGAAGCAGAGGCGGATCGACGCCGCGGCCTGCACCATCGCCTCGAGCGTCGCGAACCGCGGGGTGAGGTCGACGCGATCGACGCCGCAGACGAAGCGCGCGGCGTCGAACTCGATGCGCTCGAACGTCGCCGCCGGCACGCGCAGCGACTCGAGCAGCGGATCGTCGAGGTTGGGGAACAAGCGGCGCAGCGCGTCCGGATCGGTCATCTCCCGGTCGAGTTCGGGCGGAATCGAGCGTGGGCGGCGCGACCAGCTCAGCGCAACGCCGCCTTCGGTCCACAGCTGCATGAGACGCGGCGGGAGCACCAGCAGGCGCAGGCGGCGTGCGTCGAGCCAGTCGCGCAGCCAGTCACTCCTGCGGGCCGCGCGCGCTGGCGCCGCCACACTCCCGCGTGGAAAGAGGTCGTTCCCGACGAACAGCTGAACTGTGATCAGGTCGGGGTCGAGCGCGAGCGCCTCGCTCTTGAGCAGCGCGAGATAGTCCTCGGGGTCGATCCCCGGGAGACCCAGGTTGCAGCTGTCGAGCTGCGGCAGCCGCTGCTCCGCGACGGTCGTGAAGCGGAACCGATGCCGCACGATCCCGGCGCTGAAGAAGTCGCCGATGCAGTCGACGAGCCCTCTTCCCGGCCGCTTGCGCGCGAACTCGGCGTCGTAGTGGCCGCCGGAATTGCAGCGGAATCCATAGCGCAGGTATCCCGGCGGATAGCGGGCGGCGACGAGACGATCGGCGCGGCGAAACCACGGCCGCTGCACGAGCGGTAGCAGGCGCCGATGGAGGAGCAGCAGGAGCGCGACACCGGCGCCGCCGGCAGCCGTCGCGAGTTGCGCATGCGGCCGCGCGTAGGGTTGGACGCAGGTCGCGAATCCGACACCGATCGCGATTCCGCCGTATCCGGCGAAGCGCGCCACCCAGGCCGGCGGGGCTGGCGCGGCGGCGATGAGGCGGCGCCCTTCGAGCAGCGCGGCGCAGCCGCTGAGGCCGATCGCGGCGACCAATCCCGCCTCGACCAGCCAGAACCAGGCGCGCAACAGCGTGCGGTCAGGCTTGGCGAAGGATCGCGTGGCAGCCACGCCGCTCGTTCGCGCAGCGCTCCTGTGCAACGGCCGCAAGAAGACCCCGCGGATGAACGCCGTCGAGTGAGCCGTTATCCGGATCGGTTCGACGCGTGGGATCACTTGTCGGCGTAGCCGAGCTCGCGCAGGCGGATCTTCAGGGCTTCGTCGTCGATCGGTGGCGGGGTGCCAGTGCGGGTGCCTTGTTCGAGCGCAAGCGCCTCAAGCGCGGCGCGCTCGATCTCGTGCTCGAGGCGACGGGCGAGGGCGGCGGCCTCGGTCGGGCGGCTGCTCGCGAGGTCATGCTGCTGGCGCGGGTCGGCCACGGCGTCGAACAGGAGATCGCGCCAGGAGCCGTCGTCGAGATGCTCGCGCAGCAGCGTCCACGGGCCGAGGTGCAGACCATCCCAGCGGTAGTTCCGCTCGCGGTCGAGGCTGTCCGGGTGTGAGAGGTGCAGGAGTCGCGGCAGTTCGTCGCGGGTGTCGCCGGGGTCGTCGCCACCCGCGAGGCGCAGCAGGTCGCGGCCTCCGACCTCGCCGCTGTCCTCCTCCGCCGGCAGGCCGGCCCACGCTGCAAGCGTCGGCGCGATGTCTTCAAGGCGCGCCGTCGCGCCGAGCCGCCGCCCCGCCGCCACTCCCGGACCTCGGATCAGCAACGGCACCTCGACGAGCTCGTTCCAGATCGCGCGCCCGTGCAGGAGCGCGCCGTGCTCCTGCATCTGCTCCCCGTGATCGGAGACAAGGACCACCAGCGTCCGCTCGGCGATCTCGAGCCGTTCGAGCGCGTCGAGCAGCGGCCGTACGAAGTGGACATCCACCTCGTCGACCACCGCCGCATACGCGTGCTGCAACTCGCGGCCGACACGCGGATCCGAGTCGACGCTGCGCAGCCACTTCGTAAGGGAGGAGCTGGCGCTCGGCGGACGCGGCCTCGGCGCGAGGCCGCGCTCCAGCGCGAACTCGGCGCTCGTCACGTAGTTGTGCACGAAGTAGGTGTGGACGAAGAGGAACCACGGCTGGTCGGCGCGCCGCTCCATCCAGTCGAGAGCCGGATCGAGCGCGGCGAAGCGGGTCCCGCCCGGATCGAGCGCGGGAGGCTCTTCCTGCAGCGTCTTGTGCACGCCCGACGGGTCGTGCGTGCCGTACGTTCCGAAACCCCGTGCGAAGCCGAAGACCGGGCTGACGAGGACCCCCGACGTGAACGCGCCGGTCAGCCAGCCGGCGGCGGCGAACCGCTCGGCGAGCAGCGTGCTTCGGCCGGGCTGGATCGGCTGCGAACCGTCGATCACGCCGTGGACGATCGGATGCTGTCCGGTGAAGAGCGAGACGTGCGACGGAAGCGTGTAGGAGGCGGGGGCGGTCGCGCGCTCGAAGCAGGTGCCGGTCGCGGCGAGCGAGTCGATCGCCGGAGTGCGCGCCCGCGCGTTGCCGTAGCAGCCGAGGGCGTCGCGCCGCAGCGTATCGATCGAGATCAACAGCACGTTCGGCCGAGAGGGCGACGGCGCATCACCAAGGAGCGGCTCACCACCACGGCGGAGCGGCAGATCCACCCCGAGCAGCCACGGATCGCCGATCGCTGCGATGGCGTCGCGCCCGCCGCCCGCAGTGACCTCGAGCGTCACGCGCCGGCCAGCCCACCGCTCGAGGCTGATGGTGGCCGGCGACCAGCCGCGCGCCGTCGCGTCGAGCTCGCGCTCGGCGATGCGCTCCCCATCGACCGACCAGAAGAGCTGCATCGATGCGGCCCTGGCGAATGGGTGCATGGCGTCGGCGAGCTCGAGCCGTGGCGCCCGCTCGCCGACGTCGACCTCGAACCGAAACGCGCCTCCACCCGGCAGGAGGAGAGCGCGCTGGCGTGTCCCGTCGCACTCCACCGGCCCGCTCCACGGCGGGCCCTCCGTGCTCTCTCGTGCCTGTCCGACTTCCTCCAGCGGTGTCGCGAAGCGGAGCTCGATGCGATCGATGAGAACGCCCTGCGCTTCGTGGATCGAGAGACGCAGCGCGCGGCGCTCGGCGTGCCGCGGCACGTAGAGCTGCAGCCAGTGCCAGCCCGCCGCGGTGTCGGGCGACGTGACCCTGAACTCGGGACGGCCGGAGCCACTGGCTTGAGATTTGTCGACACGGGTGCGTCGAGCATCGAGGAGCTGTCGCCGCGGGTCGGCGTCGCCGGGCAGCTCGGCGAGCGAGAGCGCCATCAACGCGGGACGCACCCCATCGGGTGTGAGCGTGCGCAGCCGGATCGCGACGACGGCGGCCCGCTCGCCACCGCAGCGGACGATCCGATGGAGACCGCCAGCGCCCGGCGGCAGCAGGAGCGACGGCCGCGACTCGAGCGGATCGTGCTCGCGAGAGCGCGCGGCGGGACGCTCTTGCAGTTCACCGCCTTCGAGCCAGCCGCTGCCGCCGTTCCCCGCCGCGGCGAAATCGTCGGCGAACAGGATGCCTTCGGATCGGCTGTCGACGCGCGCGGCGTCGACCGCGAAGTCGAGCGCCCCCCCAGCGCCGCGAGGTCGCCGGCGTCGATTCGCGCCTCGGAAACTGCACCGAGGAGACTCTGCGACGCGGCCCTCGACGCCGCGGGCGGCTCTGCGTCGCCATGCGCTCGGCACGCCCCGACCGCCGCAACCCCGGCCGTCACCAAGATCACGACGACGATCGCAGCCAAGCCCCTGGCGAGCGTTGTCAGACCGGCAGCTCGCCCTCGTTTCGACGCGCGCGGCAAATCAAGCCCTCGCCCCGTGTCCTGATCTCGATCGAGACCATAGCGGGCCGCACTTCGCGGTGCGCCGCCCCACTGCGTGCTGCGCTCGTCACTTCGCGGAGATCGGCGTAGCTGCGCGCGGAAGCGCTGCTCCTCGCCACGACACTCTGTACCTTCTGTTCGACCTCTCGACACGGCCACGACGCCCGAGCAGGCACTCCCCTTCTTCCCTAGGGCCGGGACCGTGGCAGGACCTGGCGGAATGAAGCCCAAGCGCCGGCTCCGGATCTACGATCATCGCCTCTTCCAACGGGTCAAGGAGACGGGCGACCCGGCCATCGCAACTCAGCTCCGCGTACCCCGGTCCACCGTGGCGGGCTGGCGAATCCTGTTCGCCCTGGTACGCACGCTCGCCCAGACCGCTCGAGCCTCCGCGTGCCGGCGCCCGACGAGATGCACTTCGGAACGGGCGACGCGATCCCCCATCCACTCGCGAGCGCGCGAAACGCTGCCCGTGACGCGCGCCTCGCCGCGAACCGCGCGCGGCAGTGCGCCGTCGGCGCGTGATCTGGGGGGGAACAATCCGCATCGAACGTCGAGCGCGGCGGCACGAACCGGCCGCCTGCGACTCCCGAGGAGCTCATGCCATCGGTACGAGGACCACGCCATCACCAGCGCGCCCACCACGCCGGTGGCCGCTCCTCGCCCGGGGTGTCGAGATCTCGACAGAAACGAACAGAATGTCTTGGTGAACAGCAGGGCGCCCGATCGGTGCAACGCGAACAGAGAACCGGCGCCGCGTTCTTGACTGCCGTATCTCGCGCGAACCGCGCGACTTCGGACCGGTGGCGCGAGCAATCCGCGAGCGCGCGTTGTCAACCGCTCCCGCCGCTCGGCTCACCGCCGAAAAGCGCGTTGGCTCCCCGATCGATCCGGAAGAGCGAACTGCTTTCGGTTCGCGCTCCTCGGGCGATCGGGGGCCAACTCGAACCACGACTCGAAAACGAATGGCGCAACGCTCACGGTTCACCGTTCAAGTTCAAGATGCCAAGGCCGGACCTCTACGGGCGCCTTCATCGTGACGAGCGGTCGAACAGAACGTTCGGAAGGTCGTGGTGCGGAGCAGGGCTCGAACGCGAGCTCTCCCTGGTTAGCAGAGCTCACGTCTTCCCAGCGCAGCGACTTTGCAGGCCTCAGGCCAATACGCGCCCTAGTTCACGAGCGCCTTCAGGCTCTTGAGCGGCAGCACCCGGACCTTCTTCGAGGCCGGCTTCGCCTTGAACATCATCTTTGCCTTGGTGAAGGGGTTGATGCCTTCACGCGCCTTCGTGGCGGGCTTCTTGACGACCTTCATCTTCAAGAGACCCGGCAGGGTGAACAGGCCTGCGCCACGCAGGCTCTTCTTGATGATGCCGTTCAGCGACTCGAAGACCCCAGCCACCTGCTTGTGGGACAGCCCGGTGTCCTTGCAGAGCTGAGCGAAGACTGCCGACTTCGACGGTGCGCCAGTTTTCATTGCCATTCCTCGACCCCTCCTTGAAGTGCGCGACGAAACGAGACCTACCAGAGCGGTCGTTCTGCCGCTCCCATGCTGCGCATCGTGGCCGATTTCACGGCGGAATCAACCGATCGGTCGCGAGTCGCTTCAGCCGCTACGAGACTGGCGTGGATCGCATGCACCCCGACGATCGCCCGGCGATCGCGCCCGCCGCGCTCCGCTCCGCCGCCCCATGCCCCCCTCCTTTGCGCCCTCGCCGCCAGCGTCGCGGGCTGGCAGAACCGCGACCAGCAGCGCTTGCCCGAGCACCTCCGACAAGAGAACCGGCGTCGAGGGCGCGTTGGCCATCCACCGATCGTTGGCGTCGCGGCCGACTTCGTCGATCAACGATCGACGGAGCCCGTTCGGACCCGATGGCGAGCCAGTGGAGCGCCCCGGCGAGAGGGAGGATGAGAGGCGGAAGCGGAGCGCGCATGGGGTGCTCCTTGGAAGGGTGGCGTTCGTGCCACATCAACCCAGCTGCGGCGAGCAGGTCGCGGTGCGCGGCGACGCAGTCGAACGTCCGCGATGAAGCCCGGGAAATGTGCCGCGGAAGAAGCCTCCGCGTCGACGAGTTGAGCGGATGCACCTCGGCGAAGCGCGAACTCACACGACGCGGTCGCGCGCGTCCTGAACGTCCAGTCGGCGACGCGATCGAAATCCAGGACCGTGCCGGTCGGATCCCGAATCGGAATTAAGCCGTGTCGCCGGCGGTGAGGAAGCGGAGTTGCGGTGCGGTGCGAGGTCGTCGTGGCGTGCACGGCGAGAAGGAGGCGTCGCCCCTTCGTACTGAAGAGAACCACCTCAGGAGTGAAATCGTGACTTTCTCGAACCCGCTTCCGCTCTCGATCCTCGGCGTCGGCATCCTCGGTCTCCTGCTGCCAGCGATGCGCGATCGGGACGAAGATCCGATTCCGCTGAAGGTCGCGAAGCTCCGGATCGAGCTCAACGCGACGGCGGGCGATGTCGGGATCCAGGCCGACATCGACGGCGAGCCGTGGGAGCGACTGATCATCGAGGCGCCGAACGGCAAGAAGATCCTCGACGTCCGCGCGAAGGGGAAGCTCGAGTCGCTCGGGATGACCGAGCTGTTCTTCGAGAGCCATGAACCTTCGTTCGACGAAGTTCCGCTCGAGGACGTCTTGGCGATGTTCCCGGAAGGAACCTACGAGTTCTGCGCGACGGGCACCGACGGCGTCGAGATGGAAGGCGAGGCAATCTTCACCCACATGATGCCGGACGCCGCAGTGGTCCTCTCGCCGGTCGACGGGTCGACGCAGGATCCCGCGAACATGGTGGTCGATTGGGAGCCAGTGACCGGTCCGCCGGGGATCGAGATCGTCGAGTATGAGGTGCTGGTGGTGCAGATCTCCCCGAAGCGCGTGCTGAGCGCGCATGTCCCGGCATCGATCACGAGCCTGACCGTCCCGCCGGAGTTCCTCGTCGCGGGGCAGTCGTACCAGTTCGAGGTCCTCGCGATCGAGGCCGGTGGCAACCAGACCATCACCGAAGGCGTCTTCTTCACGCCGTGAGGAGGATTGCCTGAGCGAGCGAGACGCCGGGCGCCATTCGTTCCGCGGATCCGCGCGCGTCGCGTGGCCGCGGGCCGATGGCGCCCGGTCTCCGGAAGAATGGAGATCAGCCATGAAGTGCGCTGCGGCCGGCTTCGCTGCCGGCCTGCTCGTCGCGATCGTCGGTCAGCTCGCCGCTAGCGCGATCGAACCGGAAGTCGTGCCGCTCGCCGTCGATGCACTCGGGCTCGAATCGCTGCGCGAAGAGATCGTCCGACTGCGCGAGGAAGGCTGCTGGCGGGAATCCCTACCCGCGGGGATGACGGCAAGGGACCGGGAGAGCGACGGCGGCTCGCAGCCGGAGGCTTCGCGTATCGCCGTCGCCGCGCATTCTCCAGACCACGAGATCCGCCGCATGTTCTCCGTACTGTTCTGGTGCTTGCACGACGGCGGCTCCGAGCTCGTCGAATCGCTGGAGCAGCGCGGGCGCTCGCCCTTCGAGCCCGAGCTCCTCGACGTCGTCGCGGACACCTGCCTGCAACTCGGGGACGTCGATCGACGGCGGCGCGACGAATGGCAGGAGCTGCGTCGGTTGTCGGGCGTCGATCTCATGGTCCACGACGAGCACGAACGGCGCGTGCGTCGCGAAGAGTTCGAGCGACAGTGGAAGCCGCGCGCCGCGGTGCACGAAGCGGAGCGCTCCCGCGTCCTCAGCGCCCTGAACACTCGGCTGGCGGGAGCCTGACGACGTCGCGTCGAGCGTTCGGACCGTCCCTGCGGCGTAGCCCAAAGAGTGGCGGCTGCGAGTCTCGCGAGAGGGGCAACTCTGAGCCGTTGGTGTAGTCGGCGATGGAGGTGCTGAACGGCGACTTCGCGCACAGGGAGTCGCTCCGTGCCAGCGAGACTCGCACCGCCGCCGTGTCGTTACTTCCACCGTCGCGTAGGGCCGCCAGCGGTGCCGCGAGACGGCCTCACGCCGGTGGAGGCGAATTGTGCGGACCCGTCCGCCCGCTCGCGAGGGCGGCGACCGGACCGGACACTCCCGGAACGGATCGCCGGGCGCTCGTCGCCACCGATGTCGCTTCACGCCGCGTTGCGTCAGTTCGGCGCCATCGGCGCGCACCTGTGGGCGGCACCGCATCGTCGCCTCCCCTGGCACGCGCCAAACACGCGCGCAGGACGACTGTCACGATCTGTCGCGGGGACGATGCAATGCCGTCCTGCGCCTCCGCGACGGCTTCTCGCCATGAACCAGAGAACCCGACGTTCGCGTCGAGCGTTTGGTCGTTCGGCGGCTCACCGGCGGCTGTTGACCAGCCCCGCGCTCTCTCCGACCCGCAGAGAGTTCGAGAGCTTCTCGGCCCCAAAATTCGCGTGAACGACCTGGGCACCCGATCGACGCGACGCGAACAGAGAATCGGCGCCGCATTCTCGACCGCCGTATCTCGCGCGACCCGCGCGACTTCTGACGACGCTCGCGAGCGACCTACGAGCGCCCGCTGTCAACCGCCGCCGCCGCTCCGCTCACCGCCGAAGAGCGCATTGGCTCCCCAAGTGATCAGCAAAAGCGAACGGCTCTCTGTTCGCGTCCAGCGGCGATCGGGCACCTAAGTCCAACCCCGGCTCGAATGTGAACAACGTAGCGCGCTCGGTTAACAGGTCAAGATCGTCGGACTGCTGCGGGTGTCGAGTCTCGCACGGAGGTTCAGAAGGTCCGTTCCAAGCGCGTCGTTGGGTGTCGATCCCGTTTCACGTCGGAATCTTCACCATCCGAACGACGAGCCGCCGATGCAAGGCGCTCGCGATGCGTTGCAACATCGTGAGTGAATGGCCCTCGTAGTCTGCGTCCTCGAGACGCGAGATGACGCTTTGCGTCGATCCCACGAGCTTGGCGAGCTGAACCTGCGAGAGGCCGGCCGCCGTGCGCGCATCGTGGATCATCTCGGCGACCAGGACGTTCAGCTTCTGCTGGCGGATCGCTTCCCGCAGGCCGGCGTCGCGCCCCGTGATTCGATCCAGCACCGCCGCCGCGGACGTTCCCCTACGTGAATGGTGTCTTTTCGTCTGGCTCATGTCGTCTCCCTCCCGTAGGTGTGCACGTCAGGGTTGCGCTCGTAAATGCGCTTGCGCGCCAACGCCCGCTCGATCTCAGCGCGCGGCACGACATCCTCCTTGGTCAGGCCATGCGCCACGATGGCGACGTTGCGACCGTGGAAGAAGTACAGAAGCCGGTAGTTCACGCGTCCCTTGCGAGCCCTCAGTTCGTAGATCCCATCCCGAAGGAGATCCGCGGTCGGCCGGCGGAGCTCATAGCCCACCTCCATCAGCCGCTCGATCAACGCGGCGCACTTCGTGTACGCCTGAACGTCGAGTCTCCGTAGCTCTTCAAGCCACGCGACGACGGGGGAGCGCCCATCGACGTCCTGAAAGAAGAGCACCGTCGTCTTCGGCATGGCATGAAGATATCGCAGAACTGCGATACGTCAATCCCGCCGTTGGGAACAGATGTCGCGCGCAGGCGGAGAGGCTGCCAACGATCCCGGAGACGCGATGGCGCCGGGGACGGTCCTTCGCCGATTGCCCTTCGATCCAGAGGGCCCTCTCAGACTCGCAGTACCCCGCGAGCCGTTCGGCCGCCTTCCTCTGGCCGGGAACGGTTCGCAGCGAGCGAAGGCCGCCCAACGTCCCGTATCCCGGCACTCCGAGGCTGCCCGCGGCCGCCCTTCCGGTACCGTTCCGCCCCCAATGCCGCCCTTCTTCCACGCCCTCACCGTCCTCTTCGCCGGCTGGCTCAGTCGCCACCAGCAGCGCGTCCTCGACTACCTGCGCGAAGAGAACCGCATCCTCAAGGCGCAGCTCGGCCGCCGGAAGCTCCGACTCTCCGACGCTGACCGCGCACGGCTTGCAGTGCGCGGCGTCGCGCTGGGCCGGAGAGTCCTCGGCGAGTTCGCCTCCATCGTCACGCCCGAGACCATCCTGCGCTGGCACCGAAAACTTGTCGCGCAGAAGTGGACGTACCCAAGCCGGCAGCGCTATCGGAAGCTCGTGATGCGTCGCATCTCTGAACTGGTCGTCCGGATGGCGCGCGAGAACGTGACCTGGGGCTACGACCGCATCCAGGGCGCCCTCAAGAACCTCGGCCACGTCGTCGCACCGAACACGATCAAGAAGATCCTGAAGAAGCACGGCATCGACCCGGCACCCGAGCGCGCAAAGAGAACGACGTGGCGACAGTTCCTGCGAACGCACGCCGAATCGATCACGGCCGGCGACTTCTTCTCGACCGAGGTCTGGACCGCGCGCGGGCTCGTGACGTACTACACGTTCTTCGTCATCGACCTCGCTTCGCGCGCCGTGACGATCGTCGGCAGCACGCCGAACCCCGACGACGACTTCATGAAGCAGGTCGCCCGCAACCTGACCGACTGCGTTGACGGATTCCTGCGGAAGAAGCGGTTCCTGATCCTCGACCGCGACGGGAAGTTCAGCGACGCCTTCCGCGGTGTCCTCGAAGGACACGGCATCGAGATGGTGCTCTGTCCCGCGCGGGCGCCGAACTGCAACGCCTTCGCCGAGCGCTTCGTGCGGTCGATCAAGAGCGAATGCTTGAGCCGGATGATCTTCATCGGACCGGGCTCGCTGAGGCACGCGCTCGCAGAATTCTGCGCCCATTACAATCGAGAAAGAACGCACCAGGGAATCGGCAACGTGCTCATCGAGCCGAGCCCTCGGGTCGGGACCGCGAGCGGCCGAGTCGTGCGCGACTCGCGACTCGGCGGGCTGCTGTCTTACTACCACCGCCTCGCGGCGTAGCACGCGCAACGCACTCGGCCGCAACCTCATCGTCGCGAGTCGATCGCGGCGAGACGCTCCGTCGTCAGTGCGCCGGCTCGTGTCGGCACCCCCGATTCCGCCAACCTTCCCAATCAAACGCAATCTGGTGCGCAATTCAACCACGGCCGTCCGCTTGCACCATAAGGGGTCGCAAGCGAAGCGCTGCGAACAGAGAAACGGCGCCGTCTTCGTGACCGTCGTATCCCGCGCGACACGCGCGACTTGGGACGCTGCTCGCGAGCGACCTACGAGCGCCCGCCGTCAACCGCTCCCGCCGCTCCGCTCACCGCCGAAGAGCGCATTGGCTCCCCGAGTAGGACTCGAACCTACAACCCTCCGGTTAACAGCCGGATGCTCTACCATTGAGCTATCAGGGAGCAGCGAGCGCTGGCATGGACGACCGTGCGGCGCGCTGCCGAGCCCCTCCCGAGGGAGGTTCTCGATCGCGGCCTCACCGCCGAACGAGGCGGAGATGTTAGGCCCTGTCGGCCCGAAATCAACGGAGGCTTGAGGCGGCGTCGACTGCCGCGGCCGTCACCGGAGCGAACGCGCCGGCCGCTGCCTTTGCACTGCACCGCCGACGCCGAGACGGATCCTCCGCCGCGACCCGCCTACGACGCGAGCGGCGGCGCCTCGGCGGCGCCCGGTTTGACCTCGACGGCAGCGTTCTTCGCGTGGCCGTTCGCGCCGGAGACTCCCGTGAGGCGCGGGAGCGCAGCGGGATCGACGGGGCCGAGCAGGCCGATCAGGATCCGGTCGAGCGTCTCGACGAGTTCGGCGCGCGGCACGATGCGATCGAGCTGCCCGTGCTGCAGCAGGAACTCGGAGCGCTGGAAGTCCTTCGGCAGCTTCTGCTTGATCGTCTGCTCGATGACGCGCGGGCCGGCGAAGCCGATCAGCGCGCGCGGCTCGGCCAGCACGAGGTCGGCCATCGTGGCGAAGCTCGCGGTGACGCCGCCGGTGGTCGGATCGGCGAGCAGGCTCAAGTAGAGCCCCCCCGCCTCAGTAAGGCGCGCGAGCGCCGCGCACGCCTTCGCCATCTGCATCAGCGAGAGCGCTCCTTCGTGCATGCGCGCGCCGCCCGATGCGCAGACCAGCAGCAGCGGGATCTTCTTCTCGAGCGCGAGCTCGGCGGCCAGCAGCACCTTGTGGCCGACGACCACGCCCATCGAGCCGCCGAGGAACTCGAACTCCATCGCGCCGAACGCGATCTCGCGACCTCGCAGCCGCCCATGACCGATCACCATCGCATCGTTGCGGCCGGTCTTCTTCTGCTCGTCGGCGAGCTTCTTCGGGTAGGCGACGCCCTTCGCCGAGAAGCCGAGCGCATCGACCGCCTCGAGATCGGCGGCGATCTCGACGAAGCTCTCGGGATCGAGGATCGAGGCGATCCGCTCGGCGGCGCTCATCCGGAAGTGGTGGCCGCACTTCTTGCAGACCTTCCACGCCTCGTCGAGCTCCTTCTGGAAGAGCATCTCTTCGCAGACGTCGCACTTGGTCCAGAGACCCTCGGGCATCTCCTTCTTGCGGAAGCGCATCCACGCCATCGCGGGTTCCCCTCTCTTCTCAACGAGCGCCGGCCGCGGTGCGCGCGGCGGCAGCCTCCGCCGTACGGCGCAGCTCGCCGATGCGGGCGGCCAGATCGGGCGCACCGAAGATGGCGCTCCCCGCCACGAAGACGTTGGCGCCGGCCTGCGCCGCCGCCGCGATCGTCGACGGCCCGATGCCGCCGTCGATCTCGAGGTCGCCTGCGAACCCGGCCGCGCGCAAGGCGGCGAGCTTCGGCAGCACCTCCGGCATGAACTTCTGCCCGCCAAAGCCCGGGTAGACGCTCATCACCAGGACCATCGCGACCGCATCGAGGAACGGCTTCACCCGCTCGATCGGCGTATTCGGGTTGATCGCCAGCGCCGGTTTGCCGCCTGCCGCGCGGATCACGTCGATGACCGCGCGCGGCTCGGCGCACGCCTCCGCGTGGAAGGTCAGCACGTCGGCGCCCGCCTCGACGTAGCGGCGCGCATAGTCGAGCGGGTTGCTGATCATGATGTGGACGTCGAGCGGCCGGCGGGCGACCTTCTTCAGCGCCTCGACGACCGGCAGGCCGATCGTCAGGTTCGGCACGAAGTGGCCGTCCATCACGTCGACGTGGAGCCAGTCGGCCCCGGCGTCTTCGACGCGGCGCACCTCTTCCGCGAGGCGCACGAAGTCGGCCGAGAGCAGCGAGGGGGCGATGCGGACGGTTGGCATGGGTCAGGAGTATAGGCCGGGCAGCGGGCGCGCCCGCGCCTCGAGGTCGGCGCGGGAGAGAAGGCCCGGCAGCC